>CAMDMC010000006.1 GCA_945901825.1 Bordetella parapertussis
CCAGGGCTTACCCTGAAGCGTAATGGCCCGGTCGGCAATTTCCTCCACAAGACTCTCGTGGGAACTGCGGTACTGAATGAGGTTGGCAATGGAGCCCAGCATGAGCTGATGGGTTTTTGCAAACTGAACCAGGTCGGGCAGTCGTGCCATGGAGCCGTCGTCGTTCAGAATTTCGCAGATAACGGCCGAAGGACTGCGGCCCGCCAGTGCCGCCAGGTCGCAGCCCGCCTCGGTATGGCCGGCCCGAGTCAGTACGCCTCCGGCCTGGGCCATGAGGGGAAAGATGTGGCCTGGCTGAACCAGGTGGTCGGGTCGGGCATCGGGGGCAACAGCCGCCTGGATAGTGCGTGCCCGATCGGCCGCACTAATGCCCGTGGTCACGCCTGTGGCCGCCTCAATGGAAAGCGTAAAGGCCGTGCCGTGCGAGGACCTGTTCTGGTTCACCATCAGCGGCAGGTTCAGCTGACGGCAACGGTCTTGGGTGAGGGTAAGGCAAATTAACCCTCTGCCGTAGCGCGCCATAAAGTTTATGGCCTGCGGTGTCACGGCATCAGCGGCCATAACAAGGTCGCCTTCGTTCTCGCGGTCTTCGTCATCAACAAGCACCACCATTTTGCCCTGGCCAATGGCCTGGATGAGCTGCTCGGAAGAGGCCATTTCTAGGAGATCGTGCTCGGTCATGCGCGAGTGCCTTGTGCAGGGGTGTCAGAACCAGGGGATGCGGAGGCACCCGCGGCATGGCCGGGGGCCATCGGCCAACGCCCACCAGCAATCATGGACTCAAGCACACGGGCCACTTGCCGGGCAATGGGATCCACCTCAAGGTTAAGCCGATCGCCAACCCCGACCCGAGAAAAGAGAGTCTTCTTCCATGTGTGCGGAATAAGGTTGATGCTCATTTCGGTCTGCCCATTACGATCTGTCACCGCGTTCACCGTGAGGCTCACACCATGAACAGAGACTGAGCCTTTTTCAGTAATAAACATGGAAAGGCTTGGGGGAACCTCAAGCAGCAGCTCGTTGGATTCGTCGCGCGAACGCAGGCCAGCAACGCGCGCCGTGCCATCGATATGGCCTGAGACAATGTGCCCACCCAGGCGGTCGTTGGCACAGACCGCCTTCTCAAGATGCACGGGGCCGGGCTGATCAAGACCCACAGTGCGGTTGAGGCTCTCACGTGAGATGTCAAAAAAGCAGCCCTGACCAGTGGGTGAGATCACCGTCATGCAGGCACCGTTGACCGAAATGGAATCGCCTTCGGAAATGTCGCTTGAGTCAAGATCGCCCCAGAGAAGGTGAACACGAAGGCCCTGCGCATCGGAATAGGGGCTGGCCTGATGCGACAGAACCTGAGACTGAGACATAACCCCTTCGATGCGCCCAATGGCCTGAACAATCCCAGTAAACATAGACCTAGAGTGTAATGAGTTATTGAGGAGCCGCCGGATGGGGCTTGACAAGCCGAATACGCAGCCCATCGCCCACTGGGTCTTGGCCAATAAGGCGCCATCGAGGCGCAGCCTCCACCGAGCCAAGCTCGGGCATCCCGCTGACAGGTGGCATGCCCTGCCCCAGAAAAACTGGCGCCATGTAGACCAGCCATTCGTCAATAACCCCTTCCGACCAGAAGCCACCTACAAGGGCAGGACCCGCCTCAAGATGAATCTCGTTCATGCCACGGTCGGCAAGCTGCCTTAACAAATCGTGCAGGGCAAGGCGGTCACCGGGTCTGCCGGACTGCGAGGCCACTGAAATTAGTTCAACGCCTCGTGCAGCAAGCCGATCGATGCCTTCTCGGTGAATCGGATTGTCAAGATCGGCGGTGGTCGCAACCATGGCCTTGGGCTCGCGAAAGAATCGGGCGTCGGGGTCGGCCATGAGCCTTGGATCGACCACCAGTCGATGAGGCTGCCGCGGGGTGTCCACGTAACGCACATTCAGAAGGGGGTCGTCCTGCAAAACCGTGCCAACGCCGGTGACGACAAGGCAGGAACGGGCCCGAAAGGCATGCCCATCGGCTCGCGCCTCGGGGGAGGTAATCCACTGGCTCGTCCCATTGGCAAGGGCAACACGGCCATCCATGGAGCAGGCCATTTTTGCTCGCACCCAGGGCCTACCTTTTGTCATGCGAAGAATAAAGCCGGGGTTGAGGGCTGCCGCCTTCTCGGCCAGAAGGCCACAACGAACATCAAGGCCCGCCTCTCGGAGTCGGGCAAGGCCCTTGCCAGCAACGATGGGGTTGGGGTCTTCCATGGCAGCCACCACGGCACGCACGCCCGCCTGGATAAGTGCCTCTGCGCAGGGGCCCGTTTTCCCAATGTGGTTGCAGGGCTCAAGAGTGATGTAGGCGGTCGCCCCGCGCGCCCGACTCGCAGCCTGTCGCAGAGCAACCACCTCGGCATGGGCCTCGCCTGCCCGTTCATGCCAGCCCTGCCCCACCACCTTGCCATCACGAACAATAAGGCAGCCCACGCGGGGGTTGGGCGTGGTTGTAAAGAGCCCATGCTCGGCAAGGCTGATTGCCTTTTGCATGAAGTCGACGTCAGTGTCACTGAACACGGCGAATTCGCTTCGATGGGGATGCCTGCGCTGTCTTTGCCTTGCCCGCGGGGGCGGGGTTTGGACTTGACGCAGAAGAGGCCTTGGTGCGCAGGCTGCCGGCTGGTCGCCGCACGCGCGGACCCACCTCGGCAAGAATGGCCTGAAACTCGGAGACGTCCTCGAAGCTTCGGTAGACCGAGGCAAACCTGACATAGGCCACCTTGTCGAGTCGCCTTAGCGCCTTCATGACAAGCTCACCAAGAAACTGGCTTGTTACCTCGCGCTCGCCACTGGCCGCAAGCTGCTCTTCAATTAAACGAACGGCCTGATCAACAATGTCGTAGGCCACTGGCCTTTTACGAAGGGCAAGGGCCATGCTTGCGCGCAGCTTTGCCGAATCAAAATCACAACGCGAACCATCCTTCTTAACCACGGAAGGCAGTGAGAGCTCGATTTTCTCAAGTGTCTTGAACCGACGCTCGCAGGCTAGGCAGCGACGTCGCCTGCGAATCTCAAGCCCATCGTCAAACAAACGGGTGTCAGTGACCTGGGTATCGGGCGAGCCGCAGGCGGGACAGCGCATGGCTTAGCGATAGACGGGGAACTGTTGAGTGAGTTGATGCACCTCGTTGCGAACCCGGGCGGCGACAGATTCGTCTTCGGGCGCCTCGAGGGTGTCAGCGATGAGATTGGCAATACGGCGCATCTCCTCAGGCCCAAAACCACGGGTCGTGCAGGCAGGGGTTCCAAGTCGAATGCCACTTGTAACCATCGGCTTTTCGGGATCGTTCGGTATGGCATTTTTATTCACCGTGATGTGGGCTCGGCCAAGGGCAGCCTCGGCTGCCTTACCCGTGATGTTTTTCGCCCTTAGGTCAACGAGCATGACATGGCTTTCTGTGCGGCCCGAGACGATTCGCAGGCCACGCTCGACAAGGCCTTTGGCAAGGGCCTGGGCGTTATCAAGAATGCCCTGGGCGTAGACCTTGAAGCTTGGCTGCAAGGCCTCTTGAAAGGCAACCGCCTTTGCCGCAATGACATGCATGAGCGGACCGCCCTGAATGCCTGGGAAGACCGCGCTGTTAATGGCCTTTTCGTACTCGGACTTCATAAGAATAATTCCGCCGCGAGGGCCACGAAGGCTCTTGTGGGTGGTGGAAGTAACAACATCGGCATGGGGCACAGGGTTGGGGTAGAGGCCGGCAGCAATAAGACCCGAGTAATGGGCCATGTCCACCAGAAAAAGCGCGCCAATGTCTTTGGCTACCCTGGCAAACCGCTCCCAGTCAGTCTTTAAAGAATAGGCCGAGGCCCCTGCAATAAGAAGCTTCGGCCTGTGCTCACGGGCCAAGGCTTCCATGCGGTCGTAGTCGATTTCCTCTTTGGCATTGAGGCCGTAGGGCACAACATGAAACCACTTGCCCGAGAGGTTCAGAGGCATGCCATGGGTAAGGTGACCGCCTTCGGCAAGCGAAAGGCCCATGATGGTGTCGCCCGGCTTTAAGAAAGCAAGAAAGACCGCGGTGTTGGCCTGCGCTCCCGAGTGGGGTTGAACGTTTGCGGCCTCGGCGCCGTAGAGCTTCTTTAATCGGTCGATGGCCAGTTGTTCGACCACATCCACATGCTCGCAGCCGCCGTAGTAGCGGCGACCGGGGTAGCCCTCGGCGTACTTGTTCGTAAGCTGAGAACCCTGGGCGGCAAGAACCGCGGGGCTTGCGTAGTTCTCGGAGGCAATGAGTTCAATGTGATCTTCTTGCCGAGTGTCTTCGGCCGCAATGGCCTGGGCGACTTCAGGGTCGGTCTGAACAAAGGTCTGGCTGCGATTAAACATGCTGAAGGTCCATGGTTTTTGAGTTTTTAGATTCCGCCTTCGAAAAGGAAGGGCTTACGACGGCATACAGAAACCATAACAGCCCGAATATTAAGTGGGCTGTTAGCAGATGCACGGGCTGCGCAATAAGTGGAAAGCCTAGGTGGTTAAGGGCGCCCCCCAGGGCCATTTCAAAAGCCGTAAAGCCAACAAGAAGTCCGGCCATAAGACCAGCTCGGGTTCGTCTGAAAGGGCTTTGATAGACACGAAACATTAGATAAAGGCACAGCCCAAGAATGACCCAAGAGAAAGAGCGATGGACCTCAAAAATCCATGGAATGGCCTCAATCCATTGGTCGCGTGTGAGGTCGGTGGCGATTCGCGAAATGAGGTCAACGCTTTCTCGAATCTGAATGCCCAGAAAAATCTGCAGGGTAAGGGCCGCAAGCGTTGCAAGAACAAGCGACCGAAACCAGCTTGGAAGTTCGCGAAGTGTTGGGGATTGTTGTGTTGTCTGCCCCGCCTGAGGCGGGGTTATGCGCTGCGCGAGCAGGGCCTGAGGGCCTGCAGCCCGCACGACGGCGTAGATAAAGCACATTTGAACCAGAAAGGCGCCCACCATATGGGCAGAGATCATGACAGGGCGAAGGTTGGAGGCCACCACCATGGAGCCAAGCCAACCGTTAAAGGCAATAAACAAAAGCCCCCCTAGGCTTGACCAAAAGACCACCGACTGTTCACGGCGAAGGGGCCAGGCAGCCAGCACGGTAAGGATGGCCAGCAGGCCGATGGTTGCGCCGACAAGGCGGTTTAGGTATTCCGTCCAGGTTTTAAACGGGTCGAAATCGGCCGTGTCATAACCCCGGTCGGCATAGCGCACTCGCCAGTCGGGCGGCAGTTGGCTTTCTTGGGTGGGCGGCACGAACTGACCAAAGCACAAAGGCCAGTCGGGGCAGCCCATGCCTGCCCCGGTCGCCCTTACCGTTCCGCCCACCAGAATAAGAAAGTAGACGGCCGTAATAGTGATGAGAACCATCCAAAGAAAACGACGCCGCTCATGAGGCTTAACGCCTGAACCAGAAGACAGACCAACGGCCGGACCCCCAGCAGATGGCATGGAAAGGTTATTCATGACAAGGGCTCCTTAAGTTCGATGCGAGCAAATCTGCGCTTACCCACCTGCAAGACATACTGGCCGGCGGAAAGCTCAAGCATGCGGTCGGCAACGCGCTCACCGTTAAGTCGGACTCCACCCTGCTCAATGGAGCGCACTGCCTCGGACCCTGAGCTTACAAGACCTGCCTGCCTTAAAGCCTGACTCACGGAAAGGGGAGCGTAGCCCAGCAGAGTTAAAGGCAGATCGGTGGGACTTTCACCCTTTTTAAAGCGCGCCTCAAAATCGGTAAGCGCCTTTTCCGAAGCCGCCCTGGAGTGAAACCGTTCAACAAGCTCCATGGCCAGGTCAACCTTAATGTCCCGAGGGTTTCGGCCCGCCAGCGCTTCTGCCTTAAGTGCCTCGATCTGCGCCATGCTGCGAGAGGAAAGCAACAGGAAGTAGCGCCACATTAGATCGTCTGAGATCGACATAAGCTTGCCAAACATCTCCGAGGCGGGCTCGGCGATACCCACATAGTTGCCTTTGCTCTTACTCATCTTCTCAACCCCGTCGAGTCCCTCGAGCAAGGGCATGGTGAGAATGCACTGGGGGCTCTGGCCGGCATCTTTCTGAAGCTCGCGTCCCATCAGTAGGTTGAACTTCTGATCGGTGCCCCCCAGCTCGAGATCAGCCTTTAGAACCACCGAGTCGTAGCCCTGCAGGAGGGGGTAGAGAAACTCGTGAACACTTATAGAGACTCCGGCCTTGTAGCGCTTGGTGAAGTCGTCGCGCTCGAGCATGCGGGCCACGGTAGCCTGGGCGGCAAGCCGAATCATGCCCTGGGAACCCAGCGCCTCGCACCATTCCGAGTTCTTGCGTACCTCGGTCTTGTTAGGATCAAGGACAAGACTGGCCTGCTGAAAATAAGTCTGGGCGTTGACGGCAATGTCCTCCGCCGTTAGTGGCGGGCGCGTGGCATTACGACCCGTTGGGTCTCCAATGAGCGCCGTGAAATCGCCCACAAGAAAAATAACCTGATGGCCCAGGTCTTGAAGCTGACGAAGCTTGGTAAGTACAACGGTATGGCCCAGATGCAGATCGGGCGCTGTTGGGTCGAGACCAAGTTTGACGCGAAGAGGAGTCTTCGTCGCATGGGCGCGCAAGAGCTTCTGCTGAAGCTCGGTTTCCACAAGAATTTCATCACTGCCCCGGCCAATAACGGCCATGGCCTGCTCGACCTCGGGGGGTAGGCTGGCGGCATTGGAAATGTCCGACGCGCCCTGGGCATCTGGTGAGGCCTGCGTGCCGGCAGACGCTGGGCCCTGAGTCGCGTTTGAGGGGTGAGATGGGGAAGGGGGCATGGCTGATAATGGCGTTAGGAACTACAATTCTACGGTTATGAAGACAAGCACGCTCCGCTTCTGGATCTACGGTACCGCAGCCTTTGGCGTTTCAATGGCGAGCATCACCAGTCTTGGCATCTCCACAGTCAGCGATGCCGAATCAAAGATGCTTGCTCAGCCCGTGGTTAAGCTGCTTGAGACGCCTTCTTTAGAGTCACAACTCAAGGCGCTCGAGACCCACGGCCTGGAGCTCGCCCGCGAGGACGAAGTGTTGGCCAGTGACACCATTGCCAGTCTCTTTGAGAGGCTGGGTGTTGAGGACTCCGAGGCGCTTATTTACCTGGCAGCAAACAAGACCAATGCCTCGGTCCTTAAGGCCAATGTGGGCAAGACAGCCCTGGTTCACACCGACATTAACGGCAGCCTGCTTCGGCTTCAGCTTGTGAACGGCCAGGATACCTGGGTGGTGGAGCGAACCGGAGAGGGGCAGTTTGCAACCCGTATTGGCCAGGCGGGGGTCGAAACCGTCACCGAACATCGATCGGTCATGGTGGGCAAGTCCTTTTTTAACGCCATGGACCAGGCCGGCGTTCCAAGCCCCATCACAGAAGACGTCGTCAACCTTTTTGAATCGGACCTTGACTTTCGTCGCCAGGTGCAGCCCGGTGACAAGGTTCGAGTAATTTACGAGAGCAAGAAGGTGGCGGGCCGCGAGATTGGGGACTTCAGGCTGGTTGCTGTTCGATTCGAGGCCACAGGTGCCTCTTACGAGGCCTTGTTCTTCAATGCAGGCAATGACGGCAAGGGAAATTATTACGATGCCGAAGGCAAGTCGGTGAAACGAGGCTTTCTTGCTGCGCCCTTGCGCTACACGCGAATTAGTTCAAGCTTTTCACGCTACCGTCTCCATCCCTTGTTTGGTGATCCACGCGCCCACCGTGGCGTGGACTATGCCGCGCCCATTGGAACGCCCGTGCGATCGGTGGCCGAAGGTACGATTGTTGCCAGAGGCTGGAACGGTGGCTACGGCAATGCCATTGAAATCCAGCATAACGCGCGCTACTCCACCTACTACGCCCACCTATCGCGCTCTGCGCCAGGCATGGTTGTGGGCCGAGAAGTTCGTATGGGCGAAGTCATTGGCTTTGTTGGTACCACTGGCTGGGCCACAGGCCCGCACCTTCACTACGAGTTCCGGGTGCAAGGTCGGTCGATTGACCCCATTCGAATTGCCCGCGAAAATCCACAGGTTCCAAGCCTCGCGGGCCAAGACCTGCAACGCTTTCTTTTGGTTTCCGCAGATCTGCGTAAGCGCCTAAGCCTTCTTGATAGCGTAAACACGGCCGAGGCAGGCGGCATTCCGGCCGCCGCGGGTCGAAACTCCAACCCCAGTCCAAGGCTTGCAAGGCAATAACCTGGCTGAGGGGTCGCCTGTCACAGGGGCCGGTGAGTGCCCGCTTTTCCTTGGCATCATGTCTGGGACCAGCCTAGACGCCCTTGATGCGGTTTTAATACGGGTTGAAAAATCGGGCCCCAGTCGTCTAGGTTTCTGGAGCCGGCCCATGCCTAAAGGGCTTCAAGAGGCCTTCCTTCAGTTGCACAACCCGCTCTGTGAGGCCGCATTGCTCAAAGCGCAACAGGCCGCCCTGGCATTTGCATACGAAGTCAGCCAGCTCGTGCATGACGTCAAGAAAGACACCGAGAGCCTTGGTCCTATTCGAGCCGTAGGTGTTCACGGTCAGACCATCCTTCATCGCCCCGAGCTTGGCATTAGCCTGCAGCTTAATGCGCCTGCGGTGATTGCTGAACAGACGGGTCTGGTGGTGGTCAGCGATTTTCGAACCGCTGATCTTGCCGCCCAGGGTCAGGGAGCGCCGCTCGTACCACTCTTTCATCAGGCTATTGCACAGGGCGAGACGTCGTGCGACCTGGCGGTCCTAAACCTTGGGGGTATTGCCAACCTCACTCTTATGACCCGCGAGCAGGGCACCCATGCGAGGACCCGAATTCGTGGCTTTGACACGGGCCCTGCCAACATGCTGATGGACCTTTGGGCCCAAGAAAATGGACGGGGCCGCTTTGACAGAGATGGGGAACTTGCTCGCGCGGGCAAGGCCAACCAGAGGTTCGTAGACCGATTGATGCAGCATCCGTTTTTCGCCAAAGCGCCTCCTAAGAGTACGGGGCGCGATGACTTTAATGCCAGCTGGCTTCGGCAGCAGCTCCAGGCGTTTCAGACGCCTCTTTCGGCAGCCGACGTTCAGGCAAGTCTTTTGGCCCTAAGCTGCCAGTCAATTGCAAGGGCCCTTCCCCGCAGTACACAAAAGCTTTTCCTCTGTGGTGGAGGGGCGAAGAACCCTGGCTTTATTCAAGGTCTGCAACATGCCCTAGGGCAGGATGCCGCAAGGGACCCCTGCGAGGTTCAGACCACGGAGAACCTGGGCTGGGCTGTGGAGGAGGTTGAGGCTGCGGCCTTCGCTTGGCTCGCTTACTTGCGCCTGAACGGCCAACCGGGCAACTACCCCGAGGTCACAGGTGCGCTTGGACCGCGATGCCTGGGCAGTGTCACCGGACCCGCCCAGCCCTGGGACGCACAAAACCAGAACTAGGCGGCCTGGGCTGCAAGAACCCTGCGCGAGCGAACGCCTTCGGCAAGCCGCTCGAGAATGGACAGACTGTCCTCCCAGCCAATGCAGGCATCGGTAATGCTTTGCCCATAGGTAAGATCGGCAAGGGTCTGGCCTGTTCGCAGGTCTTGACGACCAAACACCAGATGGCTTTCAACCATCACACCAAAAATACGTCCATCGCCTTCTGCAAGCTGATCGGCCACAACCTGCGAGACCGGCAGTTGGTTTTCGGCCTTCTTGCTGGAATTGCCGTGGCTTAGGTCGATCATGAGGCGGCAGGCTATGTTCGCCGCTGCAGACTCCTGGGCAGCGGCTTCAACGCTGGCCTTGTCATAGTTAGGCGTCTTGCCTCCACGAAGAATGACATGGCAGTCTTCGTTGCCGGCAGTGGCCACAATGGCTGTGCGTCCTTCGGAGGTAACCGATAAAAAATGATGGGGGTGCGAGGCCGATTTAATGGCATCAAAGGCAATTTTTAGATTTCCATCGGTACCGTTCTTAAAGCCCACGGGGCAAGACAGACCCGAGGCGAGCTCCCGGTGCACCTGAGACTCGGTGGTGCGCGCACCAATAGCGCCCCAGGACACCAGATCGGCAATGTACTGAGGTGAGATGACGTCAAGAAACTCAACGCCAGCCGGCATTCCAATTTCGTTAATTTGGGCCAACAGCTGCCGGCCATGACGCAGGCCCGTGTTGATATCAAAACTGTTGTCAAGATGCGGGTCGTTAATGAGCCCCTTCCAGCCCACCGTGGTTCGCGGCTTCTCGAAATAGACGCGCATCACCACCTCAAGGTCGGCCGAGAAACGCTCACGCTGCTCGAACAGGCGGTTGGCGTATTCCATGGCAGCCTTTGGATCATGAATGGAGCAAGGCCCAATAATGACAAGCAGTCGGTCGTCCATCTCGTGGAGGATGCGGTGAATGGCTTGGCGGGAGCCGAGGACGGTCTGTGCGGCCGAGGCACTAAGGGGCGCTTCGGAAATAAGCTGATCGGGGGTGATCAGCTCTTTGATTTCTCGAATGCGAATATTGGATGTGATAGTCATGGGCTTAAGTGTAGCCCAGGCCAACCCAGCAAGCCTTTCGAGGGTTTAAGCGGGGCTGCCGTGCAGGGCCTCGTCAAGCCATTCCAGCCAGTGCTGAACGGTGAGATGACTGCCCGACTGAAGATGCCCAATGCAGCCCACATTGGCCGACAGAATACGATCGGGACCCGCGGCAGAAAGCGCTTGAACTTTATTGTCCCGAAGGGTTTTGGCCAAGGCCGGCTGCAAGACCGAATAGGTACCTGCCGAACCGCAACACAAATGGCTGTCGGCCACAGGCAAGACCGTAACATCGAGCTGGGTTAAAAAGGCTTCGACCTCACCTCGACACTTCATGCCGTGCTGTTGGGTGCAGGGCGCGTGGTAGCTGACCTTGGGAGCCTTGGGCCTTGTTCGGTTCTGCCCCAAGATCTCTTGAAGCCGAGGCAGCATGGGTTGAAGGAAGACTACCGGATCGAGGGCGCGCTTAGCGACATAGGCCGCCTTCTCGCAATAGGCAGGATCGTCTGCCAATAGATGGCCGTAGTCTTTCACCATTACTGCGCAGCCCGAGGCATTCACAAGCACAGCCTCAAAGTCACCCGACTGCAGTAGCGGCCACCAGGCATCGATGTTGCGACGTGCTTGGTTGAGGGCACCGTCGGAGTCGGCAAGGTGATGGCGAACCGCCCCGCAGCAGCCCGAGGTCTGCACCACAACGGCCTGAACCTCAAGGGCATCGAGCACCCAGGCCGTTGCAAGGTCAATGTTCGGCAGAAGGCTGGGCTGAACACAACCGTTTAAAAGAATCACTTTACGCGCATGACTGTTGGACGGCCATGCTCGATGGGGCCTCTCGCCCATGGGCAGTTTGCTTGCCAGGAGATCGGGGAGAAACGACTTCAGACGACTTCCCAGCCGCACGGCCGGCCCAAAAAGGGGCGAGGTGAGCCCCTCTCGAAGCAGCCCGCGCGCCAGACGCTGGCCTATTGGGCGCCTGACCTTTTTTTCAATGAACTCGCGCCCAATATCAACCAGCCGCCCGTACTCCACACCTGAAGGGCAGGTGGTCTCGCAGTTTCGGCAGGTTAGGCAACGATCGAGGTGCCGCTGGGTTTCGCGCGTAACAGACTCGCCCTCGAGCATCTGTTTAATGAGGTAGATACGACCCCGGGGTCCGTCACGCTCATCGCCAAGCAGTTGGTAGGTCGGGCAGGTTGCTGTACAAAAACCGCAGTGGACACAGCGCCTCACAATATCGGCGGCTTCGTTGGCTTTTCGGTCTGACACAAGGTCTGGGCTGAGCTCGATTTCCATGAGGAGAGCCCCTTATAGGCTTGGGTAGAGACGACCGGGGTTAAAGACACGCCGTGGATCAAGTTCGTTCTTCAGTTGAACATGAAGCCGGTGAAGTGCAGGGCTTAAAGGCGCAAAACGGGGGGCAAGTGTTGGGTCGGTGACCAATTGGGCAGGCCGGTAAAGCGTGGCGTGGCCACCATGATCTTGGGCAAGCTGCTGCATTTGAGCCGCAGGCTTTGCGGACCAGACCCATCGCAGGCCGGCGGCCCATTCCAACACGCAGCCTCGCGGCTCGTCTTGCAGGCTGGCGAGGGCTGGTGTGCTTCCCGGCAACGAAAGCCGCCAGAGCGAGAGCGTTGAAGGGGAGGCCTCGGGCTGGAAAAACTCGTGGGTCTGGTCGCGCAGACTTAGCCAGAAGGCCTGAGCTGCGGGCTCGGGCAAGACCTGAGCACCGCGCTGGGTGGTGAATAATTCAAGGGCTGCGTTGACGGCCGCCTTGGCTCCCGAGAACCGCAGACTCAGACGACCCAGAGCAGCCCCGAGCTCTGCCTGCTCAAAGGCAGTGGCCGAAAGCGGCAAGGGCTCAGCCATCCAGAGGTTACTGTCCTCAATTGCCTTTGCCTGCGAGCAGGCGATACTGACAGTTGCCGTGGCCGCGGGCTCGGGCAAAACTTTCAATGCCACATCAAGAATAAGGCCCAAGGTGCCGAGCGCTCCCGTATGCAGGCGGGACAAATCGTAGCCCGCCACATTCTTCATTACGGTGCCTCCGTAACGCAGTAATTCGCCCTGGGCATTCATGATGGTCATACCCAACACAAAGTCTCGACAGGCACCTGCCGAAAGCCTTCCGGGCCCTGACAGGCCGGTCGCAACCATTCCGCCCACCGTGCCCTTGCCTGCAAACCGAGGGGGCTCAAAGGCAAGGCGTTGGCCATTTTCGGCGAGAAGGCTCTCAAGCTCAGCGATGGCAGTGCCCGATCGTGCAACAACGACCAGCTCTGTGGGGTCGTAGCTGACCACGCCCGCGTAGTCGCTTGTTGACAACCGGGCTTGTCCGTCCCCAACAGGTTCTCCGTAAAAGGCCTTGCTGTTGTGGCCTTCAATAACAAACGCGGTGCCTTGGGCCTGGGCCTGCACCAGCCGACTGGACACGGCTGCAACCCATTGCGCCGCCTGTGACTCCGTGAACCCCGAAGCCGGCGTACCACTGGCATTGCCTGCAAAGCTGGTCTGACTAAGCGGACTGGGTTGACTCACGCGAAAAACAAGGCGTTGCGGCGTTTACGGAACTAAAAACGCTCAAGCTGCGGAAAACGCAGCTCACCGCGATGCACGTGCATGCGGCCGTGCTCGGCACAACGCGAGAGGGTCGGAATGGCCTTACCAGGATTCAACAGGCCCTTGGAATCGAAGGCATGCTTGACCGCGAAAAAACTAAGACGCTCGGCCACCGAAAACTGCACACACATGGTGTCGATTTTTTCAATGCCTACGCCATGCTCCCCGGTGATGGTGCCCCCGTAGTCAACACAGATTTCAAGAATCTCAGCCCCAAACCTTTCAGTCGTCTCAAACTCACCGGGCTTGGCTGCATCAAACAAAATGAGCGGGTGCAGATTGCCATCGCCCGCATGAAAGACATTGAGGCAACGCAGGCCGTATTTCTTTTCAAGCTCTGCGATGCGCGTGAGCATCTGACCAAGACGTCGTCGCGGGATGGTGCCGTCAATGCAGTAGTAGTCGGGCGATACCCGGCCTGAGGCGGGGAAGGCATTTTTTCGGCCCGACCAGAACCGCAGGCGTTCGGCCTCGGTCTCGGAGACCCGCAGGTCGGTGGCGCCGCTGCTTGAGAGCACCGCCTTCATACGGCCTATCTCTTCTTCAACTTCTGCAAAGGTGCCGTCGGACTCACAGAGCAAGATCACCTGGGCGGTAAGGTCGTAGCCGGCATGAACAAATTCTTCAACCGCGGCGGTCATGCCCTTGTCCATCATCTCAAGACCGGCTGGAATGATGCCCGCCCCAATGAGATCGGCCACCGCCTGGCCCGCCTTCTCCACCTCGTCGAAGGAGGCCATGATGACCCGTGCCAGCTGAGGCTTTGGAATAAGGCGTACCGTGACTTCGGTGGTGAGGGCAAGCATGCCCTCTGAACCAATAACAAGTGCAAGAAGATCAAAACCCGGGCTGTCAAAGGCCTCGGAGCCAAACTCGACCGACTCGCCTTCAATGGTCAGACCTCTTACACGTAGCACGTTGTGAACGGTAAGACCGTATTTGAGGCAGTGCACACCCCCGGAGTTTTCGGCCACGTTGCCACCGATGGTGCAGGCAATTTGGGAGGAGGGGTCGGGGGCGTAGTAAAGCCCATGAGGTGCGGCCGCCTCGCTAATGGCGAGGTTACGCACACCGGGCTGAACCCTGGCGGTGCGGGCCACGGGGTCAAGTCCAACAATACGATTAAGACGCGCAGTTGAAAGGACAAGGCCTCCGCTGTGCGGGGTCGCCCCGCCCGACAGGCCCGTTCCAGCCCCTCGCGCCACAACAGGAATATTGCGTGCATGGCAGATGGCGAGCACCTGGCCGGCTTGTTGCTCGGTATGCGGCAGAACCACAACAGCAGGTAGGTGGCGGTAGCCCGACAGGCCGTCGCACTCGTAAGGCTTAAGACCCTCTGCATGCTGAATAACGCATTCCGCGGGCAGGACCTGAAGAAGATTCTGAATGAGCGCCTCGCGGACAGAAGGCTCGAGCGCCTGATCAAGCCGGGCAAACGTCAGTTCGCCGGGCTGCCACTGCAGAGCCTTTGAGGAAGGAGCAAGCGCGGTCAGAGGCGGATGGGCGGGCGCATTCATTCAGGAATTGTAGGCCTAGAAGCGGCTACACTCCGAACAATGACAGAGAAAGACCGCCTAACACGTATTGTTACTCGCTCCGGGGATGACGGTTACTCGGGGCTTGCCGATGGAAGCCGGCTTGCCAAAGACCACGAGCGATTCGAGGCCATGGGCGACGTTGACGAACTCAACAGCGTGCTGGGTATGCTTAGGGCCGAGGTTCAGTCTGCACAGGCGGGAACACCAGAGGGACACAAGGCAGAGGGTCTGGCAGAGGTTGATAGCCTGCTGGAGTCCATTCAACACGATCTTTTCGACCTGGGAGGTGAGCTTGCCATGCCAGGACACGAGGTGCTTCAAAGCGAACGGTTGCTAAGCCTCGATGAGGCCATTGCAGAGATCAACGCGGCGCTGCCCAGCCTGCGAGAATTTATTCTTCCTGGCGGAAGTCGGGCGGCGGCAGTAGGCCACCTGGCGCGCACCGTGACTCGGCGCGCAGAGCGTCGACTGGTCTCACTTAACCGGGCGCTTGCCCATGCGGGCCAAGCCCCCTGCCGGGCAAGCCTGCAGCACTATTTAAACCGGCTTTCGGACCTTTTGTTTGTGCTTTCTAGGCAGCTCAACAAGCTTCAAGGTGTGACCGATGTGTACTGGCGAACCCGGCCGCGCCCCTCGAAAAACTCAGGTCTGCGCCGTTCCCCCGACAGTTAGGCCTTCAATTCGAAGGGTAGGCTGACCCACGCCCACCGGCACGCTCTGGCCCTCTTTGCCGCAGGTTCCAATGCCGGGATCAAGCGCAAGGTCGTTGCCAATTCGGGTCACCCGAGTCAGTGCATCAGGGCCATTGCCAATGATGGTTGCGCCCTTCACCGGGAACTGAATCTTGCCCTTCTCGACCCAATAAGCCTCCGAGGCGGTAAAGACAAACTTCCCGCTGGTGATATCCACCTGCCCGCCACCGAAGTTCACCGCGTAAAGGCCACGGTCGAGCGAGCCAATAATTTCTTCTGGGGACTCTTTGCCCGCAAGCATGAAGGTGTTGGTCATGCGCGGCATGGGCAGGTGGGCATACGACTCACGTCTCCCGTTACCGGTAACAGGCACCTTCATGAGTCGGGCGTTTAGGCTGTCTTGCAGGTAGCCGCACAGAATGCCGTCTTCGATAAGAACATTGCGCTGGGTAGGGTTTGCCTCGTCATCGATGTTTAAAGACCCGCGGCGATTGGGCAGGCTTCCGTCGTCCACCACCGTGACCCCTTTGGCTGCCACCTGTTCACCAATGCGGCCTGCGAAAGCCGAGGAGCCTTTGCGGTTAAAGTCGCCTTCAAGGCCGTGGCCAATGGCCTCGTGCAGAAGCACGCCCGGCCAGCCCGGGCCCAGAACCACAGGCATGGTTCCGGCAGGCGCGGGGCGCGACTCGAGGTTTAGCAGCGCCTGACGGACGGCCTCGCGTGCGTGATCGAGGGCACGGTCTTGGCTAAAATATGAAAACGAGGAACGACCACCGCCTCCACTTGACCCCTGCTCACGACGGCCGTTTTGCTCGGCAATAACCGAGACCGAAAGCCGGACCAAGGGACGGACATCGGCAGCAATACGCCCATCGCTTCGAACCACAAGCACCACCTCGTACTCGCCCGCCAACGAGGCCATGACTTGAATGACCCGTGGGTCCGTGGCTCGAGCCGCCTTATCGATTGTCTGAAGAAGTTCAACCTTTTGCTCAGCAGACAGGGCGGCGAGTGGGTTATCTGCCGAGTAGAGAGGGGGGCGTGAGGTCTCAAGCAGATGGCGGCCCTTGCCCAGGCGCTTTTGCTGACCCGCAACACGCACCGCGGCGGGGCCGGAGCCAGCCCGCGCAATGGAGCGGGTGGTGCGCGCTGCCTCGAGCAGGGCCTTAGGACTCAGGATGTCGCTGTAGGCAAAGGCGGTCTTCTCGCCCGAGATTGCACGAACACCAACGCCCTGGTCGATGGAGTAGCTTCCCGATTTCACAATGCCCTCCTCCATGCCCCAGGACTCGGCCTGGCTGTACTGGAAGTAAAGGTCGCTGTCGTCAATGCGATGGGCATGCATCTCGGCGATGGCATCGAGAAGCATAGCCTCGGTGAGCCCATGAGGCTCAAGAAGCAGCCGCTGAGCGGTGGACAAGGCGGCAATGGCAGCATCCGTCGGGGTCATGAGCAAGGCTCTCCTTTGGTTGAATGGGATGGTTGAAGCGCCGACTGACGATGGCGCAGAGCAGGCAAGTTTAGGCGAACCTTCTGGGTCAGGCCAGGATCAACCTTGGCAATTGCAAGCCCTTCACCCTCATCGCAACAGGCAACAACATCACCCCAAGGATCAATGACCATGCTATGACCCCAGGTGGCTCGGCCATTGGAATGCTGACCGCCCTGCGCGCTGGCAACCAGCCAACACTGATTCTCAATAGCACGGGCTCGCAAAAGAATGTCCCAATGGGCCTGACCTGTTGTGTAGGTGAAGGCGGCAGGCAAGACAATGAGATCGAGCGGGCTTGGGCTGCTGAGGCTTCGAAAAAACTCTGGGAACCGCAGGTCGTAGCAGACCGAAAGCCCCGTTCGACCCGCCGCAGTTGTACAGGCCACTGGACGCTCGCCAGGAACAAGGCTGCTTGCCTCGTCGTAGCGCTCCTTGCCGTTATCGAAGGCAAAAAGATGAAGCTTGTCATAGCGTGCAAGCTCAAGCCCTTCAGGGTCGTAGACCAGTACCGTGTTGAAGACGCGATCGGGGTCAGGAGATCGGATAGGCAGAGTGCCAGCAATGAGAGTGATGCCAAGCTCAGCGGCCAGCCCTGAGAGGCGATTCTGCATGGGGCTTTCAGGGCCCAGACCATGGGGCTCGGCAACCTTGCATTTGTCGTGGTCGTGATGGCCGAAAATGGCAAAAAACTCCGGTAGAACGACCATGTCGGCACCAAGCCTTGCTGCCTCTCGGGTTAGCCGCTCCGCGGTTGCAAGATTTTCCTCAACTTCGGCGCCAGAGACCATCTGAACGGCTGCGACAGTGCAGGGCTGTGGCTTCATGGCTTTTGGTTAGGGCCTTGGAGACGAGGATGCGCCTGCCGGGCCTGGCGTTGAAGGGGAGGAGGCCGCATCGGAGGACTGGTTCGAGTCGGCGGGAGGCCGACGAGGCAAAGACTTCACCGAAGGATCATCCCATTTTCCCGTCACTTCAAACTCGTAGGCAAGGGTCTGTCGAAGAGGGTCACGAAGCACATACTGTGCAAGGATACTCCCTAGGCCTACGGCAGGGTTAACCAAGGCATAGCCCAGCGAGGCCAGCCCCGTGTTGAGCTCGGGAAGAACCAGAACCCGGAGTGCCTGTGTCTCGTTCAGTACATTGGCCGAGCCCTCGAGAAAGACCGAGGCCTGCACACCCACAAGCCGAAGATTCGTGGTCTTGGCCAGGCCCGATTCAAAACTCACATTGCCTCGCACCCGCTCAAAATTGAAGCCTTCAGAAAAAATGTCGCGGAAATCCAGTGCAATGCGTTTGGGGAGCGACTGAAGGTTGATGACACTCACCAGCTTTCCGATGCCTGGGTCCGCCTTTAGAAACTGGCCCGACTGCAGGTCGAGGGCAAGCTGTCCGTTAAAGGCTCCAAGCTCAAAATCAATGGGCGCGCCGGGCCAGCCGACATTGCCTCGCAGGCTTCCGGGCGTTGCTCGCAAAAGACCGGGGTAGCCCAGGCGATCAAGCAGGCGTCCCCCATTGACCACCGACAGCACAAACTGAAGTCGTGTCTGCGAGAGGCCAAGAGGATCGGCAAGGCTCAGGGCGGCCCATTGGCCTGAGCCTTCGAACCGGGCCTGTGGATTTTCAATGACCAGGCTCGAAATATCCCACTGCGGCTGCAGGCGGGAGGGCGATGCCTCGAGCCGGAGCCGACCGAAATCTTTTTGTCCGCGACGGAAATCGTCAGCCTGCAGGTCAATACGAGGCCAGCGACGTGCCTGGGCCAGCGAGGTGAGCATGGCGGGCGGCAGAGGAGCAGCACCTGCCGCAGGGTTGGATTCGGCGGCCGGACTGGGCGGTGAGGCAGGAGGGTTCGTCGCCGTGACCTCGGGCTTTTCTTGCTGGCCCGGCGGCAGCCAAAGCCGGCTAAGGCGAGCTACAAGGCTGCCCGAGGACTCGCCTGCGGCTTGCGTCTCCGATGGGCTGGTGGAGTCCCAGACCAGCCGGCCTGCAACCTGGGGTGAATCAAGATCAACCTGCCATCGACCCCTCTCGGGGGTTACCTCCGCCCTTACCCTTGAGAAGAGTTGGTTAGCAAACCGTACCTGCTGCGCGCGAATAAAAATGGCCCGCAGATCGTCTTGGCCTGACACTTGCGCCGGACTTGGGGAATCAGGACGCAGGGGCGGATCCTCGAGGTATTGGTTTAGCGCGTTAAGCCAGTCATTGAGCTCGAGGCTCTCAGTGGCAAGGTTTAAAACCAAGCCTTGGCCTGCAGGAAGCTTGGCCTGTTCCCCCCAGCTAAGACCTGCACGCAGTTGATGGGGCTGACCAGGTCGCAGGCGCTGGGAATCCACCAGACCAGAGAGCCTGTTGGACACCGTGGTCAACTGCCAAGACTGTCGCCTTTGCCCTGTTGCAAAAGAGGTCTGGCTCATGCGCACGGACAAGCCCCAGTCCTCGTTGGCGGCCTTACCAAGTGGCGCTGGCAGGGCAATTCCCATGCCCACAAGGCTGGAGCGAAGCTGCATCTGAAGCTCTGAGCGCTTGATGTCGGCCTCAATCTGGTAGCTCGACGCCCCACTAACAGCCGCCTTGGAGAGCGGAAGACCCATGGACTCTCGGAGCCAACTCATCAGCTCAACCGACTGAAAGTTTCCTCTGGCCACGAGGCGCGAGACCGCAGGCGACTGGACCCCCTGCGCGGGTTCTTGCCCCATCGATAGCCGTGTGCTGCCCCCGAGCGAGCGGGCCTGCACCGCCATGTAATGAAAACCCTGGTCAGAAAACAATAGCCTGCCCTCGAGCTGGGTGAGGGCGGGAAGACTGCCACCAAGCTTGAGCCCTGAACCTTTTAAGGCAAGCTCACCCTTCACAGTCGTCTCCGAGGCCTGGTTCAAGGGAACACGAAGCTCGAGCCCAAGGGTTCCCTGCCCCGAGGCCTCGGCATCGTCAAGCGCCTGACCAAGCCAACGCCTTACGGGCGATTGGTTGGCCGTCTGCACCATGCCAGCAAGACCGCCCGCGATCTCCCCCGACAGAAGGAGCATCGGATCCTCAGAGAGCATGTCGACAATTTCGCCGCGGACTTCAACAATGGGGGCCTTTCCAAGAACGGCCTCGCGCCCCACAAACTGCAGGCTTGGTCCGTCAAAGCGAAGGTCAATATCGGCCGACTCGATGTCTGGCCAGCCGCGCGCAAAAAGAATACGCTGGTCCTCAAGCTGAAGTTGCGCCTTGAAAAGACCCTCGCGCCCATCGCGAAAAGGAAAGTCTTCAAGCGCGCCCTTCAGTTCGAAGCGACCCGACACCGGTTTGCCCTGACGAATGCCACGCTCAATCCAGGCCCGGGTCTGAGGGCCGATCTGTGCGGGCAGCAGCTGATGAACCTGCTCGGGTAAAAGGTCTGCGAGACTGCCCTCCATGGCGGCCTCGCCAAGACCCTGGCCTGCATAGTTATACGACCCCGAAAGCGTCAGGTCTGCCTGTGGCAGCTGCAGGCTGCCCGATGCAAGTCTGAAGTTGAAGTCCGAGGGAAGCCTTGCCTGCTCGGCAAGGCTTGCCAAAAGACCCGAGGCTGACCATTCGCCCTCAAGGCTTAGCTTCTCGATACGCAAAGGCGAGGCCGGAAAAACCTCGGGAAGGTTAAGCGCCATGCCCTGCCCAGAGACGACTAGGCTACCCGTTTGCGGGCCTAACAAAACACGACCGGAAAGCCCTGAGATCACGGGGTGGGAGAGTTCACGAAAACTAATGTCGGCAGACAGGTCGTCAAGCCACTGCCCAAGACTCTGAGAACCCAGGCGGCCGAGGTCGCCCGCCCAGTCCAGACGAACGGGTCCCAGGGCACCCTGCAGGGCGGGCATGGGCTGAATCATCGACAAAAGCGAGACGAGTTCAGCCGCCTCAAAGCCCTGTGCGCGAAGTTGTGTCTGCCCTGCACGAAGCTTGAGGTAAAGACCCTTGAGTCGCATCTCACCCTGTCCGGTCTGCTGGGCAACAGACGGATCTGCGGACGTGAGCTGCGGCGGCTGAGCCTTTAAGGCCTTAACCTTGGGGCTCTGGTCGGCATGCAGATCGTCCTGCCAGATCAGCCGAGCATCAATCACCGAAAGCGGCCCTTGCCACTGGAAAGCCTCAAGCAACGGGCCTGATGACTCATCGGAGTCGGGGCTTAGCGCCACGCCTGCAAGCACCAGTTGTCCATCGGCCTTGCGGTGCAGCCGAAGCTTTAACCTTTCAATGCCAAGCTGGGAAAAAATAGGGATGCCCGCGGTAAGCGAATAAAACGTCCGCAGGCCAAAGTCGGCCGAAAGGCCCTCGACCGACGCAACGACCTCCCCTGTCGACCGCTGAACAAGCTCGGCCTCCCCAACAACCAGGCGTGGTGAGAGCCAGTCGGCCCATTGCGCCCGCGCATCACGGGCCCGCAGTTCAAGGTCAAGAGGGTCAAGCGTAGGCCCCACCGACTGGGCAAGGCGTTGAGGGCTATTGATAGTCTGGGCGAGCTCCGGCCATAGCCAATAACGAATGCCCAGGGCCGTTGCCAGCATGACCACAACCACGACGGCCATGAGCCCAGCAAAGAAATTCCATGCCCACGATCTGCGACCAAGGCCCGCGGCGGGCAGTGCTTGAGCATCAGGATGGTTTGAATTTGGCATTATGGAAATTCTTGCATAGCTTTTTAAGGAGTCCAGCGATTTCCTGCCTTGCGCCCGCCTATCAAAAGGCCATAGACCACTCGGCCTTTGCTGAGCGAACGCTACCTCAGATCATGGCTCGCGATCAGTTGCTTTCAATTGAAAGCCCGTTGACGCGGCCGGTTCTTCAGGACCATTGGCATCGGCACTGGTCCGGAGCCTTGCCTGCTGGGCTGTCGGACACTGCAGAAAATAGGTTTGCGCAGGCCCTTCGTCAGTATCGAAATGCTGCAATGCTGGCCATTATGGCCCGAGACTTGGGCGGACTCTCGGACCTGCATGAGAATCTGCAGAGCATCTCAGAGCTTGCCGAGATCTGCCTAAACCTGGGCTACCAGCATTGCTGCGAGGCCATGATTGGCCGTCACGGTGTTGCCCGTCGGACAACGGGCGAGCCCGTTGACCTTTTAATTGTGGGTATGGGAAAGCTCGGCGGGCATGAACTTAATGCCTCCTCTGACATCGACCTCATTTACCTGCTTCCGGACGAAGGGCAGTCCGACGGCCGCCCCGACGATCATCCCGACGGGCCAGGCGGGGCACTTGATCTTCAGACGTACTTCACAAGGCTTGGCCGCCGACTGGCGGGCCTTCTTGGAGAATCCACTGCCGACGGGCTGGTCTTTCGGGTGGATTTAAGACTGCGACCCCATGGCGACTCAGGGCCTGTGGTCTGCAGTTTCGAGATGCTCGAGAACTACCTGATTCGTTACGGCAGGGAGTGGGAACGCTACGCATGGATTAAGGCACGGCTCGTTAACAAGGCCGTGCTAAGCGACAAGGACCAGTTTGAAAAAGATGCCCGGCTGCTTGAGACTATTCGTAGGCCCTTCGTTTTTCGTCGCTACCTTGACTTCAACGCCCTTGCCGCCCTGCGCGAACTGCATGGCCAGATTCGTGAAGAGGCCCAACGGCGCAGTCAGCGTCGGGAGGCCCGCATGGCAGGCGACTATGAGATGGTGGACGTTAAGCTTGGGCCTGGTGGCATTCGCGAAATTGAGTTCATCGGCCAGCTCTTTCAGCTCATTCGGGGGGGGCGCGACCCCGCGCTGCAGTCTCGGGTCTGCCTTGAGGTTTTAAAGCTCCTTCGTGACCAGGCTCGTATAAGCGAGCACGAGTACCTGGAACTCTGCGCGGCCTACGAATTCTGGCGACGGCTTGAACATCGGCTGCAGTACGAAGAGGACGCCCAGACGCACGTGTTGTCGGGCTCTGCGAAGGCCTATTTGAAAATGGCACAAGCCATGGGGCTTGACTCCGCCGAGGCGCTTTGCGTAAACATCGAAGCGCACCGCTCGCATGTCATTCCCATTTTTGAAAAGCTTTTTCGTAAGGAGGCCCCGGGGCTCGAAAAAGCAACCTCTGAGACAAAAGATGCCGACGACCTCGGCGAGCCTGCGGAAAAGTCGGAAACCCCCACCGAACGGGCAAACGACGCAGACAGCCGGCTGGAGAGACTGCGCATACGCATCAAGGCGATTGTCAGAGAACATGCTGACGCACAGAGGCTTGAACGCGGGCTTAACGAACTTGTCGACGGTCTGCGCCGACGCAGTTCCTACCTCGCCCTTTTCGATGAGTACCCCGAGACACTCGAGCGCGTGGCCAAGGTCATGGCGACCTCGTCTTGGGCCGCCTCCTACATGCAACGCCATCCTATTGTTCTAGATGAGCTGCTTGACCGACGTGGTCTTGACGAGGCGGGCGACCTCGACCGGCTGGCAGGCCAGCTTCATGCCAGCCTTGAGGATGCGCAGCTTCATGGCGAGCCTGATGTTGAGCGTCAGATGGATATCCTGCGCGAGACGCACCATGGTCATCTTTTTCGATTATTGGTTCAGGACCTTGATGGCCTGCTTTCGGTGGAACATCTCTCCGATCGACTCTCCGGTCTTGCCGATGTCATGATTGACGCCACGCTGCGCTCGGCCTGGAAGGCCACTCCCCGGCGCCACCAGCAGGACCCGCAGTTCGCCGTTATTGCCTACGGCAAGCTTGGCGGAAAAGAACTGGGTTACGCCTCCGACCTCGACCTGATTTTTCTGCACAACGACGCCGATGACATGGCCCAGGAGGTCTATGCACGACTGGCCAAACGCATCAATGTCTGGCTGTCCACCAATACGGCGGCCGGTAGCCTCTTTGAGATTGACCTGCGGTTGCGGCCCAACGGCAATGCGGGTTTACTTGTGACCGACCTACCCGGCTTTATCGACTACCAAGAAAAGCATGCCTGGATCTGGGAGCATCAGGCCTTAACGCGCGCGCGGTTCTGCGCGGGTGATGCCTCCATTGGGCGAGCCTTCGAGCAGGCTCGCATTCAGATTCTTCGGCAACCCCGTCAGGCGCAGGCGCTTCAGGAAGAAATTCTTGCCATGCGCAGGCGCATGCACGATGGCCATCCCAATCCAAGCGGCGAGTTCGACCTTAAACACGACCGAGCCGGCATGGTGGATATCGAGTTTATGGTGCAGGCGCTGGTGCTCGAGTACAGCCATACCCATGCCGAGCTTACGGGCAACCTGGGAAATATTGCCCTTCTCACCATGGCGGGCAGGCTTGGGCTTATTGAGCCAGAAAAGGCCAAAAAAGTAGCCGAGGCCTACCGACGGTTCCGCAGGTACCAGCACAGGCTTCGACTCGCAGGCGCAAGCTCGGCTCGGGTCGCGCCCGATGCCTTTGAGGTCGACCGCCAGGCCGTTGCCGATCTCTGGCAAGACGTCTTTGACAAGGCGCCGGACGTCATTCGAAGCCTTTCAGAGATTCGCGGTAAGGCGAGCTAGAATGACGTTCGAATAAGTATCACCCTGGCTGTCCAAGGCCTGTGTCGCGCAGGTTGTTGGGTCAGCGGGTCCGAGGTTACTTCCCAAGGAGAGTCTTTTCATGTCAATGGCTGATCGCGATGGTGAGATCTGGATGGATGGCCGATTTGTGGACTGGCGCGAGGCCAATATCCATGTGTTAACCCATACGCTGCACTATGGCATGGGCATCTTTGAAGGCGTGCGCTGCTATGAGACCGGTTCGGGCAGCGCCATTTTCCGGCTCAAAGACCATACCCAGCGTCTGCTTAACTCTGCCAAGATCTTCCAGATGAACATTGGCTATTCCAAAGAAGAGTTGATGCAGGCGCAGCTTGAGACGGTCCGGCGCAACAAGCTGAAGTCCTGTTACATTCGCCCCATTGTCTGGATCGGTTCTGAGCGCCTGGGCATCGCCACAAACAACAACAAAATTCACATGGCCATCGCAGCATGGCCCTGGGGGGCCTACCTGGGCGAAGAAGGCCTTGCCAAAGGCATTCGGGTAAAGACCAGTTCCTTCACCCGTCATCATGTCAATGTGTCAATGGTTCGAGCCAAGGCCAGTGGCTACTACATCAATTCCATTCTTGCCCACCAAGAGGTTTGTGGCATGGGCTATGACGAGGCCCTGCTGTTGGATACCGAAGGCTATGTCTCCGAAGGCGCCGGGGAGAACTTGTTTATTGTGAAATCAGGAAGGCTCTTCACACCCGATCTCGCCTCCTGCCTCGATGGCATTACACGTGATTCGGTTATGACCATCGCGAAGGACTTTGGCATTGAGATTGTTGAGAAGCGAATTACTCGCGATGAAATTTATTGTGCGGATGAGGCCTTTTTCACGGGCACGGCAGCCGAGGTAACCCCAATTCGCGAGCTTGACGACCGTAGCATCGGCGAAGGCCAGCGCGGGCCGATCACCGAGAAGATCCAGGCCTGCTTTTTCGAGGTCGTTTCAGGCCGGGCACCAAAGTACCAAAGCTGGCTCTCGCCCATTTAGTGCCAAGGCTCAGAATCGACGAAGAATGCAAGAACTCAACAAACCCTCAGGCACGGACAACCCTGCATCCCAGGCTTCTTCAGAGCAGGCCGCTAGCCTTCGTGTGTCGCAGAGCGAGCTGCCTATTGTTTGCCCCAATCCCCGCATGCCGCTCTGGAGCAGCCATCCCAAGGTGTTTCTTGAGCTCAATGATGAAGGCGTGGCCAAGTGCCCTTACTGCGGTACTCGGTATCGGCTTCAAGAGGCCACAGACTAAATCCTCGATTCCAGTAAGCGCTAGAGCTTTGACTGGCTCTTTTCGAACTGAATCTCCTTGCGCAGGCTGGCCAGACGCGCATCAATCATGGACATCACGGTGAAGTCGGCATCGTTGGCCTTGCGAGCTAGCTTTAACTGCTCAAGCGCCGCATTAAGGGCGCCAGCCCGCCGATAGCGCTCTGCTGTTGCCCAGTGCGCAAGCGTCTGCCGGCCTGCCGAAGAGGCCGCCTGGGCCTGCAGTGCCCATCCCTGAAGGTCGTCAGGCCAACGACTGGTGTAGGACTGCGCAAAAGTGAGGGCCTGGTCATAACGGCCGAGACCCTCGACAATTCGAATGCTCAGGCGGGCAAGCTGCCTGCGGCTAATGGAGTTGTCCTTGGCCGCAAGGGCAGGCTGAAGGCGGGCAAAGGCTTCTTGCAACCGACCCGCAGCAAGCAGAACCTCCAGTCGCGTTGTCTGAATTAAGGGGCTTGCCCAGGCGTGAACATTCGCGTCGCGCGCAAGCGCCTCGGCCTGGGTCAGTCGGCTTAAGGCAGCCTCGTAGCGCCTCTGGCCGGCTGCGACCCAGGCCATAGCATAGGCGACGGCAGACTGCTCCAGGGCTTTACCCGCAGACTCATCAAAGGCCTTTTGAAGTCGCAGCTGGCTCTTGGCAAGGCCATCAACCGAACGGTCCGAGAGCGCCCCTGTGCGTGCCCGCAGCCAACGAAACTCTAGCGTGTCTTGCGCACCAAGGCCTGGGCTTGAGCGGGTCAGATCCGGGCTTTTCTGAGGGTCGAGCTGCGACAGGCGGGTCTGCACATCGGCAATACGCTCACTGGTTAGCGGGTGGGAGCGTACCCAGTTCGGTGCGGCGGATTCATAAAACTCACCGGCACGAGAAAGCTTCTGAAAAAGGCTTGCCATGGCCTGCGGATCAAAGCCGGCCTCTTGCATGAGACCAAGCCCCACCCGATCGGCCTCGCGCTCGGCCTCGCGTGAAAAGGCCAGCTGGTCTTGAACCGCCACTGTCTGGCCCAAAGACATGATCCCCATGGCGGCATCCGCGCTGCTTGATGCGGCCATGGCCGCGAGCAGCGCGGCGGCAATCATGACCGCAGAGGACTGACGACGCTGGCCAAACTGCCTTGAAATATGGCGCTGGCTGACATGGCCGATTTCATGGGCAAGCACCGATATAAGCTCGGACTCGGACTGGGACTGGGCCATCAAGCCGGTGTGGATGCCAATAAAGCCCCCCGGCAAGGCAAAGGCGTTGATGGCAGGGTCACGCACTGCAAAGAAACGAAACTCATCAGGCTCAATCGACTGGCCAGGCCGAAGATGCCCCTGAAGGAGCGCCGCCTGCAGAAGACGGGCCGACTGGGCAGCCAGATAATCTTCAAGCTCCGGGTCATCGGCCACCACCCCGGCCCGTAGAAACTCTTGAAAGACCTGACGGCCAAGCCGTCGCTCGGCTGCAAGACTAAGACCATCGGCATCGGCCTCGCCGAGCTGAGGCAGTTGTTCAGTGCCGACCCGCGTCTGTGCATAGGCGCCTGAGGCAAGCGTCATTAAGAACATGGCCGCAAAAACTGCCGCCATGGTGCGAGGGATGCTTCTGTAAGAATGAACAGTTGCCATAGCCTTATCATAGGGCCGATGGACTCCCCGCTTAGTCATTTCAACCAAGACGGTAAAGCTGAAATGGTGGACGTTTCGCAAAAGGCCGACACAACCCGTCAGGCACGAGCAAGCGGCTTTATCGTGATGCGACCGGATGTGCTTACCCTTGTGCGGCAAGGTCAGGCAGCCAAGGGGGACGTCCTTGGTGTGGCTCGCATCGCAGCCATTCAGGGGGCCAAACGAACCAGCGAACTTATCCCGCTTTGCCACCCTCTTCCCATTCAACACATTGGCGTGCAGTTCGACTGCCTGGACCAACCATGCGGCGTACGCTGCCAGGTGTCCGTGACCACCACCGGAAAGACGGGCGTTGAAATGGAGGCGCTTACCGGCGTGCAAATTGCGCTGCTCACCATCTACGACATGCTCAAAGCCGCCCAGAAGGACATGGTCATAACCGATGTCCAGTTGGACGAAAAAACAGGCGGTAAGTCGGGCCCCTTTACAAGAGGCGGCTAAACGAGGCTCGGGCTCGCTGAGTTGTTGGGCGTGTGCTCGAAGCTCCGGGCTGCACCCTAGCCAAAGAAAAGACTGGCAAGCCCCAAAAACAAAAGAAAACCCAAGGAATCCGTGCTGAAGGTAAGCAGCACAGAAGATCCCAGGGCGGGATCGCGGCCCATTCGGTGCAAGGACATGGGAACAAAAATGGCAATTAGCGCGGCTACCAAAAGGTTGAGCAAAATAGCCAGCATCATGGTGATGCCAAGAAGCAGGCCGTTACTGGTCTCGCTGTAGAGCCACCAGGCGAAAAGGCCCGCCACCGAGCCCCAGACAAGACCATTGAGCCCCGCAATCGAGAGTTCTTTTGCCAGCAGTCGGGTGAGATTGCCCGAATTGACCTGCCCCAATGCAAGAGACCGAATAAAAAGTGTCATGGTCTGATTGCCCGTGTTGCCTGCGATTCCCGCAACGATAGGCATGAGGGCTGCAAGCGCCACCACGCGTTCAATCGTGCCCTCGAAGGCGCCAATGACCCTGGAGGCAAAAAAGGCCGTGCAAAGGTTAAGCCCAAGCCAGAGCCATCGGTTTTTTGCCGAGGCCCAGACCGAGGAAAAGAGGTCTTCTTCCTCACGCAGTCCCGCCTGGGCGAGCACCTCGGAGTCGCTCTCTTCGCGAATAAGATCAACCGCCTCAGACACGGTAAGCCGCCCAATAAGCTTGCCTTGGTCGTTGACCACAGGCGCCGAGACAAGGTCGTAGCGCTCAAAGGCCTGGGCGGCCTCGTAGGCATCGTCACGGGCATTTAGTGACAAGATATCTCGGCGCATGACCTCCGACACCAAGGACTCGGGCTCATTGACCAGAAGCTGTCCAATGGGCAGGGCGCCCAGAAGTCTCTCCTTGCGGTCAACGACAAAGACCTGATCGGTATGGTCGGGGAGTTCATCAAACCGGCGAAGGTAGCGCAGCACAACCTCAAGGCTTACATCGTCGCGAATGGTCACCATCTCAAAATCCATTCGAGCACCAACGCTCTCGTCGGGATAGGACATGGCGTGACGAAGCTGCTCACGCTCTTCAATGGTCAGACCCTGTCGAACCCGCTCAACAATGTCAAAGGGAAGTTCATCGGCCAAGGCGGCCAGGTCATCGGGCTCTAAGGACTGGGCAATTCGCAGCAGGGCTTCGCGACTGGTCTCGGCGATAAGGCTTGTACGGACCGCCTCGTTGAGCTCCACCATCACCTCACCGCGTCGATCCTCGGCAACCAGATGCCAGACCTTTTCACGCTGCTCGCGGGGAAGTGCCTCAAGCACATAGGCAAGGTCTGCAGCATGAAGTGGCCGAATTTTCGGCACCAGTGCAGATTGTTGCTGGCGAACAAGGAGCTGCTCGACGAGCTGCTGCCGATCGGACTCCGCCCCCGACTTCTCCTTTTGCACAAGCCCGGTCTCAAGCCGAAAACGTGCAAAAAGCGACTGGATCTCCTCAAGGGCGTGCTGAGCGGCTTCGGGCTCGCGCGGGCCGATAACCGTCGACGACTCGAGGTCGTTCGGAGAGTCAGACGCAGGGGCGTTTGGGATTGGACTCATAACAAGAGGGCTTGACCTGGTTACTGAGAGGCTTGACCTTTGAACAGGGTAAGCACGGGTTCGGTAGAGGGTGACTCGCCCGTCCAGAGCTCAAAGGCAACGGCAGCCTGCTCCACAAGCATACCGAGTCCGTCAAGGGTGAGGCCAACACCTGCGCCCTTGGCAAGCCCAAGGAAATGCTCGGCCGCAGGCCCATACATCATGTCAAGGGCAAGCCTGGTCTGCTCAAAAAGACTCGGGTGCAGGGTTAGCACGGCCTGCTGAAGACTTGAGGCCGAGGCATTTACAACAAGCGTTGGCGGATCGCCCGCCAGGGGCTGGGCCAGGGCCTCCAGGCTGAGGGCATGAAGAACAGGCACGGGGGCATCCACGGCACGCCCTGCAATATTTAACTGAGCCGCCTCGCCATTGCCTGCCGCCAGATAGGCCTTGGTAAAGGTATCGACGAGGGCATGGGCCTTTTCAGGGCTGCGGTTGGCAATAACCAGTTCATCAAGGCCGGCCTGCAGCAGCGGAAGAACCACGCCGCGCGCAGCACCACCGGCGCCTATAAGCAACATCCGATGGCCTGCAAGATTTTGTGCCTGCAGATGCCTAAGCAGATCGCGAACAAGGCCAAGGCCATCGGTGTTATCTGCTCGCCAGCCCGAGGACTCTCGAACAAGCGTGTTGATGGCCTGAGCCTTCTGAGCACGTTCGGACATCGGCCAGCCTTCGGCTAAGGCAAGGGCATAGACCTCTTCCTTAAGCGGCACGGTAAGGTTGAGGCCCGCATAGCCCTGGTTGTGAAGCGCCTGAAGTCGGGCCCTAAGCTCTGCCGATGGGGTGTCGATGGCGGTGTAACTGACGGCAAGACCAAGTTCCTGGGCAAAGGCTGCATGGATAGCCGGTGAGCGGCTGTGGGCAATAGGACTGCCCAGAACCGCAAGTTGCAGCGGTGTGTCGGGAGTTTGCGCCTGAAGGCCAAGCACCTCAAGCTCGCAGCTCAAGGCATCGGCGCCAATGACCTCAAGCGTCACCTCCGTGCCGGCAGGCAGGTGGGACCAGGACGGCACGCGACAAGTTAAAGGCAATCGGGCAAGGCGCACCAGGCCCTCACGCCCCAGGCGCCCCTCTTCGATCAGAGGCTCAGCGGCTACAGACCTCTGGGCGGCGGCCCAGGACTCGGTCGCGAGGCCTTGCTCCATACCCAGCCAGCGAAGGCTCCAATAGCGCTCCATCTGGTTTTGAAACTCACCATAGCGGTCGTAGCAGGCTTCAAAATGCGCAAGGTCGGCAAAGAGTTCAGTATCGTTTGGCTTGTAGGCTGGTCGCCTATGGCCAAGCGCAGCCAAGACCTGCCACTGGTTCATGAGGTCACTAAAACGTCGAAGGGGCGACGTGGACCAGGCATAGTGGCTGACCCCCATGCCCTGGTGAGGGCCAGGGCCTGTCTGCATACGCACACGCCCCATCGACTGGCAGCGGTAGATGCCTGGCAGATGTGCAAGCGCAAGCGTCTCCCCCCAGGCAACGTTGGTGGCAATCATCCATTCCGAGACCAGTCGGTCAATTTCATTGTCGCGAGGCCTTAGGCGAATATCGGGCTGGCCTTGGCCAAGCTGCTTGGCCGTGGCAGGGTCAAGCTTCTCATCCCATTGCACCTGCACCGAGAAGTCCACGCGGCCCGTGGGTTCCGGTCGACCCCGAACCTGTTCGCGCTGTGCGCGAAGACGGGACGCCTGCTCGAGCAAAGGCGTAAGCCCCGACCATTGCTGCAGAAGGTCAGGCCAGGGATCGTGCCGAAGGTTCTTCGCAATGAAGACCTTCTCAATGCGTGTGCTGACACCTGTGCGCTGGCCCTGATCGTCAAACTCAAGGTAGAGCGATAGGCAGGGATTTTCGCGGCCCTCATTGAGCGAGTAGAGATCAATGACCTCGGCGGGAAGCATGGTGAGTTTCTCGCCAGGAAAGTAGACGGTGGAGGCACGCTCTCGCGCCCACTGGCCAAGCAGCGAGCCGGGTTCGATGGCAAGGCCCGGCGCAGCAATATGCACCCCCACCCGAAAGCCTCCGCTGGGCAAGGCTTCATACGAAAGGGCGTCATCGACCTCGGTGGTTGCCGCATCATCAAGGGAATAGGCGGGGCTTGATGCCAAGGGAAGGCTTGCCAGCAGGTCGTCGCGGCGACCTCGGCAGTCGGCGATGGCCTGTTGCGAATTCGCTGGCGCATCGTTTGCAGCATGGTGCAGACCCTGGGCCATGAAGCGAGCCCGGTGAAGACTGTAGGCCGATGGCAGAAGACCGCGTTGCAGGGCAAGCTGCTCGAGACTGATCTGGCATTCGAAGGCCGCCTGCTCCAGTGCCTTGTATTCCACCGATTGCTTATCGGGCCGAATAAGCAGATCGAGCCCAAGGGCTTCAAGCGCCTCGGGCAGTTGCCCATCTAGGAGCTGCTGCTTCATCTGAGCCTGACGCTCGGCGGCAAGCCGTCGCCTCTCAATGCCTGCGAGCGCAGCCTTTAGAGACTCCTCGGGCATGGCACGAAAAAGCCCCTTGCCTTTGCGTTGAAAGTAGACGGGCGCAGCATGAAGAGCAAGAAGAAGACTGGCCTGCTCAAGCGCACTGCCGCCTTCGCTGCCAAAGACGTCTTTTGCAAAGTCTTGAAAAGCGAACTCCTCGGCCGGTGCGCACTGCCATAAAAAATCGGCATCAAGCTCGTTGGCCTTGCCCTGGGCCTGCTGAAAAAAGCCCTCGAGGTCAGGCTCTGAAAAGGCCAGAAGGCATTGGGCCCGCTTGACCTTCAGCCGACGACCGGAACCAAGCTCAAGCTGCAGGCTCGCGGGCGCCTCGGAGACTTGGCGCGCCACCTTCAGCTGGCCCGAGTCTTCAAAAAACCAGTTCATGGCTAGCTGGCCGCTGCCTGGGTAAGGCCCTGCAGAAGTCGCTCGTGAATCCCCTCAAAGCCCCCGTTGCTCATCACTAAAACCGCGTCACCCGGTCGCGCCTGTTGAACAATGCGGGTTACTAGCCTGTCGATCTCATCACTGATGAAGGCCTGCGGGCGAAGGTTTGCCAGCGCCTCTTCAAGGCTCCAGTCCAGGCCACGGCTGTAGCCAAAGACCTGGTCGGCCTGGGCAAGAGAGCCAGCCAACTGGTCTCGCATAAGGCCCATCTTCATGGTGTTGGAGCGCGGCTCCAGCACTGCCAAAAGCCTTGCGCCTTTGGGTAGATGCGCCCGAAGGGCTTGAACCGTTGTAGCAATCGCCGTGGGATGGTGTGCAAAATCGTCAAAGACCCGAACGCCTGATGCCTGGCCCCGTTGCTGCATGCGACGTTTAATGCCCTTAAACCCCTTGACGGCCTCAAAGGCTTCAACCGGATCGAGGCCTAGGGCGCTGACAGCCGCCAGTGCCGCCGCCAGGTTGCGCCGATTGTGCAGACCCCACAGGGGACTGCTTGCCTGAGCAAGGCAACGGCCGTCGCGCCAGAGTTCAAGTTCTTCAAGGTCTTGCAGGTCGGTTGGGGCTGCATGCTGGGTGGTGGCACTGACCTGAGCGGGCTGCACACTAAAATTGAGGCTGGTTGCCGGCGAATCAGATTCCGCATCAAACCGCCAGACCGGCGTGTAACAACCCCTGGCAAGGACACGGTCGATGGCGGGCTCTTGGGCGTGGACCACGAGGCGCCCTTCGGCAGGCAGGGTTCGCACCCAGTGATGAAACTGGGTCTCGATGGCTGCAAGGTCAGCGAAGATGTCGGCGTGATCAAACTCAAGGTTATTAAGAACAGCAACCTGCGCTCGGTAGTGCAAGAACTTCGAGCGCTTGTCGAAAAAGGCGGTGTCGTATTCGTCGGCCTCAAGAACAAAGGGGGCGCTAGGCCCCGCAAGCCGCGCCGAGACCCCAAAGTTTTCCGGAACGCCCCCCACCAGAAACCCGGGTGCACGCCCGCAGGCATCAAGCAGGTAGGCAATAAGGGCGGTGGTTGTGGTCTTGCCATGGGTGCCAGCCACTGCAACAACAGGCTGGCTGCCCAGCAGATGCTCGGAGAGAAACGCGGGGCCCGAGGTCATGGCAAGGCGCTGATTCAGAATGGCTTCAACAAGTGGCAGGCCTCGACGGGCCACATTGCCCACAACAAAAAGATCGGGCTGCAGGCCAAGCTGGTCGGCCTCAAAGCCTTCCACAAGGTCGATGCCCGCTAGGCGAAGCTGCTCGCTCATGGGTGGGTAGACCTGGGTGTCGCAACCCGTAACCCGGAAGCCCGCAGCCCGTGCGAGCTGTGCAAGCCCGCCCATAAAGGTGCCACAGATACCAAGGATATGAATATGCATGAGCCATTGTACGGCCGGCATAATCAGGCTATGTCCAGCCTTCGACACGAGATTGCCTGCGGTGCAGCTCAGCTTATTGCCGAGGAAGGTTTTGATTATCAGAGCGCCAAACGCAAGGCCTATGAACGCATGACGGGCGGCCTTGGTGGGCGAATTGCAGCAGGCGATCTGCCAAGCAACCAAGAAATTGAAGAGGCAGTCCGTGATCATCTCGCGCTCTTTGCCGACGAGAGCCACCGCGCCCATTGCCAGGCCATGCGCAGGGCAGCCCTGCAGCTCATGCAGCGACTCTCAGCCTACCAACCCGTGCTTATGGGCGCACTTGCCAACGGCACGGCCACCGCCTTTAGCGTCATTCACCTGGGCTGCCGGGCGGAATCCGCCAAAGAACTCGCCATTGATTTTCTAAACGATGGCATCGCGGTTGAGGCCACCGAACTTGCCAACCCAGTGGGTCAAGGCATGGTGGAAGGCCTATTACTGGACTGGCAGGGTCACCCGGTTGTCATCACCACCCTTGCTCGAGGGGGCCTGCCCCGGCGGGTTTCCAACCTCAGCACTCACGAACTCATGCTGCAACTTAACAATGGAGGCCTGGCTTGAATCGACGGCATTGGATATTGGCAGGGGCAGTTGGCCTTACAGGTCTGGGCGTCGGAATGGGCCTGGGCCTATGGCGTCAGTCGCCCAAGACCTTAGCCGAGCCCGCGGGCTGGGTCTTTGACCTTCAGCTTCAAAAGGCCGGGCAGGCACGGGGCGAACTGCTCTCATTGGCCGAATTTCGGGGCAAGCCCTTGGTGGTCAACTTCTGGGCAACCTGGTGCCCGCCCTGTGTTGAAGAAATGCCAGAACTTTCGGCTTTTTACGATAAATACCAGTCAAAAGGGGTTCAACTTCTTGGAATCGCTGTTGACTCCCCCTCCAATGTTCGGGAGTTTCTCGAGGAGCGTCGGTTTTCCTATCCCTTGGTCGTTGCCGGTGCCAACGGAAGCGAGCTTGCAAGCCGATTGGGCAGCCGAGTGGATGCCTTTCCCTACACGGTTCTGGTGGCACCCAATGGTCAGGTGACCCAGCAGAAGATGGGAAGAATCTACGAAGAAGAGCTCACAAACTGGGTAGAAGACTACATTTGATAGCTTTTTAGAAGGTACCCTGAGCTAAATGCGGTAGACTCCGATGTGTTTCCTTTTTTCCTCGGCAACTGAATGGCAACAGGCCCTCTTATATGGCTGCTTCATGGCCCCAATTTGAATATGCTCGGGCAGCGTGAGCCCGAGATCTACGGTTCAGAGACTCTTGCAAGCATTAACACCCAGTCGGTCTTTCTGGCGGAATCGCTTGGCCTGAGTCTGGAGTGCTTTCAGTCCAACCATGAAGGCGAGCTGGTGGACCGCATCCAGCAGGCCCTTGGTCAGCAGGTCAAAGGGTTTGTTGTTAATCCGGCAGGCTTTACTCATACCAGTGTGGCCCTGCGTGATGCACTGGCTGCCGTTGCCCTGCCCTTTGTTGAAGTACACCTTAGCAACATCCACCGACGCGAGCCCTTCCGCAGTCACTCCTATTTTTCAGACAAGGCCGAGGCGGTGGTCTGCGGCATGGGCCCTCTGGGCTACGAGTCGGCCATTCGCTTTTTTCACAAGCATCTTTTGAAGTCCACGACACCCGCCCGGTAAGGAGTTCGCTATGGACCTGCGTAAACTAAAAACGCTCATCGACCTGGTGGCCGAATCAAATATTGCTGAGCTTGAGATCACCGAGGGCGAAGGCAAGGTTCGTATCGTCAAGGCCGGTGTTGCCCAGCAAACGACAGCTCTTGCTGCTTCGGGCGTGCCTCCGCTGACAGGCAATATGGCTGCACAGTCCCTCTCGCAGCTCACGCCCACCAGCCAGGCCCCGGACCTTGGTCAGGAGGCATCGGCCGACTATCAAGGCGATGGTTCGAATGGCCAGGGCGCGGCCATGGCAGGGGTATCTGGGGCTCAGGCCTCTGCGCAGTCGGTTCTGTCTCCCATGGTGGGGACGTTTTATCGCGCCTCCTCACCTGGCGCTGCGCCCTATGCCTCGGTAGGCGACGTCGTAACAGAAGGCCAGACGCTCTGTGTCATTGAGGCCATGAAGCTTATGAACGAGATTCCTGCCGATCGAGCCGGTGTCGTTAAGGCCGTCTTGGTGGAAAATGGGCAGCCTGTGGAGTTCGGTCAGCCTCTCTTTAGAATCGCCTAGTTATGGCGTTGTTTGAGAAGGTTCTTATTGCGAACCGAGGCGAGATCGCGCTGCGCATACAGTGGGCGTGCCGCGAGCTTGGCATTAAGACGGTTGTGGTTCACTCAACGGCCGACACCGAAGCCAAGTACGTGCGTCTTGCCGATGAGTCTGTCTGTATTGGGCCGCCCGCCTCGAAAGAGAGCTACCTTAACGTCCCTGCCATTATTGCGGCCGCAGAGGTCACCGATGCCGAGGCCATTCATCCGGGCTATGGTTTTCTGGCAGAGAACGCGGACTTTGCCGAGCGTGTTGAACAAAGCGGTTTTCGTTTTATTGGGCCCACACCCGATGTGATTCGCCTGATGGGCGATAAGGTCTCGGCCAAGAAAGCCATGCGAGCCGCAGGCGTTCCCTGCGTCCCTGGGTCCGAGGGTGCCCTTCCAGAAGACCCGAAGGAAATTATTCGTACTGCTCGAGCCGTTGGCTACCCGGTCATTATTAAGGCTGCCGGAGGCGGAGGCGGGCGTGGCATGCGCGTTGTTCACACCGAGGCTGCCTTAGTGAACGCGGTGAACACCACCCGTGCCGAGGCCGCAGCAGCCTTTAGTAATCCCGAGGTCTACATGGAGAAATTCCTTGAGAACCCTCGCCATATTGAGATTCAGATTCTTGCCGACCACTATGGCCACGTGGTTCACCTGGGCGAGCGCGACTGCTCCATGCAGCGTCGCCATCAGAAGGTGCTTGAAGAAGCCCCTGCGCCCGGCATTGCCTTAAGGCTTCGGGACAAGATTGGTCAGCGATGCGCAGATGCCTGCAAAAAGATGGGCTACCGGGGTGCGGGAACCATCGAGTTTCTTTACGAGAACGGTGAGTTCTACTTCATTGAAATGAACACCCGCGTTCAGGTTGAGCATCCGGTTACCGAGATGATCACCGGCATCGACATCGTGCAACAACAGATTCGAATCGCCTCCGGTGAGAAGCTTAGCTTTCGCCAAAAAGACATTGCCTTCAGGGGTCATGCCATTGAATGCCGAATCAACGCCGAAGACCCCTTTTCGTTTACACCCTCACCGGGCCGCATCCTAAGCTGGCATACCCCTGGCGGGCCGGGTATTCGAGTGGACTCCCATGCCTACGCCAACTACACGGTACCTCCCTATTACGACTCCATGATTGGGAAAATCATCAGCTTTGGTGACACCCGGGCCCAGGCCATGGCACGTATGGAGATTGCACTTTCGGAAATGGTGGTTGAGGGCATTCTCACCACGGTGCCCTTGCACAGGCGCATCATGCGCGACTCCCACTTTCAGGATGGGGGAACCTCCATCCACTACCTGGAATCCATGCTTGAGCGCGAACCCAAGCTCTAGGCAGGCCATCGCCTGGCAGCTCGAGTTTTCGGTCTCCCTGTTTTTCCCCCATGAGGCTGCAGCTGAGCAATGGCTTGGCGACTGGAGCGACCGACTCATGGAAGAAGGCGCGCTCAGCATGGCACTTGATGAGACGGCGCTTTGTATTCTTATTCCCACTACTCTGGACCCTGCCTGCTGGTGGGCGTCCCAACAGGGCAAGGTCAGCGGCCTTGCCCTTCAAGAGCAGCCCAGAATCTCGAAGATTTATGATGAGGACTGGGTACGCACGACTCAGGCCCAGTTTGAGCCGATGGTCATTGCCGAGACGCTGTGGCTAGGTGCCAGCTGGCACGAGGTGCCTGCGCTTTTTCGTGAGCCCCCAGGCCGGGCCCTGACCATCGACCCTGGCCTTGCATTTGGAACGGGCAGCCATGCCACCACCCAGCTCTGCCTTGAGGCCATTGCGTCTCTGGTTCACTCGGCCGCCCAATGCCGAAGACCGGGCCAAGGCAGCGCGCCTCGGCGCGTCCTTGACTACGGGTGCGGCTCGGGGGTGCTCGGGCTTGCCTGGGCGGTGCTTACCGACACCAATGACGAGGTCATCGGCCTTGATATTGACCCGGTTGCCGTGACCACTGCAAAGGACAATGCCAGGCTTAACGGGCTCGCGTCGCGGGTATGTTTTGTCGATGCCGACGCAGCCATTTGCGGGCCGTTTGATCTTGTACTTGCCAATATCCTTGCCCAGCCCCTTAAGGTTCTTGCCCCTGTGCTTGTTGATCTGGCTGCTAAGGGCCAGCTTGTTCTCGCAGGCCTTTTAGACCGACAGGCCGAGGAGCTGATTCGAGTCTACCGTGAGGCCTCTCACGGCAGTTGTCAGCTAGAGGTTTTTGGCCAAAGGGATGGCTGGACTTGTCTGTGGAAGCGACCTGCAGACGCGACACAAACTTAAGAAAGGGACTCCTGCTAACCATGACCAACCTAAACCTTGAGGCCTCAGAAGCCTTTTCAAAACCACCTATGCAGCTTCAGGTGAGTGGCTCCATTGCCTTTGACACCATTATGGTTTTTCAAGGTCGGTTTAAAGACCATATTCTTGCCGACCAGGTTCACATGTTAAACGTTGCCTTTCTTGCGCCGGAGATGCGCCAGGAGTTTGGAGGCTGCGCAGCCAACATTGCCTATGGACTTCTTGGCCTGGGATGCCCCACACGACTTTTAGGCGCCATTGGCAAAGATGGGCATGACTACCTTCAACGGCTGCAGTCCTTTGGTGCCGATGTCTCGGGCGTTGTCGTAAGAGACAGCCTGTTCACAGCCCAGGCTTTTATTACCACCGACCTCGATGACAACCAGATCACGGCCTTTCACCCCGGCGCAATGGCAGTGGCCCACGAGGCCAAGGTTGTGCCCAACCCCGCAAGCCTCGGCATAGTCTCGCCCAACGGCAGGCAGGCCATGCTCGACCATGCCCAGGCCTTTTCTGATGCAGGCATTGCTTTTGTATTTGACCCAGGTCAGGGCCTGCCCATGTTCAACAAGGACGAGCTGCTTGGTTTCATCAAGAAGGCAAGCTGGCTTGCTGTCAATGACTACGAGGGCGAGATGCTTAGTCGAACCGTGGGTCTAGGTTTGTCTGAGCTTCGCAGGCATTTGCAGCCTCATCCCCAGGCTGCAGTCATTGTTACCAAGGGCAGTCAGGGCGTCTGGCTTGATGGTCCGCAAGGAAGCCAGACCCTTGATGCGGTTCGTGTTGAGAAGGCCTTGGACCCAACAGGCTGCGGCGATGCGTTTCGCGCGGGGCTGCTCTGGGGCCTTGCCCACGGACTGCCCGTCTCGGCCAGCTGCAAGGCTGGGGTTTACTTAGGTGCAGCGAAGGTGCAGGTTCGTGGTGCCCAGAACCACAGTATTGATCCTGCAGCCGTTAAGGCCGCAGCACTTGCCTAGCCTGTCCCAAGCAAGGCCTTCAGAACCGATGCCTCTAAGCTTGCCTGAAAGCTCACCAAGACCTGAAGAATAAGAAAGGCAATGATGGGGGAGAAATCGAGACCCCAGGGCTGACGCTCGGGCATACGCCGTGCAATAGGTTCAATAAGTGGTCGCAGCAAAAGCCGCAGAACGGGCCGAAGCGCTGCCGCCGTGGTGCTTTTGGAGAACCAGCTTAAAATCGCCTCCGCAATAACCAGGACAATCAGAAACTTCAACCACCAGCCGACAAGCCAGACCAGGGCAATAATAAGAACAAGCCCGAAAGGCCGCACCACAGGCTCTGAACCTACAAGGTCAGGGTCAAGGCTGACCATAAGAAAACGAATGGTTGCCAAGGCAAGTGCCACCAGAACAGCCGCGAAAAGACTTCCCCAGTCTGTCTTCGCATTGGGCGGGAATAGACGGCGCATGGGAATGGAAAGCCAGTCGGTGATACGAAAAACCACCTGACTCAAGGGATTCATTGGGTGAAGCTTGGCAAATTGCAGGTAGGCCCGAAGCATAAAACAAACGGCCAGAAGACTACCTGCAGCTTTCAATAAAAACCAGAGGGCCATGGTTCGCAGAAGCTAAAGTGAAAAACCCCGCCCAAGGGCGGGGTGTGCACAGACGACGTGCTAAGGAATTACGGACGCGAGCCCGTAGGAAACGGCCAGGTGCTCGAGATCGGTGCTGCAGGAGCAACAGGCTTAGCAGCGGCCTTCTTTGCAGCAGGCCTCTTGGCTGCAGCCTTTTTAGCGGCAGGCTTCTTGGCAGCAGCTTTCTTAGCTGCGGGCTTCTTAGCAGCGGCTTTCTTAGCGGCGGGCTTCTTAGCAGCGGCTTTTTTAGCGGCGGGCTTCTTAGCAGCGGCTTTCTTGGCTGCGGGCTTCTTAGCAGCAGCTTTCTTAGCAGCGGGCTTCTTAGCAGCAGCTTTCTTAGCAGCGGGCTTCTTAGCAGCAGCTTTCTTCGCAGCGGGCTTCTTGGCAGCCGCTTTCTTCGCAGCAGGCTTCTTCGCAGCTACTTTTTTAGCAGCAGGCTTTTTCGCAGCGACTTTCTTAGCTACCGACTTTGCTGCCACTTTCTTTGCTTCTGGTTTTGCGGCTTTCGCCTTTTTTACCTTCTTCTTTGTTGCCATTTTATTTCTCCTTTATGCCGATTCGTTTCGGCAGGGTCACAGGGAGATTCGAGCATCATGCTCGAACCATTCATTTGCGCAAGACCCTACTAAAAGAAAAAAGCCTGAGGGGCTTTTCTCTAAAGTCCAACGCCAATGAATACGGGAGAGACGTCCCTTGACCAGAGAAGACTGGCCAATCGATGAGTGAGAAAGGCTTGTTGCCTTTATTCCCAACTCAGGGCACCACCCGTCTGATACTCAATCACACGGGTCTCAAAGAAGTTGCGCTCCTTCTTAAGGTCGACCATTTCGGCCATCCATGGGAAGGGATTCTCTTCGTTACCAAAAACGGGCTCAAGCCCAATTTGTTGGCAACGGCGGTTTGCGATGTATCGCAGGTAACTTTTAAACATGCTGGCGTTAAGACCAAGCACACCGCGAGGCATGGTGTCCTCGGCATAACGGTACTCGAGGTCGACCGCCTTCACGAACAAGTCACGTAGTTCTTCACGGAACTCGGGCGTCCAGAGTTGCGGGTTCTCGAGCTTGATGGTGTTAACAAGGTCAATACCGAAATTGCAGTGCATCGACTCGTCACGAAGAATGTACTGGTACTGCTCAGCAGCACCCGTCATTTTGTTCTGGCGCCCGAGGGCCAAAATTTGTACAAAACCCACGTAAAAGAACAGGCCCTCCATGATGCAGCTAAAGACAATAAGGGAACGCAGGAGTTTCTGATCGTTCTCAAGCGTTCCTGTCTTGAACTGCGGGTTGGTCAGGACGTCGATGAAAGGAATAAGGAACTCGTCCTTGTCACGAATGGAGGAGACCTCGTGGTAAGCATTGAAGATCTCTGCCTCATTAAGGCCGAGCGACTCAACAATGTACTGGTAGGCATGGGTATGAATGGCCTCCTCGAAGGCCTGGCGCAGCAGGTACTGGCGACATTCGGGGGCCGTGATGTGCCGGTAGGTGCCAAGCACGATATTGTTGGCGGCCAGGCTGTCGGCCGTTACAAAAAAACCAAGATTGCGCTTAATGACTCGACGCTCGTCTTCTGTAAGACCATTTGGGTCTTTCCAGAGCGCAATGTCGCGAGACATATTGATTTCCTGAGGCATCCAGTGGTTCGCACAGCCTGAAAGGTATTTTTCCCACGCCCACTTGTACTTGAAAGGGACGAGCTGGTTGACGTCGGTGGCCGCATTAATAATGCGCTTGTCTTCAACGCGCACTCGCCGCTCGGTGGCATTTGCAAGAAGCGTCGACGGCAACTCAGCTTCGGGTTCAACCGAAGCGAGGAGACCAGCAGCGGGCTGAGGCCTAGCTAACGACGATGGTGCGGAGTCTTCCCAGTTCAACATAGTGATCTCACTTTCAACGTAAAAAATAGAACAACGTGCTACTCGTGAGATTCAGTTGTTTCAACAGTTCAGATAATGCAAGAACTATCGTCACGAGGCAATTGTTTTTAATTAAAAAAAACGTGCAAAGACGATGAACAGAAAATTCGTCTCATTTGCTCCACACTTTTTGGAATTCAAAAAACGAACGGGCAATTTATTGGCAGGCCTCGCAATCGGGGTTGTCGATGGAACAGAACTGCGCATCGGTTGCCGGTGACGACCCGCCCGATTTGGATGAGGCAATGATGGGGTCTGAAGGATTCACCACCGATGCACCCGTTGCCGCGGAAGCCGCTGATTTAGCGGCTGTAGGGACACCGCCTGAAACAGTCACCGCATTAAGTTGCCCAGTGTTTAGGGTGCTCTTTTCGGCATGGGTTGCTCCCATGGTTCGCAGGTAATAGGTGGTTTTAAGGCCGCGCAGCCAGGCGAGCTTGTACGTCTCGTCAAGCTTTTTACCCGAGACGCCTGCAATGTAAATATTGAGCGACTGGGCCTGGTCGATCCACTTCTGACGACGTGCCGCGCACTCGACCATCCACTTGGTGTCCACCTCGAAGGCCGTGGCGTAAAGCTCTCGAAGCTCGGCCGGCACGCGATCGATCTTTGCAAGGCTGCCATCGAAATACTTAAGGTCGGCCACCATAACTTCATCCCAGAGCCCAAGCGCTTTAAGGTCGCGAACCATGGTCTCGTTGACCACTGTGAATTCCCCAGAAAGGTTCGACTTCACATACAGGTTTTGGTAGGTGGGTTCAATGGAGGCGGAGATTCCGACGATATTGGAAATGGTTGCCGTGGGAGCAATGGCCACGCAGTTGGAGTTGCGCATGCCGTAGGCGCCAATACGCGCGCGCAAGGCGGCCCAGTCGAGCCTTGCCCGCCGATCAACCTCAACATATCCACCGCGCTCTTTTTCAAGAAGATCGAGGGTGTCAAGCGGAAGGATGCCCTGGTCCCAGAGGGAGCCCTTGAAACTGGAATAGGCTCCGCGCTCTTCGGCCAGGTCGGTTGATGCCCAGTAGGCCTCGTAACAGACCATTTCCATGGACTGGTCAGCAAACTCGACCGCACGCTCACTGCCATAGGGAATGCGCATGGCATGCAAAGACTCTTGGAAACCCATGATGCCCAAGCCGACGGGCCGATGACGCAGATTGGCATTACGGGCTTTGGCCACCGCATAGTAGTTAATGTCAATGACGTTATCGAGCATGCGCATGGCCGTACCGATGGTGGTTTTGAGCTTGGCATGGTCGAGCTCAAGGCCACCTGCTTTGGTGGGTTTAAGGTGATGCACCAGGTTCACCGAGCCAAGATTACAAACTGCGATTTCGGACTCGTTCGTGTTGAGGGTGATTTCGGTGCATAGGTTTGAGCTGTGCACCACACCCACATGTTGCTGCGGGCTACGGATGTTGCAGGGGTCTTTGAAGGTAATCCAGGGATGGCCCGTTTCAAAGAGCATGGTGAGCATCTTGCGCCAAAGGGCGCTGGCCTGAATTGTCTTGGATAACCGAATCTCGCCGCGCTCGGCCTTCGCCTCGTAGGCAACATAGGCCTCTTCAAAGGCTTTTCCCACCTTCTCATGAAGATCGGGTACGTCGGCCGGCGAAAACAGGGTCCATTCTTTGTCTTCCATGACCCGCTTCATAAAGAGGTCGGGAATCCAGTTGGCCGTATTCATGTCGTGCGTGCGACGCCGGTCATCGCCGGTGTTTTTACGCAGCTCGAGGAATTCTTCAATATCAAGGTGCCAACTTTCGAGGTAGGTGCAGACAGCGCCTTTGCGCTTGCCACCCTGGTTAACAGCCACCGCGGTGTCATTGACTACCTTCAAGAAGGGAACAACACCCTGGCTCTTTCCGTTGGTTCCCTTAATGTGGCTGCCCAGCGCTCGCACCGGAGTCCAGTCGTTGCCCAAGCCACCGGCGTACTTCGCTAAGAGTGCGTTTTCTTTGATGGCCTCGTAAATACCATCGAGGTCATCGGCCACGGTGGTGAGGTAGCAGGAAGACAGCTGGGAATGGGTGGTCCCGCTGTTGAAGAGCGTTGGCGTTGAGCTCATGAAGTCAAAGCTCGAGAGCAGTTGGTAAAACTCAATGGCCTTGTCTTCGCGATTAATTTCTGCAATGGCCAGGCCCATGGCAACCCGCATAAAGAAGGCCTGCGGCATCTCGATACGACGGCCCTCACCCGAGAAGGTGTCGTTGCGGTCAATGAGAAAGTAACGGTCGTAGAGGGTCTGCAGGCCGTGGTAGTCAAACTGCAGATCACGGTCGGCCACAATGGCCTGGGACATACGCTTGAGGTCAAAACGGGCAAGGTCGTCGTTTAATAGACCGATCTCAATGCCCTTCTTGATGTAGCGGGGGAAGTAGTCAACGTAGCGAGACGCCATCTCGGCCTGCGGGATCTCTGACCCCAGGATTTCCTTGCGAATGGTGTGCAACAACAGCCGGGCACTGACTTTTGCATAGGCGGGGTCCTTTTCGGTTAACGCGCGTGCCGCCAAAATGGCGGACTTTTCAATTTCATCGATGGGTACACCGTCGTAGATGTTCTTCAGTGTGTCGGCAAGAACCTGTGGCGCACTGACCTGATCATCAAGCCCAAGGCAGGCATCTGCGATTAGGCCCTTAAGCCAGGCCTGGTCAAGCGGAACCGATCGACCATCAACCAGCATGGAGAGACTGTGTTCGACGGTGTCTTGCTTGGCCTTGCTTGCGCGCTCTTGAGAGCGTTTCTCACGATAGAGCACATAGGCCCGGGCGATTTCATGCTCACCGGAACGCATAAGCGCAAGCTCAACCTGGTCTTGAATGTCTTCAATATGAACGGTGCCACCGGCGGGAAGCCTGCGCAACAGTGCTGCAACAACCGAGGCGCTTAGCGCCTCGGTGACCTCACGAACCCTGGCGCTGGCTGCGCCCTGACCACCCTGCACCGCAAGAAAGGCCTTGGTAAGGGCAACGGTTATTTTGGGTGCCTCAAAGGTGACCACAGCGCCGTTGCGGCGAATAACCTTAATGTCGCTCAGGCTGGCATGGGTGGACATGCCCTGCTCGCGCTGACTGTTTTTTGAATCGGTCAGGCTGGATAGATGGCCCGAGCTTGACTGGCTAGTCTCGGTGGATTGGGCGGCCCGTTGCATGGCTCTTTTCTCCTTAGGCGGGAAATTTAAAACAAGAGGCATGCAGACAATGAAGCCGCTGCATACCGTGACAATGACAAAACAGCTTTCATTTGCACTGAGTGCTTGAGTTTCCCCAACACACTACCGGTAGTACAGACAAGCCGTCATAAGTACTAATTCTAGTAGTGGAAGGCATCTAAGAGCAAGCCTCAGGCCTAGGATAATCCCTAGAAAATCCCTCAACCCTGCCCAGAGGTAGGCCCCTTAAGGAAAAAAAATTTTTTCTTCGATATAGCGTCGGCTCGGGCGCATCTGGCCTGTCAATTGCCTCCAGACCTAATGGATCCCAGGCGGTTTTTTATAGGCTATGGGCTGCAGCGTAATGTCGGTCGTAAACGCTGCAGCTCGCGGGCCAAGAGTGGCCAGTCGAAAAAGTTGCCTGGGTCGGTCTTACGGCCAGGTGCAATGGTGGAGTGCCCAGTGACTGTGGATAAGCTGGGGATATGCTGGGATAACTCTGAAAGCAGCGCGGCAAGCAGTTCAATTTGTCGTGGCTCGTAAGGCTGATCGTCGGTGCCTTCAAGCTCAATACCAATCGAAAAATTATTGCAGTCTTTTTCTCCTTCAAAGACTGACTCCCCGGCATGCCATGCTCGGCGGCCCACCGCCACGTACTGCACAAGCCTTGCACGCCGCGTAATAAGAAAGTGGCTTGAGACCCGCAGACCCACCAAGGCAAGCAGCTCGGGCTTCTCATCCGAAGACAGGCCTGTTCGATTCAGAAACAAATCATCAATGGCCGTTCCGCCGAAAACCCCCGGCGGAAGACTTATGCCATGAATAACCGCAAGCCCAATGGCTGTTGCCTGAGGCCGCTCGTTATGGTTAGGGCTTGGCGCCCATGTGCATGCCCCGAAGCCAGGCAGCTCGCTCAGCCATCCTGAAGGCCTTAGGCAGGTCGCGGCCGCCATTGCACTGCCTTAGCCCTTAGTCCTTTGCATTTGAATCGGCATCGGCATCGGCGTGGTCGTCGCTGCAGTAGGCTCGCCCCTTTATGAAACGCGCATCTGCACGTGGCAGATGAAGGCCACAGTGCTTGCAGGCAATAAGGTCTTGCGGCCGTTCCCCCATCTGTTCGGGCGGCGAAGGCTCAGACGGCTTTTTCTCCGAACCATCGCCCGAGCGCAGCATTTTTCTTATCCAGAAAAAGGCCAACAGTGCGATGGCAGCAATAAGCAGGATGCGAGTCGCGATGCCCATAGTCTTTGATGTCCTTGCGGGCGCTAGGCCGGCGGAAGAATAAGAACTTCCACGACAAACCGACTTCCCACGTAGGCAAGCAGCAAAAGGCCAAAGCCCACGAGTGCAAAGCGCGCCGCCACCCGACCGCGCCATCCCCAGCGCCAACGGCCAAGGAAAAACCCGACAACCATCAGCCAGGTTAAGACGGTGAAGATTGTTTTGTGGTCGGCTTTAAGAGGCCCATAACCCAAAAAGAGATTCACCCAGACACCTGTGGCGAGCGTCAGCGAGACCAGCACGAGCCCGGCTGCCATCGACCTCTGCAGGGCGGCATCAAGGTCAAGCAGGGAGGGTAGGTCATCGAGCCAATGCGACGACTGCCCGCCACGATGAAGCGAGCGTTCGAGCCAGGACATTAAAACGGCCTGGGCCGCAGAAACAGTAAACGCGCCGTAGGCAAGCATGGCCAGCAGAATATGCACCCGAAACAGGGTGGAGAGCTCGGCAATACGTACTGTTCCTGGAAAGACCAGGGGAAGAAAGACCGCGATCGCAGCAAAAGGGTAGATGCCTGCCGTGGCCTTGGGTAGGCGTTGAAACCAGGACTCAAGCCACACAAGTAAGACCATCAGCCAGAGCGTCCAAGAAACCGAGTTGGCAAACCCAAACTGGAAGTCTTGGCCGGCAAACCATCCCGGCAGCACAGTCGCACCATGGCTAACGAGGGCCACAAAAAGCAGCAGCCTTTGCAGCAAGACGGCCGACGCCCTGACCGTCAGGACAAAAAGAAGGAGGTAAAGAACAAGGGCGAGTGGCGCGGTCCACTCATACAATAGGGGGGTCATAGTCGTCATCAGTTTATCTCAGGGCCTGCCCTGATTCGAGCCACACGAAAAGAAAGACCCGCCATGCTAGAAAACCTAACCGACCGCCTGTCGCGGGTTGTCAAGACCATGAAGGGTGAGGCCCGCCTCACCGAGTCCAATACTCAGGCGATGCTTCGCGAGATTCGACTGGCCCTGCTCGATGCCGACGTGGCCCTGCCTGTGGTGAAATCGTTCATTGCCCAGGTAAAAGACAAGGCGCTAGGCCAGGAGGTTTTAAGCAGCCTAAGCCCCGGTCAGGCCTTGGTGGGCGTTTTTCACAAAGAGCTTATCGCCCTGATGGCTGGCAATGAGGCTGCCCCGCCCACGGGGCTTAACCTTGCAAGCCAGCCACCCGCGGTGGTTCTTATGGCTGGTCTGCAAGGCGCGGGCAAAACCACCAGTGTGGGTAAGCTTGCGAAGTACCTAAGCGAGCGACATAAAAAGAAGGTCTTAACGGTGAGCTGTGACGTCTATCGACCCGCGGCCATTGAACAGCTTCGGATTGTGAGCGAGCAGGCGGGGGCGGACTTCTTCCCAAGCCAGGCCACCGATAAGCCTGTGGCCATCGCGCAGGCCGCACTTGACTACGCCAAACGTCATTTTCATGATGTTCTTTTGGTGGACACAGCCGGCCGCCTTGCCATTGACGAGGCCATGATGACCGAGATCGCTGCTATTCATGCAGCCATCAAGCCCATCGAAACCCTGTTCACGGTCGATGCCATGCAGGGTCAGGATGCAGTGCGCACGGCCGAGGCCTTTGGTCAGGCCCTGCCCCTAACCGGGGTGATGCTCACCAAGGTGGACGGCGATTCCCGAGGGGGTGCTGTGCTCTCGGTGCGAGCCATTACGGGCAAACCCATACGCTTTGTTGGTAACGGCGAGAAGATCGACGGCATTGAGGCCTTTGATGCCGATCGCTTTGCCCAGCGCATTCTTGGCATGGGCGATGTCCTAGCCCTTGTTGAACAGGCTGCCAAGTCCGTCGACATGAAGTCGGCCGAGAAGATGGCTGCGAAACTGAAGTCGGGGGCGAAGTTTGACCTTGAGGACTTTAAACTTCAGATTGGGCAGATGCGTTCCATGGGCGGTCTGTCCTCGCTGATGGACAAGCTGCCGGCGCAGATGCAACAGGCTGCCAAAGGCTCCGATATGTCCGTGGCCGATAAGTCGGTGCAGCGCATGGAAGGCATTATTAATTCCATGACGCCCAGCGAGCGTCGCAACCCCGATCTGCTTAAGGCAAGCCGAAAAAGGCGAATCGCCGCGGGCGCGGGCGTACAGGTTCAGGAGGTCAATCGGCTTTTAAAGCAGTTTGACCAGATGCAGGACATGATGAAGAAAATGCAAAAAGGCGGCATGGCCAAAATGATGCGGGCCATGGGGGCGATGGGAGGTGGGGGCGCCGCCAAGGCCATGGGCGGGCTTGGCGGGCTGATGGGTGGACTGCGACGCTAAAACATTAAAACACTAAGACACTAAAGCAATGACGCGTTAAGAGCTTAATAAACGACGAACCGCCTCGAGAAGGTCCTCTTCGGCGCAGTCGCTTGCCTGCATGCCCCGACGTTTTAGAAGTTCAAGCCGGCCCTCCTTCAACGATCGCTCGCCAATCGTGACACGCACCGGAATACCAATAAGCTCCCAGTCGGCAAACATGGCCCCGGGGCGTTCGTCGCGGTCGTCCAGCAAGACCTCAAGGCCCGCCTGCAAGAGAGCCGCGTAGGCTTTTTCGGCCGCCTCACGAACAGGCTGCGACTTTGACGCTCCCAGCGGGCAGATGACCACTGCAAATGGGGCAAGGGCCACAGGCCAGATAATGCCGCGCTCGTCATGGTTTTGCTCGATGGCCGCACCAACAATCCGTGTCACACCAATGCCATAGCAGCCCATCTCCATAAGTCGGGGCTTACCCGTCTCATCGAGCAGGGTGGCCTTCATGGCCTCGGAGTATTTAGTGCCCAGGTAAAAGACATGGCCAACCTCAATGCCGCGCTCGATACGAAGTTCGCCTTTGCCATCGGGGCTCGGGTCGCCCTCAACGACATTGCGAATGTCGGCAACCCGAGACGGCTCGGCGAGGTCTCGGCCCCAGTTCACACCGCTGAGATGGAAGTCCTTCGTGTTCGCACCAACAACAAAGTTGGCCATCTGAGCAACGGTGCGGTCTGCAATGACCTCGATCTCGGAGGCGAGCCCAACAGGGCCTAGGTAGCCCGGCTCGCAGCCAAAGCCCTGAACAATCTCCTCCACGCTTGCAAAGCGAAAACCGTTGGTGAGCCCGTCAAGCTTGCCCACCTTCACCTCGTTGAGTTCATGGTCGCCACGAATTAACAAGAGAAAGAGCCGTGGCCCTTTTGCTAGGCCTTCGGGCTCGACTGCAAGAACAATGGACTTCACCGTCTGATCAAGGCCCAGGCCCAGAAGATTGGCCACCTGCTCACAACGTGCAAGCCCGGGCGTCGCGACCTGCTGCATGGCCTGTGAGGGCTCGGCACGGCTTGGCAGTAGGCTGAGCGCTTCAGCAAGTTCAAGGTTTGCTGCAAAGTCCGAGTCTGTGCTGTAGACCAAGGCATCCTCGCCGGTCTCTGCAATGACCTGAAACTCGTGCGACCTTGACCCGCCGATTGCACCGGTATCGGCGGCCACCGCCCGATAGCTAAGACCAAGCCTGTCGAAGATCTTGCAGTAGCAGGCAAACATACGGTCGTAGCTGCGCTCTGCCGACACCACATCCTTATCAAAGGAGTAGGCATCTTTCATAATGAACTCGCGACCACGCATGACGCCAAACCGCGGCCTACGCTCATCGCGAAACTTGGTCTGGATCTGATAGAAATTTTTAGGCAGCTGCTTCCAGCTTTTAAGTTCTTGCCGGGCTATGTCGGTAATGACCTCTTCGCTTGTTGGCTGCACCACAAAGTCCCTGCCGTGGCGATCTTGAAGGCGCAAAAGCTCGGCGCCCATCTTCTCCCAACGGCCCGTCTCTTGCCAGAGTTCAGCGGGCTGCACCACCGGCATCGAAAGTTCAATGGCCCCGGCCGCATTCATCTCCTCGCGAATAATGGCCTCTACCTTGCGAATCACCCTAAGACCCAAGGGCATCTGGTTATAAATTCCAGCACCGAGCCTGCGAATAAGACCGGCTCGCAGCATAAGCCGGTGGCTTGCGACCTCGGCATCCGAAGGGTCTTCTTTTAGGGTCTGGAAATGGTAAGCAGTAGCGCGCATGGGCTCATTGAAGCGGTAAGGGGAAAGGCATTCGTATAATGGGTTGCATTATGCTGGATGAATTCGGATACCGCCCCAATGTTGGCATCATTCTTGTCAACGACACGAACCAAGTCTTTTGGGGTAAGCGCGTGCGCGAGCAGGCCTGGCAGTTTCCCCAGGGTGGCATCAAACGTGGCGAGGATCCGGAGCAGGCCATGTACCGCGAGCTCTTTGAGGAGACAGGCCTTCGGCCCGAGCATGTGGAGCTCATTGCAAGAACCAAAGACTGGCTGCACTACGATGTGCCCGACCGATGGATCCGTCGCGAGTGGCGAGGTCACTATCGAGGCCAGAAGCAGATCTGGTTTCTTCTTCGTATGCTGGGTGTGGATGGCGATATCGAGTTGAAGTCGGGGGCCGAACGACCCGAGTTCGACGCCTGGATTTGGCACGACTTTTTCGTGCCTCTTAGCTCGGTGATTGAATTTAAACGCGATGTCTACAGGCTTGCACTCAACGAGCTTGCTGCCTATCTTTTTAGCCCAGAAGAGGTGAGCACGAGGTTGTCTCGGTGTATCAGTTCGGGCTCCTCGACAAAACCAAGCAGCCCTTCGATCTGACTCGATGGCCTGCCCATAATGCGGCGTGTCTCGCTGTCGGCATAATTCACGAGGCCTCGCGCAACTTCCTGGCCTGACGCATCCACGCAAAGCACCACATCGCCACGGCCGAAGCTGCCCACCACAGCCTTAACTCCAATGGGCAGCAGCGACTTTCCTTTTTCAAGCAGAACAGCAACCGCGCCCTCATCAAGCACAAGCCTGCCTTTGAGCTGCAGCTGATCGGCCATCCATTGCTTACGGGCCGTAAGAACGGCAAGGTCGGCCGTAAGTAGCGTTCCAATGGGCTCGCCTAAGGCCAGCCCTGAGAGAACATTGGGTTCCTGGCCACCGGCAATCACTGTATGGGCACCACTGCGGGCAGCCCGTTGGGCCGCCAGAACCTTGGTGGACATACCCCCAGTGCCGATGGACGACCCTGCGCCACCGGCCATGCCCAGCAGGCTCGGATCGTTGGCGCGTGCTCGATCAATAAGCTTGGCATTGGCATCACGCCGGGGGTCTGTCTGGTAGAGGCCTTTCTGGTCGGTCAGAATAACCAGAAGCTCGGCCTCAAGAAGATTGGTGACCAAGGCTGCAAGCGTGTCGTTGTCGCCAAGCTTAATTTCAGAGGTGGTCACCGTATCGTTCTCGTTCACCACGGGCACGACCCCGAGGTCAAGCAAAGTCATAAGCGTGGCTCGTGCATTTAAATACCGGCCTCGGTCTCGCATGTCCTCGTGCGTTAGCAAGACCTGCGCGGTCTTGAGCCCATGGCTTAGAAAGCCCGCCTCATAAGCCTGGGCAAGGCCCATCTGGCCCACGGCGGCGGCGGCCTGCAGTTGATGAATCTCGTGCGGCCGCTGCGACCAGCCCAGGCGCTTCATGCCCTCGGCAATGGCGCCGCTTGAAACAATCACAATCTGGTGGCCATGGGCCGAAAGTGCCGCCACCTGGGCAGCAAAGGCTTCAATAGCTTGGCGATCAACCCCCCGACCCTGGTTGGTGACGAGGCTTGACCCCAGCTTCACCACCCAGCGCTTGGCGCGCGCCTGCTCGGGACGACGATGTTGCTCTGCCGTCGTCTTTCGAAGGTCTTGGTCTTGGTCCTGTTCCTGGCTCATGGTGTGGCCTTTGGTCTGGCTTATGGTTTGGCTACTTAGACCGGCTCGTTCGAGGCTGCCTCGCCGGAGGCGGCTGTGGCAGCGGAGCTCGCTGTAGCAGTAGCGGCGGCGGTTGCAACCGCCTGCTGACTCAGCCAGTCTTGAACCGCAAACATGAGCGGCTTAACGCCCTCACGGGTTAGGCCTGAGATCTGAAAGACCGGTGCCTTCCAGGCCAGCTTTTTCTTCATCACCTTCCAGCGCTGCTCGCGCTCGGCCGGCGTGAGCATGTCAATTTTGTTAAGAATAAGCCAACAAGGTTTGGCTGCCAGGGCCTCGTCGTAGCTAGAGAGCTCTTTGGTTAGAAGCTGAACCTGTCGCGCGAGGGCAAGACCCATGCGTTCATCGTCTGTCTTAGGGGCCTTTGCAGCATTTGTGGCCTTTGTAGCCTTTGTTGCGTTTTCCGATTCGAGCTCAAGACCAAAGCCAGTCATGTCAACCAAGTGAAGAATGAGCCGTGTGCGCTGCAGATGGCGAAGAAACTGATGGCCAAGACCTGCCCCCTCGGCCGCGCCTTCAATGAGACCGGGAACGTCGGCCATAACAAAGCTTTTCTCAAGGCTGGTCTCAACCACGCCAAGCTGGGGGGCAAGGGTGGTAAACGGGTAGTCGGCCACCTTGGGCCTGGCATTGGAGGCCGCGGCAATCAGCGTGGACTTGCCCGCATTGGGCAGTCCGAGTAGGCCCACATCGGCAAGCAGTTTCAGCTCAAGCCTTAGTCGGCGTGACTCACCCGGCCAGCCTGGCGTGCACTGTCGTGGCGCCCTGTTCGTGCTGGATTTAAAGTGCAGATTTCCCAGGCCACCGTCACCACCTTTGGCAATGAGGACCCTTTCGCCATGGGCTGAGAGATCAAAGAGAAGGTCATCGGTCTCAGCATCAAAGACCATGGTGCCAACGGGCATCTTAAGTTCAATATCTGGGGCACCGGCTCCATAGCGGTCCGAGCCCTGACCTTGTTCGCCATTGCGCGCCCGATGAATTCGGGCGTAACGAAAGTGAATAAGCGTATTGACGTTTTCATCGGCGATGGCCCAGATGGACCCACCCTTACCGCCGTCGCCGCCGCTTGGGCCACCTTTGGGGATGAATTTTTCACGACGGAACGCTGCGACACCATTGCCGCCTTTGCCGGCGTGAAGTTCTACAAAGGCCTCGTCGATGAATTTCATGGGCAGGGTTCTATGGGTGAATGAATGGAACCCCTGTAAGCCACCGACCTGCTGAGAGCCTGGCGCTTAACGAAACGCCAGGCCGTAACGAACTAGGCCTCGGACTGAATAATGGACACAGTGGATTTTTTTAAGGGGCCGTTGACCGAGAACTCGACACGGCCATTAACTAGGGCAAACAGGGTGTGGTCTTTGCCCATGCCAACGTTATCACCGGCATGAAACTTTGTACCGCGCTGGCGCACGATAATGCTGCCGGCGTTGATGGTTTCACCACCAAAACGCTTAACGCCCAGCCGTTTGGCTTCGGAATCACGGCCATTTCGTGTGGAGCCGCCACCTTTTTTCTGTGCCATTGACTCAATCTCCTTAAATTTGGCTGCCGTCTGGCCGAACCAGAGACTCAACGGCAATTTCAGTGTAGTTCTGGCGATGCCCCTGGGTTTTGGCATAGTGCTTACGCCGACGGTGCTTGAAGATTCGGATTTTGTCGCCGCGGCCATGCGAGACCACCCGGGCTTTCACGCTTGCGCCTTCAAGCAAGGGCCGCCCAATATCAAGCTGAGCGCCGTGGCCAAGGGCTAAAACCTCGGACAACACCAGTTCGCTGCCAACATCGGCAACCAAGGACTCAACTTTCAAAGTCTGACCCACCGAGACTCGGTATTGTTTACCCCCGGTACGCACGACCGCGTAGGTGACATCGGTTTGATTCGCGGCACTCATGGACTTCTCGCTTCTTAGAAAATGGTATTAAAAAGAATAGCCCGAAAGTATGGCTCTTTTAGGTCTTTTGATCAAGGGGGCCCCCCGGTCAGCGCCCCGATGCCTTTAACTGGCTTTGAGCCGGCGCCGGCAGGCGCTCGGGCATAATGAAAACGTGTCTCTAAGTCCATCAACCTCTTCAAACGACGCCTACAGTCAGGCGCTCGCCCTGGTTGGTGAAGGCATGCAAGAGGTGGATACGGTTATCCAGAGGCGGCTGCTCAGCGAGGTTCTTCTTGTTGAGCAAGTGGCCCGCTACATTATTGAAGCGGGCGGCAAGCGAATGCGACCGGCCCTCCTTCTGCTCTCGAGCAAGGCCCTTGGCGACCAGCAGACTGAAACCCGGCGGCCACCTATGGCCGAACTTGCCGCCATTATCGAGTTTATTCACACCGCCACCCTTTTGCATGACGATGTGGTGGACGAGTCGGGGCTGCGCCGCTCCCGAGAGACGGCCAATGCCGTATTTGGCAATGCCCCAAGCATTCTGGTCGGGGACTTCCTTTATTCCCGAGCCTTTCAGATGATGGTTGAAATAGGCTCGATGCCCGTCATGGCAGTGCTGGCCGAGGCCACGAACATCATTGCGGAGGGCGAGGTGCTGCAGCTCATGAACTGTCAAAACCCCGAGGTGGATGAGGCCCGTTACCTTCAGGTTATTCGCTACAAAACAGCCAAACTCTTTGAGGCTGCCGCTTGCCTACCTGCTGTTTTTCATGGGCAGTCTGCCGAGGTCATTGAAGCCTTTGCCGCCTACGGCAGGCATCTGGGCACAGCCTTTCAGTTAACCGACGATCTTTTGGACTATGCGGGAACTGAAGACGACCTCGGTAAGCGCCTTGGCGACGATCTTCGCGAAGGTAAGCCCACACTTCCTTTAATCTACCTTTTAGAGCAGGGCAGTTCGGACGATCAGCAGCTGGTACGTCGCGCCATTGAAGAGCCCGATCAGGCCGACCTGGAGGCCGTCATTCAGCGCGTTCAGTCCACCGGCGCGCTCCACTACACCCAGGCTGCAGCCGAGCGTGAGGCAAGTCTTGGGGAACGTGCCCTTGCACCTATCGGGCACTCCGTCTACCGCACTTCCCTGCTAGACTTGCTTCGGTTTGTGGTGTCGCGGCGGTCGTAATTCGGCGCTGCGTCATGCGTCGGGGTGTAGCTCAGCCTGGTAGAGTACTGCGTTCGGGACGCAGGAGTCGGAGGTTCGAATCCTCTCACCCCGACCAGCATCCGCGCTAAACTTCAGGTTGTCTCAATTCTATTTTTAGGAATCTTTGAGCGACCTACCCTTATGGGCGCAAGCCCTTGCCCTGCTTGGGCTGTTATTTGCCTCTGCCTTTTTCTCCATGTCCGAGACGAGCCTCATGGCCGTCAACCGCTACCGTATGCGAAATTTGGCGGGAAAGGGCAGGCGAAGTGCCAGGCAGGTTTTAAGGCTTCTTAGCCAGACCAATCAGTTGTTGGCCACGATTCTTATTGGCAACAACATTGTTAATACGGCCTTAACGGCACTTATTACCGCCTTTGCCATCAAGGCCTTTGGCAACGACGATGAAGTACTCGCCATTGCAACGGGTGTGGCGGCAGCGCTGCTTATTATTTTCGCCGAGATTATTCCAAAAGTCGTGGCAGCCAATCGGCCCGAGACGATTGCCATGGGTGCAAGCTTTGGGCTTGCACCGGTGGTCTTCATCGCCAGGCCCTTGGTCTCTGTCGTCAACGGCCTTGTTAGCTTTCTTCTTAATGTCTTTCGATTGAAATCCCAGACGGATAAGGCCTCAGGGCTTACCACCGAGGAGCTGCGCTCGGCTGTACTGGAGTCTTCGGGCTTTATTCCAAGTCAGCACAGGAAGATTCTTCTTAATCTTTTCGACCTTGAAGACCTTCGGGTCGACGATGTCATGGTGCCCAGGGGGCGCATTGAAGCCCTTGACCTTGAAGATGACGAATCCTCACTCATGGACCAGATCTCAACCTGCTTTCATAACAAGCTGCCGGTCTACCGAGGCGAACTCAACCAGGTCGTTGGCATCTTGCATGTCCGTAAGGCCCTTGCGCTGGTTACCAAAGAAGGCGGGTTTCGCAAGGAGATGCTTGAACAGGCCGTGCAGCCTGCCTACTTCGTACCAAGTGGCACCCATCTCTTCACCCAGATGCAGTTTTTCCAGGGCAACAGGCAAAGGCTTGCAATTGTGGTTGACGAGTATGGCGAGGTCGAGGGGCTGGTGACTCTGCAAGACATTGTGGAGGAACTGGTGGGTGAGTTTTCAACCCAGGGGCCGCGGGTTCGTCGGGCGCTTCATTGGGACGAAGACGGCACGGCCGTGGTCGATGGCATGAGCAGCCTACGTGAGCTTAATCGCGGCCTTGGACTCTCACTTCCCTTGGACTCCGCCAAGACACTCAATGGACTGATTCTTGAAACGCTTCAAGACATTCCCGAGGCCAATGTCAGTCTCAAGGTCGGCAATGTGCCTCTCGAAATCCTTCAGGTTCAAGGCCGGGTCATTCGACGCGTCAAGATCCTTCGACCCCTCGTTGATCCGTCCAAAGAGCCGCCCGAAGAGGATGGTAGGCAGACGCAGACCGTGGCTGAGAAGAGTGAACAGGCCTAATGAGTCTTGAAGGTTTAAACCTCAGCTCCCTGCTGCTTGTCCATGGTCTCCTGGGCGGGCTCACATGCCTTTTGGGCTTTGAGGCAGGCCGTTGGTTTGTGCGCAAAGAGATGCAGCACTGGCTCGGGGCGCGACGGGCGCGGCTTATTCTGGCGCGCTCGAGCCCATGGCGGCTCTTAGGCCTTTGCGCCTGTCTTGGTTTTTTCGTCCTCTTTGGCGAGCAACTTGGTCCAATTCAGGCAGTCGCCATGGGGCTTTTCACTGGGCTGCTTAGCCTTGCAGCCATGATCGATCTTCGTAGTCGCCTGCTCCCCGATCGGCTCACCCTTGGACTCGTCGTGCTTGGTCTCTGCCTTGCTGGAGCTGGTGTTACGGTGAGCCTAACCGAAGCCCTGGTCGGTGGTCTTGTGGGCTACTTATTGCCCTGGGCTTTAGCTAAGGCCTCCGACCGACGGCGGCGGTCGCGACTGGGCAAAGACGCCACCATGGAGCCAAGTATGGGACGAGGAGACTTCGCTCTCATCGCAGCCATTGGCAGCTGGCTTGGTTTTTCAAGCCTTGCCTTTGTCTTGCTCTTTGCAAGCCTTGGCATGCTGAGCCTTGCCCTCTGGGGCTTTTTGCGCAGGGGCTGGCGCCTGTCAACCGCGCTTCCTTTTGGACCCGCACTCTGCCTAGCCGCCATGCTCGTTGCACCGTTCTCCCCACTGGCGGGCCCTGCGGGCTTATGAGCAATGCTCAAGCCAGCCCGGTGGTTGTGCTCACCGGCGGCCTTGGGTCGGGAAAATCAACCGCCGCCCACTGCTTTGTGGGGCTTGGCATCACGGTGGTTGATGCCGATGCCATCGTCCATGAACTGACCGGTCCAGATGGTGCAGCACTGGCAAGTCTGAGGCTGCTGCTCGGTGAGGACTGTATGTCGCCTTCTGCCGGTCTTGATCGGGCCAGGGTTCGCCAGGCAGTCTTTGCAGATCCGGATCTGCGCAAGAGGCTCGAGGCGGTTCTTCATCCGATGGTTCAGGTGGTGGCCCGAGAGCAACTTGAACGGGCCATGGGGCCCTATTGCCTTTATGTGGTGCCCCTTTGGGCTGAAACACGGGGTGGTCAGCCTCGGCCCGACTGGGTCTGGAAGGTTGTAGTGGTGGACATCGACCAGGCCAGACAGAGGTCCAGGGTGTTGAAGCGAACGCCCATGTCCAACGAAACCCTTGAGGGCATGCTTGCAGCGCAGGCCAACCGAGATGAAAGGCTTGCGCTTGCCGACCATGTGATTAACAACAACTCGGACGAGGCAAGCCTTCTTGCGCAGGTGAAGAGGCTTCATGCGGAGCTGCTTCAAGGCTTAAACGAAAGGCCTACGACAAGCCACCTGCAGAGCAAACCACTGGCTGATCGGCCATAATAAGGGCATGTCCGATTCGCCTGGTTTACTTACAGACACCCGTCCTTTGCCTGCCGAGGATACGTTGGGCTGTCTCGAAGATACTGTCAGCGGCAACAGTCGCATCTTTGAGTTTCCTTGCAACGAGCGCATTCGTATTTTAATGCGTGTGGACTGCATGGCTCGTCGCATCCGGTATTTTTCCGAGAAGAGCTCGCAGTTCGAGCACGAGGCATGCCTGCATGCTTTGTTTGAGCTCTACGAGTTGCTCTCAAGCCGCGGAGACATTAAGAACGAACTGTTGCAAGAGCTTGACCGGCAACGCGCGCAGCTCAACCGGTTTATCGATCAACCGGGCGTTTCCAACGATAGGCTGCACGAGGTACTTGGTGAAATTGGTTCCTCGCATACCAGCCTGGCCGAAGTGCCCGTAAGGCTTGGTCCGCACCTTGCGGAGTTTGAATTTCTTCAAGGCCTCAAAGGACGCGTGGGCATTCCTGCGGGAAGCTGCCCTTTTGATCTTCCCAGCTATTTTGTCTGGCTGCATCGTCCGGTTCAGGTTCGTAAGGCATCGCTTGATTCATGGGTTTCGCCTTTGGCGCCGCTCATGGATGCCACCGCACTCTGTCTGCGTATTCTTCGCGACGGTGCGGAACCTGCTAGCTACCAGGCCAACCAGGGTGTCTTTGAGCTTAATCCAGAGGGCCGGCTTGCCCGGCTGATTCGGGTCCGTATTCCACCAGACCCTGAGCTTGTCTGTGAAGTCAGTGCGAATAAATACGTCGTTGCCGTTCGGTTTCGGGCCCTCGATGAGCAGCTTCGGCCCAAACCCATCGAAGGCCGCGTTGACTTCGACCTCACTCTCTGCGATTTTTAAGGCCGCAAGCACCGTGGGCTTAGGCGCCCAAGGCTAGGGCTTCAATCACGGGCAGACTTGCGGGAAGAACTGGAAAGGGCAGCGGGCCTTGGGGCGATACCCAGAGAAGTTGTTGGCCTTCGCGTGCCAAAACGCGTTTATGGGGAGCGGCAGCCTGCCAGCGAGACACCTTAAAAAACCGCAATAAGACCTGGGCATGACTGTAGTCGTAGCTGAGCGATTCGAAGGGCTGGGCATCAAGCACCTCGATGCCAAGCTCCTCCCTTAGTTCACGCACAAGGGCCTGGGCCGCCGACTCGCCGGGCTCGCACTTGCCTCCCGAAAACTCCCACCAGCCTGCATAGACTTTGCCTGCGGGCCTGCTTGCCATAAGCAGTCGACCCTGGTCATTTTCAATGAGGCCCACGGCAACCTCGGTACGCAGATCGGATTGGAGCAACTACTGCGCCTGCTTACTTGCCGCCCAGTCCTTCGCAAAGGCAAGGGCAATACGACCCGATCGCGAACCGCGCTCAAGGGCCCATTGCAAGGCGGGCTGCCGCGCCTGCTCAAGGGCCTCATCTGTGCCAAAGCCGTAGACCTCAAGCCAATGGGCAACGATGTCAAGGTAATCGTTCTGACTAAAACTATGAAAAGACACCCACAGGCCAAAGCGCTCGGAGAGGGCAATTTTCTCTTCAACTGCCTCGGCCGGATGAATCTCGCCGTTGGAATCGTACTGGGTGCCAAGGTTGTCCTTCATCGACTCGGGCATAAGATGCCTACGGTTTGACGTGGCGTAGACCAACAGGTTTGAGGCCTGGGCGGCAAGCCCTCCATCAAGAACGGTTTTAAGTGCCTTGTAGCCCGGCTCCCCAGAATCAAACGAGAGGTCGTCACAAAAGACAATAAATTTTTGCGGAAGCCCTGCGACAAGCTCGGCGATCTGGGGCAGATCAACCAGGTCGACCTTATCGACCTCAATAAGCCTTAGGCCCTGCTCAGCAAACTCGGTAAGGCAGGCCCGTACCATCGACGATTTACCCGTGCCACGGGCGCCGGTAAGCAGAACGTTGTTAGCGGGCAGCCCTTGCACAAAACGGCGGGTGTTGTTCACGCAACGCTCAAGCTGCACTGTGACATGCAGGAGATCATCAAGGGCGATTCGGGCAAAGGGCCCCACAGGCTGAAGGTAGCCGATGGATCCAAGTAGGCTTGAGCGACGCACCCATCGAAAGGCAAGCTGCGAGTCGAAGTTAACCGGCGCCGGTGGCTCGGGCAACAGGGCATCAAGCTTACGAATAAGGGCCTGCAGAGAGGCGTTAGGATCGGTAGTCGGCATTAATGGAAACATAGTCGTGGGAAAAGTCGCAGGTCCAGACGACTGCCTGGTGACTGCCCCGATGCAGATCGATGCCGATGGTAATTTCTGGGCCTGCCATGGCGGCCTTGCCAGCCTCCTCGGTATAGGAGGCAGCCCGGCCGCCGTCTTGGGCAACCAATACGCCGTTGATACGAAGTTCGAGGGTCTTAACATCAAGGCCTGGAACGCCGCTGTAGCCCACGGCGGCAAGAATGCGTCCAAGGTTTGGGTCACTTGCGAAAAACGCGGTCTTCACCAAGGGGGAATGGCCAATGGCATAGGCCACCTGCCGGGCCTCGTGGCGACTTTTTGCGCCCTGAACATCAATGGTGATGAACTTGGTTGCGCCCTCGCCATCGCGAACAATAGCCTGAGCCAGTTCCTGGCAAAGCCCAATAAAGGCCTGCTCAAAAACGGGCCAGTCGGCATCGCCTGGGGCAAGCCGAGCATGCTTTGCGCCAGTGGCCGCGCAGACCAGGGAGTCGTTGGTGGAGGTGTCTCCATCCACAGTAATGGCGTTAAACGAGAGGTCAGCGGCCTTGGATATAAGCGCCTGAAGGTCGGCCTGTGCGACGCCAAGGTCGGTGGCGATAAAGCCGAGCATCGTCGCCATGTTGGGACGGATCATGCCTGCGCCTTTTGAGATACCTGTTAGGCCCACGTCCTTGCCTTGAACCTGAATACGCCGCGAGGCCGCCTTGGGCTGGGTGTCGGTGGTCACGATGGCCTGGGCCGCCTCAAGCCATGCGCTGCCTGAACCCTCTGAACCCGCTGCAGACAATGCGGACACCGCCTGCTCGATACCCGAAGCCATTTTCTCCATGGGCAGGTGCTCAAGAATGACACCCGTTGAAAAAGGCAGAACCTGTTCCGCGCGAAGGCCAAGCGCTGAGGCAAGCCACTGGCAGGACTGTAGGGCATTGGCCATGCCCTGCTCGCCCGTCCCAGCATTGGCGCAGCCCGTGTTCACCAGCCAGGCCAGGGGGCCCGCATTTAAATGCTGACGGCAGACAACAACAGGCGCCGCACAGAATGCGTTCTGGGTAAAGACACCCGCCATGGTGGTGGACGGGTCAAACTGAACAAGCAGCATGTCCAGGCGATTGGCCTTGCGAATGCCCGCACTGACCGGGGCAAGCCGCAGCCCTTTAATGGCAACAAGGTCATCGGCCTTGGGATAGGGCAGGTTAACGGCCATTGGTAGACATTGACGGGTGGGCCCTGGTAACGAAAGAAGGCCCCGCCTAGGCAAGCGCGCCGTGGCAGTGTTTAAACTTCTTGCCTGAGCCGCAGGGGCAGGGCTCATTGCGCCCGACCTTCGGCATGTCACGCCGAACGGTCTGTGCCTGATCGCTCGCGGCCGAGCCCGGCATCGACGACGGGGGTTGACCGGGGGCCTGGGCGAGGGCATTGGTCGACTGGCCCTGAGCTGCAATGGCAAACGTCTCGGGGTCGTCGGCAGAGAACGAGGCCTCGGGGTTAAATTCAGCATGGGTAGGGTTTGCAGCCTGGGCAAGGGCCAGGGCACGCGCGTTGGCAAGGCGGGCTGCCTCCTCGGCCTCTTCTTGCGACTGGACCTGAACATTCAAAAGCACCCGCGAGACCGAGTCGCGCACCCTTTCAAGAAGCTGCTCGAAAAGCGCGAACGACTCGCGCTTGTATTCCTGCTTGGGGTCTTTCTGGGCATAGCCGCGCAGATGAATTCCCTGACGCAGATGATCGAGGGCAGCCAGGTGCTCGCGCCAGCTCTGGTCAACTGTTTGAATAATGATGGAGCGTTCAAAATCGGCAAAGGGCTCGCGACCAACCCGCTTCCATTTTTCTTCATAGACACTGTTGGCCGCCTGAACGGCCAGGTCGGCAAGGCCCTGGTCGTCAAGCTCGTCTTGCTCATCGACCAGTTTTTTTAAATCGAGCACCACCCCAAACTGCTGGGTGAGCTCTTCTTGCAGGGGCTCAAGCGCCCACTGCTCTTCAATGCTGTTAACCGGCACATAGCGACGAACAAGTGCCTCAACGGCGCCTGCGCGAAGATCGCCAACCAGCTCCGATGGGTCGCTGGCTTCAAGAACCTCGTTGCGCTGGGAGTAAATAATTTGACGCTGCTCGTTTGCTACATTGTCGTATTCCAAAAGCTGCTTACGAATATCGAAGTTGCGGTTCTCAACCTTGCGTTGGGCGCTTTCAATGGAGCGTGAGACCATGCCCGCCTCAATGGGCTCGCCCCGCGGCACGCCAAGCTTGTCCATAATGGCCTTCATGCGATCGCCGGCAAAAATTCGCAGCAACGGGTCGTCCATGGCGAGGTAAAACCTTGAGGAGCCCGGGTCACCCTGACGGCCTGCCCGGCCTCGCAGTTGATTATCAATACGCCGTGACTCGTGGCGCTCGGTTCCAATTATGTGAAGGCCGCCTGCCGCAATCACCTGGTCGTGCAGAGACTGCCATTCCGACCGCAGCGTTTCAGATTGTTGCTCGCGTGCGGCGGGGTCGAGTGAGGCGTCTTGGTCAAGCGTCTCGATCTGTTTTTCAACATTGCCGCCAAGAACAATGTCGGTTCCACGACCCGCCATATTGGTGGCAATGGTGATCATTGCCGGTCGGCCGGCCTGGGCCACAATTTGAGCCTCGCGCTCGTGCTGCTTGGCATTGAGCACCTGATGGTCAAGGCCCGCCTTCTGAAGGGCCGCCGAGAGCAGTTCAGAATTCTCAATAGAGGTTGTACCCACCAAAATAGGCTGGCCCTTGGCATGCCTGTCCTGAATGTCGGCCACGATGGCCTCGAATTTCTCTTCAACCGTTCGAAAAATCTGGTCTTGCAGGTCTTTTCGGACCATGGGCCGATGGGTGGGAACAATAACGGTCTCAAGGCTATAAATTTGTTGAAACTCAAAGGCCTCGGTATCGGCTGTGCCCGTCATGCCGCCAAGCTTGGCGTACATGCGAAAGTAATTCTGAAAGGTAATGGAGGCCAGGGTCTGGTTTTCCGGCTCAATGCCCACCCCCTCTTTAGCCTCAACGGCCTGATGAAGGCCATCAGACCAACGCCTTCCAGCCATGAGGCGACCTGTGAATTCATCAACAATGACAACCTTGCCGTTCTGGACCACGTACTGCTGATCGCGAAAGTACAGGGTATGGGCCCGAAGGGCAGCCATGAGGTGATGCAACAGGCTTATGTTGGCAGAGTCGTAAAGGCTTGAGCCCTCGGCAAGCAGACCCATTTCACCAAGAAGCTGTTCAGCCTTCTCAAAGCCCGAGTCTGAAAGGTTAACCTGACGGCCTTTTTCGTCCAGAAAATAATCGCCCGGGCCGTCCTCAACGGGCTGACGGTTGAGCTGGGCAGGCATGCTGTTGAGCTTGAGGTAAAGGTCGGGGGAGTCGTCGGCATGGCCGGAAATAATGAGGGGCGTGCGGGCCTCGTCAATAAGAATGGAGTCCACCTCATCAACGATGGCGTAGTTCAGCCCGCGCTGCACGCGGTTGGCTATTTCCGAGACCATGTTGTCGCGCAGGTAATCGAAGCCGAATTCGTTATTCGTGCCGTAGGTAATGTCGCAGGCGTAGGCCGCCTGCTTAGCATCATGGTCAAGCTGCGAGAGGTTCATGCCGGTGGTGAGACCGAGAGCGGAATAAAGCCGCCCCATCCATTGCGCATCGCGGGCTGCAAGGTAGTCGTTCACGGTCACCACATGAACGCCCTTGCCTTCAAGCGCATTCAGGTAAGCCGCAAGGGTTGCCACCAGTGTCTTTCCCTCACCGGTGCGCATCTCAGAGATCTTGCCCTCGTGCAAAACCATGCCGCCCACCAGCTGGACATCGAAATGGCGCATACCCAGCACACGGCGGCCGGCCTCGCGGCAGACGGCAAAGGCTGGCACGAGCAGCTCTTCGAGCTTTTTGCCATCGGCCAGCTGCTGACGAAACTCTGCGGTCTTTGCCGTTAACTGCTCGTCAGAGAGGGCCTGCATGGCGGGCTCGAGGGCGTTGATGGCCGCCACGCGTGCCTGGTATTTTTTAAGCAGCCGGTCGTTCCGGCTTCCAAAAATGGAGGACAGTAATCGCGAAATCATAAGCCGCTTAGGGTAGCATGAGCCGCATGGCAACCCCGTTTCGAGACCTGGCCCAGCTTGCCACCTGCTCCCTGGCAATCCACCGAAGCCTTGCCGAGCGCCATGCGCTTCGGCAGATGGTCACCGGCCTGCTTGCGGCCATTGGCCAGTCGGCACTTGACCGGCTTGTCGTCTCGGTTCAGCGTGACAATCCCGTTACAGGTATTCGTGGAACGGTTCTGCTGCTTGTTGTTGCCCACCACGCGGCCCAGTCGCGACTGCGGCTCTTTCTGCCGAGCCTGACGGAAAAGGTAAAGCTTGAGCAAAAAGGCTTTCAGTCGGTGCGAATTCGGGTCGGCATGCCGGGCGCCTTAAGCATGGCACCCACGGCCGGCCGCCGGCTTGCCCCTCGACCCCAACCGCCCGAGCAGGCACGCCAGAGGCTACGGGCCTTTTACTGCCAGGACCACTGACGCGCCCAGGCCGCAGGAGCGTCACTGAGCCGATCGAAGATCCGTTCCCGCCAGACATTTGTCTGCTGCGACAAGGCGCGAAGCAATTGGTTGTTAAGCGCGTGGCCAGACTTGTAAGCCGAGTAATGGGCAAGAAGGGGCCGGCCAAGCAGATAAAGATCGCCAATGGCATCGAGGGCCTTGTGCATGGCAAATTCGTTGGTCTGACGAAGCCCACCTTTGTTCAGAATTCGACGGTCATCCATGACGATGGCGTTGCGCAGGCTGCCGCCTTGGGCAAGCCCCTTGGCGCGAAGATGATCGACATCGCGCATGAAGCCAAAGGTGCGGGCGCGCGCAATTTCATCTAAAAAAGAAGTCTGCGCAAAATCAAGCTCAACCTTCTGCCCGGTCTGGTCAATGGCAGGATGCTGAAAGTCAATGGAGAAGGACAGACGAAAGCCGAAGTAGGGCTCAAGGCGGGCGTATTTTTCGCCATCCCGCACCTCAATGGGGGCGGTCACTTCAACAAACCGCTTGGGCTGGTCCTGCTCGGCAATACCTGCCGAATGAATCAAGTAGACAAAGCTTGCGGCACTGCCGTCCATAATGGGAATCTCGGCCGCATTGACCCCAACCAAGACATTGTCAACGCCAAGACCCGAGAGGGCCGACATAAGGTGCTCCACCGTTGCCACACGCACTGCGCCACTTGAAAGTGTGGAGGCCATCTGGGTGTCGCCCACGGCGGCCGCATGGCTTGTGATGCGGTTGGGGGGCGGAAGGTCGGTTCGACAAAAGGTAATGCCCGAGTCGGCGGGCGCAGGCTCAAGCTGCAGCTCAACCGGGGCACCGCTGTGCAGACCGATGCCTTGAACGGCAACAGGTCGGCCCAGGGTGCGCTGGCGCAACACGACTTATTAACGACGCTTGAAAAAACTACAGAAGCGCAAGCATGGCCTCGGCGCTGCTCACATCAAACTTGCCTGGCTCTTCCACGTGGAGGGCCTTGACCACGCCGTCTTTGACCAGCATGGCGTAGCGATTGGAGCGAATGCCCATGCCACGACCAGTGAGGTCAAGGGTTAAGTCGACGGCCTGAGAAAACTCGGCATTGCCATCACCAAGCATGCGGACCTTGCCCTTTGTACCAAGCTCGCGTCCCCACGAGCCCATAACAAAGGCGTCGTTGACCGAAACGCACCAGACCTCATCGACACCCTTGGTCTTTAAGGCGGCATGATGCTGAACATAGCCTGGCACGTGCTTGGCTGAACAGGTGGGCGTGTAAGCCCCGGGCAGGCCAAAAATAACAATGGTCTTGCCCTTCACCATGTCGGCGACCTGAAAGGCGTTTGGCCCCACGGCGCAGCCAGGGGTTTCTTCTTCAATAAACTCGTAAAGCGTGACATTGGGCAGTGCCTGCCCGACTTGGATGGTCATGGTTTTTTCTCCAGAAAGAGGGTGCCTAGGCCAGGCAGTGGCCTAGGCATGGGTTGCATCTAAGAAGCGTAAGAGTAAACCAGTCTTCAGTCAGCCTGCTTGCGAAGAAAGGCAGGAATGTCTAGGCGGTCCATGCCGCCCTCCTCAAGCGCAAGCACGCGGGCTGCGGCCTCGCTCCTCGGAGGCTGTCGCCAGATGGCGGGGGGCTCATAGCCTGCATAGGCATTGCCAGCGGCTGACCCCTCTTGAGAACCTGGATTGGCCTCATAGTCGTTGGCATCGGCCCGAGAAACTGCCGCATCATCGGTTCCGGTTCGATAGACAGGCAGCTTAACGGGGGTCACAAGCTTAGGCCTCGGCACAAGACGGCCAAGGCCCGTGGCCACCACCGTGACGCGAAGGTTGTCGGCCATGGCCTCGTCATGCACCGTGCCAAAAATAATGGTGGCGTCCTCCGCGGCGAAATTACGGATGGTCTCCATGGCCAGCTTGGTTTCCTTAAGCTTTAACGAGGCGTTGGCCGTGATGTTTACCAGAATGCCGCGAGCACCCGACAGGTCCACGCCCTCGAGCAAGGGGCTGCGAACCGCCTGCTCAGCCGCGATACGCGCACGGTCGGGCCCACTGGCTGTGGCAGTGCCCATCATGGCCTTGCCCTGCTCGCCCATCACCGTCTTCACGTCTTCGAAGTCCACATTCACAAGGCCTTCGACATTAATAATCTCTGCGATGCCTGCCACGGCATTGTTAAGAACGTCGTCTGCAGCGGCAAAGGCCTCGAGCTGGGTAATGTCATCACCGAGAACCTCTTCAAGCTTTTCATTAAGAATGACAATCAGGCAGTCCACCTTGCCCTGCAGCTCTTCAAGACCCTGCTCGGCCGCACGCATGCGCTTGCCACCTTCAAATGAGAAGGGTTTGGTGACCACCGCCACGGTCAGTGCGCCCTTGTCCTTAGCAACCTCGGCAACCACGGGCGCTGCTCCCGTGCCGGTTCCACCGCCCATGCCTGCGGTAATGAAAACCATATGCGCGCCATCAAGGGCCTCGGCAATACGTGCCTTGTCAGACTCCGCTGCCGCGCGGCCGGCCTCAGGCTTTGCGCCAGCACCTAGGCCCGAGCTGCCAAGCTGCAAGGCCAGAGTGCCCTTTGATTTGGCAAGGCTCTGGGCATCGGTATTGGCGCAGATGAACTCCACGCCCTGCACACCCCGACGAATCATATGGGCAACGGCATTGCCGCCGGCACCGCCTACGCCGACAACCTTAATCACCGTCCCGGCTGTTTCTGTTTCAAGCATTTCAAATGACATACCTCTCTCCTTGGCTTCTTAATTTAGAAATTCCCCACAAACCATGACTTCATGCGCTGCCAGGTGTCACGGAAACCACCCGTCTGCCTCGACACCACGCCACCGCGTAACCACTGCCGACGTGCCTCCTCGAGCAACCCCAAGGCAGTGGCATAGCGGGGGCTGCAGACAAGGTCCGCAAGGCTTCCCGAGTACATCGGGCGGGCCACACGAACTTGTTTTAAAAAGACATCTTCACCAAGCTCGACCATTCCTGGAATCTGGGCAGTTCCGCCGGTGAGCACGATGCCCGATGACAAGAGTTCTTCGTAGCCACTCTCGCGAATAACCTGGGCGACAAGCGAGAAGAGTTCTTCCACGCGGGGTTCAACCACCGCCGCAAGCGACTGGTGGGAGAGCTGACGGGGCGCACGATCGCCTAAGCCTGGCACTTCAAAACTTGCTGACGAATTGGCAAGGGCCTGCTTGGCCACCGCATAACGCTGCTTAATTTCCTCGGCCTCGTTGGTTGGAGTGCGCAGGGCCATGGCAATGTCATTGGTAATCTGGTCGCCTGCAATGGGAATCACAGCTGTGTGGCGAATGGCGCCACCCGAGAAAATAGCGATGTCGGTGGTGCCACCGCCCATATCAACCAGGGCGACACCAAGCTCTTTCTCATCCTCGGTCAAGACCGCATGGCTTGAGGCCAAGGGCTGCAACATAAGCTCGCTCACCTCAAGGCCGCAGCGTCGTATGCACTTAATAATGTTCTGGGCGGCGGCAACAGCGCCAGTCACAATATGAACCCGCACCTCAAGCCGCACACCACTCATGCCCAAAGGCTGCCGGACATCTTCCTGGCCATCAATCACAAAGTCTTGCGGAAGTACATGCAGAATCTGCTGGTCGGCAGGAATGCTGACTGCGGTTGCCGTTTCAATGACGCGATCCACGTCGGCCTGGGTGACCTCTTTTTCTTTAATGGCCACCATGCCGCTTGAGTTGAAGCTACGAATATGACTGCCTGCAATGCCTGTCCAGACGGCATCAATTTTGCAGTCCGCCATAAGCTCGGCCTCTTCCAGGGCTTTTTGAATGGAGGCGACCGTGGCGTCAATGTTGACCACCACTCCCTTTTTTAGGCCTTCGCTTTCGCACTGACCCAGGCCAACCACCTGAATGCGATCGTCGGGTTCAATTTGCGCAACGACAACCGCAATTTTGGAGGTGCCAATATCGAGGGCAACCAGCAGATTCTTCTGGGAGTCACGGGCCATGGCCATCGGGTCCTTCTAGATGAGATGAAGAGTCAAGGGGAAGGCAGCTTCGCAACTTAAAACCCGGGCGCTTCTGGCTGCCTGCGGGCAATGCACTGGCGGGTACGGCCCGAAAGGCAAACCCGTTGGCATAGCGAAGGTCGGCAAGAGCAACCTTCTGCATGCCCGACTTGCTTTGCAGCGACGCCTCCAGGCTCTCAAGTCGCACGAGTAGGCCTTGGAGGCGCTCAAGCGGGCTGCTTGGGAGTTGATCGCGGCCAAGCTCAACCAAGAGCCCACCATCAAGAACCGCCTTCCATGAGAGTTGCTCGGTGAGCTCAAGTCGCGTTAAGACCCGCCGATGCGGGGCAAGGGTGCCTTGCAGCGCTATGGCGCGCTCCATGACACGCCAATGACTGCCCACCGGTCCAACGAGTCGCGGCATCTGGCAGCCCAGGCGCTCTTGAACCTGATCAAGGTCAGTCTCTGCTGAAAAAAGCTCCCCATAACTGTTTATGAGCTGGCCATCGGCCCAGATCGCAGTGGGCCGGTGCTCTTCCACCCAGACCAGCAGGCGGTTGGGCCAGACACGGCGCAACGACACCTGACGCACCCAGGCATGGTCTTCGAGAACGGCACGAAGGTCGTGAAGCGGGGTGGTTAGTGCCGTTCCATGGCCTGCCTGCTCAATGGCCTGACGGATGTCGGACTTGGTTAGGTTGGCAATGGGAGGCCCAAGAGAGACCACCTGCACAGACCTCAGGGCAAAGGCGGGCTGACCTGCCACCCAGAGCGCAACCGCTGCCAGGCCTGCCAACAGGGCAAGCCAGACAAGGCCAGTGGCAAAACGATTAATGGCCAAAGGCGATCGCCAGAGTGTCTGGCTGGAGCGCAAGAGCAGGCCCATCATGCCTGGGCCTGCCTTTCCGGTGCCGGTAAGGCGGACTGCTTGAGACGGGCTGACTGAAGAATCGCAAGGACGAGGTCTTCGTAGCCAAGGCCAGACTCCCGCGCGGCCATGGGAACCAAGGAGTGGTCGGTCATGCCCGGACTGGTATTGAGCTCAAGAAGCTGGGGCTGGGCATTGGGCGCCTGATCGTCCCAGAGGATATCAACCCTGGCCCAGCCCTCACAGTTGAGGGCCTCAAAGGCCTTGCAGCTTAGGGCCTTCATCAGATCGGCAAGCTCGGGGGGAATCGCCGCCGGGCATTCGTAGCGTGTCGCATTGCCAAAGTACTTGTTCTGGTAGTCGTAGTTGCCCTTGGGCGCCACGATTTCAATGACATCCAATGCACGCACCGCGCCCCCGGCCTCTTGCAGCAGGCTCACCGTAAACTCCCGACCCGAAATAAAGGCCTCAACAACAACCGCGTCATCAAAATGGCGTGCCTTGGCAATGGCCTCGGCAAGCTGGTTTTCGGATTCAATTTTTGTAAAGCCAAGCGAGGAGCCCTCCCGGGAGGGCTTAACCGCCAGGGGAAGGCCCAGGGCCTTAACCAGTTCAACGGTGGAGGCGTCGTTGGCTTGCGCAAAGGCTGGCGTTGGGATGCCATGGGTCATCCAGATGCGTTTTGTGATGAGCTTATCCATAGCAAGGGCCGATGCCATAACACCCGAGCCCGTGTAGGCAATACCCAGTAGCTCCAACGCCCCCTGCACACAACCGTCTTCCCCATAGCGCCCATGCAAGGCAATAAAGACTTTCTCAACACCTTCTTTAAGGAGGTCTTGCAGCGGTCGCTCGGCTGGATCAAAACCAAAGGCATCAACCCCCCTGGCCTGCAGAGCCTGCAAAACACCTGCCCCTGAGCGCAAGGAGATGTCGCGCTCGGCCGAATGCCCACCCATAAGAACGGCAACGCGGCTCATGAGACAGCCTCGGTTGCCGATGGGCTTATGCGCTCGGCAAGCTGCGGTGCAAGTCCACCGATGGAACCCGCACCCATACAGAGCACGAGATCGCCGGGCAGAACAAGGTCATCGAGCAGGCCGGGCAGCTCTTGAAGCTCAGCGGCGAAAACGGGCTCAATGCGGCCAAGCTGCCGTATGGCACGCGCCAGGGCGCGGCCGTCGGCCTGGGCAATGGGTGACTCGCCTGCCGCATAGACTTCAGTGAGAATAAGCCCATCGGGCTCGGTGAGCACCTTCACAAAGTCATCGAAAAGATCACGGGTGCGACTGAAGCGATGCGGCTGAAAGACAAGCAGGACCCGACGACCGGGGTAAGCCCCGCGCACGGCCTGAAGCGTGGCACGAATTTCTGCAGGGTGATGCCCGTAGTCATCAATGAGTTCGGCAGCGCCGCGGGCAAAGGCAAGCGCGCCCCAGGACTGCAGGCGCCTGCCAACACCCCGAAACTGGGTCAGGGCCGACTGCATCGAGGCCACAGAAAGTCCAAGCTCAAGGCCAATGCCAATGGCCGCAAGGGCGTTACGGACATTGTGTTCGCCAGGCAGGTTCAGGCGGACAGGCCATGCAGGCTCATGGCCCCTTTGCACCATGAATTCCATCGATGTGCCGGACGGCCGGACCTCGGTCGCCCTTAAGTCAGCGGCCTCGGACATTCCGTAGGTGAGAACCGGTCGTGACAAAAAGGGAATGATCTCGCGAACCTGGGAGTCATCCAGGCAGACGATGGCTGTGCCATAGAAGGGCAGGCGCTGCACAAAGGTGACAAAGGCCTGCTTGAGTTTGGCCATGTCATGGTCATAGGTCTCCATGTGGTCGGCGTCAATATTGGTGATCACCGCCATCATGGGCATGAGGTTAAGAAACGAGCCATCGGACTCGTCGGCCTCGGCCACGAAGGTATCTCCCAGGCCAAGCCTTGCATTGGCGCCTGCGCTGTTTAGCCTGCCACCAATTACAAAGGTGGGGTCTTGGCCCGCCTCAGCCAGCAGGGAGGCCACAAGGCTTGTGGTTGTAGTCTTTCCGTGCGTGCCTGCAATGGCAATACCCTGCTTCATCCGCATCAGTTCACCCAGCATAAGCGCGCGAGGAACAACAGGCGTCTTTAAGGCTCGCGCCGCCCGAAGCTCTGGGTTGTCGGATTTCACAGCACTTGAAATCACCACGACATCGGCGCCCTGAATATGCTCGGCCTGATGCCCCTCGAAGATACGCGCCCCAAGGCCTTCAAGCCGACGGGTGATGCTTGAGGCATTAAGGTCGGAGCCCTGAACCTTGTAGCCCTGGTTCAGTAAAACCTCGGCAATGCCCGACATGCCCGAGCCCCCGATGCCCACAAAATGCAGGGTCTGAATCTTGTGTTTCACAAGGCTGCCTTGTCTGGGCTGCCAAGCGAGGCAAGCACCTTAAGGTAGTTCTCAAGAGAGGAGGGGCCTTGAGCCAGGCCCTGCGCCTTGTCTGCCATGGCCTTAAGCCTGCTGGGGTTTAGTTGGGAGAGGCATTGGCCAAGCGTCAAGGCAAGCTCGGGGGACTGTTTCAGAAGAAGGGCAGCATTGGCCTGCACCATGGCCTGGGCATTGGCCGTCTGATGATCATCAATGGCGTTGGGAAGCGGCACAAAAACAGCTGGAAGGCCCAGGGCGGCGAGCTCCGAGACTGTGGAGGCGCCTGCCCTTGCGACCACCAGATCTGCCCAGGCATAGGCCTGGGCCATGTCATCAATAAAGGCTTGGACCTGCACCTGGCCTGCGTGCAGTCCAAGAGCCTGGTAACGCGCCTGGACCTCGGCTTGCTCAGACATGCCCGTTTGGTGCCGCACAAAAATGCCCTGCGGCCAGCTCGACTGACTTGCCGCCACCGCCTCAGGAAGGGCCTGGTTCAATGCCCGAGCCCCAAGACTTCCACCAATAACGAGCAGACGCAGGGGCTGGCCCTCCCCCTGCGTCTGCCCCAGGGCGCGGGCCTGCATGAGGAGTTCGGGCCGCACGGGGTTGCCCACAAAGATGGCTGAGGCCGGGCTTAGGCGGGTGGGAGCAAAGCTTGTAAGAACGCGGGTTGCCAGACGGGCGAGCCAACGGTTGGCCGTCCCCATCACCGCATTCTGCTCATGAACAACGAATGCAATGCGTTGCAGCCAGGCCGCAATGCCCACTGGGAAGGAGACGTAGCCGCCGAAGACGAGAACAAGGCTTGGCCGAAACTCGCGGACCAGACGAAGGCATTGGAGCATGGCGCCCAAGAGCCTAAAAGGAAGGCTTAACAGGGCGGAGAGGCCTCGGCCACGCACGCCCTGAAACCGCAGCTCTGTAAGACTGATTTTGTGGCTGTCACGAACCACACGGGCCTCAAGGCCACGGTTACTGCCTACCCAGTGAAGTTCTGCGCCAAACTGAGCCAGGGCCTGTGCGACGGCAAGCGCAGGGAAAATGTGTCCGCCTGTTCCCCCAGCCGCAATCAGAACGCGGCGGCCTTGCCACTGTTGCCATGAGTCTTGGGGGCTAGGAATCGTCACAGCGCCTTTTCCCTGGCCGCCTTGGCTGCAGTCCCGGAGGGCCCTAAGGGACCAATACGCCGGCCACGGGCCATGGCGCGGTTCTCTGCGTCAATGCGTGCCACCATCCCCAAGGCAAAGCAGACGACCAGCATCGAACTTCCCCCGTAGCTAATTAAAGGCAGGGTCAGCCCCTTCGTTGGTAAGAGCCCCGTGTTCACGCCCGAATGGATAAAGGTCTGAACTCCAATCCAGACACCGATGCCCTGGGCCACTAGGCCCGCGAATAGCCGCTCCTGAGACATCGCAAGACGGCCAACCTGAATGCAGTAACGAATGAGGTAGGCAAACCCAAGCAACAAAGCCGTGACCCCGACAAAGCCAAGCTCTTCGCCAATAACTGCGAAGATAAAGTCGGTGTGGGGTAAAGGCAGGTAGCCAAGCTTGGCCACGCCAGTGCCAAGACCTGAGCCCAGCAGACCGCCGTGACCAAATGCAATAAGGGCTCCACAGAGCTGATAGCCCGTGGCCTGGGCATGGTTTGGATCGCAAGGCGTCAGGTAAGACATGATGCGTGCGACACGAAAAGGCGTGAGGTAAATGGCAAGGGCAAAAAAGACAATTAACAGAATGACCAAAGGGATCACCACGCGCAGACTCATGCCACCCAGCAGTAAGACCGCTGCCACTGTCAGGGTGATGACCACCGTTGTTCCGAGATCGGGCTGCATCATCAGCAGGCTTGTCACAATCACCATGAGTAGCCCAATGGGTGCAAGGCCCTTGACAAGATCCTCGCGCATGCGATCGTGGCGGCGCAGCGCATAGGCCGATGCAAAGATAATGGCCAAGAGCTTCATGAGCTCCGAGGGCTGAAAGGTCAGAGGCCCAACAGGGATCGATCGGACCGCGCCATCACGAACGAAGGACTCACCCCCGAAAAACTTCAGGCCAAGCACAACAAGCAGAAGCAAGAGGCCAAAGGTAAAGAGCAAGCCCGAATAGCGGTGCAGGTCATCGGATGAGATACGAAAGGCCAGCGCAAAGGCCAGAAGTCCAAGGACCACATGCAGGGGGTGACCCTTGAGCTGCGCCCAGACAATGGTTTCTGCATTGCTGCTTGGCAGGGGAAGATTAGCCGAGTAGACCATGACAAGGCCTGTCATCAGCATGGCAAGCACCACGCCCATGTACCGACGATCGAGCGTTAAAGGCAGTTGGTTTGTGCCTGTGGCTAGCATGCCTGACCCTCGCGCTCAGCAAGCCGAGTAACGGCCTGTTCAAACTTATGGCCGCGGTCGATGTAGTTATCAAACATATCGAAGCTTGCGCAGGCAGGCGATAAGAGCACCATGACTCGGGCGCCAGTCTGCACGGAATGGTCGCGTGCCCACTGCCATGCATGGGTAACGGCCTCATCAAGGCTTTGGGCCAGTTGCACCTGAAGCCCCGCCTGCTCGCAGGCCCGAGCAATCTCGGGTCCGGCCTGACCGATCGTCACTACATGGGCACGACGCTCTGACAAAAGCCTAACCAAGCCTGAGAAATCCTGGGACTTACCAAGCCCCCCAAGAATGACCGCAATGGGTCCTGCAGTGCCGCGAAGGGCGGCCATGGTGGCGCCCGTGTTGGTGCCCTTGCTGTCGTTAATGAACTCAACCGCATCCATTTCGACAACCGACTGCATGCGATGGGGCTCGCCGCAATACTGGGTTAAGGCATGCAGTATGGCGGCGAGCTCAGGGCAGACCTGCATGGCAAGGCCCAAGGCGGCCATTGCGTTAAGGCTGTTGTGTCCGCCCGTAATGCGCAGGGCCTCAATAGGTACGAGACGTTGAGGTTTAAGCTCCGGGTCTTCAGGCCAATGAGCAATCCATTCGATGCCTTGATGAAGCAGGCCAAAACCAGGACGGTGGCTTGAGGCGGGCCCAATGCCAAAGCTCACCATGGGCGGCATTTTGGCTTTGGTCCGTAAGGCTTCAATGGCTGCAAGCAACTCCGCTTCGCCTCGGTTTACGACCATGGCACAAGGGCTTGGCTGGCCAATGCCAAAGACACGAAGCTTGGCTGCCATGTAATCCTGCATGCTGGGATGCCAGTCAAGATGGTCTTGGCTCAGGTTTAAAACGGTCGCGACCGTGGGAGAAAACCGGTGGGCAAGCGCGAGCTGAAAACTTGACAACTCCACGACCCAGACCTGCGGCCATCGTGCCATTGCCTCACGCTCAAGCAGCCCCCTTAAAAGCGATGGGCCCTGGTTGCCCGCCTCCTGCACATCCATTCCGGCCGAACGAAGCAGGTGCGCGGTAAGCCTTGCTGTTGTGGTCTTGCCATTTGTTCCGGTCACCGCCACAACGGGGGGGCGGCTAAGCGCAAGGGTCTTGCCCTCATCCTCGGCGCTGTCCATTCGGCCCAGGTGGCTTAAGGCCCAGTCAAAAAGGTCAAGCTCTCCCACCACGGTAAGTCCGTTGTCTTGCGCGGCATTCAGAAGTTCAAGCAAGGGGCTCTGGCATTCAGAATGCGGGCTCAGGCCCGGCGAAAGGGCGAGCATCTGGCGATCGGTAAGAAGTGATGCAGAAAAGGGGGTGGGCACCTGCCACTGGATGCTAAGGCCCTCGGGCGTGGGCTGTTGGGCGCGGCTATCCACTACAAGAACCTCCGCCCCGCGCCGCTGCAGCCAGTCGGCCATGGCGCAGCCCGACTCACCTGCACCCACCACAAGAACACGCAGCCCTTGCCATCCATTTTCCGGACAGGGCCACTGAACGGTCTGCATATTTTTCATGGGCTATCGAATCTTCAGGGTGGCAAGCCCGGCAAGAACAAGCATCATGGTGATGATCCAGAAGCGCACAACCACCTGGGTCTCTTTCCAGCCCTTTTGCTCATAGTGATGGTGCAGAGGAGCCATGAGAAAAATGCGTCGGCCTTCGCCATAGCGAAACCGGGTGTACTTAAAGTAGGCCACCTGCAACATGACCGAGAGCGTCTCGACCACAAAGACGCCTCCCATAATGAAGAGCACGATTTCCTGACGAACGACGATGGCAACGACCCCCAGCGCGCCGCCAAGGGCAAGGGCGCCAACATCGCCCATAAAGACCTGGGCGGGGTAGGCGTTAAACCACAAGAAGGCAAGTCCGGCACCCACCAGGGCAGCACAGAAGACCGTCAGTTCGCCGGCACCAGGAATGAATGGCAGCAGAAGGTATTTTGAAAAGACTGCGTTGCCGGCCACATAGGCAAAGACACCCAAGGCACCGGCAATGAGCACAGTGGGCATGATGGCAAGACCATCCAGGCCATCGGTAAGGTTCACAGCATTGCTTGATCCCACAATAACTAGGTAGGAGAGAATGACAAAGCCCCAGAGCCCAAGAGGATAGGCCACGCTTTTGAAGAAGGGAACAATGAGGTCAGCCTGAGATGGCAGGGTGTAGAAAAGACCGTTGGACCACCAGTGTTCAAACAGGGCCCAGGCCTCGGTGCCCGAGGAGGCCGACACGGCAAAGGCAAGGTAGAACGCCGAGACCAGGCCAATAAGCGACTGCCAGAAAAATTTGGTGCGCGCGGAAAGCCCTTTGGGGTTTCGATGAACCACCTTCTTGTAGTCATCCACCCAGCCAACCGCACCGAGCCCCAAAGTCACTAGTAAAGCAGCCCAGATAAACCTGTTCGACAGGTCGGCCCAGAGCAGTGTGGTTACGCCAATCGACAAGAGAATAAGTGACCCGCCCATGGTTGGCGTACCCGCCTTAACCAGGTGGGTCTGAGGGCCGTCCTCACGTACCGACTGACCAATTTTTAGACGAGTGAGGCTTCGAATCACCCGAGGGCCTAAAAATAGGCCGATGAAAAGCGCGGTGAGACTCGCAAGAACAGCCCGAAGAGTGATGTAGCCGAAGACTCCTAGGCCACGAACAAGTTCATCAAGCGACTGAAAAATTAGCAGGAGCATGTAAGGCCCTTTGCATAGTGACTCAAGAGTCCGTTAACAAGTCGTTCAAGCCGCATGAAGCGCGAACCTTTCACCCAGACGGTAAGCGCCGGGCCTTGAGCCTGAAGATTTAAGGAAGGCTGCCCCGGGGGCACCTTTTCAAAAAAGTCCTGCAAGGCCGCCGACAGGGCTGGCAGATCTGCAAACGACCGGCCAATTCCTAACCTATGGCCTGCGCTTGTCATGGCCTCTCCGAGCAGCCAGATCTCCTCAATGCCAGCCTGGCTTGCCTTTTGCAAAACCTCTTGATGAAAAGCTGGACCTTGATCACCCACCTCACCCATATCCCCAAGGACCATGAGGCGTGCGCCCTCAAGGCCCGCTAAGGCCTTAACCGCAGCAAGCACTGAGTCGGGATTGGCGTTGTAACTGTCATCAACAAGCCAGGCATTGGGCAGAATCTGGTGAACCTTGCCTCGCCCGTTGACAGGCGCAAACCGGGCGAGCCCTCGCTGCAGGCTCTTGGGCGCAGCCCCCATGGCGAGGGCAAGGCCTGCGGCTGCCGCAAAATTGCTGGCGTAATGCTCGCCAATCGCAGGTAGTCGCACCGGGCCTAAGGTCTCGGTCTCCACCGCCGAGAACGATGTCGCCTCCTCATGGCGCTCGATAACCAGGCTAACCGCCAGACTTGGTCCGGGTCCCGCGCTTGCGCGAAGCTCCAGGTTCGGTCGGCCCAGTGGGCGCTGGGTCCAGGCTGTGGTGCTTGCGGGCTGACCCTGCAGCCCAAATCGAATCAGCTGAATATCCGTTCGTGCCTGAAGGCGGCTGGCCCAGATGGGCTCATGGTCGATGTCGCAAGGCAGCGCGGCAAAGCCCTTGGGCTCAATATAGTCAAGAGCTGCGCCGTTTTCTCTGGCGCAGGCCTCGACGGTCTGCATGAATTCCTGATGCTCGCGTTGCGCGTTGGTAATCACCACGGCCGTAGGGGCCGCTGCTCGCGCGAGCTCTTGAATTTCGTTGGGATGGTTCATACCAATCTCAACCACCGCCACGCGATGGCGAGGTCGCAGTCCCAGCAGAGTCATTGGCAGCCCAATGTGATTATTCAGGTTGCCGCGTGTTGCATGAACATGCCCCAGCCCAAAGGCTTCAAGCAAGGCCAGGCTCGTCATTTCTTTGACGGTCGTCTTGCCATTGGAGCCAAGCACTGCCGCCAAGGGTCCCGCCCACCAGCGACGCCAATGCCCGGATAGGCTTGTAAGGGCCTGCTGCACATCACGAACTTTAATAAGCCGGTGCCTATCGTCTGCCTTGGTGCCCTCAGGCAGACGATAGGCGCTGGAAACCAGGGCAGCCCGCGCTCCCTGTTCAAGCGCCGTGGCAACAAAGTCGTGGCCATCAAAGGTCTCGCCCTTGATCGCCACAAAAAGGCCATGCCGGCATGGCAGACGGCTGTCGCTGCAAATGGGGCCAAGAGGCTCAAGCCAGTCTGGGGGGGGCTGGCTTGAGCCCGAGCGCCTTGCACTCTCATCGCTCGGCTCAAGAGCAAGCAGCCCATCGGCCTTTAGCCACTGGCAGATGGTCTCAAGGCTCGGCAAGGGCCGATAACTCTCAAGAAACTGCAAGGCCACCTGGCGATCGTCAAAGGGAAGGCGAACCCCCTGAATTTCCTGGTAAGTCTCGTGACCCTTTCCTGCAATCAGCACATGGTCGGCTGGGCCTGCAAGATCGATGGCCTTGGCAATGGCAAGCCTGCGGTCGGGCTCAACCAGAACATGGACCCGCTGCTCAGGCTCTAAGCCTTCAAGAATCTGATCGATGATGCTCTCGGGCACCTCGGTTCGTGGATTGTCCGATGTAATCACCAGTTGGCTTGCGCCCGCGTAAGCGGCTTTTGCCATGAGCGGCCGTTTGGCAGCATCGCGGTCGCCCCCACAACCAAAGACAACAATAAGCTCCCCCTTGGAGGCGCCTGCCAGGGGCCGAAGGGCACGAAGTACCTGCTCAAGGGCGTCGGCCGTATGCGCAAAATCAATCCAGACAGTGGGCCTTGGAAGGCCGGCACGCTCGGGCGACACGGCCTTACCTTTAAAAGGCTCAAGTCTCTGCAGGCGGCCTTCGGGAAGAACAAAACGATTCAATGCATGCAGCAACTCGTCGGGTGCATAACCATAGGCATGCAGCAGCCCCGTGACCACGGAGGCATTTTGAAGGTTGTGCAGGCCGGGCAAGGGGAAGTCTTTGAAAACGGCGGCGGCCAGGTCAGGGCCTGCGTTGGCCATTTGAAGTCCGACCTGCAGCAAGCCTGGGACGCTTGATCGCGTTAAAAGCCGCAGCTGGGCCGCTGGGCCATTTGACAGCCCCATCGACAGCGGTTGAACTGGGCGCTCAAAGGATTGGACGGCAACGCTAAGAAAGCCTGCAGCGCTTGCAGCGGTCTGACGAATAATGTCTGGCAAGGGGTCTTGGCCCTCAATGGGCTCGGCAAGAATCGAATGGCCAAGCCCGGGCGCTTCAAACAACAGGGCCTTGGCCTTGGCATAGGCCTGCAGGTTTCCGTGAAAGTCCAGATGATCATGACCGAAACTTGTAAGGCCAGCAGCCCGAATGGAGCAGCCCGTAAGCCTGTAACTCACAATGCCAATGGAACTTGCCTCAAGGCAGACATGCTCGATGCCCCGGCCTAACAGCTCGGCCAGCCAGACCTGAAGGCTCACCGCATCGAGGCTTGTCAGGCCTGGTTCAGCAAGCTGCCGAACCAAGGGGTCGTCCTGGCCTCGGGCATCGAAAGCCCGCGGCCGTCTCGGCTCAAAACTAAAAATGCCCAGAGTGCCCAGGCAGGCCGACTTCGCACCAAGCAACGCAAGGCTGCGGGCAAGTGCGTAGCAGGCTGTTGTCTTGCCATTGGTACCGGTCACTGCGGTGACCTTAAGGGAACGTGAGGGCTGCCCATAAAAGTAAGAGGCAATCAGGCCCGCCCTCTCGCGAAGCTGCTCGACATAGAGTACGGAAAGGCTGGCCCTGCGGCTGTTGCCAGGGGATGACTGATCGGCCTTCCAGGCGTCAACCGCTTGGGCATGACTTGCATCCAGCACCATGCCTGCGGCGGCCTTCTCAAGGCAGGCTGCAAGCAGTACCTGCAGGCCCATCTGCTTGCCAGGCAGTGCCAAAAGCCAGTCACCCTCAACAAGCCTTTGAACCTGGGAGACGAGCTGGCCCGTGCAGTCTTTCCGAAGCTGCTCGGCGTAGAGCGCGCTCTTTGCGTCTTCAATGGCCAAGGGGTGTATCAAAGAATGCCCTCTTCCTGACCAACACGGGTGGGCTGAACACGAACCGCGGGGTCGGGCGACATCTGCATACGCCTTAGGCTGTCGCCGGCAACCCTTGCGAAAACCGGCGCAGCCACCTCGCCACCATAATGGCCTTGCCTGGTCGGCTCATCCACGATCACGCCAATGACAAGCCTTGGCGCAGAGGCGGGCGCAAACCCAACAAAAGAGGCGATGTAGCGGTCCTTCGCATAGCCACCGTTCTCAGTCTTGTGTGCCGTTCCCGTTTTTCCTGCAACCTGAAAGCCCTCAAGCTGCGCGCGGGAGCCCGTACCCTCCGGGCCAGCAGCCTGAGACAGCATCTCTCGAACCGCTGCCGCAGTTTTCGCACTAAAAATGGGGGTGCCCACGACAGGCCCATTCACCGGGGTCATGCGCAGATCAACCATATCGCCGTTACGGGCGAAGACGGTGTAGGCCTGAACCATCTGCAGCAAGGATGCAGAAAGGCCATAGCCGTAGGAGATGGTTGCCTTATCAATGGGCTGCCATGACTGCCAGGGTCTTAGCCGACCAGAGGCCTCTGCAGGAAACTGCAGTCGCGTTGGCTTACCAAAGCCAAGACTTGTAAAGGTGTCGTGCATGGCTGCAGAAGGCAGACCTCGTGAGATTTGAACCATGCCAACGTTGCTGGATTTCTTTATAACTTCGGTCACGGTAAGCCGGTCGTAGGCCTTGGTGTCGCGTATGGTTTGCCGACCAATCGTCGTGCGGCCATTGCCTGTCGAGACGGATGTCGAGGGCTCAAACAGCGAGGCATCAAGGGCCGCGGCAACCACAAAAGGCTTCATGGTGGAACCAGGCTCGAACAAATCGGCGGCCGCACGGTTACGAACCCTTGTTGCATCAAGCTGTCCGCGCTGGTCAGGATTAAAGGAGGGGGCATTTGAGAGGGCAAGAAGCTCGCCGGTTCGGCTGTCAACCACCACCACCGAGACCGACTTCGCCTGATGCTGGCGCCATGCCTCTTGAGCGGCCTGATAGGCAATGGCCTGGATCCCTGCATCCAACGAAAGACGAATGTCCTCACCCGGCACCGCGAGCCTCATGGTCTTCTGGCCAAAGGCCTGACTGCGGCCATCGACCACCAGTCGCTCCTCGCCGTTTGCCCCGCGCAAAGTTTTTTCCATCTGGCGCTCAAGGCCCTCAAGGCCTTGGTCTTGGCTATTGGTAAAGCCAATGAGGTTGGCAAAGGCGGCCCCGTGGGGGTAGTAACGCTGAAACTCTTGTTCAAGCTCAATGCCGGGAATACGAAGCGCCCGAATCTGATCGGCCTTGGTCAGTTCAAGCCCAGAGGCAAGATAGAAGAACCGGGGTGTGCCCTTGACACGCGCCTGAAGGTCTTGCAACGGCATGCCGAGAATCTCAGCAAACTTTTTAAGTCGAGGGTGTCGAACATCCAAGACTTTTGGCGCAATGCCCACGCGATGCTCGGAGAGACTGACAGCAAGGACATCGCCATTGCGGTCAAGAAGCCGTCCACGAGGGGCGGGCAGAACGCTCAGCCTTTCAAAGCGGCTGGCGGCGCGCTTTTCCCACTGATCCAGACTGACCTGCTGAAGATAAAACGATCGGCCCCATACCGTTGCCAGGCCAAGCATCAACATTCCCAAGACAAACTGAGAACGCCCAGCCGTCGCACGCCAGGTCAGAATGGTCTGGTCCGATCCCTTGCCCGATCGAACGGAGGTGGCTGATCCTTTTTTACCCTCTGGCCGAGCTACAGTTACAGACTTGGCCCCAAGAATACGTGGCCGCTCGGTCGACTTGGCAGCAGGCTTGCGCGAGCGGTCTGGCCTGCCGGCTGGCGTAAAGCTTGGCCAGATCACGGTAGGGCGCACGGTCAAGGTGAGGCCTCGGCCAGTCGTGCGTTGGTTACAGGCGCCGGAAGGTAGATGGTCTGCTCAGAGCCGATGGGCACCATGCCCAGATTCGAGCGTGCTGTCTGCTCGAGCCGAGCCGGTGTCTTGAGGCTCGCCACCGCGACCTCAAGGTTTTCAACCTCCGAAGCGCGTCGCTCAACAAGCCGCTCAAGACGCTGCGACTCGGCAAAAAGCCTGCGCTCTTGGTAGCGCGTAGTGACCAGCGC
>CAMDMC010000007.1 GCA_945901825.1 Bordetella parapertussis
CTGATCATAGCCCCTGGCCTCGCCCCCAAACTTCATCGACAACACCGTCGTAATGGCCGCCGTCAACGTCGTCTTCCCATGGTCCACGTGACCAATCGTCCCTACATTCACATGCGGCTTGGTCCGCTCAAACTTGCCCTTGGCCATAATCCAGCTCCTGAAAACAAATAAAATGATTAAAAACGCAAGACTGTCGATTCATCGACCCAACGTCTTGCAACACCCACCCCCAATTCAAACCCTTAAATTCGTCTGGTGCCCATGACGCGGATCGAACGCGTGACCTCTCCCTTACCAAGGGAGTGCTCTACCACTGAGCCACATGGGCAAAAAACCTGCTGCACTTGCACTCTGCCAAACCACGAAACCGCTTAACTGCTTTTCTACAACGTCTACAACGTCCACTTCACTTCTCTGCCTGCCGCCTTCGCCCCCCCTCAAGCTGGAGCGGGTGAAGGGAATCGAACCCTCGTCATAAGCTTGGAAGGCTTCTGCTCTACCATTGAGCTACACCCGCGGCATCCTTTGGTGGAGGAGGTTGGATTCGAACCAACGTAGGCGTAAGCCAACAGATTTACAGTCTGCCCCCTTTAGCCACTCGGGCACCCCTCCACGACGAACCCGTAATTATCCGTCTTTCGGGGGCTTGTGTCAAACGAAAAACGCTTTTTGTTCAGACGCTTCGGGGCATTTACTGGGGCCGAAAGGCATCGGGGTCCTCGATCGCCGGCTTGTTAAAGACATCACGAATCACGAGGAAGTCCAGCGCTCGGCCTGAGGCCTCCGAGAATAAGATACGTACAGGCAGGTTTTGGTCGGCTGCATCAAGCCAGATCTCAATCTGGCCCTCCCGGCTTGATTGCAGGCGCTCACTAACAAGCCGGACCGCAGTCACGACAATGCCCCCGGGCAGAACGATGTCCTCTGGCAGCTCGGCTCGAAAACTGGCCTCAAAAAAGCGACGCCGGCCCGCAATCTTCACCTCCGTCATCCCTCCATAACGAAGTGCGTCAGGGTTGCGTTGGCTCAGCCAAGAGAGCTGAAAAATGATGCTCAGCCGATCCTGAAAGTCCTCTGGAAGGTCCAGTGGGGCCTGGCCCTTCTCCAGAACAGCGGTTCCGTTTTCCGCATCAAAGCGGCTTTCGGAGAGCCCGCGAAAGGGAGTCTGCTGGCGGTAGAGCTCAGGCCGAAGGCCCTGGTCATCGATGCGTCCTTTGCTCTCAAAGACAACCGGTTCACGAACAAAGAGGGCAGCCCAGCCTTCAGCCTTGGCCCAGAGTCGGAGTCGGTAGCGATCTGGGCTGGGGAACTCCACCCAAAGCTCCCCCCGCCCTAGAGGGTCGCCATCGAGGGCGTAACGACCAAGATAGGCCTGCACGGCTAAAACCCCCGAGACGGGCAGGCGTGGCTGGGCATCTGCCGAACCCTGCCCCGCGGCCTCGGTGGGCGAAGGGTCTGTGGCCTCTGTGGCATCGGCCGCGGCAGCCTCGGGTTCCTGTGCGGAGCTATCCGACTCAGGAATTGGATCCGGCTGGGTCTCCTCCTGGGCGGCCCCCATGGGCAGCACAGGCGTCTGGGCTGCGGGAGGCTCGGGTTCTGGCTGCGGAGGATCTGGGTCTGGCTCGGGCCTAGGCGATGCAAGCTCAATGGCGATGGACTCGAGGCTTGGCATGACCGAGATCGCCGGCTGAAAAAACCCGACGCTGACCAGCCAGACCAAAAAGGCATGAATAAGCACCGACAGCACTAGGCCGCCAAGAAAGGGTTTCATTGGGTGGCTGCTCGCATTACACTGCACCGAATGGATATGCCAAAAGACCCTTTCGCATTTTTCAAGACCGGCTGGCCTGGATTCCAGCCTTCAGGAGGGTCGATGGCGTCTATGGCCATGGCCAGCTCCGACCCGGCAGAGCTCGAAAAGCGCATTGCCGACCTCAAGACCGTTGAACAATGGCTCGACTTTAACCTGACTCTGTTGCGCACAACCATTCAGGGCCTGGAGATTCAAAGGGGCACATTACTGGCCCTAAAGGCTTGGCAAAACCAAGGGTCCGAGTCCGATGCCGCCGGCACGGACGGTAAGGCGCCCGCCGCCGATGCAAACCTCTGGTGGACGGCCATGCAAGACCAGTTTCAGCAGCTTATGCAGGCCGCGCAGAACCTTCAAACCGAGGCAGCCTCTGGGTCTGGCTTTCCGTCTGCAACGACCTCAAAAGGCGAACAGAGTGGCAGAGGTTCATCGACCCCCAAAAAGCCTGCTTCTAAAAAACCCGCCCGAACATCGGCCTCAAAGGCTGCTAAAGCAGGCTAGGACAGCCTCGGATTCCGAAGCGGCTAGAGCGAGTGGCGGTGGCGCCAGTCGATAACTGACTTCGTTAGCTCTGCGAACTCGGTGACAACGCGAATGCCGTCGGGTGCCCTGCGGCTCAGGACAGGGCAGCGCCCGCCCGCCCAGATTTCAACCGATTTCGGCAGCTTGGCACGCAGCTCAGTCAGTCCATCAACCACAAGCGTGGGGTTCATCACCGGCGAAAACGAGAGCACCACCAGATCGATGTCCTGGGCTTGTGAGGCAAGCACGATGTCCCAGACAGGGGTCTGCACGCCCAAGGAGAAACAACGGCAGCCCTCCAGTGCAAGCAAGGCCTCCACCATGAGAAGGCCCATGCCATGGGGCTCGGATGGAAAAGTCGTGAGCAAGACCCTGGGGCGATTACCCGGCTGCGGAATGGTGCTGATGGCGTTGCGCAGAACAACTTGCATTGACTCTGTGAATAAATGCTCTTCGTAAATTTCAAGCTGACCACGCGCCCAGGTGTCACCAACTTTCTCAGTCAATGGGGCGACCAGTTCGGTCACAAAACGGGCAAGCCCCAGGCGCAGCACCCGCTGGCTTAACTGGCGTCGAAGGTCTTCAATCTCGTGCGATTTAAGAACATTCATGAGCTGATCGAGGTCGGCCGCCTGGTCTTCGGAAGCAATTGGCGCAGGCTGAGACACAGACTCTGCGAGGGCCTGAAGGTCTTCTAGGCTAAGACCAATAATTTTTCCAGGCCGATAGCCCGTGTCCATGAGGCGCCGAATGGCCCTAAGCCGGTCCACCTGGTCAATGGAATAGATTCTTTCGCCAAAGTGATCGCGCTCAGGATTCGGGAAACCATAGCGCCGCTCCCAGACACGCAGAGTGTCCTTCGAGAGCCCTGTGTCGCGCTCAACCGCAGCGATACTCAGGTGGATAGGGGCTTTGATGGGTTGATCCATAAGCATTCGACAGAACTGACGAGAAACCCTTCTTTGTCATGGACAAATATTTGACCGTACGGCGGTTGCTGTCTAGTATAGAACGTCTAATTTCAAATGACTAGGACAAAAAGTCCCTCACCATGACAAGTTCGTTCAATCCCCACCGTTTTTTATTGCTCGCCGCCGGCCTTGTGCTTGCGCCCATGCTTGGCCTGACCGCCAATCCGGCCCAGGCATCACCGTCCTCGGCAAGTTGTCCCTCACTGCTTAACCAGACCTTCCCACGGCTCCAAGACGATGAGCCTCAGTCGCTTTGCGACTTCCAGGGCAAGGTGGTTCTGGTTGTGAACACGGCCAGCTTCTGCGGCTTCACCCAACAGTACGAGGGTCTTGAGACGCTCTATCGAAATTACAAGGATCAAGGCCTTGTGGTTCTTGGCTTTCCCTCCAATGACTTCGGAAACCAAGAGCCGGGCTCCAACAAACAGATTGCTGAATTCTGTTCCAATACTTTTTCGATTCGCTTTCCCATGTTTGCCAAGACAAAGGTGAAAGGGCCTGGCGCCCATCCACTATTTGCCGAGCTTGCTCGGCTTGCCGAGGCGCCTGGGTGGAATTTTCACAAGTACCTGATCGGCCGAGATGGCAAACTTGTGTCTAGCTATGCAAGTACCGTTTCACCCGATAGCCGTCGGCTTCGGGGCGACCTACAGGCCGCCCTTCGCTCCAAACCCCTCTGATGCATCACGACGCTGCACGAAACATTAACGAAAGGCTGCCATGAACGCACCCGAGAAAATTGACCAACTTCCCGATATCCAATCAAGCCTCGACACTCGACGCCTTGCAATTCAAAAGGCCGGCATTCGTGGCATGCGCCACCCCGTGATGGTTCAAACCCCCACCGGGGCTCAGCCTTCGGTGGCCGACGTCGAGATGACGGTGGGCCTGCCGGCAGAGGCTAAGGGTACTCACATGTCACGATTCATCGAGGTCTTTCAAGACCACGAGACCCCACTGGGCTTTGAGAGTGTGAAGGCCCTCATGGCGAAGATGCTGACTCGGCTTGAGGCAGTGGAAGGTGAACTTATTGTTCGCCTGCCCTACTTCACGCGTAAGCAGGCCCCTGTCTCGGGGGTAAGTTCCTTAATGGACTACGAGATGACCTGGACGGTTCGTCAGCTTGAGCAGTCCGAGGTTTTATTGAAGATGGTTGTGCCAGTGACAAGCCTTTGCCCCTGCTCCAAAAATATCTCCGACTATGGCGCCCACAACCAGCGCTCCCATGTCACCATCACCGCCCGGCTGAGTTCTGAACTGAGCCCAGAGGCCCTTATTCGCGTGGCTGAACAGGCTGCATCCTGCGAGCTCTGGGGGTTGCTCAAGCGGCCTGATGAGAAGTACGTTACCGAGCGCGCCTATGACAACCCGAAGTTTGTCGAGGACCTCGTACGCGATATTGCTCTCGGACTTCAACGGCTGACCTGCGTTGATGGTTTCAGCGTGGAGTCTGAGAACTTCGAGTCCATCCATAACCATTCGGCCTACGCAAAGATCGTCCATAACTTTGCCGACTAAGCCCCATGTTGTTGTTATTGGCTCGGGCATCGCGGGCCTTTCGACCGCCTGGCATCTAAGGCACGAGGCTCGCCTCACCATTCTTGAGGCGGCCTCTCGACTGGGCGGGCACACCCACACCCGTTCAATCACCCTCAACGGCGTTACCGGGCCGGTGGACACTGGTTTTATTGTCTTCAATCATCAGACCTACCCGTTATTTACGCCGTGGCTAGCCGAGCTTGGTGTTGAAACATCCGCCTCGGACATGTCGTTTTCGGTCTCTGTGGATGAAGGCGCCTTCGAATGGTCTGGCAGCAACCTGCGTTCGGTCTTTGCACAGCCCAGCAATGCCCTTCGGCCTGGTTTCTGGGCCATGCTGCGCGAGATCTTAAAGTTCAACCAAACGGCACCCGAAGACGCTGCCGCGATGGTGGCGGGCCAAAAGACCAGCATCTGTCTGGGCGATTACCTGGATACCCAAGGCTACAGTGAGCTCTTCCAAAGAGCCTACCTTTTACCGATGGCGGGGGCCATTTGGTCCTGTCCCACCGAGACCATGCGCGGCTATCCCCTAACGAGTTTTGTTCGGTTCTGCAGCAACCACGGGCTGCTTCAGGTACAGAACCGGCCGCCTTGGTACACCCTAAGCCAAGGCAGTAAAAGCTATATCGATGCCATGCTTGGTCGGATGCAAGAAGAGAAAGTCCTGCCAGAGGTTCGGCTTGGCCATCGGGTGGAGTCCCTTGCGCCGGTTCCAGCCTCACAAAAGGCTGGTAGCGACGGCCAGCACTTCGGCCTTGAAATTGGGGGCCACGACCAGCAGACCCACGCCCCTTTTCAGCTCCATGCCGATGCCGTGGTGCTGGCCTGCCACTCCAACCAGGCCGCCCAGATTCTTAACGGCACACAGCACCCTGCTCTGCCCATGCTGCATGCCATCGATTTCCAGCCCAACACGGCCTACCTTCATCTCGACGCCTCGCTCATGCCACGCCGTCGAGCCGCCTGGGCCTCATGGAATTACTTAAACCAGTCAACCCAAGAGGCTTCATCAGCGGTAAGCGTGACCTACTGGATGAATCGGCTTCAGCCGCTTGCGTTTTCTGAAGACGTCTTCGTAAGCCTGAACCCGCATCGCCCTCCTGACCCAAAGAAGACACTTGAAGAGGTGCATTACGAGCATCCCATATTCAGCGAGGCTGCAGTCAAAGCGCAGGCCGATTTGCTGGGTGTGCAGGGCAGCCAGGGGGTCTGGTTTGCCGGAGCATGGACGGGCTTTGGCTTTCATGAAGACGGTTTTCGGGCTGGCAAACAGGCGGCCGACTCTTTACGCAGTCGTGTCTGCTCAGCGTCAGCGTCCCTCGCCAAGGCCGCATGAACGAGTCCATCCCCCGTATCGTCTGGGGGCGTGTCGGCCACACCCGGTTTCGGCCCGTCGTTCACCGCTTTAAATCGCGAGCCTTCTACCTGCAACTTCCCCTTCGGTCGATGGAGCAGCAAGCCCTGCGGGGTGAGCCCAGTGCCAAGGGGGCTGGCTACCTCTGGGCAGTTGATGGGTCGGCGCTGCTGTCGGTCTGGTCAAAGGACCATGGCGATGGCAGGCCACTGTTGCAGTGGGCAGAAAACCAACTTCAGGTTGCAGGCATTCATGATGCAGAAGGCGAAATCTGGCTTACCACCTTCCCTCGTGTGCTTGGTTATGCCTTTAAGCCGGTGAGCTTTTGGTTCTGCGAACGCCACAATGGCAGCCTGGCCGCCGTTATTGTGGAGGTCAACAACACCTTCCAGGGTCGCCATGTTTATATTCTTAAGCCCAACCAGGGCTATACAAACGGCCAGACCCTGCAGGCCGTCAAGGCGTTTTATGTCTCCCCATTTTTTGAGATCAAAGGCCGCTATGCCTTTCGTTTTTTCCGCAGCCTAAACCCAGGCGGCCAAGACCTCGCCCGTATCGACTACAGCAGCGAGCCCCAAGCCGATGCTGGCTCGACCGCAATATCGTCGGGCGAGCTTGACCTCACCACCTACCTAAGCGGGCGGTCACGCCCACTGAACGGCTTCACTGCTCTTTTGGCCTGGCTGAGCTTTCCAGCTTTCAGTCTAAAAGTGATTGTTCAGATTCATTGGCATGCCCTGCAACTCTGGCTTAAGGGTTGTCGCCTTGTTCCACGCACCTAAAGAAAACTAAAAAGGCCCGTCTATGCCTCCCTCCTCTGCAACTCAACCTGTTCTCATTAGCCCGGAAACCGAGGTGCTTCACGCCTCGGACCCAACAAGCCCACTTTCCCCAAAAACCACACGGGGCCTAAGTGGCCTTCGCAGTCGGCTGGTCCTTTCCGTGCTCAACCGGCTTCGAATAGGCCGGTTGCAGCTTGAACTTCCCGATGGCAGCAGCCAGCTTATTTTGGGAAAAGACGATGCCCAAAGCCAGCGCGCCGACCTTAAGATCCACCGTTGGCGAGCCCTCAGCGATGCTGGCTTTCGGGGCGACATTGGCTTTGGAGAGGGCTACATGCGCGGCGACTGGTCAAGCTCGGACCTGCCCGCGCTCTTGAGCCTGCTTGTTGCCAATCGCAAGGTGATTGAGCCTGCGCTTTATGGCAGCCCTATACGGCTTCTCTGGGATCGACTGCAGCATCAGCTTCGGTCAAACTCCAGGCGACAGTCGCGACGCAACATTGAGTTTCACTACGACCTGGGTAATGACTTCTACAAACGTTGGCTTGACCCAAGCATGACCTACTCAAGCGCCCTCTTCGACCGCACGGGTCAGTGGGGCGCCTCGGTGGATCTTCAGGCTGGCCAGTTGCGCAAGCTCGACAGGGTCATTGACTGCCTAAGCGAGGCCTCAACAATGACTGGGCCCGAACCCAAGGTTCTTGAAATTGGCTGTGGCTGGGGAGGGTTTGCCGAGCGGTTGTTGCAAAAAAGGGCCGCTCAGTACACAGGGCTTACGCTCTCGCCCGCGCAAAAAGCCTGGGCCGAAGATCGTATAAGCCAAAAAGGGTTTGATTCGAAGGGCAAGGGCTGGCAGTTTCTCCTTCAAGACTACCGCGACGCCCAGGGCGAATTTGATGCAATTGTCTCTATTGAAATGATCGAAGCCGTTGGGCAGTCCTACTGGCCCACCTATTTTCAGACCCTACACGACCGACTTCGCCCGGGGGGACGTGCCGTTATTCAGGCCATCGTAATTAAAGATTCGCTTTTTGCACGTTATGCCCGCTCACCCGACTTTATTCAGAAATACATCTTTCCTGGTGGCATGCTGCTTACGCCTTCAGCCATTCAAACCCAGGCCGAACGCGTGGGCCTCAAATCTGGAGAGCCCTTTGGCTTTGGGCTTGACTATGCACGAACGCTGCGTGAATGGCTCGAGCGATTTAACAACGAAGAGCCAGCCATTCGAGACCTGGGGTTTGATGATTGCTTCTTCGCAATGTGGCGGTTTTATTTGGCCTATTGCGAGGCTGGCTTTGTGGCCGGTGACATCGATGTGGTTCAGGTCTGCCTGGATAAGCCTCGCCTGTGAGCACCACAACAGCCAGATCCATTCAGACACAGCTGGCCTCCAAGCGAGCTTTGGGCTGCCTTCTTTCTTTCGCGGCCCTGCTGGGCCAGGCACAGGCACAGCAGGGCTACGCCCAGAGCGGCGTTGGAGCCTCGCAAAAGGCCTTCTCCCAAGAAGCAGGCCCCGTTCGAACCTCAAGTGCTCCTTCAGGCATTGCTGCGCCCAGCCCCTTGATCAACCTAGTCGGCCAGCAGACCCGGCTCTTGGGTGAGGGCAGGCTGCGTTTCCTTGGGCTTACGGTCTATGAGGCGCGACTCTGGTCAGCACCAACCGCCGAGCTAGGCCGGCTCTTTGAACAGCCCCTGGCCTTAGAGCTCACCTATCGAACAGGCCTTCAAGGCAGCACCATTACGAGCACCAGTCGTGATGAGATTGAAAGGCTTGGCCTATCGATGAAGCCCGGGCGGCTTGAATCCTGGGAGAGCCAGATGCGCACAATTTTCCCCAATGTCGTCTCAGGCGATCGCATTCTTGGTATCCATCTACCTGGTCGCGGTGCCTTGTTTTTTCTAAACGACCAGCCCATTGGGCAGGTCAACGACCCGGCTTTCTCAGAGGCTTTCTTTAACATCTGGCTCCACCCCGAGACACGCGTTGCTAGCCTTCGAAAGAAACTGCTCTCTGGGCTTCAACCATAGCCTGCGCCGGCCGCGCAGCCATTTCTGTGCCACGGGGTTTTAAGCTTCAGCTTGATGCGGCACTTTACGGCCTGCCGGGATTTGTTCTGGCCTTTGCCGCGCTGCCGCTCTACCTGCTCACCCCCTCCCTCTACTCGAACAGCTTTGGGCTGCCCTTGGCTGCGGTGGGGCTCGTGCTTATGGCCTGTCGGCTTACAGATGCCATTACCGATCCCTTGGTCGGTAGGCTGCTTGACCAGACCCAGGGAGCGCGGTTTCAACGCTGGATGATTCCAAGTCTGGCTCTTCTGATGCTGGGGTTTGCTGGCCTCATGAACCCGCCCAAGGTCTTGCTTACCAGCGACATGCAGCCTGCTCTGCTCGGTTGGCTGGCAGTAACGGTTGTTATCGTTTCCCTGGCCAATAGCGCGGCCCAGCTTGCCCACCAGAGCTGGGCGATCTCCAGAGGAAAGAGTCTGCGGCAACAGGCCAGACTTATCGGTTGGCGCGAGGGCCTCACACTACTTGGCGTAATGGTGGCTTCTGTGCTTGCCGCGCAGGCCTTGGTGCTGCCCATGACCATCGGGGTCATTGGGGTTGGTCTTGTGGCGTTGCTTGTTCTCACCAGGCTTCGGCCCGGACATAGCCTTACCGTAAGTGAACCGGCCAGACCCCCGGCCTCGACATTGAGCAATTGGCTCGGTCAACTCGTTTTGGGCTACCGGCAGGTTTTTCATCGCCGCTACAAACAGCTCCTGCTTGCCCTTGGCATCAATGCCCTTGCCAATGCCATACCCGCAAGCCTTTTTCTTTTCTACGTGCGCGATGTGCTTAAGCTCACCGACCTATTGGCCGGGCTTTTACTGCTGGCCTACTTCAGCACTGCTGCCCTTTCTATTCCTGCCTGGGGCTGGCTCATGGGACGCTTCGGACCCAGGCAGTGCTGGCGCCTGGCCATGTTGGGATCCATTTTGGCTTTTTTCTGGGCCACGTTTCTGGGTTCGGGCGATGCCCTTGGCTTTGGCATCATTTGTCTTGTGACCGGCCTTGCTCTTGGGGCCGAGCTTATTGCGCCGTCGCTCTTCATTGGCCGAATCATCGAAGAGGCCGGACATCGTGAAGCCCTTGAGGGGCAGTATTTTGGGCTCTGGAACCTGCTTGCCAAATCCGCCCTGGCGGCTGCGGCGGGCCTGGTACTGCCGGCTCTTGCCCTAACCGGCTATGACCCTTCTCCAACTATGGCTGAGGGCTCCGCGCTTGAAAAAGAAATAAGTGCGGGCCTCACACTGTCGAGTCTTGCCCTTTTCTATGCGGGCCTTCCCTGCCTGCTCAAACTCATTGCCCTTGGTCTCATTCCCGCTTTCAATAAGGAGTCTTCCGATGCTCTCTCCCACCCACTTGCCCACCACCCCGCCCCTTAAACTGCCCCGACTTGCCGCATGCTTGCGCCGCGGTCTTCTTCTGGGCCTCATTGGCCTAACCGTCAGTCTTGGGCTCTCGGGCTGCGCAAGCCCGAAACTTGAAGACTATGCGACAGAAAAGCCCGTGCTCGACCTTGAACAATACTTTTCGGGCCAGACAAAGGGCTGGGGCATTGTGCAAGATCGCTTTGGCCGAATTACCCGCCGCTTCGTCGTGGAGATTGAGGGCCGCTTTGAAGGGGACCGTGGCGAGCTTGATGAGCGCTTCGTCTGGTCGGACGGTGAGAAGCAACGGCGTGTCTGGCGGCTGCAAAAGGTGGGTCCTCAACAGTGGATTGGGGAGGCGGACGATGTCGTTGGCCAGGCACAGGGGAGGCTCTCGGGCAACGCGCTTCAGTGGGGCTACACCTTGGCTGTGCCCATCGATGGTCGAACCATTGAGATGCAGTTTGACGACTGGATGGTTCTGGTGGACAACGAGGTGCTTATGAACCGAGCCGTCTTCAGCAAGTTCGGAATTCGTCTGGGAGAGGTCACCCTCTCCTTTCGTCGTCAAAGCACGCCTTGAACCCTTTGAGTTCTCCAGCGTTTAAGGCAAAGGCCTCGGTGCCTAGCCTTCTTGAGCCCTTTCGTCCACTTAACGACCCCATTAAAGACTGGACCAATCGAACCGTCTGGCTGGTGGGTGGCTCCGAGGGCATCGGACTCGCCTTGGGTCAGGAGCTCTTAGCCAGGGGCGCGCGACTTGTTGTCTCAGCCCGGCGAGCCGACCGTCTAAGTGAGGCCTTTCCGCAGGCAGAGGTCTGCAAACTGGCCTGCGACATTGCGCAGCCCGAGAGCCTTGGCTCGGCCTGCGCGTGCCTTGCACGCGCGGGCCTTATTCCCGATGTTGTCTTTTGGGTTGCAGGCGTGTACTCGCCCATGCAGTCCTGGAACTTCGACCCGAATGAGGCCGAGAGAACGCTGCGTATTAATCTTTTGTCCTGCTACCACGGGCTGCACGAGGTTCTCAAACTCTGGGAGGACAATCCAAACCCCTCCCGCCAGCCCCACTGGGTCTGGGTGTCGAGCGTTGCGGGCTACCGCGGACTTCCTCTGGCCATGGCCTACGGGGCGGGAAAAGCGGCGCTTAATCAGCTTGCTGAGATCAACTACCTCGAGCTTCGCCCACGAGGCATCGGGGTAAGCCTGGTGCTACCAGGCTTTGTAAAAACCCGGCTGACGGCCCAGAATGATTTTGCAATGCCCGCCCTGTTAAGCCCGGAGGATGCGGCTCGCTACACCCTCAATGGCCTTGCAAAGGGTGATTTTGAAATCCACTATCCTCGTCGTTTCACCCTTATTCTTAAGTTGTTACGTTGCCTACCCTATGGCCTTTACTTTCGGCTTGTGGGGCGGTTACGCCAGGGGTAGCTGCCATGACCACCATTGACACCACCGGCTGGAAGGCGGAATTCATACGCCGGGCTCTAACGCTTACACCCGAGACGGTAGACCACTTTATGGGCCTCTACGCAGCGGACTGCGACTTCTCGGATCCCTTTCATAGCCTTAAAGGACGCAAGGCTATTGCTCAGGCCTACCGGAGCATGTTTCTTAATCTTCACGCGCCTTGCTTTACTGACCTGGTCATCGCCGAGGTGGCCTCGTTGCCCACTGAGGGTAAGGCCAGCCTGGACGGGGAGCCGCTTGAACTGGCGGCGCGCTGGGTGTTTCGATTTGCTGTGGGGCCGGGCAAGCCCATGCGAGCCATTGCGGGAACCAGTTGGCTTCTTGTGGACGGCAGGACAGGCCTAATAACCCGTCATGAGGACCACTGGGACGCCGCCTCACTTTTTGAATCGTTTGGCGCCTTGTCATGGGGTGTTCGCTACCTTCGTCAAAGGGTTGCTCGCGCGGCACTTGTCACCAACATGACTTGAAAGATGCATAGAATAAAGAGTTATGAAGTCAATCTCCGCCCATCACATGCTTTATCCCGAACTCTTTCGTGCCTTTGAGCGCGTGCGTTGGGATTTAGAAAATGACATTCAATGGTCGCAGTTCGATGCCACTCGGCTGAGTGACGAGCAGGCGCTCACCATCAAAATGAACGCCATTACCGAGTGGGCTGCCCTGCCCGCCACCGAAATGTTTCTTCGCGACAATCGTCATGACAGCGACTTCTCGGCATTCATGTCTGTCTGGTTTTACGAAGAACAGAAACACAGCCTGGTTTTAATGGAGTACCTGCGGCGGTTTCGCCCCGACTTTCTGCCGACCGAGGCCGAACTTCATGCCGTTCGCTTTGAGTTTGACCCGGCCCCTGCCCTCGAAACGCTCATGCTTCATTTTTGTGGCGAGATACGTCTCAACCATTGGTACCGTTGTGCCGCGCAATGGCACAGCGAGCCCGTCATCAAACAAATCTACGAGACCATCGCCAAAGATGAGGCCAGGCACGGGGGCGCCTACCTTCGCTACATGAAAAAGGCACTTGCCCAGGTGGGCGACTCGGCTCGCACAGCCTTTTCAAAAATTGGTGTACTTATGGCCTCGGCCCATCGAACGGCCAAGGCCTTGCACCCAACCAACCTGCATGTCAACGAGGCACTCTTTCCCAATGACACCGTGCAAAGCCGGCTTCCCGAGCCTGGTTGGCTTGAGAGATGGCTCGATGAACAAATTCAGTTCGATGCGGGCTGGGAGAAAAAGGTTGCCGAGCGCATCTTGCACAATCTCTCCCTGCTCTTTGAACAGCCTTTTGGCACGGTGCAAGAACTCAACCGCTTTCGCAAATCGTTTGCCACAGGGGCTTCAGCCCCCTAAAGCTGTGTCTGCCTCCAGGCTCTAAGGCCTTGCAAGACCAGGCCTTGGGCATGCACCACGGAAGCCCCCCCCGTCTGGCCATCCAAAGCGCTTTGGCCTGTCGCCCCAGAGGCATGACGAAAGTCCTTGAGCCACTGACGGGCATAACCCCCATGCACCACAACAAGGCCTGGCTTACCTCGAGAGAAAACCCCTGAAACCTCTGCCTGGGCAATGCCTGCCTGCATAGCTCTTCTTGTCACCGCGGGGCTTTCAGGCCCTAAGCCTGCAGCCGACTGGCCTAAAGCCGAGGCCATCAGGCCATAGCCAGGCCGAATGGTTCCCCCTTGAAAACAAAAGCGGATCGTCCCTTGGCTCGATACGGAGTCGATGCCGAGCCAGTCCATTACGGTGGCTGTACCTGCGGAGACCAAAACCACCAGGCCATCGGCCTGCCCATCGGCCGCAACCAGCCCTCGCCAAAGGGCTGGGCTGGCCACAAGACCCAAAAGTGCGGCCCACCGATCCGAGCCGAGTTGCCTAGGTGTCTTGTAGCTGTTTAGAAGCTCGCACCCACCACCCAAATGGACTGGCAGCGCTTCAGGGCTGAGCGTCACCTTTGCCTGGCTAAAAAAGGGCCTCGCCTGGCATTGCAGGGTCTTGCAGACCGCCTCAACCAGGGCATGGGTTCGCTCGGCTGGGGCAACCGAGCAATAGATCAGCTCAAACTTTCGGGCATTTCTTTCAGTCAATGAGGCCGAGGAATCGGAACGGATCTGCTGCGCCATTTCCCTTGCTATCGACCTTGCCACGGCTGTGGGACTCGACGCACCAGAGCCCCAGGGCATCGAGTGCACGACCCCAAGCCTTTGGCCCTTAGGCTTAGCAAAGCACCACTTCACCGCGGTGTTGCCCATATCGACAAGCAGATCCTTCATAAAACTGCGCCTCGCCATTTAGTCTGGGACCTTGGCATCATAAGGGGCATGCGAGCAAGCCGCCGACTTCCGTCAAAAGGGTCTAGCCCCTGGGGTCTATGGCTGGTAGCCCTGGGCTATGGGCTTGCGCTTATCAGCGTAAGCCTCTTTCCTTTTGGCGGCTGGCAGGCTGCCCCGGGGCTACCCTGGGCCTTTCTCTTCGACGATCTGCCGCGCTACCGAACCCAGTTCGATATCTGGTCAAACCTGCTGGCCTACATTCCAATGGGTCTGGTCTGGGCGAGCCTTTTTAGTCGACTGAACCATCCAAGGGGCCAGGGTGCGAGCCCGATCTATGGCCCGACGCTCAAGGCGGTTCTGCTCTGCGTCTGCCTATCTTTTTTGATGGAATGCCTGCAGACCTACCTGCCCACCCGACGCGCCCAATGGCTCGACCTGCTTACCAATGGCCTAGGTGGTCTTGCAGGCGCACTTTTCTGGGCCTTGGGTCGACGTGTGCAGAGCATCTACCAGAGCCAGCGCCGTCCTTTTCGTGGCGTGATCTGCATGACACCTTTGCCAGGGGGCTGGCCGGTTGGTCTTGGTCTGATAGGCCTGTGGTTTTTTGCACAGGCAGGCGGCCAGACCCCCTGGCTTTCCATGTCACGTCATTCGCTAGCGGCCCTTGGCTTATCAACGCAAGTCTTTGCCCTAAGTGCAGGAGGCGGTGCAATGATTGCGCTTGAGGCAGCCCTTACAGCAAGCCATCTGATCTGCCTGGCGGTGCTTATACGGCTTACCCTTTTAGGGCTTGGTAGCGCATGGGCCAATCGACTGCAGGCGCAGTGGTCGATGGTGCTTGGCCTCACGCTCTTCATGGCGGTGCTCATTCGAGGTTTCTGGATATGGCAGCTCTCGCCTGGCGCCTCGAAGGACACCTCGCTTATGCTTGCTGCCCTGCACGGCTGGCTTAACCCAGGGGTTCAAACCGGTTTATTTCTGGCGGGATTGATTGGAGCGGCAGCCTTCGCACTGGAAGAGCGGGGGCTCGCCAAGCTCGGGGTGGTGCTCATCGGGCTTGCGCTTGGCCTTTCGGCAAGTCTTGGCTCCTTGGAAAGCGCACCCGCCCTGACCGGGTGGGGGGCCCAACACTGGTCCAATCTTCAAGGGCTGGCCTATTTCTGCTTTGAGGTCTGGCCACTGGCCTTTCTTATTTGGATGCTGACCATCGCTGGTCAGCCATCGCCCCAAAACCTTGATCAACGTAGTTTGCGATAAGCAACGTAAAATAAGCCATGGCTTATTTTGAGCGTCATGTCTTTTTCTGTATCAACCAGCGCGATGGTGGCGCCGAATGCTGTGCCGAACTTGGTGCAGCCAATGCTCATGCCCATGCCAAGGCCAGGCTTCAGGCAGCCAATGCCCATGGCCCTGGGAAAGTTCGGGCCAACCGGGCGGGCTGCCTTGACCGCTGCTCCGAGGGTCCGGTCTTGGTGGTCTACCCTGAAGGCACCTGGTATCGCTACGTCGATACCGCAGACATCGATGAAATCGTCGATCGCCATCTTATTGGCGGTGAAACGGTTGAGCGGCTGCGCATTTAATTTCGAGCCCCGTTGTCGAACCCCCTGCCCACGACCGTTTGAACGCCCAGACTGAACGGCTCGTCATTCAGGGTCCTGCCGGCAACCTGGAGCTGGCTGTCGATCAGCCAGGGCAGACAGGCAAGCCCCTTGGCCTTGCTGTCATTGCCCATCCCCATCCCCTCTTTGGTGGCAACCTCGACCACAAGGTGGTCCAGACCCTGGTTCGCGCCTTTGCGCAACAGGGTCTGGTCTGCATACGCCCCAATTTTCGTGGGGTTGGAGAAAGCCAGGGCAGCCATGCCAACGGCGAAGGTGAGCAGGAAGACCTCTGGGCGGCCTGGCAATGGGCCGAGGCCCGCTATGCGGGGCTGGTTGGGCAGCGTCGCTGGATGGGTGGCTTTTCGTTCGGTGCTGCGGTTACCAGTTTCATTGCTCACCAATGGTCCGACAGACGGCCCTCGCTCGGTCTGATGCCCATCAACCTTCAGGCCTGCATCCTGATTGGGCTGGCAGTGACCCGGCTTACGCCTGCCAACCTGGGTGACCCCTGCGCCCTTATTCACGGGGAGGACGATGAGGTTGTTCCCCTTCAGGCTGTCTACCGATTTGCCCAAGACCAGAAAAAATCCGTCATCGTCATGCCAGGGGCGGGTCACTTCTTTCATGGTCGGCTCACCGAGCTGCGAGCTCTTATCTTGTTTGCCCTTCACGGCCTTACGGCAAACCAGTCATGTCGGGCCGACGGGAGTTAGCGTGAGCCTAAGACAGTCAGTATCGGCAGGCCTGGCCCTCTGTCTGGCCCTGGTTTTTGCCTTCAGCCCTGGTGCCAAGGCCCAGTCTGGGTCAAATTTCTGGCCCATGCCCAGTCAAATTTCTGCGGACTCCTGGCTTCTTATCGATCTCTCCACGGGCCAGACGCTTGCGAGCCTTAATGAGAATCAGCCCATGCACCCAGGAGGCCTCACCGCTCTCATGACCGCCTATCTCACCTTCGTTGCCCTACGCGACCGGGTCATTCGGCTTGAACAGACCATCCCAAGCCCGCCGGAGGCCGAGATTCCGCCCGGGCCCCGAATTTTTCTAGGCGCTCAGGGTGCAAGCGTAAAGGAGCTTCTCGAAGGGGTCCTTGTTCTGGCCGCCCACGATGCAGGCCTGGCACTAGCCCGAGCCATCTCGGGCTCTGAGGCCGGTTTTGTGGGCCTCATGAATCAGACCGCCCAAAAACTCGGCATGCGCCAGACGGTCTTTGTGAACGCAAGCGGCGCCTTTCATATCGACACACGAAGCTCTGCTCGCGATCTGGCCATCCTGGCCTCAACACTCTTTCAAGACTTTCCCGATGCACTGACCTATTCAAGCCGCCGTGAAATTAGTTTTAACGGCATTCGTCAGACGAACCCTAACCGGCTTCTCTGGCTCGACCGAAGTGTGGACGGCCTTATGGCTACTGACCTTCCTGGCCGCTCAAGTGCCTTGGTTGCAGCAAAGCGTCCGCAGCCCCTGGGGGCCCAGGAGCAGGTTCAACGCCGGATGATGGTGGTGATAAGCCAGGCTGAAACGCCTGAAAAACGCGTTCAAGATGCCCAGAGGCTGCTTAACTTTGGCTATCAGCAGTTCGACCTTATTCGGTTGTATCGACAGAACGAGGTCTCGGCAACCATCCGCGTCTATAAAGGCGCAACAGACTCCCTCAACACAGAATTTCGTCAGGACGTGCTTGTTGCCATCCCACGAAACCAGCAAGGCGGCATTCGCTCCGAGCTTCAGCACCCGCAGGGCGTGGTCGCCCCCATTGTCGCCAATCAGCCTGTTGGCGAGCTGCGTGTCTGGTTTGGCTCGCGTCAGATTCATAGTGTCTCTTTGGTTGCTGCGGAGTCCGTCCGGCCCGCCGGCCTTTTGGGCCGAGCCATTGACAGTCTGGTGTTATGGTGGAAATCATTAGGTCTTTCCCCCTCTGCTCAAGCAACAGGCCCATCCTCATGAACGCAATCTTTCTTGACCAAACCTTCGATTTGTCGTTTCCCGAAAACCTTGACCCCAAGAGCACTGCCTACCTCAATGGCAAGTTCCTTGCCCTTGAAGAGGCGAAGGTGTCGGTGCTCGATCGCGGGTTTTTGTTCGCCGATGGCATCTACGAGGTTGTACCCGTTTATCAACGCAATCCGTTTCTCTGGACGAATCATCTGCGTCGTCTGGTCAGAAGCCTTGCGGCCATTCAGTTGGCCTCTCCACTGCTTGAAGAGGACTGGACACAGCTGGTGCATCGAATGATTGACCACCAGCCCTTTGACGATCAATTTATCTACCTGCAGATCACTCGTGGGTCGGCGCGTCGAGACCACGCCTTTCCTCAGACCGTGCGGCCCACCGTTTTTGCCATGGCCACCGAGTTTCATCGGCCTAGCCAGGCCGATCGAGAAAACGGTCTAAAGGCCATCACCGTTGACGATGAGCGCTGGCTGCGTTGTGACATCAAGTCCGTTGCGCTCTTGGCCAATGTCCTCGCCCGCCAGAAGGCCGTTGAGCACGGCGCCCACGAGGCAATACTCATTCGTGATGGTGTCGTTACCGAGGGCGCCTCAAGCAATATCTGGCTTGTTGTTGAGGGCGAGTTGCTTGGTCATCCCAGAAACAATCTTGCACTTGAAGGCATTCGTTACGGCCTCATCGAGGAACTTGCGAGGGACTGCGGACTTAGGCTGAGCCTGCGCGAACGCAGTCCAGCCGATCTTGCACGTGCCAGCGAGGTTCTACTTAGCTCGGCAACCAAAGAGCTCTTGGCCATCACCTCCATTAATCAGGCGCCCGTGGCGCAGGGCCGGCCGGGGCCTGTGTTTCAGAGACTGCGCACAGCCTATGACAAGGCCATTGAAATGCAATGCCCAAGGGCTCAGCAAGCCAAGGCGGCTGCCCCAATAAACTAGCCGTGCAAATAATGCCGATCCCTGAGCCGCAAGAATCACTTATTGAATTTCCTTGCGAGTTCCCCATTAAGGTCATGGGCCTGCGGCGCGAAGGCTTCGCCCAAGAAATGGTGGCTGCGTTGGCTGAGCTCGTGCCCGATATAGCCGCTGAAAAAATCGAGATGCGGGTGAGCAAGCAGGCCACCTACATAAGCCTCACCATTTATGTTCAAACGCATTCAAAAGCCCATCTCGACCAAATTTACCTCTGCCTAACGGGTCATCCATGGGTCAAAGTGGTTCTCTAGTTATCTGGTCGTCAGACCACGGTCTTGACTACCAGGCGGCCGTCGACCGCATGACAAGCTACACGCTTAGGCGTGATGACCAGTCCAGTGACGCCCTATGGCCTGTTGAACACCCGGCAGTCTTCAGTCTGGGGCTCGCAGCCCAGAGCCACCATCTTCTAAACACGGGGTCCATTCCCGTTGTGCAGACCGACCGTGGGGGCCAGGTCACCTACCACGGGCCCGGCCAGTTGGTGATTTATTGCCTCTTGAATCTTCGTCGCTACCACCTCACCGTGCGCAGCCTGGTGAGGCTTCTTGAGGGTGCGCTTATTGGTTTCATTGAAGGCCTTGGTATCAAGCCTGCCTATCGCGTCGTCGGTGCGCCCGGAGTCTATGTCAATTTTCAGCACGAGCGCCATAAGATTGCGGCCCTTGGTCTAAAAATTAAAAATGGCTGTTCCTACCATGGCATTGCCTTAAACCTTCAGATGGATCTTGAGCCTTTTGAGCGAATCAACCCCTGCGGCATACAAGGATTGAAGGTGACGGACCTGTCTAAAATGGGGGTTGCAATGCCATTGGACGAGGCGGCCCAGCAAGTCTGCCAGATCATCACTGAAAAGCTCTTAAGCCGAAGGCCTCATGACCACTAATCCAAGCCCTTCCCCCGAGGCGTCTGCCGCGTTTCTTAAGAAAAAGGGATCGGCAAAAACCCGCCTCATTCCTATCGTTGCGCATACCGAAAGCATTGGCCCTAAGCCAAGCTGGATTCGCGTAAAGGCCCCAAGCCTCGGCTCGCGCTTTTTTGAAATTAAAGCCATTCTGCGAGAGCACCGTCTTCACACCGTCTGTGAAGAGGCCTCCTGTCCCAATATTGGAGAATGTTTTGGAAAGGGCACGGCCACCTTCATGATCATGGGGGATCGCTGCACACGACGCTGCCCTTTTTGTGATGTTGGTCATGGACGCCCAGACCCTCTGGATGCTGAAGAACCGCAGAATCTGGCCAAAACCATCGCTGCTTTAAAGCTGCGCTACGTTGTTGTCACCAGCGTAGACCGTGACGACCTGAAAGATGGGGGTGCCCGTCACTTCGTGCAGTGCATTCAGGAAATCCGAGCCCGCGCGCCAAGCACGCAGATTGAGGTGCTTGTCCCCGATTTTCGTGGCCGACTCGATCGAGCCCTTGATGTTTTAGTTACCGCTCCACCCGATGTCATGAACCACAACCTTGAGACTGTTCCGAGGCTTTACAGAAAGGCACGTCCGGGCTCCGACTACCTTCATTCCTTAAGGCTTTTAAAGGAGTTCAAACAGCGCGTACCCGGAGTGCCCACCAAAAGCGGCTTGATGCTTGGGCTTGGTGAAACCAACGAGGAGATCGTTGAAGTCATGCGCGATCTTCGTGCACATGATGTTGACATGATTACCATTGGTCAGTACCTTGCGCCCTCCACAGCCCATCTGCCTGTTCTGCGCTATGTAAGCCTGGAAGAGTTTCAGGTTCTTGAGACCACCGCCAAGGAACTGGGGTTTGCCCATGCAGCAGTGGGGCCCTTGGTGCGCTCGTCCTACCATGCCGACCATCAGGCCGAGTTGGCGGGCTTCGCATCGTAAAAGGTTAGGTCCTCAGGCCTTCGCCCTCAAAGGTATAACCCAAAAAAACACAAAACCCAACCTGTTTCAATTTAGCTTGCTAACGCAAGTTCTTGCCTGAGCCATTTGCGAAGCGAATCAAAGTCGGGCTCCCCGACATAACGCCGCGTGACGTAGCCATTGCGATCGACAATGAAGGTGGTTGGCGTTACGGCCACATCACCCCAGGCCCTTGCCCAGGCCTGGTCAAGGTCGTGGATAACCAGAAAGGGAAGGCCACGATCCACAACAAACTGGTTTAAAAAATCGGGCCTGTCATAGCTCATGGCCACCGCCACCGTTTGAAACCCCTTCTTGGCAAACTCTTCATGCAGGGCGATGAGGTCGGGCATTTCCTTCACGCAAGTAATGCAGCTGGTCGCCCAGAAATTAACCAGGTAGGGCTTGCCGCGAAGCGCTTCGGTGGAGACAAGCTGGCCTTTGAGATCTTGGGAGGCAACCACTGGGCTGGGTGACGGTCTTAGGAAAGACCACCAGGCGCCTACGACCAGAATAAGGACAAGCCCAAGAGAAAGCCATTTCTTCATTGTGAAAGTCTCCTAACCACGGTTTCGAGCAATGGACCTTGGACCATGATTACGGCTTTGGGTTCTGTCCACGTGTCTCAGGAGGTGGGCTGCCAGCCTCGACAGCCCGGTCGATGGCCTTACGTTGATCCTCAGAAATAATTTCAAAGGCCCTCACCACACGGCGAACCCCAGGAACACGCGACGTTAGGCTGGCCACCTCGTTGGCCTCTTTTTCAGTGACCAGACCCATAAGGTAGACCGTGGACGACTCGGTGACCACCTTAATGGAATTGGCGTTAATGGAACGGTGGTCGAGCAAGGTGAGCTTGACGCGCGTTGTCAGGTAGACATCCTGGGTGTAGGAGACCGTTCCAGCGGGTCGAGAGAGCTGAATTTCATTGACCACCTGACGTACATTCTCAACCTTCGCCACAAGCTCGCCAATTTCAAGCTTGGTTGCAGCATCGGGTGCAAAGCCTGTAATAAGGGCTGTTCGGTTAAAGCTCACCACGCTGGTTGAAACGGCCTTGTCGGAGCTAAACCTGTCGCGTAACCGACTCGCGGTCTTGAGTTCGATGGCCTGGTCTTCAGCCTGAGCGCCTGTCGTTCGTCGGTCACTAATGGACATTGCGCCTGCAACCATGCCGGTTGCCACCACAGGAAAACAGCCCGGAAGCACCAAGGTAAAAAGTGGGAGCATCAACAAGACAGGCCAGATCGAACGGGTGACAGGCAGTTTCATGCGGCAAGGCTCCTAGAAAGCGATCAATGGAACTATTCTAAATGCTTTAGCAGTTACTCAAGACTAAAAATCACTAAGGCTAAAAGCGGCCTTAACCCAGATTATCTGCCCCGTTGCATCAAGCCCAACCACGTCGAACCTGCAGACAGGCAAAGTTTTCCAGCCTGTCTTCAACAGCCAACAACGGCTCGCATGAACAATACGGCGCTGCTTTTGCCGATGCACCGACGCCAGTGCCCCGCCAAACCTAGCATTTGTCCGTTGTCGAACCTCGATAAATACAAGCTGCTGACCATCGCGCATAATAAGGTCAAGCTCGCCGCCCCGAAACAACTGATTCCTTGCAATGAGCGTGAGGCCTTGCGATTGCAGAAAGCTCAGGGCAAGGTCTTCGGCAGCCCGGCCTGCGGCGCAAGAGGAGATTGACGGCGGCAATGACATACCCACCAAGCTTGACCACCAAGGCCCGGGCCGATCTATCCCCCAACCGCTCAAGGCTTTCTGTTGTTGCAACCCCCATCGGCAATCTCGGCGACCTCAGTCCCCGGGCTCGAGAGGTGCTGGCCCAGGCGGACGCCATCTGCGCAGAGGACACGCGTGTTTTCCGCCATCTCTGCAAGGCCGCTGGCTTATCGACCACCAAACGGCTGGTCAGCCTTCATGCCCACAACGAGATGGAAAAGATCGCCGAGGTGGCAAGCCTTCTTCAGCAGAATCTGTCGGTGGCACTGGTGAGTGACGCGGGCACCCCAGGGCTCTCAGATCCCGGCCAGCGGCTGGTGGCGCAGCTTTCCCAACAAGGCTTTGAGAGTGTCGCGGTTCCTGGTCCAAGCGCATTAACAGCAGCCCTAAGCATTGCTGGGCTTAGGCCCGAGGACGATGAGCCCATGATGTTCTGGGGCTTTTTACCTGCTCGCAAAAAGCAGCGCCAAGACCAGTTGGCCAGGCTTGCCCTTTTGCCGGGTCTTTCAGTTTTTTTCGAAAGCCCGCACCGTATCCTCGGCTGCCTTGAAGATGCCTCGCTTGCCTTCAATACAGCCTCACAGGTGGTTGTGGCCCGCGAACTGACTAAGCGGTTTGAGACCTGCTTTCGGGGGTCGCTTGTGGAGGTCATCGCGAAACTCAAGGCCCAGAAACAGGCAACGGATGCTCAGGCCTTTAAGGGCGAGTTTGTGGTGCTTGTTAAAAACCTGGTGAACCCTTCGGGACATAGGGCGGGCACGGCCTCAGATTTCTCAGAGCAGGCCCTGCAGCCTCAAGACCTTGTCTGGCTAAAAAGCCTATGCGGACACTGCCCAAAACCCCTGGCAGCCAAGCTTGCTGCGCAGGCCCTTGGTCTTAGCCGTGAGCAGGCCTACCAACTTGTGCTTCAGACACAACGCTAACGCTGGATTGAAGGGCTTCTTACGGCTAGCCCGCCTTCCGCTCTTTGTTAACAAGGTAATCGACCACGGCAAGCGCACGCTGATGATTGCCGCCCACCATGGAGGGCGACGTAACATAACGGCCATTAACCCCAAGTTGAGGCACACCATCAATTCGATAGGCCTGCATTAGGGCATTCGCGCGCTTCATCTGTGACTGCACCGAAAAAGACATCCAGGCCTTCTCGTAACGAGCCGGATCGATTCCATTGGCCTTGGCAAAACCTTTCTGGTCTTCGAGGCTAAGAAGAGGTTTGCGTTCAACATGAACGGCCTCAAAGATTTTCGAGGCAAGCTTCTCGGCAATGCCCATGGACTCAAGGCTGTAAAAAAGACGTTGATGGGTTTCTTCCCGAAAGGGTACATGGACCTTACGAAAGACGACATCTTTGGCAAGGCTTGCCTTCCAAGAGGCCAGAGGGCCTTCAAAGCTTTTGCAGTGCGGGCAGCCGTACCAGAAGAACTCAAGCACCTCGATTTTGTCGGCGCTGGCTGTGGCAACCGCCTGACGAAGAACCCGGTAATCAATGCCCTCGTCAAAGCCCTGCGCCCATGCGGCCGGATAGGCACCCAGCGCAGATAGACCAAGCAGGCCCACACCCAGCTGACGACGCTTTAGGTTTAACTTCGCATCTCGCATCACAAATCTCCTTGTTTACACATCAGGCGATGACTTTTTGAAAGGGTGGGCAGGCCCCACCCGATCACTCTAAAGATTAAGACGAACCACCGTGGCCTCAAGTCCGTTTTGGGACAGACTGGACTTGGCCCGATTCAGTTCCTCGAAATTTCGATAGGGCCCAAGCCGCACCCGAAAGAAAACGGTCTCATCCTTTTTGGTCTCAAGGATGTGGGCCTCAAAGCCCATGAAGGCAAGCCGCACCCGCATCTGCTCGGCTTCATCAGCAGACTTAAAGGCTGCAACCTGCAAAAAGAACTGGCTGGCGGCCGACGATTCGGGCGCCGGCGTAGGCTTGGGTTCTTGGGCGGCCTGGCTGGGGGCTTCGGGCTGACCCGCCACGGGTGCAGCCGCCGGCTTCTCCTGCCTGCTGCCTTGGGCCGAAACCGAGGGCTTGGCCATCGGGGCGGGCTCCACCAAAGGCTCGGGTAGCGCGGGTTGAGCACGTGGCATCGGCGCCGTCGCAGGCAACCGTTCAGAGTTTTGATTAGAAAGGATGCCCCGATCAACAAAGGGCACCGGGGCCCCGGTGACAAACATGGCAATGGCCGCCGCTATCACAAGGCCAAGCGTCAGGCCAAGAACAAAAGGCAGCACGGAACGGCCCTGGGGTTCGGGGGCGGGCCTTGGTGAGGTCGTCATGTCTACATTCTATCGGGGGATGAGACCCCGAGAATACCAAGCCCCCGCCGCAGCATGACGGCAGTCGCCGCAACGAGGAAAATCCGAAGTTGGCGCGTCGAAGGGTCGTCGACCAGAACGCGGTGGGCATTGTAAAACCCATGAAAATCCGCAGCCAGGTCTCTTAGATAAAAGGCCAGTAAATGGGGCGCGCAGTCGTGCGCCGCCTGACCAAGAAGACGAGGAAACTCGGCCATACGCAGACAGAGGCACCGCTCTTTGTCTTGCAGCACAGCGCCCTGGGTCCTAAACAGACTCTCGATCTCGTGCGCCTGGTCGACCACCAACTCAACCGACGTCTGCGCCTGGGCAAGCACGCTGCAACAGCGGGCATGAGCGTACTGAACATAGTAGACAGGGTTCTCATCGGTCTGCGAGACCGCCAGGTCAACATCAAAAACAAACTCGGTATCGGGCTTTCGTGAGACCAGAAAAAACCGGACGGTGTCTCTTCCCTTTTGAAGCTGCTCTGGACTCGGCTGCGTGCCATCCGTTTCGCCCAGGCCTGAAGACCAGACAATGAGGTCACGCAGGGTGACATACTGGCCCGCACGCTTAGAGATCTTTACCTCGTGACCCTGGCGCATCACGGTCACCATTTTGTGAAGAAGGTATTCGGGAAAGGTTTTAGGAACGCCAATGTTGAGTGCCTGAAGACCCGCTCGAACCCTTGCCACGGTGCCATGGTGGTCGGAGCCCTGAATATTGATAGCGCGACTGCAACCGCGTTTAAACTTTTGTTCGTGATAGGCCACATCGGGAACAAAATAGGTGATGCCACCGTCGGACTTGCGCATGACCCGGTCTTTATCATCGCCATAGCGCGTGGTGGCAAGCCAGAGCGCTCCTTCGTTCTCGTAGGCATCGCCCGATGCAACGAGCCGATCAATCACCGCGCCAACATGCCCATCGGCATACAGGGACGATTCGAGGCTAAAACGGTCAAAGTGCACGCCAAAGGTTTGTAGGTCAAGGTCCTGCTCTCGACGCAAATAGGCAACAGCAAACTGGCGAATGGCATCAAGGTCCTCCAGGCTGCCCCTGCCGGTTATCTGAAGACCGTCGGCTGTATGAATGGTCTCGCCCTCTTGGTAGGCCTTTGCAATATCCAGAATGTAGTCCCCCCGGTAGCCGTCCTGCGGAAAGGAGGGGTCGTGGGGAGCGAGGCCCTTGGCCCGGGCCTGCACCGAGATGGCCAGATTATTAATTTGGACGCCTGCATCGTTGTAATAAAACTCGCGGGTTACGCGATAACCCTGAGTCTGCAGAACGGCTGCAAGGCAGTCGCCGAGGGCGGCCTGCCGGCCATGGCCAACATGCAAAGGCCCGGTGGGGTTGGCCGAGACAAACTCAAGAATGACCTCAGGCGGGTGCTTTTGAACCAGGCATCCGAAGTCGGGCTCGGCAAGGCAGCTGAAAATAAGCTGTGCGTAAACCGCGTCTTTGAAGCGAAGGTTTACAAAGCCAGGGGCGGCGGCACTGGCCTTTTCAATGGTCGGGGCAAGGGCAGGGCTTTGGCTTAGAGCCTCTGCCAGGGCGGTTGCAAGAACCATGGGCTTTAGGCCATAAGGTTTGGCCAGTCGCAGTGCAACGTTGCAGGCAAGGTCACCGTGAGACCATTGCTTGGGGCTCTGAAGGCTTTCATCGAGCTCTTCAAAGGTGGTGGGCTCAAGGGCTGAAGATTGCTCGGGTGCCAGCTCGTGCAGAACCTTGACCAGTTCATGGCGAAGGTCGTTGAGGAATCTCTGTCTAAAAATCGGTGTCACAGGCTTTACTTTGATGTCTGGAAAAAACGAGCTGCGGCATACGCGGCGTAGGTGATCTCAACTGCGATTGGCGCGTCTGGCAGGAATCGAACCTGCGACCCTTGGCTTCGGAGGCCAATACTCTATCCACTGAGCTACAGACGCTCGTCATGCCTTCGTATAATACGCGGTATGTTCTGTGGTTCCGGGTCTGCACTCTTCTTTTTAGGATCGTCTTATGTCCAATGCAAACAGCTCCTCGCACGCCTCCCCTGAGAATCAGGAGGTGCATGAAAGCCCCATTCGCACCCCACAACAGCTTATTGTGGTTGTAGTGCTTGCCTTTATTATTCCCATCATCGTGATTGTTCTGCTTACCAAATACGTGGGCGCCTCGGTCAAGGTAGGGGCAGGAAGTGATGCCTTAACCCCCGAGGCCATTGCCGAGCGTATTGCCCCCATTGGTCGGGTTGCAACCGAACCAGAGGCAGGGGCCGTGGTTGCTGCGGCCACTGTGGTGAAGGCGGCTCTACGCGCAGGCTCCGAAGTCTATGGCGCAGCCTGCGCGGCCTGCCATGCTGCCGGTGTGCTCGGGGCGCCAAAAATGGGCGATACCGGCAGCTGGAAGCCACGGCTCACCGCGGGGCTTGATGCACTAGTCACCTCCTCCATTAAAGGTAAGGGCGCCATGCCTGCCCAAGGCGGTGGGGCCTATTCGGATGAAGAGATTAAGAGGGCCGTTGTTCACCTCGCCAACGGCAGCGGCGGCTCGTTCTAAGCGGTGTTTCGGGCTCTTTCAACGCTTGATCGTGCCTTTGTAGGGCTCGATACGGCCTTACGAACGCTGGCTGGGTCCCGTCCCTACGGCTCAGGACGGCCTTCTCCGGCAGACGCCGGAGGTATCACCACAAGCGATTCACCAGGCCTTAGTCCCGAGGACGCCAGGCAGGCGGCTGCGCTTATGCGCGTTAACCATGCCGGCGAAGTCTCTGCACAGGCGCTTTATCAGGGGCAGGCAGCCGCTGCTGAGAACGCCGAGCTCTACAACCTGCTTCAGTCGGCGGCGCGCGAAGAGGCCGATCATCTGCGATGGACCGAGGAGCGTATTCACGCGCTTGGTGGGCGCCCAAGCCTGCTCAACCCTGTCTGGTTCAGTGGCGCCTTTCTTCTTGGCTATGTTGCGGGTCGTATGGGCGGGCCTGTTTCTTTGGGCTTTTTATCCGAGACCGAGCGACAGGTGGAGGCTCATCTCGCATCTCACCTAAAGAAGCTTCCTGCAGGCGATGCCGCCTCGCGTCGAGTGCTTCAGCAGATGATTGCCGATGAGTCTGAGCATGGGCTTAATGCCCGCCGCCAAGGTGGTCAAGAGCTGCCCGCCCTTGTTCGCGGTGCGATGCAGTCTTCGGGTCGTCTGCTTACAACAACAGCCTATTACATATAACAGGTCTTACGACAGGCCCAAGGGGTCGACGTCAACAATTAGGTCGCGCATGCCTTGAGCCTGGGCAATGGCAAGGGCAAGCGCCAAGACTGCGTTCAGTGGACCTCGGCGAGGCGATTCCAGGACCATATGCCATCGGTACTGGTTCGCACGTTTTTCGGGGTAGCTTGGGCTCGGCTGGTGCACTTGGCAGTCGGCGGGCTTGCCTTTCAGGATCTCCGCCCACAGCGTGTTCAGATGGCCCTGCACGATCGCCTCACTGCGCGCGGTCATCCGTAGGACTGCAATGTGCCCATAAGGAGGAAGCGAGGCCTGTCGACGCTCCTCGAGCAGCGTGCCGAGGTAGGCAGCGGGGTCATCGCCTTGCAGGCCTTTAAACAAGGGGTGGGTTGGGTAGCGTGTCTGCAAGAAGACACGGGCCTGATCTTCATGCCGGCCTGCCCGGCCACTGACCTGAAGAAGTGTTGAGAAGAGCCATTCGGGGGCCCGAAATTCGGGGCTAAGCAATTGCGAATCGACATCAAGCACCACCACGGTGGAGAGGCCGGGTAGATCGTGCCCCTTGGCCAGAATCTGAGTCGCGAGGATCATCTCCGGCTTGGGTTGCTGCAGGTGTTTGAGCATCTGCGTCATCTTCTCGGCACTGCCGGCACTGTCGCTGTCAACACGGGTGAGTGCAACGCCTGGAAAGGCCTCTCGGAGACGATCCTCAAGCCATTGAATGCCTAAGCCCTGCCCAGTCAGTTCGGCCGCCCCACAGGATGGGCAGCGTGGCTGTGGCCTTTTTGAAAGGCCACAATGATGGCAGACCATCTGCCATTGGCCAGCTTTTTTGTGCAGGACCATGGAGACCGAACAGTGCTCACAGCCTTGCGTCCATCCGCAGGAGGGGCAGCCTAACAGCGGAGCGTAACCACGGCGATTTAGAAAGAAGAGCACCTGACGCCCACGGCCAAGCGTCTGTTCCACCGCCTGACGCACCGAGTCGGTAAGAACCCCCGCGCATGCAACGCGCTCCTTGTTAAGGTCCACCATGGTTAAGTCGGCCTTGGGCGCACCGGTGGCCTGTTTCAAAAGTCGAACCAGGCTGTAGCGCCCCTTCTCAACCTGGGCCAGGGACTCTAAGGAGGGTGTTGCCGAGCCCAGGACCAGGCGAATGTTCTGCTGGGAGGCGCAGAAGGCGGCCAGGTCGCGCGCGGAATAACGCACCGATTCTTGGCTTTTATAGGAGCTGTCATGCTCTTCATCCACGACAATCATTGCTAATCGCGGCAACGGCGTCATAAGGCTTAGCCGGGTACCTAAGATCAGTTTCGTAACACCATGAACGGCCTGCATCCATGCAACGGCGCGTTGACGATCAGTCATGCCGCTGTGCAAGATGCTTAAGGCATCGGACCCAAGGCCAAGGGCATCGAGCAGGCGAGATTTTAAAACCGGGGTAAGGGCTATCTCCGGCACCAGGTAGAGCACCTGAGCCTTGGGGGCCATCTGCCAGAGTCGCTTGATCAGCTCCACATAGACCAGGGTTTTGCCGGACCCGGTGACACCCTGCAGGTAGACGGGGGTTGGCCGTTCAAGGGTAGCCTGGGCAAGACCGAGTGAGTGGGCAGCCTGCTCAATGGCCTGAGCCTGCTCAGTGGTGGGAACGAGGGCACTACTTGAATCGGGCGCGCTGTCGCCCGAAGGTGTGCTCCTGGGCGGCCCGATTGAGGCAGAGCCAAACTTTTCTATTAGTTTTTGCAGCGGCGCCTTTCCCTTAGACGTGGCTGTGGCCTTAGCTGTGTGCGGCTCGCAAACTGACTGAAGGTTCTTTCCGCTTCGAATCCAGGCTGGGATCGCCATGCTGAGAACGGAGCCGAGGCTCGAGCGGTAGTAGCTAGCGATGAAGACAAAGAACTCCAGCTGCGCCGGGGTCAATGCAGGGATTACCTGAAACCGCCCTAGGGCCTGACGGCGCTTAAAACGATCGGAGCCATCCGGCTGTTGATCTGGGTTGGTCACCACAGCCAACAAAACCCGCCTGGCAAAAGGCACCACGAGCCAATCCCCCCGTTGCAGCTCAGGGCTCTTGTCGCTGGAAATGGCAAGGGGTCCGTCGTAATCAAACTCACCAAGCCCAGGGGCAACGACGGCCACCGAAACGACCTTGGGCTCAGACCGAGTTGACGACTGGGACATGCATGCCACCCCCTGAGGGGTTAGTTGCTCCTGGAGCTGAACTCCCGAACGGCCTGAACCAGGCATTGAACATTCTCGGGCGGTGTGAACTGCGAAATGCCATGACCCAGGTTAAAAATATGCCCAACGCCGGGCTCAAGCAGTCCAAAGCTCTGAATGGTTCGGGCCACCTCGGCTCGAATGTGGTCTGGATGACCAAGCAAGACCGCGGGATCGAGGTTGCCTTGAATGGCGCACTGGGAACCGACGCGCACACGGGCTTGGCCAAGATTGACCGTCCAGTCGACTCCGAGTGCCGTGCATCCTGTTGCAGCGATTCGCTCAAGCCACAAGCCCCCGCCTTTAACAAAGACAATGCTTGGGGTGTCGGGGAATTGCTGCGTGAGGGCAGCCACCACCTTGGACAAAAAGGCCTGAGAGAACCGACCAAACTGGGCATCGGCCAAAAGACCACCCCAGCTGTCAAAAAGCATAATGGCCTGGGCGCCTTTACGTATCTGCATGGCGCAGTACTGAATCACCAGATCGGTCACTTTCTCAAGCAGAAGAAGCACCAGGTCGGGCCTGCTGTAAAGCCATTGACGCACCTTTAAGAAGTCATCGCTGCTGCTTCCGCCGGCCACCATGTAACAAACCAGTGTCCATGGGCTGCCCGAAAAACCAATAAGCGGTACGCGATCATTGAGGGCCTTGCGGATGGTCTGAACCGCCTCGCCCACGTAGCCAAGCTCGTGCTCGATATCGATGGCGGGAAGCTCACGAATATCCGCCTCGAACCCGATGGCTTTTTTAAATCGAGGGCCCTCGCCTTCAACAAAATGCAGCCCAAGCCCGAGCGCATCGGGAACTGTAAGAATGTCTGAAAACAGAATGGCTGCGTCGAACCCATAACGGTCGATAGGTTGCAGAGTGACCTCGCAGGCAAGGTCGGGCGACTTACACAGGGCCATGAAGTTGCCAGCTTTTTTACGCGTGGCGTTGTATTCCGGCAGGTAACGACCGGCCTGACGCATGAGCCAGACGGGCGTTCGGTCCACCGCCTCGCGCCGAAGGGCACGAAGGAAAAGGTCATTGGTCAGGTTGGTCACGTGAATCGGTTCTTTCCGCCCAAAGAGCACCAAGCCGTCGCGGCTTGAGAGCTCCGGCCGTATTAGGCTCGTGTCTTGCCTTTAAGCCGACGAATGGCCGAGAGCTGGGCAAACGAAATGGCCAGCTCGGCCTGCGCCGAGGCGTAATTCATGTCGGACGATTTCGACTCAAGGGCCTGCTCGGCCAAACGTTTGGCCTCGTTGACTTTTGCCTCGTCGAGGTCTTTGCCGCGAATCGCGGTGTCGGCCAGAACAGAGACCCCACCGGGCTGAACCTCAAGAATACCCCCGGCGACAAACAAGAGCTCTTCATCACCATCTTCCATCTTTATGCGAACCGTGCCGGGACGGATGCGCGTAATAAGCGGGGTATGCCCAGGAAGAATGCCAAGCTCGCCCTGCTCTCCCGGAAGGGCCACGAACTGCGCCTTTCCCGAGAAGACCTCTTTTTCGGCACTTACAACATCAACCTGCAGGGTCTTCATACTGTCCTCGCTTCTTGGGCTGTCGGGTCATGCTTAGGGTTTTAATTGGACACGCTACTGAAGGGTCTTGGCCTTTTCAAAGGCCTCCTCAATCGGGCCCACCATGTAGAACGCCTGTTCGGGCAGCGCGTCGCATTCCCCGTCAACAATCATTTTGAACCCACGGATGGTGTCGGCAAGGCTAACGTATTTTCCTGGGGAGCCGGTAAACACCTCGGCCACATGAAAAGGCTGAGAGAGAAAACGCTGAATTTTTCGAGCGCGAGCAACCAAAAGCTTGTCATCGGGCGAGAGTTCATCCATGCCAAGAATAGCAATAATGTCGCGCAGTTCCTTGTAACGCTGAAGGGTTGACTGGACACGACGCGTAACCGTGTAGTGCTCCTCGCCAATCACATTGGGGTCCACCTGCCGTGAGGTAGAGTCAAGTGGGTCAACCGCCGGATAGATGCCCAAGGAGGCAATATCGCGTGACAAGACCACGGTGGCATCGAGGTGTGCAAAAGTTGTTGCGGGCGATGGGTCGGTAAGGTCGTCTGCGGGAACGTAGACAGCCTGAATGGACGTAATGGAGCCCACCTTGGTGGAGACAATGCGCTCCTGCAATCGGCCCATCTCTTCAGCAAGTGTTGGCTGATAGCCCACAGCCGAGGGCATTCGACCAAGAAGCGCGGAAACCTCGGTACCTGCCAAGGTATAGCGATAAATGTTATCGACAAAGAAGAGAATGTCACGACCCTCATCACGGAAACGCTCGGCCATGGTGAGACCGGTCAGGGCGACTCGCAGTCGGTTGCCTGGGGGCTCGTTCATCTGACCAAAGACCATGGCAACCTTGTCAAGGACATTGGAGTCCTTCATCTCATGGTAGAAGTCGTTGCCTTCACGGGTGCGCTCACCCACGCCTGCAAAGACCGAAAGGCCCGAGTGTTGTTTGGCAATGTTGTTAATGAGCTCCATCATGTTGACGGTTTTGCCCACACCCGCGCCACCAAACAGGCCCACCTTGCCGCCCTTTGCAAACGGACAGACCAGGTCAATCACTTTGATTCCTGTCTCCAAGAGGTCGACCGACGGGGAGAGCTCTGCAAATTTAGGGGCTGGCTGGTGAATGGCTCGACGCTCGTCGGTTGGAATGGGGCCCGCCTCGTCAATGGGGCGACCAAGAACGTCCATAATGCGGCCCAGGGTCTCGTGACCCACGGGCACGCTAATGGGTGCTGCGGTGTTGTTCACCAACATGCCGCGACGAAGGCCATCGGAAGAGCCCATGGCAATGGTACGAACAACCCCGTCACCAAGCTGCTGCTGCACCTCAAAGGTTAATTCCGCCTCAACCAGGTCATGCTGCGCGGAGGCATCAAGCCTTAAAGCGTCATAAACCTTTGGCAAGGTCTCTACAGAGAACTGAATGTCTACCACCGCGCCAATACACTGAACGATCTTGCCCTGTGCTAATTCCATAATAAGGTCCCTATCCTTCCAAAATACCTTCTAAATTAAACGGCTGCCGCGCCACCAACGATCTCTGAGAGCTCTTTGGTAATAGCTGCCTGTCGCGCTTTGTTATACGAAAGTTGAAGTTCATCAATAAGCTGCTTGGCATTGTCAGAGGCTGCTTTCATTGCCACCATTCGAGCACTCTGCTCACAGGCCATGTTCTCGGAGACCGCCTGGTAGACCAGAGACTCCACATAGCGGGTAATAAGATCGGAGAGCACCTGCTCGGCATCGGGCTCATACAAATAATCCCAGTCATGGTTGGGATCGAGGTCGTCGAACTGGTCCTCGGGCAGAGGCAAAAGCTGGCGCAGAACAGGCTCTTGCTTCATGGTGTTAACAAACTCGTTGCTTGCAAGGTAGAGCACGTCAATTTTGCCAGTTACGTAGTTGTCAAGCTGAAGACGAACGTTGTCAATAACCGCCTCATGCGAAGGGCTGTCCCCGAACTGGGCAAGCGAGGAGATGAGCCGCCCGCCATTGCGGTTAAAAAAGCTTATGCCCTTGTTCCCAAACGCCGAGATATCAATTTCAATTCCCGATGCCGTCCATTCCTTCATTGACTGAACAACATAGCGAAGGATGTTGGTGTTAAGTCCGCCGCAGAGACCCTTATCGGTGGTTACAGCAATAAGGCCCACACGCTTAACCTCACGCTTGACCATAAAAGGATGGACGTACTCGGGGCTTGCGTGACTAAGGTGCGAACAAATGGCAAGCACCTTGCGAACATAGGGTCGGCCCGCCCGCATACGTTCTTGCGCACGCCGCATTTTCGAGGCGGCCACCATCTCCATGGCCTTTGTGATCTTGCGCGTGTTTTGCACGCTCTTGATCTTGCCTCGTATTTCTTTCGATCCTGGCATAAGCTTCCTGTGGCTTTAGGTTAAAGATGCGTCGAACATCGCCTTCGCTCTTTAATAAGCACCCGTTTTCTTAAAGGCCTCAATGGCCGCCCGTAAGGCGGCTTCGTTGTCAGACGACAGGTCTTTCGCAGACTCAATGGCATTGACGAGATCGGCATGCGAGCTGGCCAGGTAGTCACGTAGTGCCTTTTCAAAGCTATTGGCTTTGGCAACCTCCACGTCATCCATGTAGTTGTTGTTGACTGCGAAAAGCGTCAGCCCCATCTCCCAGACCTGAAGCGGGTGGTACTGCACCTGCTTCATAAGTTCCGTCACCAGACGACCGCGTTCGAGCTGCTTGCGGGTGGTCTCATCGAGGTCTGAGGCAAACTGGGCAAAGGCTGCAAGCTCCCGGTATTGGGCAAGGGCCAGTCGCACACCCGCGCCGGTGTCTTTACGCTTCATGAGCTTGGTCTGGGCGGCACCACCCACCCTTGAGACTGAAACACCCGCATTCACCGCTGGACGGATACCTGAATTGAAGAGGTCCGTTTCAAGGAAGATCTGGCCGTCCGTAATGGAAATAACGTTGGTGGGGACGAAGGCAGACACGTCACCGGCCTGAGTTTCAATAATGGGAAGTGCGGTGAGTGAACCGGTCTTTCCCTTTACCTCACCATGGGTGAACTTTTCCACATACTCCTCGTTCACGCGCGCCGCACGCTCAAGAAGGCGGGAGTGTAAATAGAAGACATCGCCAGGAAATGCCTCACGTCCCGGGGGGCGACGTAAGAGAAGGGAGACCTGTCGGTAGGCAACAGCCTGTTTGGAGAGGTCGTCGTAAACAATTAACGCATCCTGCCCGCGGTCACGGAAATACTCACCCATGGTGCAACCCGAGTAAGCGGAAAGGTATTGCATGGCCGCCGACTCCGAGGCCGAGGCCGCCACTACAATGGTGTAGGCCATGGCGCCTGTCTCTTCAAGCTTTCGCACCACGTTGGAGATTGTCGAGGCCTTCTGACCAATCGCCACGTAGACGCAGGTCATGTCCTTGCCTTTTTGGTTAATGATGGTGTCAACCGCCACGGCTGTTTTTCCAGTCTGACGGTCACCAATAATTAATTCGCGCTGGCCGCGACCAATCGGGACCATGGAGTCGATAGCCTTTAGCCCCGTTTGCACAGGCTGCGAGACGGACTTTCGGTAAATGACGCCCGGCGCCACTTTTTCAATCACGTCGGTCTGTTTGGCATTGACTGCGCCCTTGCCATCAATGGGCTGACCCAACGCATTGACAACCCGGCCAATAAGTTCAGGGCCAACGGGAACATCCAGAATGCGGCCGGTGGCCTTCACAACATCACCTTCAGAGATTGCGGTGTATTCGCCTAGAATCACGGCGCCCACGGAATCGCGTTCAAGGTTAAGCGCAAGGCCCAGGGTCTGGTTCGGAAACTCGAGCATCTCGCCCTGCATGACATCGGACAGGCCATGGACTCGGCAGATACCGTCTGTCACGCTGACAACCGTTCCTTGGTTGCGAGTATTGGCCGACAGGTCAAGGCCTTTGATTTTGGACTTCAGTAACTCGCTGATTTCCGACGGATTTAATTGCATGAGAACTCCTAGTTCAAAAGGGCGACGGTCATTTTCGAAAGCTTTTCACGAACGGAGGCATCCATCACCTCATCGCCCACTGAAATGCGAACACCCCCGATAAGCTCGGGGTCGACCGAAACGGAAAGCTTTACCTGGGACCCATACTTCGTTTGAAGAAGCTTTGAGATGGACGCGATCTGATCCTCAGTAAGAGGAAAAGCCGAGGCAACCTCGGCATTCAAAACATGGGCTGCCTGGCTGGCGAGCTTACTTAAATGACTGTAAACCTCGGGCAGTAACGTTAAACGCTTGTTTTGGGCAAGCAGTAGTAAAAAAGCGCGTTGCTCTGAGGTCGGCAGACCCGCCACAGAGACAATGAGCTCAACCGATTGCTCGGCCGACATGCTGGGTAATTTAAACGCTTCTTGAGCCTCGGCGTTCTGCGCAACAGAAGCGCAGCGCTCAAGGTAGCCAGTCCATAGGCCAAGGCTTTCGGCAAGGGCCCCTGACTCCGAGGCCACCTCGAAGGCTGCTTCGGCATAGGGTCTTGCCAGTGTTGCGCGCTCGGCCATGGCTATTTCAACTCAGACTGCAGCTGGGAGAGCAGGTCGGCGTGAGCCTTGGCGTCAATCTCGCGGCGCAGAATCTGCGAGGCCCCTGCAACGGCAAGCGTAGCCACCTCGGCCCGAAGGGCCAGCTTGGCTGACTGCGAGGCTGTCTCTGCTTCGGCCTCAGCCTGTTGACGCGCCTGAGTAACGATTGCAGCAGCTTCTGCTCGAGCCTGTTCAATAATGGATGTCGCCTGTCGCTCGGCTGCAGCGCGAAGCTCTGAAACCGTATCTCTGGCCTTGGTCATCTCCTCGGCGGCCCGTCGTTCGGCCACCCGTAGGTCGACCTGAGCCTTGTCAGCCGCCGCTAAACCATCGGAGATTTTTTTTGCGCGCTCATCCAGGGCCCGAACAATGGGGGGCCAAACAAACTTCATGGTGAACCAGCCAAGTATGAAAAAAACTACCAGCTGTGCAAACAATGTCGCGTTAATGTTCACAGCAATTCCCTAAAAAATAAGATTGGTGCGGCCTGGGGCCATCCCAAAAATCGCTCAGTGTTTCGCCCAAACTTCTTCAGGCGGCTTGTGAGCCCCATCGAATTTTCAAGGCTTAGCCTGCGAATGGGTTTGCAAAAGCAAACATCATTGCAATACCAACACCAATCAGAAAGGCCGCGTCGATGAGTCCGGCCAGAAGAAACATCTTGGTCTGCAGTTCATTCATAAGCTCGGGCTGACGGGCTGACGCTTCGATAAACTTTCCCCCCATCAGACCAATTCCAATACAGGCACCAATGGCTCCCAGGCCAATGATGAGTCCACAAGCAAGGGCAACAAATGCGACGTTCGTCATAACCACTCCTTAAAAATTAAAAACAACCGTAGTAAAAAGAGAAAACAACTCTGTTAATGGTGATCGTGAGCCTGCCCAACATAGACGAGGGTAAGCATCATGAAAATAAAGGCCTGCAGGGTGATGATAAGAATATGGAAGAGCGCCCAGGCTGTGCCGGCAAGCACATGGCCAAGAAACCCTAGGGCAGTGGCAGTGCCTCCTAGAAGAGCAATAAGCACAAAGAGCAGCTCACCTGCAAACATATTGCCAAACAGTCGCAGACCGTGGGATACGGTTTTCGCCAGGAATTCAATAAGCTGCATCAACAGGTTAATAGGCCACAGAATAAAGTGGTTTCCAAATGGCGCCGTGAAGAGTTCGTGCAGCCAGCCACCCAAGCCCTTTATTTTTATATTGTAATAAAGGCACATGAGAAGGACGGCAAGCGACATGCCCAAGGGGACGTTGACATCGGCTGTCGGAACCACGCGCATATAGGCATGACCAGGGTCCACTCCAATGGAGGACAGGCCGAAGGCCCAGAGAGACGGCAAGAGATCAACGGGAAGCAGGTCCATTAGGTTAAGCAGGAAGACCCAAAGGAAAACGGTAAGCGCCAGAGGGGCCACGAACTTGCGGGAGGTCTCACTATGAATAACGCCCTTGGCCTGGTTATCAACGAGCTCCACCAAGATTTCTACCATGGCCTGGAAGCGACCAGGCACTCCCGCACTCGCATTGCGTGCCGCCCTGTAGAGAACAAAGACCGCAAGCATGCCCAGACCAAACGACCAGAAAACGGTGTCCAGGTTAATCAAGCTGAAATCAATGATGTCAGCCTGAGCCTCACCGGTCTGGTTTAAATTGGTGAGGTGGTGAACAACGTATTCGGAGGAGGTAGGAGCGCTGCCCGATGCCATAAAAACGAGACCCTTTCTTACCTCGAGGTCGGACAGGCCGACTGAGACGTAATAACTTTGACGCGTTGGTTAAAGTCACGCTGACTTAACGAACGAAAGACCGACAAGCTGGACACCCAGGGGATCAGATAAATGGCGGTCAGCGCAAAACAAAGCCCTGAGAAAAACCCTAACCAATTAAAAGGTGATAACCAAACCACCGACATCCAGAGAAGTGTGCAGCTTAGAAGTAACTTAAAAAAATAAGCAATAAGAACCGACAACGAGGAGGCCACGGTGTGGACGGACTGTGAGCCTACAGTGCGACGAATCTTCATCCAGACCACCATGGCCAGATTCGCAAGCCAAATAGAACCGCCCCCCGCCAAGGCTGCAAGGCTGGCCTCACCCGAGCCATCCCATAGAAGCATTGCTAGCGATACGCCGATCACAACAATGCCCTGAGCTGCAATAAATAGCTCCAAAATCAATGACTCGTCCTTATTTGTTCCGGGGGTCCCGTGCCAACCCAACGACCGAGGTATTAGGAAAAAACCTAGCATGCGAGTTTAAGTCGATCGGCCGAACCTGTCAAAGCACTTTCAAGGGATTGGGCCTTATTCAAAATGATCCTTTTCGGTGACGATCTGAAGCCGGTCCAGGAAGCCGTTGAGTTCTTCCATGGACGCAAAACTAAGACGCATCTCGGCGCCTTTTTTCTTCGATAAAAGAACCACGGGCAGGCCCAACGACTCGGCAACCCGATTCTGCATGCTTAGCCAGTCTGAGGAGGGCCGCGTTAACGACTTGCCCCGGGGTCTAGGGCTGCTATCGGACGAAACACCTTCGACCGCCTGAAACCCCAGCAGTCTTACTCGCTGCTCCACCTCCCTCACCGACAAGGCGTCAAGCTCAATGGTCTTCAAAAGTGCGCGCTGGGCAGATTCGGGAAGGCTGAGCATGGCCCTGGCATGGCCGGCCTCGATAACGCCTTGGGCAAGGGCTTTCTGCACCAACGGGCTGCACTGCAACAAGCGCAAAAGATTGGTGATGGCCGATCGCGAACGACCCAGAACGTCAGAGGCCTGTTCGTGGGTGAGCTTAAACTCCTCGATCAGCCGCTCGATGCCTCGGGCCTCTTCAAGCGCGTTAAGGTCCTCTCGCTGCAGGTTCTCAACAAGTGCCATGGCAAGCGCTGCCTTGTCGTCCACATCATGCACATAGACGGGTATTTCCTTTAAGCCCGCCAACTTCGAGGCACGGAAACGTCGCTCCCCTGCAATGATCTCGTACATGTCGCTGCCCTTAACAGGCCTGACTGCAATAGGCTGAATGAGCCCTTGCGCCTTGATGGACTCCGCCAGCTCAGCAATTGCACTCTCAGCAAACACCTGGCGAGGCTGGTAGCGTCCAGGTTGCAGCTGCTCAAGCGACAGAGTCTGGCTGTTGGCACTGGTCTCGTCCATGGGGTTTGAGCCGCCAAGCAAGGCCTCAAGTCCACGACCAAGTCCGCGCTTTTTAACTGATTTGGATGTCACCATGAGGAAGTCCTTGTACAAGAATGGTTTAGGCTTGGACTGCCTGTCCGGGAATAAGCTTGAGCCGATCCATCAGCTCTTGAGCAAAGGCAAGGTACGCCACCGCGCCTCGGGAGGCTGGATCGTAAGCGAGCACTGACTGGCCGTGACTTGGAGCCTCGGCCAACCGAACGTTACGAGGAATGACCGTGTTAAAAACACGGTCTCCGAAGTGCTTAAGTAATTGGTCACTTACTTGTTGAGACAGTGTCATGCGAGGATCAAACATGACTCGCAAGAGACCAATGATCTTTAGATCTTTATTCAGGCCTCCATGCACCCGCTTAATGGAATTCACCAAATCGGACAAGCCCTCGAGGGCAAAATACTCGCACTGCATAGGAATAACAACGCCATGCGCCGCACACAGTCCATTTAAGGTAAGCAAAGAGAGCGAAGGTGGGCAATCAATAAGCACGACATCGTAGTCCACCGATGCGCCTCGAATCGCGTCCCGAAGTCGATGCTCACGCCGGTCGATGGAGACGAGCTCAACCTCTGCCCCTGCAAGCTCCCGATTAGAAGGTAAGAGGTCGTACCCGGCGGGGCTTTTAATCAGGCTGTCTTTCAAGGTCGAGAGGCCCAGCAAGACAGGGTAAACCGACTGCTCAACCTCCGCCTTGTCCACCCCGCTGCCCATGGTGGCATTGCCCTGAGGGTCAAGGTCAACAAGTAGCGTGCGACAGCCGAGGCGGGTCAAAGAGGCGGCAAGATTCACTGCCGTTGTGGTTTTGCCAACCCCGCCCTTTTGGTTTGCAATGCAGAAAACCTGCGCTAGCATGCGAATCCTTCCTTTGAGAGCCAGACCAGGTGGGATGCCTCCTGGCCTGGCAGGTAAACCGGCGTGATGTTGAAAAGGCGTACACCCAACGACGGGTCCGCGTGACAATAGCCATGCTCACTGAGTCCAGTAACTCGATTAAGCTGGCCTGCCAGATACAGCCACATACCCGAAGGCACCAGCAAATGATGCGTCCAGTTAATAAAGTCCCCAAGGCTAGCAAAGGCTCGACTTGAGACCATTTGGTAGGGCTCAAGGGGCTTCACCTGCCGAACATCGTCCTCAATAACAGCAACCCTTGATCCCAGCTCCAACTGATGCACAACCCGGCGAAGAAAGGCTGCCTTCTTGCCCACTTTCTCAACCAAGGTTATGTGAAACAAAGGGCCCGCCAGAATGGCCCATGCAATGGCGGGTACCCCAGCCCCAGAGCCCACATCCATGACACGCAGTGGCCTGTCCGACGAGGCGCGCTGGAGGTCTGGAGGAAACTGTCTGAAAGTTAGTACCGACTCCACCAAATGACGGCGAACCTGCTCATCAAGATCATGAATAGCCGTTAAGTTGTGGACATGGTTCCAGGCGCGAAGAACGCGCAGAAACTCAACAAGGGCCTGCCTGTGCACGGGCGCAAGCACCTGACCAAGCTGCCGATCAAGGCTGTCTCCAATCTCCTTGGTCTCGTCTGAGCGCGACACCGAGGTTTGGTGCGTGGCTTTAGGCTGCAAGGCTTGCAGGATCTTTCACGGGGCCAGCACGATGACGCTTGATGTAAACCAAAAGAATAGAGATGGCCGCCGGTGTAACACCTGAAATCCGAGAGGCCTGGTCGAGTGTTCGTGGCTGAATGCTCTGGAGTTTCTGGACCATCTCATTGGAGAGCCCGGCAAGCCCTTGGTAGACAAAATCATCCGGAATAGCGGTCTCAAGAAGCTGCTTTTGCCGATCAACCTCCTGCTGTTGACGCGAAAGATAGCCCGAGTACTTCAGTTGAATAAGCACCTGTTCCAAGACGAATGGGGCAGGAGCAGGCTGCTCGCCGCGTTGCAAAAAGGGCGCAATGGCCTCATAGCATGTGGAGGGTCTTCTTAAAAGATCGGCGGCGGTCATTCGCCCCACGGAGGAGTAGCCCGGGTCCTCAAGGGCCAAGGTCTGCAGCTCTTTCGGTGACAGCATCGCCTGCTTTAGAAATGCAAATTCGGTCTCAATGGACTGACGCTTTTCGTTAAAGAGGCGCCATTGCGCCTCCGAAAGAAGCCCCAATCTCTTTGCCTGCTCGCATAGCCGAAGGTCAGCATTGTCTTCCCGTAGGCTGAGTCGATACTCTGCCCGGCTTGTGAACATGCGATAGGGCTCCGTGACCCCCTGGGTGATCAGGTCGTCAACCAGAACACCAAGGTAGGACTCGTCTCGGCGAGGCACCCAGGCCTCTTGGCCCCGAAGACTTAAAACCGCATTGACGCCAGCCACCAGACCCTGGGCGGCGGCCTCTTCATAGCCGGTTGTGCCATTAATTTGACCAGCAAAGAATAAGCCCGCAATGGCCTTGGTCTCAAGGCTAGGCGAGAGTCCTCGCGGATCAAAAAAGTCGTATTCAATGGCATAGCCGGGACGAAGAATGTGCGCATCCTCAAGCCCTTTAATGGAGCGAACCAGTTGAACCTGCACGTCATAGGGCAGGCTTGTGGAAATGCCATTGGGATAGATCTCGTGGGTGGTGAGCCCCTCGGGTTCCAGGTAAATCTGATGGCTTGGCCGCTGGGAGAACCGGTGAACCTTGTCCTCAATCGACGGGCAATAGCGGGGCCCTACCCCCTCAATTACGCCGGAAAAGAGCGGGGATCGATCAAGGCCCGCGCGAATGAAGGCATGGGTCTCCTCATTGGTATGGGTCAACCAACAAGGTCGTTGCTCGGGATGAAGCGCACGCGACCCCCAGAAAGAAAAGGCTGGCTCCGGGTCATCCCCCGGTTGCATAGCAAGGCCCTCAAACTGAATTGAGCGGCCGTCAAGTCTGGGTGGCGTTCCGGTTTTTAGCCTGCCCTGCCCTAATCCAAGGTCTTTCAGGCGATCAGACAACCGCAGCGCCGCAGGCTCACCGGCCCGCCCTGCGGAATAATGATCAAGCCCGATGTGAATCTTGCCATTCAAGAAGGTGCCTGCCGTAAGAACAATGCGCGGTGCCTCAAAGAGCACCCCCGACTGCGTCTTGACACCGGTCACCTTGTGGGCATCCAACAGAATATCGTCCACCGCCTCCGCAAAAAGCCAGAGGTTTGGCTGGTTTTCAAGCCGCCCACGAATGGCCTGGCGATACAGAACCCTGTCGGCCTGGGCGCGGGTTGCACGCACAGCAGGGCCTTTTGACTGATTCAAAGTTCGAAACTGAATGCCCGCCTCATCCGTTGCAATGGCCATGGCGCCGCCACAGGCGTCAATTTCCTTCACGAGATGGCCCTTGCCAATTCCACCAATCGAGGGGTTGCATGACATCTGGCCGAGGCTGTCGAGCGAATGGGTAATCAGCAGGGTCTTTGCACCCATGCGAGCCGCCGCCAGTGCAGCCTCCGTTCCCGCATGGCCACCACCAACCACAATAAGTTCAAACCGCCCTGCTGCCATCAGACCAAAGGCTCCCCATGAGAGTGTGAATGACACCGGATGCGCAATGTTTCACGTGAAACCCCAGCCAATTCCTTGTGCCGCTTGTTTCACGTGAAACAAGTCTTGGGGTCTACTGCAAACCGGTAAGATTCGCATTGTATTTCAATTAAGCAAAAACCCCCAAAGACACCCGCCGCGAGAGCAAGAGCCTTGACCGAGACCAAAAGCACCATCGCCCTAACCATAGGTGACCCCTCGGGCATTGGACCCGAACTCTGTATCAAGGCAGCCAAACACCTTAGTGCCCGCCCCAATGCGGTCAGCCTGCGCTTATTTGGCGACCTTGCCCACCTTCAAACGGTCAACAGCCTGCTTGGCACACCACTCGAAGACACTGCACTCACTCAGATAACCGAGGACACAGGCTCCTTTGGCCCTTACCCCATTGGCAAAGTGTCCGCCGCCTCGGGACAGGCAGCCTATCAGGCCGTAGTCGCCGCAGCCCAGGCCTGTCTCTCACACAAGGTGACTGGGATGGTCACGGCCCCCCTTAACAAAGAAGCCCTGCACTTGGCCGGGCATCCATGGCCTGGTCACACTGAATTGCTCGCGCATTTAAGCAAGCCCGGGGACCCACCGCCCGTCCGCATGCTGTTGATCAATCCTGAATTACGCGTGCTCTTACACACCATCCACATTCCGCTGCATGAGGTCGCCTCCCGCATCACCCGGCATGACCTGCTGGAAACCATTGAAATCGCCCATCGCTGCGGCCACCAATACGGCAAGCCCATTCCAAACCTTGCGGTTGCAGCCCTCAACCCCCATGCCTCCGAAGGCGGCGCCATCGGCGATGAGGATCTAACCATCGTGGGCCCTGCTATTGCAATCGCCCAGTCCCGCGGCATTCATGTAACCGGCCCCTGGCCAGCCGACACCGTCTTCATGCGTGCGCGACAGAACCCCGCCAATATCCACTTGGTCATTGCCCTCTACCATGATCAAGGCCTTATTCCCATCAAGTACCTCGGCCTTGACCACGGTGTGAACATTACCCTGGGCCTACCCTTTATTCGTACCAGCGTCGACCATGGCACAGCCTTCGACATCGCCCATCAATGGCGGGCGAGCCCAGCATCCCTCCTCCAAGCCATTGCCCAAGCTGAAAAAATGATTCAGGCCACACCAATACAAGCCCCACCCAGTCACTAAAAACTGCACCCTATGCCACGATCCACCCCCACCCGACCTCCCGCACTTGCGATTCTCACCACCGGAGGCACCTTTGAGAAGCGCTACCTTGACGCCCTTGGAGAGCTAGGCTTTGCTGGAAGTTGCCTAGAAACGCTGACAAGAAATGCAAGACTTGCCCAACAACCCCGCATTGAGCAGGTCATGCTTCTTGACAGCCTTCTGATGGGCGACAAAGAACGCGACGTCATTGTGAATCGCATCCTCAAAGCAAAAGAGCGCCACCTGGTGATTATTCACGGTACCGACACCATGACTACGACAGCGCTAGCCATAAAAAGCCGCCTTGACAAAGAACTTAAGAAAACCGTTGTGCTCACTGGTGCTATGGTGCCCGTGGCCCACCAGGATTCCGATGGCTTTTTTAACCTCGGCCTTGCTGTAGCCGCCTGCCAGCTTGCAAAGCCAGGGGTTTACATTGCAATGTCTGGGCGTATCTACGAGGCCGGTTCGGTTAAAAAAGACCGTCGAAAGAAGTTATTTCTTCCAACCAGCTCGCCCCAGCCCAGAGCCTCTGCCAAATCCTAACCGTCCTCAGACCCCTACTTCCCTATACAGAACCGACTGAAAATATCTCCCAACAAGTCGTCGCTGGTCCGACGACCCAGAATTTCACCCAATAAGTCTTGTGCAAGTCGAAGATGCTCGGCCAAAAGCTCTAAAGAGTCGAGCCGAGTATGCTCCTGCGCCTCAATAAGCTGAGCCTTCACACGATTGAGGGCATCAAGATGCCTCTGTCGAGCCGCAAAAAGACTTCCGCCCTCGGCCTGGTCTGTGGAAACAAACGAAATAATCGCCCGCCCTAAAACATCAAGCCCCTTGCCCGTCCGGGCGGAAACAAAAAACGTTGGCGGCTCTCTGTCCTCAGAACTCGCGCGGGCCTCGGGAATGAGATCCACCTTATTGACAATTCTCCAGACCTTGACCCCGACAGGTGCGTTTTGAAGGCATTGACGAAACAACGCCTCATTCTCACTCCCTCTTGCCTGAACATCTTCCACAAAAAGAACAAGGTCTGCCACCTTTAGCGATTGCCAGGTTCGCTCAATGCCTAACCGCTCCACGGGCTCTTGCGCATCCCGAAGCCCGGCGGTATCAGTGAGAAGAAAATGCACGCCCTGCACTAACACCTCTTCGGTCAATCGGTCCCGAGTCGTTCCCGGTTGATCCGACACAATTGCCACCTCGTCATGACTCAAAGCATTCATTAGTGAGGACTTGCCAGCATTGGGGCTTCCCAAAAGAACAACTCGACAACCTTCCTTTAATCGCAGCCCTGAGCCCACCGACTCAAGAACCTCATCGACAGCCCGTCGGATCACGGCCATACGCTGGTTAAGGCTTTGTCCCAGTTCGAGGCCGTCAATCTCCTCGTCCGAAAAATCCAGGTGGGCCTCCACGAGCACGCGAAAGTCGATAAGCTGAGCCTGCAAATGGTGAATGGTTTTACTAAAAAGGCCCGATAAGGAACGCACCGCCGCCCTCAGGCTCCTGGACGATTGAGCCTCAATAATGTCGGCCACGGCCTCGGCCTGCACCAGGTCAAGACGATCATTGAGAAAGGCCCGTTGTGTGAACTCACCCGGCTCGGCAAGCCGTATTGGATTGGCCGAGCAGGAAAAACTCAGACAGGCTTGAAGCACCGCACGCGGGGCAGCTCGACCCCCATGGCCCTGAAGCTCCAGGCTGTCTTCGCCCGTAAACGAACGTGGCCCGCGAAAAAAAAGGGCAAGCCCCTCATCAAGCGGCTCACCCTTGGGTGACAGGAAGACTGAAAAGACTGCACGACGTTCAGCCAAATGCTTACCAGTAAGTTTCTGACCAAGCCAATACGACGACGGACCCGAAACTCTTACGATACCAATTGCCCCCATACCCTCCCCCGTTGCTATTGCAACGATGGTGTCCTTAGGTGGCATTAAACCTCTTGGTAATAACCCACTGTTGTGCAATCGACACCAGGTTGTTCACAAGCCAGTACAGCACAAGGCCGGCAGGAAAAAAGAAAAAGAAGACAGAAAAAATAAGCGGCATAAACATCATTACCTTGGCCTGCACCGGATCGGGGGGTGGCGGGTTAAGCTTGGTCTGGATAAACATGGTTATAGCCATAACGACAGGCAAGATGTAAAAGGGGTCCGGGTGCGATAAGTCGTTAATCCATAAAATCCAAGGCGCATTGCGCATCTCCACGCTGGCAAGCAGCACCCAGTAGAGCGCAATAAACACGGGAATCTGGATAAGAATAGGTAGGCAACCGCCTAAAGGGTTGATCTTTTCATTTTTATAGAGCTCCATCATGGCCTGGTTCATCTTGGCCTTATCGTTGATGTAGCGCTCACGAATCTGCACAAGCCGGGGGGACACCGCCTTCATTTTCGCCATTGACTTGTAGCTTGCGGCTGACAGCGGGTAGAAAATGAGCTTAATGATGAGGGTTAGCAAGACAATCGCCCAGCCCCAGTTGTTGACAAGCTTATGTAGCTGCTCCAAAAGCCAGTAAATGGGCTTGGCCAAGAACGTAAGCCAGCCATAATCCACCACCAAGTCAAGGCCAGGGGCAAGTGCTTCAAGCACCCGTTGCTCTTGGGGCCCCACATACAGAACCGCCTCATGGGTCTGTTGTGCACCCGGAGCAATGGTTTGAATGGGCTGAATCATGCCCACCGCAAAAAGCCCTTCACCCACCTTTCGAGAGAAAAACTCTCGTACGCGGTCATTGCCAAGCACCCAAGCCGAAACAAAGTAATGCTGAATAAAACCAACCCAACCATCGGACGCCGTCTTTACATGGGACTGGTTGGTCTTCTCAATCTCAGAAAAGGTGACCTTCTGGAACTTGCCCTGATCGGTGTAAAGCGCCGGTCCGGTAAAAGTCATATAAAGCGAGCTCTCCCCTGGAGGTGCGCGATCATTTCGAAGAAGCTGGTAATAGATGGACGGTGTAATAGCATCGGCACCCGTATTCACAATGGTGTGAACAACCTTAACTTGATGGCCTGTTTCACTTAATGAGATAGCCTTAAGCAGCTTGACCCCGCCCGACTCCGCAACCAGCCGAAGCTCCCGCTCTGGGTTTTGACCCCCCTGAAGAGGAAGTCGCTCAAAGACAATCGTATGGTTAGGCGGACTAACACCCCCCGCAGTTGCAAAGACCAGCCCTGTCTGCGCCTCATACCGCGAGTCCACACTATCATCAAAGAGACGAACGAACCCACCCGAGTAGTCGTTGGACTGCTGCGAAAGCAGCGTGGCCTTCACGATACGACCGCCGACGGAGTCAATAACGAGTTCCAGATCACGGTTTTTAATAACAATCCGATCACCAGCGGAGACCGCAGCACTGGACGCAATCGACGAATCTGTTGGGGCAAGCCCAATCGCCTGCTCGGGCCTTAGAGACGGTTGCGGAATGGTTGCATCGGTTGCTGAAGATGGTGGCGACGTCCCCGCGCCACCGGAGAGCGGCAGCCCCGCAGCGGGTTGGGCCGTGGATGACACATGCGTTGAAACGGTCGGCCCACCGGTGGCCGACTGCCGCATCCAAGCATCCCAGAGCAGAAACAAAGAAACCATAAAAACAACTAACAAAATTGATCGACGCGTATCCATAGCCAGATTAACCCTTGATAACTTGTGCAGGAAACGCCGCGGGGACTGGGTCGTAACCAAAGCCCCCGCCTGGGCGACATCGGCACAAACGAGAAGCCGTTAGCCGAGTCGCTGTAAATAAACCATGCGTTTGATAGGATTCCATCGCGTAATCCGAACAGGATGGAAAAAAACGACAGCGAGGCCCAATAACGAGCCGGATTGATAACTGATAGCCTCGAATAAATAAGCAGATAAATCGGTTCATGAGGCTACTGAACAGCCCTCTCACAAAAAACCAACGCTTTTAAGTCAAGATAAGTCTGCCTTCTGGTTTCGAAGGCGATGCCAGCGCACTTTTGCGTAACGCGAAAAAGGTAAGCACCGCCGGCGTTCTTATCCTGATTACTTATCTGTCGCACCATTTCATTCAACCAACGCCGGATGAGGTTTCGGTCAACCGCTCGCCTCACCAACCGTTTGGGAATAATAAAACCCACAAAGACTGGACCAGGACCCGTTTTTTGAAAGTGAAGGTGAGCCCAAGCACCCCTTCGAACTGGCCTCGACTGCAACAGCCCCTTAAATCCTGGGCCCTTCGAAAGTGGTAACAGCCCCAAGAACCTTACCTAGGAACTTAAACCGCTAAACGATGACGCCCTTTTGCCCGACGTGCTCGAATAACTGCCCGACCACCACGCGTTTTCATACGAACTAAAAACCCGTGGGTACGTTTCCGACGAACCACCGAAGGCTGATACGTGCGCTTCATGGGACACACTCCTGTTTTGATAAGAAAAGCTCTCTATCTTAGCACTTCATAGCCTTTTGATCAAAAACCACCAGGACGTAAGTGAGCACAAACATGTGGATAACTTTCTCTTACGGGGTACACTTTGCCGATGCCACTAACGACCCTTCCTCTAACAAACAACGCAAATGACGCGGCTGCTCTTAACCTTGCAGCAAGCCAATTCTGGAAAGCTTTCAAAGAAGAGTCAAAGGCTACAACCGCGCCACTTCAGTTTGCTACCTGGATCCAGCCCCTTGAGTTTCGTACCCTCGAAAAGATCGATGTAAGTAAACACAAACTCATAATTGAAGCACCAAACCGGTTTAAATTGTCCTGGGCCATTGAAAACATACTGCCTTCTCTGGAAGACTGGTGGGCGACCAACACACCCATCACCGCCACCATCGAAATTTGCCTACCTTTAACCGAGCAAACAAGCCGAGCAAACGGATTTACGACGGACACGAATCAGCAACCTCAGGCCGCGCACACTCTCGAGCCTTCCGAGAACCCCCTAACCCCAAGCCTTGCGATGTCCGGGCGCCCAATTGCCGATACCCGACTTAACCCCGCATGGACCTTCGATGCCTTCGTACCCGGCAAGGCCAATCAACTGGCGCGGGCCGCGGCTCTACAAGTTGCTGAGAATCCCGGCCGTGGTTACAACCCGCTTTTCCTTTACGGCGGAGTTGGTCTGGGAAAAAGCCACCTCATCCATTCAATTGGCAACAGCATTATTCAACGCAATCCGAAAGCCCAGGTTCGTTACATCCATGCAGAAACCTACGTTTCTGACGTCGTCAAGGCCTATCAGAGAAAGTCCTTTGACGATTTTAAGAAATACTATTACTCGCTCGATCTGCTACTGGTTGACGACATTCAGTTCTTCGCCGGAAAAAGTCGCACCCAGGAAGAGTTCTTCTACGCTTTTGAAAAATTCATCGCCGATCAAAAACAGCTCATCATTACTTCCGACACCTACCCAACCGAACTCAACGGTATCGACATGCGACTTGTCAGCCGCTTTAGCTCCGGCCTCACGGTGGCTATTGAACCGCCCGAGATTGAAATGCGCGTTGCCATACTAATAAAGAAATCAACCGATGTTGGCTACCCCCTTAAAGAAGAAGAGGCTTTTTTTGTCGCGAAACACTTGAAATCGAATGTCAGGGAACTCGAAGGTGCCCTTCGAAAGATTATTGCCTTTTGTGACTTCCATCAAACCAGACCGAGCCTTGCCAGCGTTAAAGAATCACTTAAAGATATCTTATTACTACAAAAAACCTCGGTCTCCGTTGAAACCATCCAAAAATATGTCGCAGACTTTTACAAGCTAAAAATAGCCGATATGTACAGCAAGAAAAGACCTGCCTCCATTGCTTTGCCACGGCAAATCGCAATGTACCTATCGAAGGAATTAACCCAAAAAAGCCTGCCTGAAATTGGGGAACTGTTTGGCGGACGCGACCACACCACTGTTCTACACGCAGTCAGAAAAATCACAGAAAGCCGAATCAAAAACGCCGATCTAAACCGCGACCTGCACTTACTTGAACAACAAATAAGGTCATGACCCTGTGGATACCAACAGCCCCTCCTTCAAAAATAGCGACTCACGAACAAGTTATCCACAGGCTCAAACGACCCGCACTCATCAAAATGATTTTCGAACCATAGACTTACGTCAGTTACCCCCACTTCCACTCTTCCTTATTACTACTAAGGAACTTATATGATTCTATTAAAAGCAACAAGAGATGTCCTACTCAAACCCATTCAACAGATTGCCGGAATCGTAGAACGACGGCATACCTTGCCCATCCTGTCAAACATCCTTATTCAGAAAAAGGGTTCTTTAATTTCATTTATCGCTACAGATATTGAAATTCAAATAAGCGCTGCATTAAATAATGATACCTCTGTTGAAGAAACATCATTAACCGTTTCTGCCCGAAAATTTTTAGATATTTTACGCGCTCTACCAACTAACGATGAATTAACGTTGAGTATTCAAGCGAACAATCGGCTTGTTATACAACAAGGAAGAACGAAGTTTTCTTTACAAACACTTAGCGCTGAAGAGTTTCCAACCATCCTAGCCCAGGCAGAAGTAAAGAGACATCTTAAGATTACAGAACACCAGTTGAAAAACGTAATTAATCTCACTGCTTTTGCGATGGCTCAACAAGATATTCGATATTATTTAAATGGCATGTTGTTTGTATTCGAACCAGGTCTAATGCGCAGTGTCACAACCGACGGTCATCGGCTTGCCTATGCCCAGTGCGCTTTAACGTCGCACGACGAGCAAACGACCGAATCAAGCGAAGTCATAATTCCTCGAAAAGCAATTAATGAACTGCAAAAAATACTTGACGATACTGAGAATGAAATTGATATTTATGTTGGTGCGAATCAAGTAAGCTTTAGTTTTAGAAATATAAATATAATCTCAAAACTAATAGAGGGTAAATTCCCTGATTATCAGCGAGTTGTGCCCACTAAGCATTCTAAGCATTTCATAATCGGCCGTGAGCTCCTAGCTGGAGCATTGCAAAGGGCCGCTATTTTGACAACGGATAAATTCAAAGGAGTTCGGGTTATTCTCTCCACCGATCAATTACGTATATCTTCAACCAATGCCGAACAAGAAGAGGCCCAGGAAGACTTAGCAGTAACCTACAGCGGCGAGCCACTCGATATTGGTTTTAACGTTCAATACCTTATTGATGTTCTAACGAACATCAAGGTAAACGACATTAAGTTATCTTTAGAGGACCAGAATTCCAGTGCGCTTGTCTCAGCCGATGCGATAGAAAATTATCGGTATGTTGTCATGCCCATGCGTATTTAAATACTCCCCAATAAACTAACGGAATCAATTATGAGTAATACCTACGGCGCTTCATCAATCAAAATGCTCAAAGGCCTTGAGGCAGTAAGAAAAAGGCCGGGAATGTACATTGGTGATACAAGCGATGGAACAGGGTTGCATCATATGATTTTTGAGGTTCTTGATAACTCAATAGATGAAGCCCTGGCGGGGCATTGCGATCGCATTGAACTCACCATCCACGCTGATAACTCCATCTCTGTCCTTGATAACGGTCGAGGCATTCCGATAGACATTCACGAAGACGACGAACTAAAGCGTACTGCTGCTGAAATTGTTATGACAGAGCTGCACGCAGGCGGAAAATTTGATCGGGACAGTTACAAAGTTTCCGGTGGACTTCATGGTGTTGGCGTATCGGTTGTGAATGCGTTGTCGGATTGGTTGCGGCTTACTGTTTACAAAGACAATAAAATTTACACCCTTGGGTTTGAGGCCGGTGCCGTTACTAGCCCTATGACCATTGCCGGCGAGACCACACAACGTGGAACGAAAGTTCATTTTCTGCCGAGTCAAGAAGTCTTTACCCTTATTGATTACCATTTTGAAATACTTGTCAAACGGTTAAGGGAACTCAGTTTTCTTAACAATGGGGTTTACATTTGCCTCACTGATGAGCGTCTTGAGCGACGGGTTGAAGAGTTTAACTTTCAGGGTGGTGTGAAGGGTTTTGTTGAATATATTAACAAGTCCAAGCATGTTCTTAATCAACAAGTCTTTTACACAGAAAGCGAAAAAGACAGTATTACGGTGGAAGCTGCCATTCAATGGAATGACGGCTTTACCGAGCAGGTACTTTGCTTTACCAACAACATTCCGCAAAAAGACGGCGGCACGCATCTAACCGGATTGCGCGCTGCCATGACTCGGGTGATCAACAAATACATTGCTGATCATGAGCTCGCAAAAAAGAACAAGGTTGAGACCACGGGCGACGACATGCGCGAAGGCCTCACCTGCGTGCTTTCAGTCAAGGTTCCTGAACCAAAGTTTTCCTCTCAGACAAAAGAGAAACTCGTTTCAAGTGAAGTACGACAGCCTGTAGAAGACCTCATCGCAAATTCGCTCGAAGCGTATCTGCTTGAGAATCCGGCGGACGCAAAGCAGATCTGTACCAAAATTATTGATGCAGCCCGTGCGCGAGAGGCGGCCCGTCGGGCTCGCGACATGACGCGACGAAAGGGCGTTCTTGATAGCTTCGGTCTGTCTGGCAAGTTAGCGGACTGTCAAGAAAGAGACCCTAAGAAAGCCGAGCTTTACCTCGTGGAGGGAGACTCTGCAGGAGGTTCAGCCAAACAGGGCCGAGACCGTAAATTCCAGGCAATTCTGCCCTTGAAAGGCAAAATTCTTAACGTCGAGAAGGCGCGGTACGAAAAGCTTTTAGGTTCTCAGGAAATTATTTCCCTCATTCAGACCCTTGGCACTGGAATTGGGAAAGAAGACTACAAGATTGAAAACCTTCGATACCACCGCATTATTCTTATGACCGACGCCGATGTGGATGGCTCCCACATCCGTACGCTACTTTTGACTTTTTTCTACAGGCAGCTGCCCGACCTTATTGAGCGAGGCCATGTCTTTATTGCGCAGCCACCGCTTTATAAAATTAAGCTGGGTAAAGAAGACATTTATGTCAAAGATGATGCCCAACTGCACGAGCACGTTCTAAATTACGCCCTTAAAGATCCGCAACTTACACCTGTCTTGCCGGCGGAAGACCAGACCAAGCCTATTGTTGAAGAGCTAAAAACCCTCAAAGCCACCTACCTAGAGTATGAGTACTTAATCGGACGCCTTAAACGGGTTTTTGATCCCTTCATTGTCGAAATTCTTCGACTTATTGAATCCAAAGCACTCGGTGATATCGATATTGAAAGTTTGAAAGCGGCAATTAACAATCACCTTTTGCTTCATCCCGAAGGTGATCAGGTTACGAAAATCTTAATTAATTACGAAGATGCCTCAGCACAGTCGCTGACTGTTGAGCGGTTGCGCTCTGGTAACCACCATCACTTCACCATCGATCAACTTGCCTTGAATCATCCTGATGTTCTGGCGCTAAGGGAAAAGTCTCAACAACTCAGCCGGCAGCTGCCGCAGCCGGTTTTGTTGAAGTCAAACCAAGGCGCGACACCTATCCGAACCTATCACAACCTGATTAAGCAGCTATGTGATGCCGCCGAGCGCTCAATTTCGAAACAGCGCTACAAGGGTCTCGGTGAGATGAATCCTGAGCAGCTCTGGGAAACCACAATGAATATCGAGACACGCACCCTGTTGCAAGTCAACATCGAAGATGCCATTGCAGCCGATGCAATTTTTACGACTCTTATGGGTGAAGAGGTTGAACCCCGTCGACAGTTTATTGAGAACAATGCCTTGCGTGTCTCAAACCTCGATATCTAGAACCATTCACGTTAACGTTGTAACTTGTCGCAGTGGAGCCAACGCCTAGTCAGACACCTTTAACCGTTGCAATCTCATCCCGAGCCCTTTTTAACTTTGAGGAAGAGAACACGGTTTTTGAAGAGCAGAACGATAGGCATTACATGAGCCTGCAATGGGCGCGACTTAACCAACCGGCAAAGCCAGGTGTTGCATTTAACCTGGTTAAAAAACTTTTACGTTTTAATCAAGAGGGTCAAGCCCTAACTGAAGTAGTCGTACTGTCACGCAATGATCCTGTCTCCGGCCTTCGTATTTATCATTCCATTGCACATCATCAGTTGAAAATTGAGCGCGCGGTTTTTACACGTGGCCGGTCCCCATACAAATACCTGCATCCCTTAAAGGCTTCTTTGTTTTTGTCTGCCAATACCGATGATGTCGAGCAGGCGCTTCGGCTGGGCTGTCCGGCTGCGCATGTTTATCCGGTCGCACTTCCCGAGACGGAGTCGCAACAGGGTAACGAGCTGCGGATTGCCTTTGATGGCGATGCGGTTCTTTTCTCTGACGAGGCCGAGCGCATTTATCAAAAAGAAGGTCTAGTTGCGTTTGTCGACCACGAGAAAAAGCATGCAGCCACGCCATTAAGCCCAGGGCCTTTCAAGCCTTTTTTAGAAGCGCTGGTCAGGCTGCGCGAAAAGGTTACTCAGACAGACCTTACAATCCGCACAGCTTTAGTTACGGCAAGGTCTGCTCCTGCCCATGAAAGAGCTATTCGAACCTTAAAGAGTTGGAACATTGAAATCGATGAGGCCATGTTTCTTGGAGGCCTTAAAAAGACGGACTTTTTAGCTGCGTTCTCACCCGATTTTTTCTTCGATGATCAGACTCGCAACTGCCAAGACGCCTTGTCTGTGAGCCCCACCGGTCATGTGCGTTCGGGTATTACCAACGAGCCGAAGACCCCAACATCCTAGTTGACCCGCCTAACTGGCCTTTGCCTTTTTAGCAGCAAATTCAAACCCCACCTTACCCTCTGGCCCAAGGGTTAGAAATGCCTTGAACTTTCGCTTGGTGCGGTTTGAAACGAAGCCAGTAAGTAGACTGGTTTTTTTCTCTGACAATAACTTTGCCATTTCTGCACGATCAATCATTTGCTGAAGAATAGACAAACCCGATTTAAAATCGCAGCTGCGTTCGGGCCCAACGGCCTTCTCGCAGACATAGCCATTGCCATACTCGAACACGTTTGACTGACACTTGGGGCATGGCCCGATGGCCGACTGCCCCTCAAAGCTAACAGGCTCGGCATTCTGTTCCTCATCCTTGTTACCAAAATCAAACTCAAGTTTGAACTCTGGCGTAAGCACTATGGTTCCGACGAAAGGGAAGCCTGTTCGCCCGCGAAAGCCTTCAGCTGGACCAAAACGGCGTTCCTTGATAAAGCTTTCAGCCTCGTTGGGATTAAGAATTCGAGCCCCAGGAATTTTAGTGAACGAGAAGTCACAGCCCTGGCAGCTGTACCGCCGGTAATTCTCAACAACCGATCCACCACACTTTGGGCAGGCCACACTCAGGGTGGCGTAGTCACCGGGGATGGTCTCACTGTTGTAGTTACGCGCTCTGTCGACAATATGGTGGGTAAGCTCTGAGATCTCCTGCATAAAACTTGTGGGGTCCCTCTGCCCGAGCTCAATCTCTTTAAGCTTGAACTCCCAGTCACCCGTAAGTTCGGCCTTTGAGAGACTATCAACGCCAAGGCCACGAAGAAGCGTCATGAGCTGAAAAGCCTTGGCCGTTGGCGTTAACTCCCGAGCCTCGCGGACTACATATTGTTTGGCAATCAGCTCTTCAATAATGGCAGCGCGGGTTGCGGGAGTGCCGAGCCCTTTACCCGACATGGCATCGCGCTTTTCCTCGTCGTCCACAAAACGGCCCGCTCCCTCCATGGCGCTAAGAAGCGTGGCTTCGGAATAACGCGGAGGAGGTTTGGTCTGAAGCTCGTGCAGTTCATGGCCGGCAAGCACAATGCCTTGCCCTGCGGGAAGTGGGGGCAGAAACGGCTGCTCATCGATCGTCTTGCCGTAGACTGCCATCCATCCTGCTGACTTAAGCACCTTGCCTTCGGTCTTAAAAAAGTTACTGCTGATTTCGGAGATTCGAGTGGTGTTGAGGAATTCGGCCGCAGGGAAAAAGACGGCAAGTGATCGCCGAACAATTAGATCGAAAATCTTTGCCTCGGGCTCGGTAAGACTCTTAGGAATCTGGCCCGTTGGGAAGATGGCGAAGTGATCGGAGATCTTTGCGTTATTGAAAATCTTCTTATTCGGAACAACACGCTTTTCAGCAATCAGCTGCGAAGCAAAGGGCTTGTAATCGGGAATTTTTGAAAGGCCTTTAAAGCAGTTGATGACCGTCTCGATGTAGTCCTCGGGTAGGGCCTTGGAATCGGTTCGGGGGTAGGTCACCGCCTTATGTTTTTCATAGAGTGCCTGCGTAAGACCGAGAGAGGCCTTGGCGGAAAAACCAAAACGGGCATTGGCCTCCCGCTGCAAACTGGTGAGATCAAAAAGCATTGGGGCCGACTGACTGCTCGGCTTGGTCTCCTCGGAAACCTTGGCCGACATACCGGAGGAAAGGCATGCCATGACCGCCTCAGCTTTCTTGCGCTCCCAAAGCCTATCGGCACGGGCATCCGCATTGTCATCGGACTTCGAAAAGCTTGGGTCGAACCATTTGCCCACATACTGCTCACTGCCCGTATCAAAACCCGCCGTAATCTCAAAGTAGGTCTTTGCTTGAAACCGTCGTATAAGATCTTCGCGATCAACCAATATTGATAGACTCGGAGTCTGAACACGACCGACTGTAGTAAGAAAGAAACCGCCATCTTTTGAGTTAAACGCCGTCATGGCCCGGGTGCCATTAATACCCACAAGCCAATCGGCCTCAGATCGGCAGCGCGCGGCGTTGGCAAGACTTTGAAGGTCTTCGTCGGTGCGAAGCTGCCTGAACGCTTCACGAATGGACTCGGCTGTCATCGACTGCAACCAGAGCCTTTGAATAGGAAGCTTCGACTTGGTGTATTGCATGATCAGCCTAAAGATAAGCTCACCCTCTCGCCCGGCATCACAGGCATTGATAACACCCGTAACGTCCTTCCTTTTTAGCAGACGTGCAAGCAGCTTTAACCGCTGCTCAGACTTTGGTAGTGGCTTTAAATCGAAGGCATCCGGAATGACAGGAAGATGAGCAAAGGACCATTTTCCTCGTTTGACTTCAACACCCTCGGGAGGGACGATTTCCAACAAGTGCCCCACGGCCGAGCCAACAACCATGTCAGGTCCCTCGAAATAATCGGACTCTTTTTCAAACCCGCCAAGTGCCTTGGCAATGTCACTGGCCACCGAAGGTTTTTCGGCGATAACCAAGAGCTTTCCAGAAGCAGGAGATTTTGAAGTCATGAGATTTCGGTTTGCCTTAATGATTTTTAAAACGCACCCAGCGTCCATCAGGTAGACGGTAGGCCCTTCGGTCCAGCTCTAACATGAGTAATCCAGCGATTAGATCATTCTCCCCGGAATCTTTTGGAAGCTTTAAAAGCAGTTCCGACAAAGTCTGAGGCTCGTAACTGAGCGCCAAGTTCACCCGATCATAGCGAGGATCTTTCATTTCCGGAAAATCATCCTGCCGGGCCTCTGGGACCCTCGGCTTTTTTCTATGGGTTTTTTGGATCGACGGCCGGTTTGCGGGTAGAAGCTTTCTACCTAGATCAGTCAACAGTTCATGGGGTGACTCAACAAGGCCCGCACCCTGCCGAATGAGCTGATGGCCTCCGTAGGAAAGCTCCGAATGAATGGATCCAGGCAGTGCATAAATATCCTTGCCAAGGTCCAGTGCAATACTCGCTGTGGTTAAGGCCCCACTCTTCGGACCGGCCTCAATTACCAGCAGTGCATCGCAGAGCCCAGCAATAATTCGGTTGCGATGAAGGAACTGGTGTGGCCTTGGCGGCGTGTTCGGCTCGTACTCAGAAATTAATGTGCCTCCTGAATCAAGAAGTTCATCCCGCAGCAGCTTGTGTCGCGCGGGGTAGCAGAAGGAAAAGCCGTGGGCAACAACCGCAATGGTCGTGCCACGACCCACCGAAATGGCCCCACGATGTGCCGCAGCGTCGATGCCAACAGCAAGCCCACTCACAATGACACAGCCCGCCCGAGCGAGCTCTTTGGCAAACCAAAAGCTGTCTGCCATGCCCTGACGACTGGCATGACGACTTCCAACAATGCCAATAATGGGCCGGCTCAATAGGCCCACCTCGCCAAGCAGGTAAACCGGTTTGAGCCTTGGCTCGAGGGTTTCAGGAACATACCCCTGGTGAATAAGGTCAAGCCTGAGGGTTTTTCCATGTTTGCCCTCGTGCAGGAAGCTCGAATGGTTAAGACTGGTCATAAAAAGCCCTTCAAAAGGAATTAAGGGCGCTTAGCCTAGGCGCTGCCATCGAACTTTCTATCCGACGCATTGAATAGTCTAGAATTTATGCATGGCTCTGCTTAAGATTCTTCACTACCCTGATCCAAGGCTTCGCACGGTTGCAAAGCCTGTGAACGAGTTTGATGACAACCTTGCAACCCTGGTTGCTGACATGGCGCAGACCATGTATGAGGCTGTTGGCATTGGGCTTGCCGCAACACAGGTCAATGTGCACAAGCAGGTCATTGTTATGGACCTCTCGGAGGACCATTCTGACTTAAAGGTTTTCATTAACCCGGTCATTGAGCAGGCCTCCGAGCAATGGGTGACTCATCAAGAAGGCTGCCTGTCCGTTCCAGGCGTTTTTGATGAGGTGAGCAGGCCCGATCTCATCGGCGTTCGCGCTTATGACATCCATGGGCAGCCTTTTGAGCTCCAGGCCCAAGGTCTTTTGGCAGTCTGCCTGCAACACGAAATGGACCATCTAAACGGAAAGGTTTTTGTCGATTACCTCTCAAGGCTCAAACAGGGACGAATTAAAACCAAAATGCAAAAAGCGGAGAAACTGACCACAGCTGACTCCGTTCCACCGCTTTATTAATGCCCGATGCAAGGCCACAGGCATTGACCAAACTTCGCGTAGGCTTTGCTGGAACACCCGATTTCGCTGCCACCATTCTTCTCAATCAGATCAACAACCCTAACCTTCAAGACCTGGTCGACTGGCAGCTGGTTATCTCGCAACCCAATCGCAGGGTGGGCCGCGGCCGCACCCTGGCGCCATCGGCTGTTAGCCAAGTGGCACTTGAGCGCAATATGGAACTCCTCACTCCGCAGAGCCTGCGAGGCCTCGATCCGGCCAGCCAGTCTGCTCTTGAGGCCGTAAAAAGAAAGCACCTTGATCTGCTTATTGTTATTGCCTTTGGCCAGATCCTGCCAGCAGAGGTGCTCGCCCTGCCGAGGTATGGCTGCATTAACCTGCATGCCTCGCTACTTCCGCGATGGCGAGGTGCGGCCCCTATACAAAGGGCACTTCAGGCCAATGACACCCAGACGGGGGTCTGCCTGATGCAGATGGACGAAGGCCTTGACACCGGCCCTGTGTGGGAATGTGCGTCAACGGCCATTGACCCGCTTGATAATGCACAGACCCTGCACGACAGGCTGTCCGAACTGGCCTCGGGGCTTTTGCACAGCTTTCTTGTGCGTAGGCCTTTTGAGACAGGCCTGCCCAAGCCCCAGTCTGTCGAGGGCATTTGTTATGCCAAAAAAATAAAGGCCGAGGAACGACAGTGCTCTTTTGTGGCCGCCGCAGACCAGGTCTATGGCCTTATTCGTTGCCTTGATCCCAGCCCGGGCGCCTCGGCCGAGCTTAAAGGACAACCCCTTAAGTTTGGTGGGGTACGGCTTGTGGAGCGCCATGGACAGTGGGGGCGAGCGGGGGAAATTGTAGCTTTAGCCGACCCTCACAAAGGGCTCGTGGTCGCCTGCGGCAGTGGAGCCTTGGAGCTTGGCTGGCTGCAGCGGGCAGGGGGAAGCCGGCTCAAAGCCTATGATTTTCAGAAAGGTTTTGGACTGCGGCCGGGAGAGTGTTTTGGCTCTGAGGGGTCAATCGCCTAGGAACTCGTCCTAGAATGACCTCTCTAAGCATTGGGCAAGCCCTTTCCTGGGCTCTTTTTATTTAAGTGAGGAAACGATGTTCAACTGGCTAAAAACAAGCATGCTTATGGCAGCGATTGTGGCCTTGTTTGCGCTTATTGGAAGCCTTCTGGGTGGTCAATCGGGCATGCTAATGGCCCTAACTTTTGCGTTGGTGATGAACCTGGGTGCGTATTGGTTTTCCGACAAACTTGTGCTTCGAATGTACAACGCTCGCGAGGTGGATGCCTCGACAGCACCCGAGCTCTACACCATGGTTGAAAACCTCGCTCAGTACGCAAACCTACCCATGCCGAAGGTTTACATTATTGAGGAAGACTCACCCAATGCCTTTGCCACTGGCCGTAACCCCGAAAATGCCGCGGTCGCAGCAACAACCGGCCTCTTACGCTTGTTGACCGCGCGCGAAACGCGGGGCGTTATGGCGCACGAGCTTGCGCACGTTATGCATCGGGACATTCTGATATCAACCATATCGGCCACCATGGCGGGCGCCATCTCAGCCCTTGCTAATTTCGCCTTGTTTTTTGGGGGTCGTGACGGCGAAGGCCGAGCTGTGAACCCTGTGGTGGGTATTCTTATTATGATTCTCGCGCCAATTGCCGCAAGCCTCATTCAAATGGCCATTTCGAGGGCACGCGAGTTTGAGGCTGATCGAGCGGGAGCGGAGATGTCGCAAGACCCCGAGGCGCTTGCCAGCGCTTTGCAAAAAATTGATCACTATGCCCAGGGCATGGCTTTTCCTGCGGCCGAGCGGCATCCCGAGACTGCCCAAATGATGATCATGAACCCGCTATCAGGGCGTGGCATTGCTGGGTTGTTTTCAACCCATCCTTCCACGCAGGAGCGGGTTATGCGACTTCGACAAATGGTGTCATGACCAAAACTCCCGAGCGTCAGAGCCCTTTGTGGCAGTTGATGCTCTGGGCCGCAGACGGTCTTAAAAGTCGTCTCTCAAGCCATACAAGATCTGGGTACAGCCAAGAATCGTTCTCGGCCCTGCATGTCCCGCAGCATGCACGTTCTGCCGTGCTCGACCTGCAGGCCCATGGGATACGAGCGCTTGGTCTAACGCAGGCGCATTTAACCCGTTTTTCTCGGGGCCCCACCTCAGAGGCCTTGCGCTTTCTTCTTGCAGTAAGTCTGGGTGCTCTGCGGCGGTCTTACCGCCCGGATTATGTGGTGGTTGATCAGACGGTTGAGGCCTGTGAGCGACTTTCCAATCGCTCAAAGGGCTTTGTCAATGCCTTCCTACGGTCAGTGATTGGACGGCAAACAGGCATTGAAGGGACGCAGGAGGTTCTCTGCAACGCACCCTTGTGGTGGCGAGAACGCCTGGCTCGAGCTGGCCTGATGGATGTCTATGCCCAGACTTGTCTTTTGCCTCCCGTCTTTTGTCTTCGCTACCTGGGCTCGGATGACCATCGAGACGTTTGGCAGAGGCAGCTCAATGCACAAGGCCTTCGTACCCATTGGCAGGGTCTTAATACCGTCTGGCTTGCTCCCGCCTGCCCTGTTCAAAACATTCCTGGCTACGCCGAAGGACTCTTTCGTGTTCAAGACGCCTCAGCCCAGCGTCTCAGTGAACTGATTGGCACTGAGACTGCACAATCCCTGGATGCACTTGATGCCTGCGCCGCTCCAGGAGGCAAAACGTTTCTCTTGGCCGAACATCCCTTTCGACGTCTTTGGGCCATGGATCGGTCTGAGCAGCGGCTTGATCGACTTCTGACCGAGGCGCAAAGGCTTGGGCCAAGGCTTAAGGTCACGCCCACCGTGGTTGCCCATGACATTGCACAGCATCCCTGGCCCAGTGACGCTCCGCAGCAGTTTGATCTGATTGTTCTCGATGCACCCTGCTCGGGCTCGGGCGTTGTTCGCCGTCATCCTGAGATTCCCTGGCGTCAGACCCCTCGTTTGCTTGCAGACCTCGTTCAGACGCAAGCCAATCTTTTGTCGAGCCTCTGGGGCCGACTTCGTCCTGGTGGTAAGCTCATTTACATTACCTGCTCGGTATTTCCAGAAGAAGGCGACGAGCAGATCAAACATTTTATGTTGGCACAGAAGGACTGCAATCGGCTTCCAGCACCAGGGCTCATTCTGCCTAGCCACCGAGAGTACGAGAGCGTGCCAACCGGAGAAGACGGGTTTTTTTATGCTCGATTGGCAAAAATGCTGCCTTAAAGAGCCCTGGGTTCTACAAAATTGGAGGGCCTTTGAGTATTTGTTTTTGCGCTGCACGGCCCACCTGTTGGTTGCCTCATGCCTTGGTGCATCGCTTGCGTCATGGCCCACCGAAACCCGGGCAACAGAGCCAGCACCAGCCTCCCTAAAGGTTACAGAACCACGTCTTCAGAGAGATCTTGCTGGCCAGTGGATTTTAAAGGGCGGGGTCAGTGTCTCTTTGAGTCCCGCACTTATTGCTGCCATTGAGCGTGGCGTTTCGCTGGAGTTTGAGTCTATTTTTCGTGCCAGACAAACCCGCTGGGGGTTTGTAAAAAAACTTGTTTACGAGGAAAAAAGGGTTGCAAGGCTTCAGTTTCAGCCACTTACGCGACTGTTTTATGTCTTCAAAGGCGATTCGCCGGTTGAGGCGTTTGACGACCTCACAAAAGCCCTAAGAGCATGCCTGGTGGTGAGGGACTGGCGGGTGGCCTCTTCAGAGCAGGTTTTTGAAGGCCTTGAGCTAAGCCTAAGACTTCGGCTTGACGAAAACGCTCTGCCAAAGCCCCTGCTTATTGGTGCGCTGACCACGGCCGACTATCAACTGACAACCGGATGGCTGCGGGTTGATTATCGTCAAGAGGCTTTGTCGCCATGAGTCTTACCTTACGACTCTCTCTTTTACTTGCTGTTTTAATGGGCGGCGCGTTGCTCGCGCTTTTGTCGCAGGCCTCAGAGAGCGAATCTCGGCTCGATGGCTTTTTCTCATGGCTATTGACCGCCAATATTTTTGTGGTGGGTGCAATGGCCCTACTTGCTGTTCTCGTTATTGTGAGGGCTGTAAGAAGGGTTCGTAACAAGGTGTTCGGATCAAGGCTAATGATTCGCCTTGCTCTTGCCTTCGCGGTGATGGGTATTGTTCCCGTGGCGCTCGTTTCTCTGGCCTCGGTGCAGTTTCTGGCCCGCTCCATTGACTCTTGGTTTTCGGAAAGCGTGGAGTCCGCACTTGATTCAGGGCGTGCCTTAGGCCGCGCCACCGTCGAGGCCCTTCAGGCCGAGACCATTCTTCAGGCTCGACGCCTGGCCGTTACCCTGGAGTCGGTTCCCGATGAAGAGCTCTCGGCTGTAGTCTCCGCGGCCACCTCAGGCCGCGAGGGTTTAGAGGTTTTGGTTCTTAATCTTAAAGGGCAGGTGCTTGCCGTTCAGAGCAGCTCGTTGTTCCAGCTCCTGCCCGACGTACCTGATGCGGAGCTTATCGAGAAGGCTCGCGCCGCACGGCAGTTGGTCATGATCGAGCCTATCGCAGGAGCGCCTCCATGGGCCTTGCAGATTCGTGCCCTGGTCTTGTCGATTCGACCCGAACCGGGTCTTAGCCAGGTGCGAATGGTTCAGTGGAAAGAGCCGATTCCTCGAGTGTTGGCAGAGAGCATCTATTCGTTGAACGAGGGCTTCACCGATTACCAGCAGCTGGACTTGGGCAAGGAAGGTATTCGAAAAATTTACGGTGTGACCCTAAGCCTTGCTCTTTTATTGGCCGTTTTTTCAGCCGTGCTTATGGCCGTGCTTTTAAGTGGCTGGCTCTCTGGCCCCCTGCGAGCCCTTGAGAAGGCAACCAAGGCGGTGGGCTCGGGCGACTATCGCCCTATTCGTGAGGACACAACCGATCACGAACTCAATGACCTAGTCCGCTCGTTTAACGAGATGACACGTCAACTGCTTGAGGCACAGAGTCTTGCCCGAGAGAACCAGCAAAAGACCGAGGCCGCTCGGGAGTTTTTGTCACAGGTGCTCTCGCACATATCGGCGGGCGTCTTGGTCTTTGATGCCCATTGGCGACTGCTGCAGTTCAATCAGGCTGCCCAGCGGCTTTTGGGTAAGGAGCTTGGCCCCAGCCTGTTTGACTCAACCTTCTATGAGCTCTGGCCCAACGAGCAGATCCAATCCCTTATGCAGGCCCTTGACCTGGCTTTGGAGTCGCAGGAGCAGCTTGAATTTTCCCAGGCGGGTGGGCTCGCCACCTTCGTGGTGAGTGGCACCCGTCTTCCTGAGCATCCGAGCCAGGAGGCCGGGCCACGCTTTATTGTCGTTTTTGACGATGTCACAGGGCTTATATCGGCCGAGCGCGCTCGGGCCTGGGCCGAAATGGCGCGACGTATGGCCCATGAAATTAAGAACCCTCTAACACCTATCCAGTTGTCTGCGGAGCGCCTTCAGCTCAAGCTCACCGACCGGCTCGCCCCAGACGATCGAGAGCTACTCGAGCGGTCCTGCAACACCATCGTGGACCAGGTCCGTGGCCTTAAAACCATGGTCGATGAGTTTCGAAACTACGCACGCCTTCCGAGCGCGAACCCAGAGCAACTGAACTTATCAAGTCTCATTTCCGAGGTGATGCCTTTGTACGTCTCGGACCCTAGCATCGAACTTACGCAAGCCGATGAATGCTGGGTCTGGGCAGACCGTGGGCAGCTTATACAGATCCTTCACAACCTTGTGCAGAATGCGCAAGATGCCTGTTCTTCGCCTGGATTTCTCTCTTCAGACGCATCAGGATCCGCCGGCCTTCATGAGGAAGAAAAAAAGCCTAAAATAAAAATTGCTTGTAAACAATGCACATCTTCAAAGGAGCCGCGTTGCTTGTTAATTGTGGAAGACAATGGCCCAGGAATTCCGCCTGAGATGCTTACTCGTTTGTTTGAACCCTATGTGACAACAAAGCCAAAGGGCACAGGACTGGGCTTGGCGATCGTGAAAAAAATAGCGGAAGAAAACCGAGCAGATATTCGGCTTGAAAATCGCCTTGATGCCTCTGGCAGGGTTTTGGGAGCAAAAGCGGTTCTGTCCCTACCCATGCATTCCAAGTCATCCTCAGCGCCTGCAAAGCCTGACGCAGACCCTCATAAAGGCCTTAACGATGTCTGATATTTTGATTGTTGACGATGAGCTTGGCGTTCGTGAGCTTTTGCTTGAGGTGCTTGAGGATGAAGGCCATAGCGTCACCCTCGCAAACAATGCGGCACAGGCCCGTCAAGCTCGGGCAGGCCAGGCCTACGACCTTGTCCTTTTGGACATATGGATGCCCGATACCGATGGGGTAACTTTGCTTAAAGAATGGTCTGCGCAAGGGCTGCTTACCATGCCCGTTGTTATGATGTCCGGACATGCCACGATCGATACGGCCGTTGAGGCCACCCGAATTGGAGCCTTCGATTTTCTCGAAAAGCCCATTGCATTGGCAAAGCTTTTAAAAACAGTTGAGACAGCCCTGGCCCGGGCGCAGGCCCAGAAAGCCTGGAAGCAGGCCCTAGAGAGCGCCAAACCACAGGCATCGGCCCAGCTTGTTGATCCGGCCGAAGAAGAGGACGAGATTCGGCCCGAAGACCTCGCCGAGCAGGCCCTTTTAGCCATCTCTCTGGATCAGCCTCTGCGGGAGGCACGGGATGCCTTTGAAAGGGTTTATCTTGAGTACCAACTCTCTAAACAAGGGGGAAGCATGACCCGGCTTGCCGAGCAGTCGGGCCTTGAGCGCACGCACCTGTATCGAAAGCTCAAGCAGCTGGGCATGGATACGGTTCGCTCAAGTGCGCGTAAAACCCTTGCATGAGAATTCTTATTCTTGGGGCAGGACGGGTTGGCGCAGGCCTTGCCGAATTACTGGTACAAGAACGCAACGACATTACAGTTGTTGATACCGACCCCGATTTACTTGCAACGCTGCAAGAGCGCTTTGATTTAAGAACAGTTCAGGGCTCGGCCACCAGTCTTGCCGTGCTTCAGTCAGCAGGCGTCGAAGACACAGATATTCTAATAGCCGTCACGGCGCACGACGAGATTAATCTCGTTGCCTGTCAGATTGCCCATCGTTGCTTTAATGTGCCGCAACGTATTGCAAGGGTTCGATCCCCCCAATGGACTCAAAACCCGGAGCTCTTATCGACCGAGGGCTTTGCTGTTGATGTCGCCATTAGCCCTGAGGGCACCATCACCGACTATCTCACCCGGCTAATCGAGATACCCGAGGCCTTGCAGGTGCTTGATTTTGCCAATGGGCGGGTGGGCCTGCTTGCCGTTCGTGCTGATGCTAAAAGCCCTTTGGCTTATCGTCCCCTTAAAGAACTTCGTCAGCATCTCCCTAATATCGATTGTCGCGTGGTCGCGGTCTTTCGTGATGGAAAAGCCATTCTGCCCCGCGGTGACACGCGCATTGAGCCGGATGACGAGGTCTTCTTTGTTGCCGCCGCCGAGCACATTCACTTGGTGACGCAAGAACTGCATCAGCTTGATGAGCCTGTCCGCAGGGTCATGATTGTTGGCGGGGGTAATATTGGTCAGCGGCTTGCTCAGGCCATTTCCCACAAAATTCTTCCCAAAATTATCGAGGGTAATCAGCGTCGATGTGAAATGCTTGCCCAAGAGCTAAATGGCAAGGCGCTTGTTCTGCATGGCGATGCCACCGATGAGACGCTTTTGGAAGAAGAAAATGTAGCCGGGATGGACCTGTTTCTGGCGCTCACCAACGACGACGAAAATAATATTATGTCGGCCTTGCTTGCCAAACGGCTCGGTGCTCGGCGAGTAGTAGCCTTAATTAATCGTAAGGCCTATGCAGAGCTCATGGAGGGGGGAGGTATCGACATCGCCCTAACTCCCTCGCACACCACCCTGGGTGCCTTATTAAAGTATGTGCGCAGGGGCGATGTCTCGGTGGTTCACAGCCTAAGGCGGGGGGCAGCCGAGGCACTTGAACTTGTCGCCCATGGGGACGCGAAGACATCAAAGGTTGTGGGCCGACGCATTGACGAGGTGAATCTACCAACAGGCGCTTCCATTGGCGCAATTGTTCGTGGCCACGGGCCTGATGCTAAGGTCATCATGGGCCATCACGATGTGCTGATTGAGCCCGATGACCATCTGATTGTCTTTGTCACCAACCGAAAGACCATACCGAAAATAGAAAAGCTCTTTCAGGTTGCAGCGGGCTTTTTCTAATGCAGACTGCTCGACCTAACTCGGCCCTGATCGTACTTCATATTCTTTCTGTTCTGGTTGGTCTTTTTGGGTTTGCCTTTCTTGTGCCAATAGGCTTTGCCTTCGGCATGAATGACGGTGGCTTAGAGGCTTTTGTAAAGGCGGGGCTTTTAACCTCTGGCCTGGGCTTCTCTTTGGCCTACCTTACGCGGTCTCCAAATAAAGACCTAAGGCCCCGCGATGGTTTCCTACTGGTGGCGCTTGTCTGGCTTGTGCTGGCTTTTTTTGCAAGCCTACCTCTTTACTTTTATTTCCCAGAGCTACGATTCAGCCAGGCCTTTTTTGAAGGAATCTCGGCACTGACCACCACTGGTGCAACCGTTCTGGTGGGCCTTGACACAATGCCACCCTCGATTCTTATTTGGCGAAGCCTGCTTCAATGGTTTGGCGGGATGGGAATCATTATTCTTGCCGTTGCTATTCTGCCGCTCTTGGGCGTGGGTGGTATGCAGCTGTTTAAGGCAGAGTTTTCCGGCCCATCCAAAGATGCCAAGCTAACTCCGCGTATTACAGAGACGGCCAAGGCACTCTGGGGCATTTATTTGTTTCTCTCATTGTGTTGCTTTGCGGGCTACTGGCTGGCAGGTATGTCTTGGTTTGATGCGCTTATTCACACGGGCACCACTGTAAGCATTGGTGGACTGTCGAGCCATGATGCAAGCCTTGGCTACTTCAATGATCCAGTAATTGAAGCGGTGGCCATCACCTTTATGCTTCTTTCGGGCATCAATTTCGTCATGCACTTTTCAGCCTTAAAAAACCGGTCGGTGCGGCCTTACTTGGGCTGCCCTGAGGCCAGATTCTTTCTCTTTTCCGTTGCCTTTGGCGTTATTGTGGTCTGGCTTACCTTGTGGGGCCATGGTGTCTACGAAACGGCCATTGAAGCCTTCCGTATGGCCGCATTCAACGTGGTTGCCATTGCCACTACAACGGGCTATGCAACAGCCGACTATGGAAGCTGGCCGGCCTATGCACCCTGGCTCATGATCTTTTTATGTGCCTTTTCGACAAGCTCAGGCTCAACAGGCGGCGGCATCAAAATGATACGGCTCGTCATTATGGCCAAGCTTGCCCAGCGCGAACTGCTACGAATTATTCATCCCCGATCCGTTCAACTTGTTCAGCTGGGGTCCTCATCGGTCTCGCAGTCGGTAGTCTTTGCGGTCCTGGCCTATATGTTGACCTATGGCGCAACGGTGATGATGGCGACCTTCTTGTTGCTGCTCTCGGGAATGAACGACATTACGGCAATAAGTGCTGTTCTGGCCTGCATCAATAACCTGGGCCCCGGTTTAAACGAGGTTGGACCCGCAGGCAATTATGCGGGCCTTACGAACTTTCAACTCTGGGTTTTAACCATCACCATGCTTATGGGCCGGTTGGAACTTCTTACCGTGATTGTTCTTCTTGTACCGGCCTTCTGGCGAAGCTAGTCGTAGTCGTAAAACCCTTTTTTAGTTTTTCGCCCAAGCCGACCGGCATCGACCATCTCTTTCAAAAGGGGTGCGGGCCTGTACTTCGGGTCCTCAAAGTGGTCCGACAGAACATTCATGACCGCAAGCAGCACATCAAGCCCAACGAGGTCCGCGAGGGCTAAAGGCCCAATGGGATGGTTGCATCCAAACTTCATGCCGTCGTCAATTTCCTGGGCGCTGGCCAGGCCCTCGGCATACACAAATATGGCTTCATTAATCATCGGGCAGAGGATACGGTTGACCACAAAACCGGCACTGTTTTTGACGCGAATGGGTGACTTCCCAAGAAACTCGGCGATTCCTACAACACGATGGGTGGTTGCTGCATCGGTCTGCAAGCCCTCAATCACTTCAACCAGCGGCATCATGGGTACCGGGTTAAAGAAGTGCATTCCAATAAACTGACCCGGCCTTGCCATTTGCCGCGCAAGGCGCGTGATGGAAATGGACGAGGTATTAGTGGCCACGATGGCATTCTCACTGGCGATGGCAGAAAGACCCTGAAGAATTTTTACCTTAATGGGCTCGTTCTCGGTTGCGGCTTCAATGAACAATTCAGATGAGCTCAGTGCGCTTACGTCGGTACGAATAGTGATGCAGGAAAGCGCATGGTCTTTCTGTTCAGGGCTAAGCATTTCTTTTTTAATAAGCCGGTCAAGCGACCCAGATATGCTCTTGATCGCACGGTCAAGCGCCTGGGCATCAAGATCTTGAAGGGTTACCTGAACTCCCTTGGTTGCAAAGGCCTGGGCAATACCGCTACCCATGGTTCCTGCCCCAATAATTCCGACGTTTTTAATGGTCATGGCATCCTCCCAATTTTTATAGTTAAGGGATTACTTACTGAAAGCTGTAAAGGGCAAGGGTGCAGCGCAGGTTGGGCCATCGCCTGACTTCTACCATTGCCCCGTCTTGACCCTCGGCCAGGTAGGCATGTTGTTCTACGGAAAACCCCAGCCTTGCAAGCAACCGCTCAAAGTCTTGTGTGGTGGCGAAATGGTGGTTGGGCGTGTCATACCATTGGTAGGGAAGCCGCTTGTTTACAGGCATAAGCCCCTTTGCGAGTGAAACGATATGCGACCAATGCCCAAAATTCGGAATACTCACGATGCAGCGCTTGCCAAGCTGACGCATTTCTTTCAGAACCAGCTCCGTTTCGTGGGTTGCCTGAAGCGCCTGCGAGAGAACCACGACATCAAACTGGTTCATCGAGAAGAGGCTTAGTCCACCGTCAATGTTGGTCTGAATAACATTGACGCCCTTGGACAGACAGGCCATGACATTGTTATGATCGATTTCGCCGCCATAGCCGCAGCAGGCTTTGTTTTGCTGCAGCCATGCCAAAAGCTCGCCCTCTCCGCATCCAAGGTCAAGCACCTTGGAGCCTTCAGGAATCCACTGGGCAATAACCTGAAGGTCCGGCCGCAACACGATGTCGGGCCTTGTGTATTCGGCTGGCCCTCTGAGGCTGCTATCGGATGGCATGGGCAACTCGTTGGAAATAGTGACGAACCAGCTCGTGGTACTTTGGGTCGTCCATTAAGAAGGCATCGTGGCCGTGGGGGGCGTCAATCTCGGCGTAGACCACCCTGCGATTATTCTGCATAAGCGCTGTGACAATTTCGTGCGATCGCTCTGGAGGAAAGCGCCAGTCGGTGCTGAAAGAGACCACCAAGAACTCCGATTCAACGCAGGCAAATGCATGGGCAAGATTGCCCTGCGTTTTCAGCGAGGGGTCAAAGTAGTCAAGTGCCTTCGTGATGAGCAGGTAGCTGTTCGCATCAAAGTAGCTTGAAAACTTTTCGCCTTGGTAGCGCAGGTAGGACTCAATCTCGAAATCCACCCCAAAGTCATAACTGTAGTCTTCGCGCTTTCGAAGGCTTCGGCCAAACTTCTGGGCCATGTCATCGTCAGACAGATACGTAATGTGACCAATCATGCGCGCAACCGCAAGACCTCGCTTGGGGATCTTGTTTTCTTTATAGAAGTGGCCATCGTAAAAATCGGGGTCGGTGATAATGGCGCGGCGTGCCACCTCATTAAAGGCAATGTTCTGGGCAGAAAGCCGTGGCGTGGAGGCGATCACAACTGCGTGTGCAACACGCTTGGGATAGGAGATGGCCCACTGCATGGCCTGCATGCCACCCAGGCTTCCCCCCATCACCGCTGCAAACCGCTCGATACCGAGGGCGTCGGCAAGCTGCGCCTGGGCGTGCACCCAGTCTTCCACGGTGACCACGGGAAAGTCGCCACCGTAGGGTTCACCCGTTGCGGGATTAAGACTGGTTGGACCGGTTGACCCAAAGCAAGACCCCAAATTATTAACACCAATAACAAAGAAAACATTGGTGTCCACAGGCTTACCGGGGCCCACCATGTTGTCCCACCAGCCTGTGTCGGCGGGGCTGTCGGTGCGTTGCCCGGCAACATGGTGCGAGGCATTCAGTGCATGGCAAATTAATACCGCGTTTGACTTCTCTGCATTAAGGCTTCCGTAGGTTTCAAAGGCCAGCTGAAACCCGGCAAGTGCTTTGCCTGAGACCAAGTTAAAGCTGTGGTCAAACGCAATGACCTGCTCTTGAACGAGCCCTATGCCGGCTTCATGGCCGGCTGCGTTTAATTGGGTGGCTTTAGTTGTCATGCCCTATGGCCGAGCGCTGAAACATTTGTTTTCAATTGGAACTTAGTGGCATAAGCAGACTGCAGACGGTTCATTGATTACTTAAGGAGTTTGTCATGTCAGAGTCTGCAATTGCCCAGTTACTTTCAGCCCACCATTCTAGCCGCGACAAAGAAAAAGCTCGCAGCCATCGGCCTTGCTCTAAATACATTGGTACCTCCCTCTCACCCGGCAGTCGCCGCTCGATTCGGCCGGGAGCCGGTGCATGCATTCAGATTGAGGTGCATGAGCCCTCTCCCGATAGCCGTTGGTCTGCCATTACGCCGCGGCAGTTTGAGGTTCTTGAGTGCCTTGTGGAGGGCAGGCCAACCAAAACCATCTGCAAAATGCTCGATATGTCTCCAGGCACAGCCAAGATTCATATTAGCGCCCTTTTGCGTGCACTCAAGGCAAGGAACCGCGCGGAGGCTGTGATTGCAGCCTTAAAGCTTGGCTGGATTCGCCCCGTTTACGCCTCGCATTAATCGGGTCGTAGGGCCTTCGCATTCATTGCGCTTAGGCCGGATTTCACCAAGGCGGGATCGGGCAGCTTTAAAAGCCGCCCGACGCCTCGGGAGAGGCTGGCAACTGAGCTGTCGCGCACAACCCGTTTGACCTTAAGAATCTCAGTTGCATGCATAGAAAATTCTCGCAGACCAAGCCCAAGCAGCAGCCGGGTAAGGTCTGTGTCCCCGGCCATTTCACCGCATAACGAGACAGGTAGGTTTGCTCGATTGCAGCTTCGGATGGTCTGATCAATAAGCCTCAAGACGGCCGGATGAAGTGGGTTGTATAGGTGAGCCACGCTTCGGTCTGTTCGGTCAATGGCAAGCGTGTACTGAATAAGGTCGTTGGTGCCAATGGAGGCGAAGTCGATGTGTGCAATAAGGCCGTCGATGGCAATGGCGGCTGACGGCACTTCAATCATGGCCCCAACGCTTGTCTTTGGATTAAAGGCCAGCCCTTTTGCTCTCAGGTTCGTCATGGCCTGTTGGACCATTTCTCGGGCCGAGATCATCTCCGAGGGCCCGCTTACCATGGGGATAAGGATTTTTACTTGGCCAAAGGCCGAGGCCCTCAGCATGGCCCTTAGCTGAGACAAAAAGAGATCGGGTGACTGCAGGCTGTAACGGATGGCACGTGAGGCAAGTGCGGGGTTGGCGGGCTTGTCATGCCCGAAGGAGAGCGCGCTGACTTCTTTATCTGCGCCCGCGTCCAGCGTGCGAATAGTAACTGGCCTGCCTGCCATGGTCTTGACCACCGCGCTGTAGGCCTGAAACTGCTCTTCCTCGCTGGGAATTGAGCTGCGGTTCATGAAGAGAAACTCACTGCGAAAGAGTCCAATGCCGTCGCAGCCGCGATCAAGCGCAATCTGCACGTCGTTAGGAAGGTCGATATTGGCCATAAGCAGAACCGAGACACCATCGAGCGAGCAGCCTGCGAGCTGTTTAAAATCATCGAGGGCTTTAAGATCGTCGGCGTAAAGGGCCTGCTGGCCTTTGTAGACAGACTGGTCGTCGGCGTTAAGTGCGCCAAAAACCGCGCCCTCCTTCGACTTAATAACAATGATGTCGTTCTGGGCGATTTGATTTAGAAGCCCCGAGACCCCCACAACCGCGGGCAGCCCTAGACTGCGGGCAAGAATAGCCGTATGAGAGGTCGCACTGCCCGTCTCAGTAACGAAGCCAAGAAAGCGATGGCGACGCAGAATAAGCATGTCGGCGGGCGAGATGTCTTTGGCTATAAGAATCCATCCCCCGTCGTCTTCATGGTTGTTCTTACGAACGACCTCGTCAAGGCCAGCCTCCCCCTGCATGGCTCGAAGGATTCGGTCGACGATCTGTTGAACATCGGCTTTGCGCTCACGAAGATAGGGGTCTTCAATCTCATCAAACTGGGCCGAGACGGCTTCAAGCTGCTGCAGCAGGCCCCACTCGGCATTGCAGCGGTCGTGCTGTATACGTTGCTCGGTGGCCGCTATCAATAAGGGGTCTCGCAGAATAATGGCCTGCAGCTCCAGTAAGGCCGAGACCTCCGCAGAGGCCTCTTGACCCATGGTTTCTTTAAGACCAGACAGCTCTTTGTTGACAATGCTAACGGCTTCGCGAAAACGCTTAAGCTCGGGCTCAACCTGGTCGGGCTCGAGCCGCCGGCGTGGGAGATCGAGACGGGCAGAGGAAAGAACCCATGCCTTGCCCATGGCCAGCCCATCGCCAATGCCCACTCCTGAGAGCGTCCAGGCCACGACTAATCCTCCTCCCCGAATTTGTCTTGGAATAAATTCATCAGACTTTGCATGGCCGCGTCTTCTTGTTCCCCCGATGTTTCTATGGTCACTTCCGACCCAAGGCCTGCAGCAAGCATGGTGACACCGAGAACACTTTTCGCATTGATGCGCCGGGTGTTGCGTTCAAGCCAGACCTCGCAGGCGAAGGAGGAGGCGAGCTGCGAGAGCTTTGAAGAAGCCCGAAGGTGCAGCCCGAGCTTATTGGTGATGGTGACAGTCTGTCGTGGCATGCGGGCAATGGCCGTTGAGAGAAGAAGGCTTAGCGGTTGGTTTGAAAGGGGGGAATGGTTTGAAGGTATTGTCCAGTATCTTCGCCAAGCTTGGCGATAAGCTCGCGGTGACTAAGCGAGCGGTAGGTAATGGCTCGCAGCAAGACAGGTAGGTTCACACCTGCCACCGCGTGGGCGATGTCGGGATGACTTTTCATGAAGGCGACCACCCCGTTATAGGGTGTTGCACCAACCATGTCAGTTAGAAAAAAAACCGCCTTCGGCTTGTTAAGTTCCTGCCATCGCAAGGCAATGGCCTGGCTAACCTGCTCGGGCTCTTGGCTTGAGAGAACATCAATCACCTCGACATCCGAGAGCGAGCGGCCAAAGCCGTGGCAGGCAACTGCATGAAGGGCCGAGGCAAGCGGTGCGTGACAGACCAGGAAAAGGCAACAGCCACTCATGCTTCAAAGGATCTTTCAATTGCAGAAATAAATAAGTCCCCCACATCGGCAGGCGTCTGGGCTGAAATTTCCTGAAACCCTGTTGGGCTCGTAACATTAATTTCGGTAAGCCGGTTGCCAATAATATCGAGGCCCACGAGAAAAAGTCCGCGGCTTGCAAGCACAGGGCCAAGGGCCAGGGCGATAGTCAGATCGTCTTTACTTAAGGCCTGGGCAACCCCTTTGCCGCCTGCCGCGAGGTTGCCCCGTGAGGCGCCTTTCGGAGGAATGCGCGCAAGGCTGTAAGGAACAGGCGTACCGTTGATTAGAAGGACACGCTTGTCGCCCTTTGAGATTTCTGGCAGGTACATCTGCGCCATGATGGATCGCGCTTCGTTCTGTGTGAGCATCTCCAGAATAACGGGCAGGTTGGGGTCTGCCGAGGAGGTGACAAAAACCCCCGCCCCACCCATCGCATCGAGTGGCTTGTAGACAACCTTCTCATAGGACCCTGCAAAGTCTCTAAGTAACTTGATGTTGCTTGAGACAAGTCCCGGCGCAGCGTAGGTCGCAAACTCTAAGACAGCCATTTTCTCGCCATGGTCGCGCAATGCGGCAGGACGGTTGATCACCGGCAGACCCGCCTGCTCGAGTGCCGTGAGCATCTGAGTGGCCGCAAAGTAGGCTTCATTAAAAGGGGGGTCTTTGCGCATGATGGCCAAATCGAAGTCCTTATGGCCAAGTTGCTCGGCGGTACCGGCCTGCGCCCAAGAAAGCTCAGGATTTGCTTTTTGTTCGGGCGCAGGGCTTGTCGGACTTTGAGCAATTGGCTCAAGGCATTGCGCCACGATGCGCGGTGTGACCTCCGTCGTGTTGTAGCGAAGGCTTATCGCCTCGGGCCCACAGTACCAGCAGCGATGACCACGACGCCAGGCGGCTCGAATCATCGCAATGGTGGAGTCTTTTGCGGGCTTAAGGCTTGCTAAGGGGTCGCCTAGAAATAAGAGCCGCATCGGGGGGTTTGGTGAGGCCTGAGCTAGGGCGAGGGGGTTACGACCGAGAGACTCGGTGAGAGTACCTGGGAGGCGGGGTGCGTTGCCTTAAGCTCCCTTGAGGCCGCCAAAAGGGCGAGTCGGGAGACAACGCCGTAAAGGTAAAGCCGGTTGGGTGTGGCATCTGGCTCGGCGCCCACCACGGGCTGCTGACAGCCTTCTTCAAAGGGAAGGGGAACAAACCGTGCGCCAGGCGCATTGAGGTTCTCATCAGGGCCTCGTTCAACGTGCACTCGGTAGAAGCCCCCCACGACAAAACGGTCCACCATGTAGACCACCGGCTCGGCGACTGCAGCGCCCTCGGGCTGATCGACCGTTTCAAAAGAATGCACGCCCTCTTGAACAATGACATCGGAGAAGACAAGCCCCTCTTTGCCCACGGCCATTTTGTTGCGCTGTTTACGGTTGAGTTGAAGAACATCGGAGGGGTCTTTGACGGTCATGATGCCCATGCCATAGGTTCCCGCATCGGCCTTCACAATGACAAAGGGCTCTTGCTTTATACCGTGCTCTGTGTACTTGAGCTTTGTTTTGGATAAGACATCAGAGACCGCATCTGCAAGGGCCTGCTCCCCAAGCCGAGCCTGAAAATCAAGGCCACGGCATTGGCTAAAGATGGGGTTAATGAGCCAGGGGTCAATTTGAAGGCGTTCTGCAAACTCGTCGGCCACGAGGTTGTAGGCGGCGAAATGCTCGGACTTCCGGCGCGAGGCCCACCCGGCATGCAAAGGAGGAAAGAGTTTTTGTCCCACAAGCCCCTGAAGAATCGGGGGCACGCCCGCAGACAGGTCGTTGTTGAGCAGAACCAGGCAGGGCTCAAAATTATGGAGTCCAAGACGGTTGTTCTGGCGAACCAAGGGTTCCACAAGCAGGCTGAATGGATCGCCCAGATTTGTATGGCCAGTCAACTCGGTGGGCTCTGTGATTTCCGGGTTCAGGCTGCCAATACGAACCTCGAGGCCTGCCTGTTGAAGAAGGCCACGCAGCCTTGCGACATTGGCAAGGTAAAAACTGTTGCGGGTGTGGTTTTCGGGAATAAGAAGGACCCGTGCAATGTCTGGGCAATGGTTTTCAACACTGACCATAAGGGCCTGAACGGCAACCGGAAGAGCAGACTCATTGAGGTTATTGAACCCACCGGGAAAGAGGTTGGTGTCCACCGGGGCGAGTTTGAAGCAGGCATTGCGTAGGTCAACCGACCCGTAAAAGGGTGGCGAGTGGGATCGCCACTGAGACCGGAACCAGTGTTCGATTTCGGTGCTGTGATTAAGCACGCGCCTTTCGAGGTCAATAAGCCGGCCACAAAGGCTTGGTTGGACTTGAGGATTCATAGCCCTGATTGTAGCGTTCGGGTAAAAAAAGCCCGCGGTCACTGCTGTGCCGCGGGCCTGGGGAGGAGGGCTGCTGGAAAAAGAAGCCCTTAGGAGAAACGCACTGGAAACTTAATTGCGACCTACAAACTCAGGGTAGGCCTCTTGCCCGCACTCGAGCTGGTCGACACCTTCGTATTCCTCTTCCTCAGAGACACGGATACCCATGATGGCCTTGAGGATGCCCCAGACAATGAGGCTAGTTACAAAGACCCAGACGAAGATTGTGATGGCACCCATGATCTGACCGGTGAAGGTGGAGTCCGAATTGGTGACCGGAACCAGCAACAGGCCAAGCAGACCCACCACACCATGCACCGAAATGGCACCCACGGGGTCGTCAATTTTCATGGCATCCAATGCACGGATGGAAAAGACCACGAGAATGCCGCCTGCCGCGCCGAACAAGGTGGCCTGTAACGCAGACGGCGCTGAAGGCTCTGCGGTAATGGCCACGAGGCCTGCCAGAGCGCCGTTTAATGCCATCGTAAGGTCGGCCTTCCCATAAAGGGCTTTGGAAATCAAAAGGGCTGCAATAAGACCACCGGCTGCTGCGGCATTGGTATTTAAGAAGACCATGGCAACCGAATTGGCGTTAGCAATGTCGCCAAGTTTCAGAACCGAGCCACCATTAAAACCAAACCAACCCATCCAGAGGATGAAGGTGCCCAGTGTGGCCAGCGGCAGGTTGGACCCAAGGATGGGCTTGATTTCACCATTGGGGCCGTACTTGCCTTTACGGGGACCCAGCAGCAAAACACCCGCCAGCGCGGCCGAGGCGCCCGCCATATGAACAATGCCAGAGCCCGCAAAGTCGGAGAAGCCCATATCACCCAGGTTGAACATGCCAAACACGTCCGCACCGTTCCATGTCCAGGACCCTTCCATCGGGTAGATAAAGCCCGTCATGACCACGCAGAAAATGAGGAAAGCCCAGAGCTTCATGCGTTCGGCGACAGCGCCCGAGACAATTGACATGGCCGTTGCAACAAACACAACCTGGAAGAAGAAGTCGGAGGGGTCCGCGTAAATGGAGTCACCACCGAACCCACCTTCACGCTCGGAGAAACTCTTAAGAACATCACCCGTAAGGCTTTCACCGCCAGCAATGCCCGACAAGAAGTAGCTTCCGTCGTACATGATGGCGTAACCACAGACCATGTACATGATGCAGGCAATCGAGTAGAGCGCCACGTTCTTGGTAAGAATCTCCGTGGTGTTCTTGGTGCGAACAAGACCTGCCTCAAGCATGGAAAAGCCAGCAGCCATCCACATCACCAAGGCACCACAGACCAAAAAGTAGAACGTGTCCATGGCGTACTGCAGTTCAAAGACATGACTTAGAACATCGGGGGCTGCAGCAACGGCGGCCGCTGCAGCTTCGGGGGCCGCTGTCTGGGCAAGGACTGGAAGGCACAGGGCGCCAAGCCCTGTCGCCAGCAGTCCAGCTGCACCGCGGTTGAGTAAAGAAGTTAATTTCATAGAGTCCTCACAATACAATGGGGTCGTAAAGTCGGCTTGCGTTACAGGGCTTCTTGGCCCGTCTCACCGGTGCGAATTCGAACAACCGACTCAAGACTGGAGACAAATATTTTCCCGTCGCCAATCTTGCCGGTGCGCGCTGCGTTCTCGATGGCTTCCACCGCCTGATCGAGAAGTGACTCTGCAATGGCCACCTCCAGTTTCACCTTGGGAAGGAAGTCCACGACATACTCCGCGCCTCGATAGAGTTCGGTGTGACCTTTTTGGCGACCGAAGCCTTTGACTTCGGTCACCGTAATGCCTTGCACCCCAATGCTTGATAAGGCCTCGCGGACCTCATCAAGCTTGAAGGGCTTGATGATTGCGGTGATAAGTTTCATGTCTGTCCTTTAAAACGATCGAAAAGGGCTTGATGCCGT
>CAMDMC010000008.1 GCA_945901825.1 Bordetella parapertussis
CTATCCAACTGAGCTACCGGCAGATGGGGGCCTGGCCAAACCCCACGGTATCACAGCCAAATATATGTGGTCGGGGTGGAGAGATTCGAACTCCCGACCCTCTGCTCCCAAAGCAGATGCGCTACCAGGCTGCGCTACACCCCGAGAGACACGGAGTATAGCCCAACGGCCTGCTCTGCTGCGACCAAGCCGTTATCGATGGCAAGAACCGATGCACAAACCCGCGGCGAGAGTGACTCAAGTTATTGTTTTAATTAACTTAAGCTTGCATTTCTGTGAGAGTTCTGTGTCACGGCATTCATAAGCGTGAACAAATTGGGCGAAAAGCATTTGATGGTTGCAAAAAGAGTCGAGAGAATCTGATAAATTGATCTATATATAGACCATTTAACGATTATATGATCTATTTATAATTCAATATAAAACTATGCCTAAAGTATCAACACGCTCTTACTCTCGGTACAGCCAAGAGGCAATTACCCTTCTTGGCAGCCTTATTCGTGCGGCGCGCAAAGAGCGCAAGATGACCGCTCAAGACCTTGCTACCCGTGCCGGACTATCGCGCGGGCTATTACAGCGCATCGAAAAAGGTGACCCCAGATGCGAGCTCGGCGCAACCATTGAGGCTGCCACCATTGCTGGGGTCAGACTCTTCAATGCCGAGACCAACACACTGACCCAATACATTCGCCAGACCGAAGACAAACTCGCGCTGCTACCAAAGTCGGTTCGAAAGAAGGCAAGGGTTGCCGATGATGACTTCTAACAATGGCGACAAAGAAGCCTACGTCTGGATCTGGTTGCCCGAGGCACTCGATCCCATTGTTGCTGGGAAACTCGAGACCGATGGTCAGGGCAACATCCAGTTCAACTATGGTAGAAGCTACCTTGAGCGTATAAACGCCAATCCCCCAGCCATTGCCATCTATGAGCCGGAGTTACCACTTCAAAGAGGCGTCCTACCCCTACCGAACGGGCTAACCATGCCTGGTTCCATACGCGACGCTGCCCCGGACGCATGGGGGCGGCGTGTCATTCTTAACAAAAAGTTGGGCGGGAAAGGAAGGGATACCGATACCACTCTGCTGAGCGAACTAAGTTACTTGCTGGAATCTGGCTCGGATCGCATCGGCGCACTTGATTTCCAACGCTCGCCCAGCAACTACCTGCCGCGTTCCGCAACCAATGTCCCACTTGAAGAACTGCTTGAATCCGCCGCTCGAGTGGAGCAAGGCGTTCCTCTGACACCCGAGCTGGATCAAGCGCTTTTTTATGGGAGTTCTATTGGAGGCGCACGCCCCAAAGCATTGATCGAAGACAAGGGAACAAAATACATTGCAAAGTTTTCCTCAAGCACTGACCTTTACAGCGTGGTGAAAGCAGAGTTCATCGCCATGCGTCTTGCATCCTTTGCAGGTATTCATGCCTCACCCGTGAAGCTTGTCCGGGCTGCCCAAAAAGACGTTCTTTTGATTGAACGATTCGACCGAACAAAGGAGGCTGAGGGATGGACACGGAAAGCCATGGTCTCTGCGCTGACGCTTTTGGGCCTCGATGAAATGATGGCGCGCTATGCAAGCTACGAGGCATTGGCAGAGGTGATTCGTCATCGTTTCGATGACCCGAAGCCGACACTAAAAGAACTGTTCGCCCGTGTCGTCTTCAACATACTGTGCGGCAATACCGATGACCATGCGCGAAACCATGCTGCATTCTGGAACGGCAAGACGCTGAAGCTTACCCCTGCGTACGACATTTGCCCGCAACCCCGCGCTGGCTATGAGGCCACGCAAGCCATGCTTATTTCGGGCGACAACCGCTTGAGCAAGCTGAAGTCCTGCCTAAATGCAGCACCTCGTTTCCAGCTTACCCAGGCGGACGCAAATGCAATCTTCAACAGCCAACGCGAGGCGATTGAAAACAACTGGAAGACGGTCTGCGATGAAGCAGCTTTAAGCGCTGTTGATCGACAACTGCTCTGGAAACGACAGTTCTTAAACCCGTTTGCCTTTGAGGACTGACGAAACTGGGCAGTTTAAAAATACGTTTAAATGGCGCGCCCGGCAGGACTTGAACCCACGACCCCCTGGTTCGAAGCCAGGTGCTCTATCCAGCTGAGCTACGGACGCCCAACCACAGACTATAGAGACTTGCCTGTTCTAAGGCAAAAACGTAATACTGCTGGAATGAAAGTCCAAGAAGATCAAACGTTAGCCCGTCCCTGCATGTATTTAACCAAGAAACCCAACGCTGCCCGCCGTGGCGTGCTGCGACATGCCGGCCTGTTAGGTGTTCTTGCCGTAAGCATGTCCTATGGTGGTACGTCCGCCTTCGCGCAAGGCGCTACGACGTCAGGAATAGCCCCCCCACCCTCTTCGGCCTGGGCGCTTGAAATTGGCAAGCCCGCGCAACTGCCTAAGCTTGAGCTGCTAAACGGTAGGCCCTGGCAGCTTGATGATCACCGGGGCAAGGTTGTTATTTTGGAGTTCTGGCACAGCCGTTGCCCTTTTTGCATGAAGCAAAACCCCCTGCTCGACGCTTTTTTTATAGAGCATCGGTCCAAAGGCCTTGAGGTTGTTACGGTGACGATTGATAAGAAAAAATCGGATGCAGAGAACTACATGCAAAACCATGGCTACCAGTTTGGAGCGGGGCTTGCCGATGCGACCTGGCACGCCATTTACAAGTCGCGCAAAGGACTTCCTCAGCTTTTTGTGATTGACCGTAAGGGCATTTTGCAGGCCATTGAACTTGGCGAGATGTTCCCGGACGAGCTCGCTGAACTTAAGCGGTTTCTGTAGCCTGCCGTCGGCGGTTCACCCAGTGAACCAGGGAGAGCATGACGGGCACCTCAACCAGTACGCCAACCACTGTTGCCAAGGCCGCACCAGAGTTCAGGCCAAACAAAGAAATGGCGACCGCCACAGCAAGCTCAAAAAAGTTGGAGGTTCCAATAAGGCAGGCTGGACCCGCCACTGCATGGGCAAGCCGCATGCGCTTGGCCATAAGCCAGGCCACCGCAAACACACCGTAGCTTTGCAGAATGAGCGGAATGGCAATAAGTACCATGGGCAGTGGATTGGCCAGCATGGTTTCAGCCTGAAAACCAAAAAGTATTGCCACCGTCGCCACCAGACCAAGCATTGAAAAAGGCTTGAGCCGTGCCATAAGAGCGGCGAGCGCCTCGGGCCGGCTCGCCAGCCGACGGCGTGTGACCACACCAGCCAACAAGGGTAAAACAACATAGAAGACCACCGAAACTAGGAGCGTTTCCCACGGCACAGTGAGGTTGGTGACACCTAATAAGAATGCTGCGATGGGTGCGAAGGCGACCACCATAATGAGATCGTTAACCGAGACCTGCACAAGGGTGTAGGCAGCGTCGCCTTTTACCAGTTGGCTCCAAACGAACACCATGGCCGTGCAAGGGGCCACACCCAGAAGAATCATCCCAGCAATGTATTGGTCGGCCTGCTCGGCCGAGACGAGATCGGCAAAAACCCACTTAAAAAAGAAAATGGCCAAAGCCGCCATGGTGAAGGGCTTGATGACCCAGTTCACCACCAGAGTGAGGCCAAGGCCTGCGGGCTGACGCCCCACTTGCCTTACAGAGGACCAGTCAATCTGGACCATCATAGGATAAATCATGAGCCAAATAAGCAGGCCAACCACCAGGTTAACGTGCGCAAACTCAAGCCTCGCCAGCTGTTCGAAAGCTTCGGGTACTAAGAGCCCAAGACCCACACCTAAAAGGATGGCAAGAAAGACCCAAAGAGAAAGAAAGCGCTCGAAGTTACCCATTGCGTTAACGAAGGCAGCTAGACAAAGACTAGCTGCAGACACCCTTCTTTTTTGACTTTTTTGATTTCTTGCCTAATGTGCCTGGGCTGCATGGCAGGCCACCACAGCAGTTTTCAAGAAGAAAATCGGAGAGCGCCTCGATACGGTCTGCGCTGGGGGAGTAAATAAGATTGCGGCTTTGGCGCTCTACGTTAAGGAGCCCAGCAGAAACGAGTTCTTTAAGGTGAAAGCTAATGGTTGGGCTCGGAATCCCAAGGGCCTCCACCATCTGACCCGGCGTGAGGCCCTGTTGGCCTTTTTTTACAACAAGCCTAAAGAGATTCAACCGAGTTTCTTGACCTAGGGCGAGCAAAACCTGAACGGCATCCGTATTTTTCATATTTCTAAGTTTATAGAACTATTGAGTGCAAAAGCCATACAAGCAAAAACCAAGGAGCAGACCAATTGAAAGAATCCACAGAACAGACTGATGGATGCCTTCAAAGCCTCATGTGTCATGAAACTGTCATTTTTATTTGATATTTCGAAAACTATAAAACTAATGTAATCTTCATTTAATACGGGAACAGCATAACAATTCAGACGTCACGTCTTGCTTGATGCTTCTAATTTATTTGGGGAGAGCCATGTCAAAGAGCTACAACATTCTTTTTCTGTGCACGGGCAACTCTGCCCGATCAATCATGGCAGAGGCCCTCTGCATGCAATTTAGCAAGGGGCGCTTGAATGCATTCTCAGCCGGTAGCCATCTCTTAGGCTATGTGCATCCACTCGCCCTTGACAAAATAAGTTCTATGAGTATCGACCCCGCTCACTTTCGATCGAAGAACTGGGATGAGTTCTCGGTAGCAGATGCTCCGAAGCTGGACTTTGTGATTACCGTCTGCGACAAAGCTGCAGGTGAGGTATGCCCCGTGTGGCCCGGCCAACCTATTCGCGCCCACTGGGGCTTTCCTGACCCAGTGGCGGTGACCGCCCCAGACCTACAGAGGCGCGTCTTCAATGACGTCTTCGGTGGGCTTCGCCGGCGCATTGAGCTTATGGCAAACCTCCCCCTTGAGACGCTCGACAGAGAGTCCTTGCAACGCGACGTTCAGGCCCTGCATCAAAACGCAGACACTTAAAAGATTAAGTTTTTAACAGCGAGGTAAGCACAGCAACACGCCCCCCTTCATGAATCGTTTAGGCGGCTTTAGATCCATGCCTTTTTCGTGGTAAAAAGTCGGCAAACATTAGGTCACTGACCATCAGAAGGGGAGTTTTTTATGAAGGCGTTACACATTCTTGCGGTGAGTGCTTTGTTACTGGCGGGTGGCCTCCCTGCACAGGTTGACAACAAGGCTGTTGCCATTGACGAGATGGCAGGCTACCTAGAGTTCATTGACTACGGTGGCGGTGTGATTTTCGCCGAACAAATTCCGCGCGACGACTATACTAATATTCTGGTGATTGACGCCCGTGACGCAGGTCAGTTTTCAAAGGGGCATATTCCAGGCGCGGTCAACATCGAATGGCGCAAGGTGCTTGAACAGCGCGAGAGAATTCCAAAAGATAAGATGGTGCTTATTTACTGCAACACTGGCAGCCTATCGGCCCAGGCTGGCTTTGCCCTTCGCGTAGCGGGCTACGAGAACGTGAAAATTCTGCAGGGTGGTTTTGAGGAATGGAAGGCCAAAGGTGGCTTGGATGCTAACCGCAAGGCTCAGGGGTCTTCGGCGAAGCATTAGGCCTTACTAAGGTACCCGCTGAAAATGGTGTTTAATGCCGCATGGGTATTGAACAAGAAGCCAGTCGCCGCCGCACCTTTGCCATTATTTCCCACCCGGATGCGGGAAAGACCACGCTGACCGAGAAGCTGCTGCTTTACGCCGGTGCCATTCATATTGCAGGTACCGTGAAGGCGCGTAAATCAAGTAGGCATGCCACCTCGGACTGGATGGCCATTGAGAAGCAACGGGGCATCTCGGTGGCAAGCTCGGTCATGCAGATGGAGTATCGAAACTGCGTCATAAACCTGCTTGATACGCCGGGCCACCAAGACTTCTCAGAGGACACCTACCGCGTGCTTACCGCAGTAGACGCTGCACTGATGGTTATTGACGGTGGCAATGGGGTGGAGTCTCAAACCCTGCGGCTGCTGGAAGTCTGCCGAGCCCGGCAGACACCCGTCATTACTTTTATTAACAAGCTGGACCGTGAGGTGCGTGAGCCGCTTGAGCTGATTGAAGAAATTGAGAATGTACTGGGCATGGAGACCACGCCCTTCTCATGGCCCATTGGTATGGGAAAGCAGTTTGGTGGCGTCTTTGACCTTCGGGCCAACACCATGCGGGTTTTTCGGCCCGGGGAAGACACCCGCGCCGAGGAGCTGGAGATACTGGAAGGACTGGGCCATCCCGAGATTGAGAGGCGGTTTTCGGCCGTATTGCCCAAGGCCCGTCAAGAAATTGAACTTGTTCAAACCGCCATGCCTGGTTTTGACCGGGAGGCCTTTTTGTCGGGCGAGCAGACGCCTGTTTTTTTTGGGTCCGCTATTAATAACTTTGGGGTACGCGAAGTTTTAGATGCCCTGGTTGACCTTGCGCCAAGCCCTGGCCCTCGAACCAGTTTGCAGCGCCCTGTTGCGCCCACAGAAACCAAGTTTTCAGGCGTCGTGTTTAAGGTGCAGGCCAATATGGACCCCGCGCATCGCGACCGGATTGCCTTTGTGCGCATTTGTGCGGGTCGGTTTGAGCGCGGTATGCGACTTCGCATTGTGCGAACAGGCAAGGACATTCGCACAGGCAACGCCGTCTCGTTTCTCTCGCAGCGACGTGACCTGGTTGAAGACGCCTACCCGGGTGATATTGTTGGTATTCCAAACCATGGCGTGCTGCGCTTAGGCGACAGCCTTACCGAGGGGGAGTCTCTGCAGTTCACGGGCCTGCCTTTTTTTGCGCCCGAGATGTTTCGAATGGTAGAGGTCACCGACCCCATGAAGGCTAAGCAGCTTCGTCAGGGTTTAATGCAACTTGGGGAGGAAGGGGCCATTCAGGTCTTTCGACCCTTAAGTAGCGGGGCCATGCTTTTAGGCGCCGTGGGCCAGTTGCAGTTTGAGGTGGTAATGCACCGGCTTCTGGAAGAGTACGGTGTGCAGGCTCGGCTTACGCATTCGAAGTTCACCCTTGCCCGTTGGGTGACCGCAAACAACGCCAACGAGCTAAAGCGGTTTATGAATCACAACGACTATCGGATGGCTGTGGATGTTGTAAATGCACCTGCCATTCTGACAAGCCACAGCACAGAGCTCAACCTTATCGAAGAGAAGTGGCCAGACATTGAGTTTCATGCCATGCGAGAGCATGGTGGGCAGGTATTTACCGAGACCCTGGCTGATTAACCTGCGACAGGTCCTTAGGTATTTTTCGTGAGTTTTAGCAAACCCTCGGATATTGAGGGAGTTGACGACAATCCACCCCTAGGTTGAAGGGGAGGTGGGAAGTTTAAATAACCTAACCAAAAACACCGGTAATGTAGTCTTCGGTCTCTTTCTTCTTGGGTTTGATAAAGAGCTCGTCAGTCTGACCAAACTCAATAAGTTCACCGAGGTACATGTAAGCCGTGAAGTCGGAGACCCGGGCGGCCTGCTGCATGTTGTGGGTTACGATCGCGACAGTGTAGTCTGACTTAAGTTCATGGACCAACTCTTCAACCTTCGCAGTTGAAATGGGGTCTAGAGCAGATGTGGGCTCGTCAAGCAAAATTACTTTTGGCTTGACGGCAACAGATCTCGCAATACACAACCTTTGCTGCTGGCCGCCTGACAAAGAAAGGCCACTTTGCCCAAGCTTGTCCTTAACCTCTTTCCAGATAGCGGCTTTCGTTAAAGCCCACTCCACTCTATCGTCCATCTCAGGCTTACTTAGTTTTTCATAGAGTCCCACACCAAAGGCAATGTTGTCGTAGATGGACATTGGGAAAGGTGTTGGCTTTTGAAAAACCATCCCCACCTGGGCCCTCAGTAAATTGAGATCTTGCTTGGGTGAAAGAATGTTTTGACCGTAGAGGTTAATCTCCCCCTCTGCCCTTTGACCAGGGTACAAGCTGTACATTCGATTTAAAGTTCGCAGTAACGTTGACTTACCACAGCCAGAAGGACCGATGAAGGCAGTGGCCTTACGTTCTGCAATGTCCAAATGAATGTTTTTCAGGCCCTGAAAGTTACCGTAATAAAAGTTCAAGTTTCGGCATTCAATAGCATTGACCTGAGGGGTGGTAGTCGACTCTGGCATTTGATATTCCTAAGATTTTTTAAACTCTAACCTTCTCTCGGAAGAGAATACGTGCAAGGATATTAAGGAAAAGGACGGACAAGGTAATTAGCAATGCGCCTCCCCAGGCCAGATCAATCCAGTTGTCGTAGGGGCTCATTGCAAACTGAAAGATAACCACAGGCAGGTTTGCCATCGGTGCGCCCATATCCAACGAAAAGAACTGGTTATTGAGCGCCGTAAACAGAAGGGGGGCAGTCTCTCCACTAACCCTAGCCAAAGCAAGCAGTAATCCAGTGAGCACTCCCGCCCTCGCTGCCCTCAGGGTTACAAAAGTAGCTACCTTCCAACGTGGCGCACCTAGTGAAAACGCTGCCTCTCGGAGGCTTCCCGGGACAAGACGCAGCATATTTTCCGTCGTTCGAACCACGACCGGTACTGCAATAAGAGCAAGCGCTAGGCTACCTGCCCAGCCAGAGAAGTGCTTCACCTGGGCCACAAGAATGGCGTATACGAACAGCCCAAGAACGATTGAGGGCGCAGAAAGCATGATGTCTGTTACGAACCGTGTGATTTCCGCAGTATTGCTCTCATCACCGTACTCTGCGAGGTAGATGCCCGCGAAGATGCCTATAGGAGTACTTACGAGCGCAGCAAAGCCCACCATCATCACACTGCCCACAATGGCGTTAGCAAGCCCGCCGCCCTCAGTGCCGGGGGCCGGGGTGGACTGTGTGAACATGGCCCAATCAAGTGCCTGGAACCCGTTCTTGAAAAGAATAAACAAGATCCAGAGCAACACGGAGAGCCCCAGGACCATAGAAATCATGGAAAGGGTCAAGCCAACACCGTTGGACCACATCCGACGACGATACAGAGCCTGATTCATAAACGTTGGACCTTCGCAAATGGTTTCATGAGTCGTTCAGGTACGCGTACCTTTGGCGCGCTCGGTTCGGATAATTAAAATCTTTGCGAGTGCCAGGACGACAAAAGTGATTACAAACAGGAGGAAGCCAAGGGCAAAAAGTGTGGAGAGATGGAAATCATCCGCCTCACCGAACTCATTGGCCAGTGTCGATGCAATAGAGGTACCCGGAGCAAACAAAGACGTCAGCAACCTTTGGGAGTTACCAATAACAAAGGTGACGGCCATGGTTTCACCAAGCGCACGCCCAAGACCCAGCATAATTCCGCCAATTACACCTCTTTGGGTATAGGGCAGAACAACGTAACGTACAACTTCCCAGGTGGTGCAACCCACACCGTAGGCCGACTCTCTAAGAATTGGGGGAACGATTTCAAAAACGTCCCGCATGACAGCCGCGATAAACGGCAGAATCATGAAGGCGAGAATAATACCGGCGGCCAAGATGCCTATGCCGTTCATGGCGCCGCCGAATAATGGACCAATGAGGGGCATCTGCCCTAAGGTTGACTGGAGCGCGGGCTGCCCATACTCCGCGAAGAGTGGCGCAAAAATGAACAGGCCGAACATGCCGTAAATGATAGAAGGAACCGCTGCTAACAACTCCACCGCGGTTCCGAGCGGTCGTCTGAGCCATGTGGGGCATGTCTCAGTAAGAAAGAGAGCGATTCCGAATGAAAGGGGTACCGCAATAATGAGCGCTATTGTGGCACTCATGACCGTACCGTAAATTGCTATTAGCGCACCGAACTCTTCGTTGATGATGTCCCACTCAATACGCCAGACAAATTCAAGACCAAATTTTTGAAAGGCAGGCCATGCATTAAACAAAAGCGAGCCAATAATGCCAACCAGAGCCACAAGCACCAGGAGAGAGAAACTCATGGTAACTATATGGAACAAAGAGTCCTGAGTCTTTTGCCGTTGCGCTACTGCTAAGATTCTTTTGGTCTGCAGAGAATCGTCTGATTCGATCTGAGTTTGACTCATACCCACCCCGGGAAAAACTAAGAAAAGCCTAGCCTCTAATTATTGTCGAGGCTAGGCGAGAACTACCAGATTAATTACTACCCAAAACTAAACCTACTTGTTCTGAATCTGACTCCAAACCTTGGCACGGATTTGGTTTGTAAGGCTGTCAGGAAGGGGCACGTAGTCGAGATCAAGGGCAAGCTGCTTGCCATTTTTAAAGGACCAGTCGAAAAACTTCAGTACGTCGGCAGAGGCAGCCTTGTCGGAGGGCGTTTTGTACATGAGGATGAAAGACGCTGTCGAGATGGGCCATGAGTCGGCACCAGGCTGCTCTACGATGGAAAGACCCATTCCAGGAACGCTAAACCAGTCTGCGCCAGCGGCGGCTGCAGCGAACGTCTTGTCGTCAGGGCGAACGTACTTACCGTCCTTGTTCTTTAACTGGAAGTAAGGAATGTTGTTCTTCTTAGCGTAAGCATACTCAACGTAGCCGATCGAACCCTTAACGCGAGAAACGTTGGCAGCAACACCTTCATTGCCCTTACCACCGAGCGATGAGGCGGCGGGCCATTTAACAGCAGCACCTTTACCAACCTTTTCAGCCCAAAGCTTGCTTACCGTGGTGAGGTAGTCGGTGAAGTTAAAAGTTGTACCCGAACCGTCTGCGCGGTGGACAACAGTAATGGTCTGGTCGGGGAGCTTCTTGCCGGGGTTAAGGGCTGCGATTTTGGGGTCGTTCCAGTTCACAATCCAACCCATAAACATCTCGGCAAGAATGTCACCAGTGATCATGAGCTCTCCGGGCTTGAATCCTTCGAGGTTAAAAATAGGCACGGTCCCGCCGATAATTGCGGGAAACTGAACCATTCCATCCTTCTCAAGCGCAGCACCAGCAACAGGTGCATCTGAGGCGCCGAAGGTTACGGTCTTGGCACGAATCTGACGCAAGCCACCGGAAGAACCGATTGACTGGTAGTTAAGGCCTGTACCGGTTTCTTTTTTGTAAGCTTCAGCCCACTTTGCGTAAACGGGGTAGGGAAAAGTAGCGCCAGCACCGGTAATGTCTGCCGCAATAGCCTGGAAGCTAAATGCGACTGCAGCACCACCGAGTAGTACTTTAGAAATAAACGATTTCATGAAGAGAACCTCATTTCGGAAGTTAAAAGAATAAAAAGCTTTAACGCAATGCGTCTTAAGGAAAGATACAGGGGCCATGTGACACTTCCATGACATCTCGAGGCTCTCCTTTTTACCTTCCGAGAGAAGCCCACTTCCTAGTTAGTGGGTATTTGCATTTCCCTTAGACTGCCTTGGAAAGCCCAAAGAAAGCAGAAAACCAACAGCCAGAAGCAAGGCCGACCCCCACAAACAGGCGGCAATACCCCCTACCCCATAAAGCCAGCCCGAGAGCAGGGTGCCTAAAAACCGTCCGGCGGCGTTGGCGGCGTAATAAAAACCCACGTCTTCAGCCGCCTTCTCAGAGCCAGCGTAGGCCAAGACAAGGTAGGAATGCACCGAGGAGTTGACCGCAAAGGCCAGTCCAAAAAGGCTTAATCCCAAAACAAGCCAAAGATCGGCCTGAGCCTGACTTGGGTCGATGGCAAAGACCATGACCACGGGAACAAGTGCAAGACCAAAGGCCCAGGCGCGGCTTGCCGGAACCTCGCGTGACAGGCCGTCGTTGCTGCGGGGCACCACCTGGGGCGCCAAGCCCTGCACCAGGCCGTAGCCAATCGTCCAGGCCGCCATAAAACCACCCACCATGGGAAAGGTCCAGCCCTGGGAATACAAAAACACGGGGACCCCCACCACAAACCAGACATCACGCGCTCCGAACAAGGCAAGCCGGCTTGCCGCAAGAAGGTTTAAGGCCTGGGACTTTGAAAAGAGTTCTTTGGCGGATTTGGAAGGCTTGGCCCGACCAAGATGGGTAGGAAGGCTAAAGACCACGCCCACAAGAACCAGGCCTAAAAGCCCCGCCATAAGCCACAGCGCACCCTGAAAGCCAAGGCCCTCAAGAAGCAGTCCGCCAAAGAAAAAACCCAGGCCCTTCATAGCGTTCTTACTGCCCGTGAACCATGCCACCCATTTAAATAAACGACCTGAGGCTCCGCCCGCGGTGAGCTTAATGGCCGATTTACTGGCTGTTTTGGTGAGGTCTTTGGCCACGCCGCAGACCCCCTGGGCCATGACGACCCAGGCCACGGACAATGCCGCCGACCAGTCGGGCGAGACCGCCGAAAGCAACAGAAAACCAAGAATCTGCGTGACCAGCCCTACCATTAGCATGCGGGCAATACCAAACCGAGTGGCAAGCCAGCCTCCAAGAAGGTTGGCAGCAATGCCAGCCGCCTCGTAAAGAAGAAAAAGCAAGGCTAAGGTAAAAGGGCTGTAGCCAAGCTTGAAGAAATGCAAAAGCACCAACATGCGCAAGGCGCCGTCGGTGAGGGTAAAGCCCCAGTAAGAGGCCGTGACAATTAGGTATTGCCTGAGCCCGGATGGGGGCGACTCGGACGGAGACTCGGACTGCAAAGACTACAGGCCTTGCTTATGCATGTAACAGGCGAGGTCCACCATGCGGCAAGAATAACCAAGCTCGTTGTCATACCAGGCATAGACCTTAAGAAGCGTGCCATCGGTCACCATGGTGGATGGTGCATCGACAACGCTGCTGCGGGTGTCGCGGGCGTAATCGGCACTAACTAAAGGCAGGGTCTCGTAACCCAGCACACCTGCCATTGGGCCTGCGGCCGCCGCCTGAAAAAGGCCATTCACCTCGTCCACTGTGGTTTCGCGTTGAAGCTCAAAAACACAGTCTGTAAGCGAGGCATTTAAATTGGGTGCCCGAACGGCATGGCCATTAAGCTTGCCTTTGAGTTCGGGGTAAATAAGCGCGATGGCTGTGGCGCTGCCTGTTGTAGTGGGCGCGAGGCTAAGCATGGCACTGCGAGCCCTGCGCAAGTCTTTATGCGGGGCATCGACCACCAGGTTGGTGTTCGTGGGGTTGTGAATGGTGGTGATCTGGCCATGGCGAATGCCCAGGTTCTCGTGAACCACCTTCACAACGGGCGCAAGGCAGTTGGTTGTGCACGAGGCGGCCGTAACAATTCGATCTTTGGCTGGGTCGTAAAGATGCTCGTTCACACCAACCACCACATTCAGTACATTACCCTGCTTCACTGGAGCAGAGACAAGAACACGCTTAGCACCACGGTCAAAATGGCCTTGCAAGGTCTCAGGCGTTAAGAACTTACCCGTGCACTCAAGTACAAGCTCCACACCAAGATCCCCCCAGGGGATATCGGCGGGGGTAGCATGCGAACTAAAGCCTAGGCTTAACTCATTAATACAAATAGCGTCGCCCGCCTCGTTCGCAGAAATGTTGGCGCGCCATCGCCCCTGAACGCTGTCGAAGGCAACAAGATGGGCTGTGGCCGCGGCTCCGCCCTTTAACTCATTGAGATGAACGACCTCAAGTCGGTTGGCCTGGCGGGGGTCGTCATGGGGTCGATCGACAGCACCCATAGCGGCTCGTAAGGCAAGGCGGCCAATGCGGCCCATTCCATTAATTCCAACACGCATCTTGGCTTCCTTGAAATCGAAGTGTTTTGACTCAATGCTTCTAGAACAGTCAAACGATGAGTCTGACCCTGTTTGATGACGTTTTTGTTACAGCGCTAGCTGTCTAGGGCCTGTGCGAGCTGCTGCGCCCAGTTTGTGGCCTGGGCCTTATCCGGAGACTCCACCATAATGCGCAGCACAGGCTCAGTGCCCGAGGGTCTAATAAGGAGACGGCCCTCGCCATGCAGTGCTTTTGCGGCCTGAGCATAGACCTTTTGAAACTCTGGGTGCTCCCGCCAGTTCATGTCGGAGGAGATGGGCTTGTTGATCATGACCTGAGGATAGAGCTGTAGGTCACTTAGGAAGTCGTCGAGGCTTTGCTCGGACCAGACCAGCGCCGATAGAACCTGCAAGGCACTTACGATGCCATCGCCCGTGGTGTGCTTATCGAGGCAAAGAATATGGCCTGAGGACTCTCCACCAAGCTCCCAGCCTGTTTCTTTGAGCATCTCCAGCACATACCGGTCGCCCACCTTGGCGCGACGAAACTCAAGGCCAAGGCTTTCTACCTTTTTTTCAAGGGCGAGGTTCGACATCAGTGTGCCCACCACGCCCTGCACATGGGCACGTCCTTTGTGGCGAACCCTTGACTTCACCAAGGCATAAAGAAGCTCATCGCCGTTGTAAAGCCTGCCTTTGGAATCCGCAATGGCCACGCGATCGCCATCGCCATCAAGGGCAATGCCGTAGTCGGCACGAGCCTCAACAACTTTGCGTGCCATGGCCTCGGGGCTTGCCGCACCAAGGTTCTGGTTGATATTGAATCCATCGGGCTCATGGCCCATGCGTATGACTTCCGCGCCGAGCTCGTGAAAGACATCGGCCGCCACATGGTAGGCCGCGCCATGCGCGGCATCGACCACCAGCCGAAGCCCGCGCAAAGAAAGCTTGGACGAGAAACTGCCTTTGCAGAACTCAATGTAGCGACCTGCCGCATCAGGCAGACGACGGGCCTTGCCCAACATCTGAGCATCAGCACAGACCAGTGGCTTTTCAAGGGCCTGCTCAATTTCAAGCTCCATGGCGTCAGGCAGTTTTTCGCCCTGACCATCAAAGAACTTAATGCCGTTGTCTTCAAAAAGGTTGTGCGAGGCACTAATAACGACTCCGGCCGATAGCCTGAGCGTTCGGGTGAGATAGGCAATGGCGGGAGTGGGCATTGGGCCTGCAAGCACCACATTGACCCCCGCACTGGCAAAGCCCGCCTCAAGCGCAGCCTCGAGCATGTAACCAGAGATGCGGGTGTCTTTGCCAATAAGTACGGTGGGTTCGTCGTAATGCTGGCCAAGAATACGGCCTGCAGCCATGCCAAGCCTTAAGACAAAGTCGGGGGTAATAGGGTGTTGGCCCACCCGACCACGAATACCGTCGGTTCCAAAGTAGTGTCTTGTCATGATGGGTCGTATTGTAGCCGGCCGAAGACCAAGGCCTGTTGCTGCCTAGGACCCAGCCGGTGCCCGGACGCCGAGACCGTTCCAAAGCTTAAACGCTTGAACGGTGGCCTGAACATCGTGCACCCTTACGACCGCGACCCCCTTGTAGAAGGCTGCATAGAGTGCCGCCGCAAGGCTTCCGCCAAGACGCTCGGCCGGTGGGCCATGGTGGCCTGTTAGCTCGCCAATCATTCGCTTGCGCGAGAGGCCGACAAGCACATGGCCATGCATAGCAAGTTTGTCTAAAGCGTTAAGCAGGGCAAGGTTGTGATGAAGCGTTTTTCCAAAGCCAAAGCCTGGGTCGAGCAAAATACGCTCAGAGTCAACGCCTTGGGCCAATAAATGCTTGGCCTGCTGCGTTAGAAAACCAAAGACCTCTTCGACGACATGTTCATAGCGTGGATCGGCCTGCATGGTCTGCGGTTCGCCCTGCATGTGCATGATGCAGACCCCGCAGTGTTTTGCCTGAGGCAGTTGTAACAAGGCCTGCATGTCTGGGTCACGAAAACCTGTCACGTCATTAATAAGGTCGACACCAAGATCAAGCCCCTGGCGCACCACCCGGGGGCGGCGACTGTCAAGAGAAATAGGTAGGCCGAGCGCCTGCAGACCTTCCAAGACAGGGATGAGCCTCTTTAGCTCCTCGTCTTCGGAGACAGGGTCTGCGCCGGGCCGGGTGCTTTCGGCGCCAACGTCCAGAATGTCAACGCCCTGCTCTTTCATTAGCTGGGCAGCATCAAGGGCTGCTGACGGACTGAAGTGTTGACCACCATCTGAAAAGGAGTCGGGCGTGACGTTCAGAATACCCATCACCAAGGGTCGGTTACGTGCGAGCCGGTAACGACCACAAAGAAAAAAAGCCAGGTCAGCGACCTGGCTTTTTTCAACAAAGGCAGTAGACAGACTTAACCCTAGCCTTAGGCCGGTGCTGCTGCCCCGTCGGTGGCCACAGCAGTGCCCCCCGAGCTCGAGGGTGCGTTACCACCACCACCGCCTGTGCCCGACTGCTTAGGCGGGCGTGGGTCGCGGCCCTGCATGATGTCCTCAATTTGATCGGCATCAATGGTTTCCCATTCGAGCAAGGCCTTGGCCATGGCATGCATCTTGTCTTTGTTATCTTCAATGAGCTTTCGGGCCACCGCATACTGCTCGTCGATGATGCGACGAATCTCGCCATCCACCTTCTGCATGGTGGATTCCGACACATGAGTGGTCTTGGTAATGGAGCGGCCCAAGAAAACCTCACCCTCATTCTCGGCATAGACCATGGGGCCAAGCGCCTCGCTCATTCCATAGCGAGTAACCATGTCACGGGCCATGGCTGTGGCTCGTTCGAAGTCGTTGGAGGCGCCGGTCGTCATTTGGTCCATGAAGACCTCTTCAGCAATTCGGCCACCGAACAAGACGGCAATGGTACTAAGCATTCGGTCTTTGTCCATGCTGTAACGGTCGCCCTCGGGCAACTGCATGGTTACGCCCAATGCTCGTCCTCGCGGAATGATAGTGACCTTGTGCACAGGGTCGGTCTTCGGCATAAGACGGGCCACAAGAGCATGACCCGACTCGTGATAGGCCGTGTTCTTACGCTCTTCTTCGGGCATAACCACTGAACGACGTTCAGCGCCCATAAGAATTTTATCTTTGGCCTTCTCAAAGTCGTCCATTTCAACAAGCCGCCCGTTGCGACGTGCGGCAAACAGAGCCGCCTCATTCACGAGGTTGGCAAGGTCGGCTCCGGACATGCCTGGTGTGCCACGGGCCAGAATATCAGCCTTGACATCGGGCGCCATGGGAACCTTACGCATATGGACGCTAAGAATCTGCTCACGGCCGCGAATATCCGGTAGAGGAACAACCACCTGGCGGTCGAAACGGCCGGGTCGCAGCAGCGCGGGGTCCAACACGTCTGGGCGGTTGGTTGCGGCAATAACAATAATGCCCTGGTTGGTCTCAAAACCATCCATCTCGACCAACATTTGATTAAGGGTCTGCTCGCGCTCGTCGTTACCACCGCCTAGGCCTGCGCCTCGCTGGCGTCCCACGGCATCGATTTCATCGATAAAAATAATGCAGGGCGCGTGCTTCTTGGCGTTTTCAAACATGTCGCGAACCCGCGCCGCACCCACACCCACAAACATTTCAACAAAGTCGGAGCCGGAAATGGAGAAAAACGGCACTTTGGCTTCGCCCGCGATGGCCTTAGCCAGCAGGGTTTTTCCAGTTCCAGGGGAACCCACCATCAGCGCGCCTCGCGGAATACGCCCGCCAAGTTTTTGAAACTTGGAAGGATCGCGCAAGAATTCAACAAACTCATGCACCTCTTCTTTGGCCTCGTCGCAACCGGCGACGTCTGCAAAGGTAATGGTGTTGTTGTTTTCATCGAGCATACGGGCTTTACTTTTGCCAAATGAAAAGGCACCGCCTCGACCCCCGCCCTGCATCTGGCGCATAAAAAACACCCAGACGGCAATAAGAAGAAGCATGGGGAACCATGAAACGAAGATGCTCATGAGCAAAGAGGGTTGCTCGGCGGCCTTTGAAGAGATGGCCACACCATATTTCATGAGATCGGAGACCATCCAGAGGTCTTGCGGGGTGTTGACCACAATAGGACGCTCATCCGTGGTGACTGCGCGGACCGTTTGATTGTCGATTACGGCCGAGCGAATACGCCCCTGACGCGCCTCTTCCATGAACTGGGAATAGGAGATTTCCAAGCCTCGCTGCTGACCACCGTCGAACTGACGGAAGACCGAGAAGAGGACGAGGGCAATGACCATCCAAATGGCCACTTTAGAAAACACATTATTCACTGCGTTGCTCCTTGGGAAAGACCCAAAAACATAGGATACCCGGCTTAGACTTTGGTTTCATCCGTTTTCGATTGAATTTTTAAATCCCGTCCTAAAAGAAAAAGCTCAGCCGATTCTGCCCGAGAGGCGCTGGGCTTGCGCTGGTTAACCTTCTGAAAGACCTTTTTAAAGGCCTCCACCAGCTGACTAAACCCGCTTCCCTGAAAGGTCTTGACCAGCAAAGCCCCGTTGGGCTTGAGCTGCTGGGCTGCGAACTCAAGGGCGAGCTCGCCCAAATGCATCACTCGGGCTGCATCAGCAACCCCTACACCACTTAAGTTGGGGGCCATATCCGATAAAACAAGGTCTACCCTGCGCCCGTTAAGCCATTGGTCGATTTGGGCGAGAACCTCAGGCTCTTGGAAGTCACCCTGCAAAAATTCAATGCCTGCGACAGGGTCCATGGGGAGAAGATCGATGGCCAGAATACGAGAGGCCTGGCCACTCACACGCTCACGCAGCACCTGCGACCAGCTTCCTGGCGCCGCTCCCAGGTCGATAATGTACTGGCCGGGTCGAAGCAGCCGGTCTTTTTCGTCGATTTCTAAAAGCTTAAAGGCTGCTCGCGATCGGTAGCCTCTTTGCTGGGCCTGGCGGACATAGGGATCGGTAATGTGTCTCTGAACCCAGGCCCGATTGGTCTTGTTCTTAGCCGTAACGAACCTCGAGAATTTCGACCTCACGAGCACCACCCGGGGCCTGAACACTGACCACATCGCCTGCCGACTTGCCAATAAGGGCCCTTGCAATAGGGCTTGAGATTGAGATCTTTCCGACTTTTAAATCGGCCTCGTCCTCGCCCACGATTTGGTAGGTACTTTCTTTGTCCGCCTCGAGGTCAAGCAGCTGAACCAAGGTTCCAAAAACAACGCGGCCGTCTTGCTCAAGATCTTTAGGGTCAATAATTTGGGCGGTCGCAAGCTTGGACTCGAGCTCGGCAATGCGGCCCTCAATGAATCCCTGGCGCTCTTTAGCAGCGTCGTACTCCGCATTCTCGGAAAGGTCGCCCTGGGCGCGGGCCTCGGCAATGGCATTGACCACCGAGGGGCGCTCTTCGTGCTTAAGTCGGTGCAGTTCGGCTCGCAATAGCTCGGCGCCATTCACAGTTAAAGGGGTAATGGTCATTGCAGTTCTTTCTTTAAGGGGCCTTGCCTAGCTCAGCTCGGCATGCAAAGACTGTAGATCGTAGACCTGAAGCCTAGCTTGCGTCATAGCAAGCATGCCGTCAACCGCAGCTCGTGCCCCGGCAAAGGTTGTGTAGGTGGTAATACGCTGCGAGAGGCCCGTGGTTCGAATGGAACGCGAGTCGGCCATGGCCGAGCGCTTTTCTTCAACCGTATTGATAATGAAGGCGACCCCACCATTCTTAATAAGGTCGACAACATGGGGGCGGCCCTCGGCCACCTTGTTAACAACCGTTACCGCAATGCCCAGGCTGGCGATGGCTGCAGCCGTTCCGCGAGTGGCAATAAGCCGAAAGCCAAGGGTATTAAGCTTGCGGGCCAGATCGCCAACGCCAGATTTGTCGGAATTTTTAATGCTGATAAATGCGGCAGGCGCAAGACCTGCCGCCGAGGCGACTGCCTCAGGCAGTCGAATGCCCGCCCCAAGCTGAGATTTCACAAAGGCCTCGGCAAAACTTCGGCCCACACCCATGACCTCGCCCGTAGATTTCATCTCAGGGCCCAAGATGGTGTCAACGCCAGGAAATTTCACAAAGGGAAAGACCGCCTCTTTGACGCTGAAATACCCCGGGGTGACTTCAGCCCCAAGGCCCTGGTCGTCAAGGCTAATGCCGAGCATGGCGCGGGCGGCAATTTTCGCAAGCGGCAGACCTGTAGCCTTTGAAACAAAGGGCACCGTTCGCGAGGCGCGTGGATTGACTTCCAATACAAAGACCGTTGCACCCTGAATGGCAAACTGTACATTCATGAGGCCAATAACATTTAGCGCACGGCTCATGACCTCGGTCTGACGTTTGAGTTCAGACACCATCTCGGCCGAGAGCGAATAGGGGGGGAGGCTGCAGGCGGAATCGCCCGAATGCACACCCGCCTGCTCAATGTGTTCCATGACACCGCCAATGAAGACTCGCTTGCCGTCCGAAAGGCAGTCGACGTCCACCTCGATAGCGTCGTTGAGAAAACGGTCGAGCAGAACGGGGGAGTCGTTTGAAACCTTCACAGCCTCACGCATGTACCGCTCAAGGTCGCGCTGCTCGTGAACAATTTCCATGGCGCGGCCGCCAAGAACATAACTTGGGCGCACCACCAAGGGGTAGCCAATTTCTTGGGCAAGCCGCATAGCCTCTTCTTCATTACGAGCTGTGCGATTGGGCGGTTGATGAAGCTCGAGTTTTTGCAAAAGCTTCTGAAAGCGTTCCCGATCTTCGGCAATGTCGATGGACTCGGGGGAGGTCCCCACAATAGGCACGCCCGCAGCCTCAAGCGCCTTGGCAAGCTTTAAGGGAGTCTGACCACCGTACTGAACGATAACGCCAACGGGCTTTTCTTTATCGACAATTTCAAGAACGTCTTCAAGCGTGAGGGGCTCAAAATAAAGCCGGTCGGAGGTGTCGAAGTCGGTGCTTACGGTCTCGGGGTTGCAGTTCACCATGATGGTTTCAAAGCCGTCTTCGCGCAAGGCCATGGCCGCATGCACGCAGCAGTAGTCGAACTCAATGCCCTGCCCGATTCGGTTCGGCCCACCACCTAGCACCATGACCTTCTTGCGGTCGGTGGGTGCCGCCTCGCACTCCTTCTCGTAGGTGGAATAAAAGTACGAGGTGGTGGTGTTGAACTCGGCCGCACAGGTGTCAACGCGCTTATAAACAGGGCGAACATTCAGGGCATGGCGCAGCTTGCGAATTTCTGTTTCGGTGGTGTCCAAAAGGTAGGCAAGCCTGCGGTCAGAGAAACCCTTGCGCTTGAGTCCAAAGAGAAGCTCTTCATCAAGATCAGCAAGCGTCTTTTTCTCAAGCGCCAATTCAATTTGAACGATCTCCTCAATTTGATACAAAAACCAAGGATCGATGTGCGTCAGTTGATGCACCTCGTCCACCGAAAAGCCCTGTGCAAAGGCATCGCCCACGTACCAGATACGCTCGGGGCCTGGCTCGCCAAGCTCTTCCTCAATGCGCTCACGGTCGGTGGTTTTTTCATTCATGCCATCCACGCCCACCTCGAGGCCTCGCAAGGCCTTTAGGAAGGATTCTTGGAAGGTGCGGCCGATGGCCATAACCTCGCCCACCGACTTCATCTGCGTGGTGAGATGGGCATCGGCCATGGGGAACTTCTCAAAGGCAAACCGGGGCACCTTAGTGACCACGTAATCGATGCTCGGCTCAAAGGAGGCGGGCGTTGCGCCGCCGGTAATTTCGTTCTGCAGTTCATCAAGGGTGTAGCCCACGGCAAGCTTGGCGGCCACCTTGGCAATAGGAAAGCCTGTTGCCTTGGAGGCAAGGGCCGAGGAGCGCGAGACCCTTGGGTTCATCTCGATAACAATCATGCGGCCGTTGGCCGGGTTAATCGCAAACTGAACGTTCGACCCACCCGTGTCGACGCCAATTTCTCGAAGAATGGCAATCGAAGCATTACGAAGCAGTTGATACTCTTTGTCGGTCAGGGTCTGGGCAGGGGCGACCGTAATAGAGTCACCCGTGTGAATGCCCATGGGGTCAAGGTTTTCAATGGAGCAGACAATAATGCAGTTGTCTGCCTTGTCGCGTACAACCTCCATCTCAAACTCTTTCCAGCCAATAAGAGACTCTTCAATAAGGAGTTCGCGGGTGGGTGAGGCCTCAAGCCCGCCTTTGCAGATCTGCTCGAACTCCTCGGCGTTGTAGGCAATGCCACCGCCCGTGCCACCTAGCGTGAAGCTCGGCCGAATGACCACCGGGAAGCCTGCTGACTGAGTAAGCTCGGAAATACGGCCCTGGACATCCCAGGCCTCTTCCATGCTGTGGGCCACACCGGACTGGGCAGACGCAAGGCCAATGGAGGTCATGGCCTGCTTGAATTTTTGACGGTCTTCGGCCTTTTCAATGGCTGCCTCGCGGGCGCCAATAAGCTCAACATTGAACTTGGCCAAAACGCCCTCACGGGCAAGGTCAAGCGCACAGTTCAATGCAGTCTGACCACCCATAGTGGGCAGCAGGGCATCGGGGCGCTCTTTTTCAATAATTTGGGCAACCATGGGCCAGGTGATGGGCTCGATGTAGGTGACATCGGCGGTCTCGGGGTCGGTCATGATGGTGGCCGGGTTGCTGTTGACAAGCACCACCCTGTAGCCCTCTTGCTTTAAGGCCTTGCAGGCCTGAGCCCCTGAATAGTCAAACTCACAGGCCTGGCCAATAACAATGGGGCCGGCACCAATAATGAGTATGGTTTTTATATCGGTGCGCTTAGGCATGTTGACCTTCCGTGTGAGCCTTCATGCTCGAAAAGAAACGGTCGAACAAACCTACAATATCGTGAGGCCCTGGGCTTGCCTCGGGGTGGCCTTGAAAGCAGTAAGCGGGTGCACTTGTGTGCTCTAGACCCTGAATAGAACCATCGAACAAAGACACATGCGTAATACGAAGCTGCGCGGGAAGGCTTTCCGGGTCTACGGCAAAACCGTGGTTCTGCGAGGTAATAAAGACGCGCTTACTTGCAAGGCACTGCACTGGATGATTGGCCCCATGATGACCAAACTTCATCTTCATGGTCTTTGCCCCTGCGGCAAGGGCCAGGATCTGATGGCCCAGGCAAATACCAAATAAGGGCAGCTTCGTCTCGATGGCCTGACGGGCCATCGCAATGGCATAGCCGCAGGGCTCGGGGTCACCGGGCCCGTTCGATAAAAAGATCCCGTCTGGCCTAAGCGCCATGGCCTGCTCGAAAGAGGTCTGGGCGGGCACCACGGTAATGCGTGCGCCTCGGTCTGCAAGTAAGCGAAGGATGTTGCGCTTGACACCGAAGTCGAAGGCAACGACATGAAAGGCGCCTGCTGCCTGTGCGGCAGAGGCTGAGGTTGATGCCGATACCGATGCAGCTGAACTTCCCGCCGTGCTTAAATTGGACTGATAGCCCTCGCCAAGCTGCCAGCTCGACTCGGTCCAGTGGTAGGGCTTAGCGGTTGTTACTTCTTTTGCAAGATCGGCACCGACAAGGCCAGCAAACGATCGTGCCAGCTGCAAGGCCTTTTCCGCCGTGGCATCGGGCCCAGTAAGAATGGCGCCCGCCTGGGCGCCGTGATCGCGAAGCCTGCGGGTTAATGCACGGGTATCAAGACCCGCAATGGCCACGGTGCCTGATGCCTTAAGGGCCTGATCGAGGCTCTGTTGAGAACGAAAATTAGAGGCCATGCGCGGAAGGTCGCGCACAACCAACCCTGCTGCGTGAACGCTGCTGGATTCGTTGTCCTCATCGTTCCAGCCGGTGTTGCCAATGTGCGGGTAGGTAAGAGTGACAATCTGACGGCAATAACTGGGGTCGGTAAGAATTTCTTGGTAGCCTGTCATGGCAGTGTTGAAAACCACCTCGCCGACCGTCTGGCCTTGGGCTCCGATAGAAATGCCCTGGAAGACGGTGCCATCGGCAAGGGCAAGAACCGCTGGGGGGAAAACAGATGAACTGGACGCACCACTGTTGGCGGCCAGAAGTTGGCTGACCTGCAAAACACACTCCTTGGAATTTTTAGAATTATACGGGAGGGCTGAGGTCTCCCAAGAAGGTGCTGCGTTGCCTTAGAAGACGGCGTCGGTTGATCTAGGAGGCGGCTGCAAAAATTGCAATGGTGAGAAAAAAGCCCACCAGCCAGACCAGGGTTCGTGCCATGGCCCAGTTGGCCACATAAGCCAAGATATAAACCAGACGTGAAATAACAAAGCCAACCGCCATCTGGTCCACGCTGTCGGTGGGCCCTAAAAACATGTGGGCCACGATGACGGCAATGGCAAATAATAAAAGTGCCTCCCAGGTATTTTGCTGAGCCGCGACCGCGCGGGCTCGAAAGCCCTCTTGCTGGGCAAGCCACTGCCGTGGCTGGGCGTTGTCATAACGCTCGCCGCCGGCTTTCGAAATTCCAGCGCAGACAATTGGAAGAAACATGGTGACAAAAAGGCACCAGAGGGCAGTGGTCATGTCATACCTCGTCGGTCTCGAAAGGCCTGAGCAATGGTGCCCAGGTCCACGTACTCTAGCTCACCTCCAAGAGGAACGCCTCGGGCCAGGCGCGTAATGCGCAGGGCGGGGCTGCGTTCTTGGGCTGCTAAAACCGTCTCAATGGCATGGGCTGTTGCCTCGCCCTCCGGGGTGAAGTTTGTTGCAATGATGAGCTCTTCAAGCTCAGGGTCAAGGCTTCGCTCAAGCAGTTCCGGCAGCCCAATCTGCTTGGGGCCCATGCCATCAAGTGGCGAGAGCCTTCCTTTTAAAACAAAGTAACGGCCCCTAAAACTTCGGGTCTGCTCCATCACAAGAAGATCAGCCGGGGTCTCCACCACACAGAGCAGTCGTCCGTCCCGACCCGGATCTTCACAGGCCGAACAGATGGGCTGCTCGGAAAAGTTGTTGCAACGCTGGCAGGGCTGAAGGCCCTGAAGCGACTGCTGAAGGGCGTGGCCTAGGGCGGCAGCAGATTCACGGTCGTGCTGAAGAAGGTGAAGAGCAAGCCGCTGGGCTGTTTTAGGGCCAATACCTGGAAGCCTTGCTAGGGCGGCTGTGAGCGCCTTGAGGCTTGGGGGCATGAAGGCCCCTTCATAGGCATCGGCCACGGAAAGGGCAAGGGCCTAAAGTTTAAAACCCGGAGGCAAAGGCATGCCTGCCGTTGCGGATGCCATTTGGTCTTCGGAGACTTTCTCCACCTGAGCGACCGCATCGTTAAGCGCAGAGACCAAGAGGTCCTGCAGGGTTTCGAGGTCGTCAGGGTCCGATGACATTAGCGAGGGATCGATGCTGACAGACCGCACCTGGTGCTTGCCCGTCATTACAAGCTTCACAAGACCGGAGCCTGCCTGGCCTTCAACCTCGATACTGCCAAGGGCCTCCTGGGCTTTTTTGATCTTGTCCTGCATCTGCTGAGCCTGACGCATGAGCCCGGCAATCTGACCTTTCATCATGATGATTCTCCTGGGTTGGTGTGGGGGTCTTTCCAGCGAATAGAGCCTGGAACAATGGTGGCATCAAACCGCTCGATAATAGCTTTCACAATGGGGGAGTTGGCAATGGAGGCCTCAGCCTGAGCCTGCCGCTGCGCGTGGATCGCAGCCTTTTGGGAGGCAAGGCTTGGGCCCTCCGACTGGCCAACCGACACAGAGAGTTCAATGCAGGGCCCAAACCGTGTTGCAAGGCTTGTGGCAACCCGCTCAACAACGTCAGCCTCCATTAGCGACTCCACCGGAACCTGAAATTTCAATACGGACCACCCGGCCCGTGACGAAGGTTCAAGGCCTAGAAAACGGGACTGAATCGCAAACTGACGCGACAGACCCGCGAGGGGAAGGGTCTGCGCCACGTCCAGCCAGGACTCGGAAGTAAGGCCAGAGACTGGTTCGTACTTGGGCGTTCGGGGGCTGTCGATGCGCAAGGCCGCTGAGGCACGAGGGCTGTCACCTGTGGCTGGCTCGGCGGAAGGCGCATCGGAGAGGACCCTTGAGGCAGAACGAACAGGCGAGCCCGAGCGAGCTGATGAGGCACCCGGCATGGCCGGCGCCTGGGTCTGGGTCTGCGGCTGCGATGATCCTGATGCAAGATCAAGAGGCACAAAGGCAACCAGACGAAGAAGGGTCATCTCCAGGCCGGTCTGTTCATCGGGTGCATAGGCAAGATCGCGCAAGCCAAGCATGAGGATCTGATAACCAAGCTGCGCCTGCTCTGCAGAAATCGACAGACCTGCCTGGACGTCTGCCTGGGCGGCGGGCTGCGCACCGAGCTGGCTGGGACCCAAGACTTGCGCAATATTGAGTTCGTGAAAAAGGCGGGCCAGGTCTTCGAGAATGGCCTCTGCAGAAACGCCCGACGCAGTCAATGAATCCGCCGCCTGCAGGCAGTCTCGGGCATTGGCCTTGCCGATAGCCTGCGCCATGGCCTCAATGGCCTCTCGGCCCACCAGTCCAAGCATCTGACTGACGGCCTCAAGCTGAACACTGCCGCCCCCATAGGCAATGGCCTGGTCGGTAAGCGACAGGCCGTCTCGAACCGAGCCCTTGGCCGCCCGCGCAAGCGCAAGCACTGCATCGGGCTCAGCCTGAATGCCTTCTTGCGTTAGGACGTAACTTAGGTGACGGTCAAGAAGATCGGGACGAAGGTTTTTTAAGCCAAACTGCAAGCAACGCGATAAGACCGTGACGGGAATTTTCTGAGGGTCGGTTGTAGCCAGCACAAATTTCACCCGCTCAGGCGGCTCTTCAAGGGTCTTGAGCATGGCGTTAAAAGCGTGCCCCGTGAGCATGTGCACCTCGTCAATAACATAGACCTTGAAGCGGCCGGACGTAGGGGCAAACCGTGCCTGCTCAAGCAGTTGTTGAATTTCGGCCACCGAGCGGTTTGAGGCGGCATCAATTTCGACATAGTCGATAAACCTGCCTGAGTCGATCTCCTGACATGGCCCACACTGACCGCAGGGCTCGGCAACCAGGCCTGTTTCGCAGTTCAAGGCCTTGGCAAAAATACGGGCGAGACTGGTCTTGCCAACCCCCCTTGAGCCGGTAAGCAGGTAGGCATGATGCAGCCGTTGCTGCGACAAGGCATGCTGCAGCGCCTTCACCACAAAGTCTTGACCTATTACGCTTGCAAACTGCCGTGGCCGCCACTTGCGCGCAAGCGCGATGGGCGCAGCCGGTGCGGCAAAGCCGGGGTCGTCCTGAAAAAGACTGCTCACAAGCGGGCAAACAAAAGGAAAAGACGGTTGTGGATCATGGCGTTAATAGCATCAAGAGAAGTAAGGGGCGAGCCGTTCCCCCGGCACTCGCAAGGACCCGCTGTGGCTGCTTCGTTCCCGACCTGACCAGGTTCACAGGCTTACAATGCGGGGCGGCCCGCCAACGTAAGTGTACCCCGGCCCCTGGCCCGTTTCCCTTTTTGCGCATTTCTGCGCTATATTTCTGTCTCAGGACTCAGACCGTCTTGGCTCCAAACAACATTAACCCCCTACTGAGTTTCGGTAGTTCTGGTTCTCAGCCCATTGCCGCTCTTGTACTTCTAGGTCTGTTCGCTTGATTCGATCCTTTCCTCCCCTCTCTATTTTTTTCTAAATTCGCTATGAGTGATCTCGTTAAACCCGTTACTGATTCCAGTTTTGATGACGACGTTTTGAAGTCAGACCTCCCCGTGCTCGTTGACTTTTGGGCGGAATGGTGTGGGCCCTGCAAAATGATCGGCCCTATCGTTGAAGAAATCGCCAAGGAATACCAAGGGCGTCTTTCGGTTGCCAAGCTCAATGTCGATGAGAACGCCGCTGTTCCTGCTAAACATGGCATTCGCGGTATCCCAACCCTTATTCTTTTCAAAAACGGCGCTGTGGTCTCCCAAAAAGTGGGCGCCGCTGCAAAATCGCAACTCACTGCCTGGATTGACAGCCAGATCTAAGCTTTGTCATACACGTCCAGGTCCAGTCACGGCCCGGGGACAGAAGCTTCTAGCTCACCGCGACGCTTCTTCAAATCCTCTCTTTTCCTTTATGGTGGTCTCCGTTAACTATGTACCTCTCTGAACTCAAGGCTATGCCGGTCACCCAGCTCGTAGAGCTGGCGATCTCGCTTGAAATTGAAAATGCCAGCAGGCTTCGCAAACAAGAACTCATGTTTGCCATTCTTAAAAAGAAGGCCAAAACCGGCGAACAAATTTTTGGCGATGGTGTGCTCGAGGTTCTGCCTGACGGCTTTGGCTTCTTGCGAGCTCCCGAGTCGTCTTATCTGGCAAGCACCGACGATATTTATTTGTCGCCCTCACAGATTCGCCGGTTTAACCTGCACACGGGCGACTCCATTGAAGGCGAGGTACGAACCCCGAAGGACGGTGAGCGCTACTTCGCCCTGGTGAAGGTTGACCGAATCAACCAACAGCCCCCTGAGGCCTCAAAAAATAAGATTCTTTTTGAAAACCTCACTCCGCTTTTCCCTGACGAGCCCCTTCGGCTAGAGCGGGAGATGAAGGGAGAAGAGAACATTACCGGCCGTATCGTTGACATGGTCTCGCCCATTGGAAGAGGCCAGCGAGGCCTGCTTGTTGCCTCACCGAAGAGCGGCAAAACGGTGATGATGCAACACATTGCGCATGCCATTTCTACTAATCATCCCGAGGTGGTGCTTATTGTTCTTCTTATCGATGAGCGACCCGAAGAGGTGACTGAAATGCAGCGCTCGGTGCGCGGGGAGGTAGTGGCATCCACCTTCGATGAACCCGCCACCCGCCATGTGCAGGTTGCCGAGATGGTCATTGAAAAAGCCAAGAGGCTTGTCGAGCACAAGAAAGACGTGGTCATTCTGCTTGACTCGATTACACGGCTGGCAAGGGCCTACAACACCGTGGTTCCCACATCGGGCAAGGTGCTGACCGGTGGCGTTGATGCCAACGCCCTGCATCGGCCTAAACGGTTCTTTGGGGCAGCCCGGAACATCGAAGAAGGCGGCTCACTGACCATTATTGCGACGGCCCTTATTGAGACCGGTTCTCGAATGGATGAGGTTATTTACGAAGAGTTCAAGGGCACGGGCAACATGGAAGTTCATCTTGAACGCAGGCTTGCTGAAAAGCGCGTCTACCCGGCCATAAATATCAATCGCTCAGGAACACGGCGTGAAGAATTACTTATCAAGCCTGACCTTCTGCAAAAGATCTGGATTCTTCGAAAACTGCTTCACGACATGGATGAAATTCAGGCCATGGAATTCCTGCTCGACAAGGTGCGCCAGACAAAGAACAATGCCGAGTTTTTCGACATGATGAAGCGTGGCAGTTAGGATATACTTTAAAACTTTGGTTTTTTTGAAAAAGAAGATTTTCTAAAGAGAGTTCGGCCATGAAAGAAGGCATTCACCCCAACTACCGTGAAGTGGTCTTTGTAGACCTTTCCAACGATTTTAGTTTCGTTACCCGCTCAACGGTGTCGACACGAGAGACCATTAAGTGGAAAGATGGTAAGGACTACCCCCTTTACAAGCTCGACACCAGCTCGGAATCGCATCCTTTCTACACCGGCACCCAGAAAATGATGGACACCGCCGGTCGTGTTGAAAAGTTTCGTCAAAAGTTTGGCGCAAAGACGGGCAGCGGCGCAGCCAAAAATTAAGTTCGAGTTCGGTTTGAGCGCCATCTAGCCCTTGGCTGGCCCATGGCGCGCTCAACCCGAACCCTGGAACTCCTCTCTCAATGGGGGGAGTCGCGCCCCCTTCCGGGGCTTGCAGCAAGTTCTGCTACACCCTTTCCTAAATCTCTTCTAATCTGGCTCGCTGCCCTTATGGGCTTATCGGGTCTGTGGCTCCATTCGCCTTGGCAGGGGCCCGACATTGAAGCCATTGCAATGGTGCGCAGCCACCTGGAGGCCCGGCAATTTCTTACGGCGGGCTGGCTTAGCGTCCCAAGTATTGGACAGTGGGTCATGGCAGAACAAGGGCCCTTATTTACCTGGCTTACTTCGGGTACGGCTGTTGTTCTTGGGTCTGGCGCAGAGCTGCTCGATGCAAGCCATTGGCTAAATGCCCCCCTGCAGGTAACCGCGGCCGCGCGCCTTACGCAGCTCAGCCTCGTGCTTTTAGGGCTCTGGGCGTTGTGGAGGGCCACCTACCGCCTTGCACGCAGGCGTGAGGCGCGCCCCTTCGACCCATTAGGTATTGGTCCGGCTGGACCCGACTTCGCCCGCACAGTGGCCGACTGCGCCGTGCTTTTTGCTGTGGGCACCCTTGGTGCCATTGCGCGATGGCATGAGGCCGGCTCGGCAACAAGCAGTTTTGCGTTGCAGGCGCTTTTACTCTGGGCCCTTGCGATGGCGCCGGAGCGGCCTCGCCGGGCGGGCCTTGGAATTGGGCTCAGTCTCACGGGGCTATTGCTAAGCGATGGCATGGCAGGTCTTTCTGCGGCAGGGCTTGGCGTGGTGCTTGTGGGCGCAGCCCTGCCGGGCTGGCGTATGACCGTTAAGGAATGGGGGAGCTGGGCAGGCCTGGTGCTTGCTGCAGGTATTGCATCGTGGATGCTGCTTGCTGCCATGCTGCAGGAGTCGGCCGCGCTAAGCCAATGGTGGCAGGCCCAGTGGTCTTTTGATGGGCCATCCCTTACTCACGGCCCGAAGACATGGGCATGGACCTGGTGGCCCGCCTGGCCCATTATTGCCGCCCTTTTGGTGCAGGCCTGGCGGCACCGGCTGCTTGGTCTTGCCCATTTGCAGTTGTTGCTGGTGTTGCTTGGTGCAAGCCTTGTCATGGGTCTATTGGGTGTGGGCAACGTCAACCCCACTCGAACCCTGCCCGTGGTTGCACTGACGAGCCTTGCTGCTTTTGGGCTGCTCTCCCTTCCGCGAGGACTCTCCTCACTAATTGACTGGTTCGCAGTCGCCCTCTTCTCGGGGCTTGGCATTCTCGTTTGGCTTTACTGGTCTGCCATTGAGTTTAATCAGCCCGCGTTTTTTGCCGAACGACTGGCCTTTCATGCCCCTGGCATCACACCCCAGGCAAGCCTTCTAAGCCTTCTGCTTGGAACCGTTGCAAGCGGGCTTTGGATAATACTGGTCCTCTGGCGGACACGACGGGCCGAGACAAGGCTATGGCGACCAGTCTTGCTTACAGCCGGAGGGCTTGGCCTAAGCTGGGTTTTGTTAATGGCGTTGCTGCTGCCCGCCCTTGAAATTAACAGGGGTTATCGACCTTTAGCAGAAGAGCTTCAAGCCGCCATGGGAGCACAGACGGCACCCCTGCAAGCACCCGATCCCTCTTCTTCCCGGGGCCATGCGAGCCTTGATGATGCCCATTGTATTCAGGCCGCTGACAACGATCTAATGGGCCAGACCCTTGCACTTGCAATGCTTGAGCCCAGCCTGCGGCCACTCTCCGGTGGCCTACCCGCCAGCCTTTCCTCGGGCTCTCAAAGCGCCTTGGGCGGGCCCAGGGAAAACAAGGGCTGCCAATGGTTGCTTGTCTTTGAAGATAACTTCCGTCCAGAACCCGGGGAATGGACAATGCTTTGGCAGGGGCCACGCAAACCCGGGCGAGATAATCGCGAGCGGGTTACCCTTTACGAGCGGCAAATCCCTTCGCCCTAGACTGCGGTCGTGCTTGGTTTCGCATCTGTCAGCGTCCCAGGCATAAGGTGCTTACGGTAATAACGGAGCTCATCGATGGACTCCAGAATGTCGGCAAGGGCCGTGTGGGCACCCTTCTTCTCAAAGCCTTTCATAAGCGCGGGCTGCCAGCGCCGACAGAGTTCTTTTAGGGTGCTGACATCAAGGTTTCGATAATGAAAATGCGCCTCGAGGGCTGGCATATAGCGCAACAGAAAGCGCCGATCTTGGTGAATGGTGTTGCCGCACATGGGAGATTTTCCTGCGCCAACATGTTGTTTTAAAAATGCAAGCAGTTCGCGCTCGACATCGTGCTCGGCCTGGTTCGAGGCCTTCACCTTCTCAATAAGTCCTGATCGACCATGGGTGCCCTTGTTCCATGCGTCCATAGTGTCCAGGTGCTCGGCGCTTTGGTGCACCACGTAGACAGGGGCATGGGCCACGACCTGCAACTGGCTATCGGTGACAACCACTGCAATTTCTAGAATTCGATGGGTCTCGGGGTCAAGGCCAGACATCTCCATGTCAAGCCAGACCAGGTAATCGTCGTTGGGTGCGGGCGAGCCCGACGTGTTCTTTTCTGTCATGAACTCAGTGTAAGGCATCGGTGGGCATTGGTAGCAAGAGGCAGGCGACCTCCGTTAGACTACAGGCTATGGTGCTTGAACCCAACGAAGTCATTGCCCAACTGGCAAGCCGGCAACCCTGGCGGCTTGAGGATGGCATGCTTACCTTGAGTCTGCAGCCGGAGTCTTTCGATGAGGTCTGCCGAATTGTGACGTCGATTATGCAGATTGCAATCGACATCGATCATCACCCCGATGTCTGCTTTGGCTATCGATCCCTTCTGGTTCGAACCATTACCCATGACGAGGGCGGCATCACATTGAAGGACTTTGATTGCGCCGATCGCATCCTGAAGCTCATCGCGTAATCAGCGCCCACGGCGGTCATGCCTGGGTGAGTCCCCTTGCGGGCCCATTGAACAGTCAGGTCGTTCCCCTTAAAGGCCGGGCCTTAAAGCCTGTAGCAGGTGATCATGTCTTGCTTTCAGAGACGTCCGCAAGCCTCGTCGAGCTCTTGCCTCGGCGAAATGCGCTTATAAGGGCGGAGTCACATCGCCAGAAAGTCATTGCAGCCAACCTTGACCTGGTTATTGTTCTTATCTCGGGCGAGCCACTTTTCGCCCCGGAGCTGATGGTGCGGCTTTTGGCAACGCTTGCATCCGAGGGCCTTCCCTACATCATTGCCCTAAACAAAACCGACCTTTCGGCAGAAAGCGGCAAGGCACGTGCAAGCCTTCAGAGCTGCCTGCCTTGGCCTTGCCTGCCTGATGCCGAAATAAGCTGCATTGAGCATGAGAGCCAAAACCCAAACCCTCTGACAGGCCCGGAGGCATTGGTGCAAGCCATTCAGGCGCGTGGATTTACAAAACCGGTGGTTGGGCTTGTCGGGCAGTCCGGCATGGGCAAATCCAGTCTGCTCAACAGGCTCATCCCTTCTGCAGAGGCGCAGACACGGGCTATTTCAAAGGCCTTGCAGACCGGTCGTCACACCACAACGGTGAGTCGAGCCTACGAATGGCTGGCGGTGGATGGCTGGCTTATTGACACCCCTGGCTATCAGACCTTCGGTATTCAGCACCTTACGACCGAGGACCTTTTAGGAGCCTTTCCTGAATGGCTCGAGCTGCAGAATAACGGCCGTTGCCGCTTCTACAACTGCCAACACGATGAGGAGCCAGGCTGTGTGCTTACAGAGGCCATGAATGCAATGAGCACACAGGGCCTGCTAAGCAAAGAGCGTTACCAACAACTTGAATTAAGACGAGGCCTTTGGAGGCGCCTGGTGCACGAAATGGGCTAGGCCAGCCAGCGGCCCAAAGAAAATAAAAGCACCATAAAAAACCAGACCAGCACAGCACGCCAGACAAGGCCAATGGCTGAGGCCATGGCCGAGCCATCGGGTTCTCGTAGACTGGGGCCGCTAGAAGATGAGGCGGCAAGCGCACCCTCTAGATCGTCGAGGCCCTCAGCGCCCGATGGGGCATCCGGAAGGCTTAGTGCAATGCCCATAGCGCCTGAGCCCGAGGCAATAAGAACCCGCTCGGTATCGTCCGTCGACTCGGGTGCGGCCAGAACACGTGAGCGCCACAGGCCAATGGCGTCCTCAAAGTTACCCACCACCGCGAAGATGGCGGCTGTAACGCGAACAGGCAGCCAGTCAACCCAGCGAAAAGCCTGGCTGGCAATGCGGCCGTGGGCGTCGTCGGCGATATTGCCCATGTCCCCCGCCATCGCCTCGACATCGGGCTGATCGGCAAGTCGACTGAGTTCGTTACGAGGGGCTGTCCAGGAACGAAGCAAGAGGGCACTTAGCCAGTAGGCCACAGCACCCGAGGGTCCCGGCAGAATGACAAACCAGAAAATAACCCCAAAGACGTGCTGCTGTGCGGCGGTCATGCCAAGCCGGATGGATTCGCGCGCCACGGCTGACTCATCGCCCCTTTGGCTCGCCGCTTGTGCAGGCAGACCCGCCTTGGACTGCTCAACCCACTGGGCCAGGGTCTGGCGTGCAGACTCAAGGTCGCCCCGCGCGAGGCAAGACTGTATTTCGCTGTACCAGTGACTGAACCTACGAAAGCCCAGCGTTAAATAAAGAATGGCGGCCGTGGCAAGCAACTCGAGAATGGGATGCACCATGCCTAAAAGCCAGACCAATAGCAGGCTCAGGATGGCCACACCGGCCACCACCAAATACCAGGCGGCCCAGACGGGACCGGACTGGTCGGGTGCTGCCATAAGCCGCACACGTCGAAGCTGGTTATTTAGCCAGTCGCGCAGGAAACTGGTTTCACGAACCGGCTGGACCTGCTCAAGCAGGAGCGCTAAAAGAAGGCTAATAAGCGTCATTGGGTTTCTGTGCCCTTACACCTGGGCTCCGCCCATTTAGGGGCGCATGGGCCCAAGGCACGAACTCGAACATGAGGGGCGTTGATTCCAAGCAGCATAAAGGAAATGGTACAGGTTACGGATCATGGCTGCTGTTGCGCCCCAGATAAATTGCCCATGGACCGGAATAGCGAAGAATTCCGCAGTTCCTGTGGGCAGCTCAAGCCCTCGACGTTCGTGGTTGGCGGGGTTCAGAACATCGGCCAGAGGCAACTCGATAAGCTCGGCCACCTCAAGGCTATCGGCCTGCAGCTCATAGCCTCCGCTGACCAGGCCAAGCACGGGCGAAACCCGGAATCCGGTCACCGTAAGGTAGTCGGGAAGCTGGGCAAGAATCACCACAGACTGAGGGCTAAGCCCCACCTCTTCGGCGGCCTCGCGCAAGGCAGTGTGACGCACCGAAGCGTCTTGTGGCTCGGCTCGGCCACCAGGAAAACTGATCTGACCCGGGTGGTCCTTCATCGACTCGGGTCGACGCGTCAGTAAGACGCGCAAACCCTGAGGCGAAGGTAAGAGTGCAATAAGCACAGCCGCAGCAACGGGGTCCTTAACTTCGACAAGTCTTCGACCCCGATCGGCTAAGACCTCGGGGGTCCAGGCCGGAAAGGGGCGAGGGTGTTCGCAGTAGGTTTTAAGCTGAAGCAGAAATTCAGCTGCCAGCGCCTCCGAAGGAAGCGGCTGATGGCTGGCAAGAGGCAGCCGCGATGCGGACTGCGGGTCGAAAACGCTAGTTCTCCGGGACTGCAGCGGGAGCCTCGTCGGCCTGCACCGGTGGCAGCTTCTCGGGGACCGAGGTTGCCGCAACCAACGCTGCCTTGCGGGCGGGGAGCTTCTCGCGAATACGTGCCGACTTGCCCGAACGCTGACGCAGGTAGTAGAGCTTGGCCCGGCGGACATCGCCTCGGCGCTTGACTTCAATTTTTGCAATAAGCGGCGAGTAAGTCTGGAAGGTTCGCTCGACCCCCTCGCCTGCGGAAATTTTGCGCACGATGAACGAGGAGTTCAGACCCCGGTTACGCTTCGCAATAACAACACCCTCGAAGGCCTGAACACGCTTACGTGTACCCTCAACTACATTGACGCTTACCACCACGGTGTCGCCTGGACCAAACTCGGGGACTTCTTTATTGAGACGGGCAATTTCTTCCCGCTCGAGTGTCTCGATGATATTCACAACAACTCTCCTATAAGCATCGTAAAACGGCTTACTGACCAAGGCGAAAAGATTTTCTAGGTGACCTTGGACACAACCATTCAGAGGATGAAAAACAACTAACGCTTTTTCTCGGGTTCGGCTAAAAGATCGGGCCGCCGACGTTTTGTCTGGCAGAGGGACTGCTGATCTCGCCAATCCGATATTTTGCCATGATGGCCGGATAAAAGCAGCTCTGGCACCCCTTGCCCCTCAAAAATTTCAGGGCGAGTGTAGTGCGGATGCTCAAGACGCCCGGTTAAGAAGGACTCTTGCACAGATGAGCGTTCGTCCTGCATGACCCCGGGAAGGCGTCTCACCAGGCCATCGAGCACGGCCAGGGCGGCAATCTCGCCGCCTGAAATTACAAAATCACCAAGACTAAGTTCCTCGGTAACGTAGTTGTTAATGAACCGTTGGTCCACCCCTTCGTAGCGACCACAGACCAGAGTCATCTGCTGGGTAACGGGCGCCGCCTGAGGCTGGCCGGGGGTTTCAGACACAGGCCGTGCAGTGGGCTCGGCAGGGTAAGGGGCATTGTCTTGGGGCCCTGAGCGAGCGAGTTTTTCTTCAAGCCATGCCTGATCTATCCGACGGCCCGAAGGCGAGAGCATGACAACGGGACCCGCAGCAATTCCTTGGGCAAGAAGATCGTCACGAATGGCCTTGACCGCATCAGCCAGGGGCGCAGCCATCATGACCATTCCCGGGCCGCCTCCATAGGGCCGGTCATCGATGGTCTGATGGGGATCGTTTACGAACTGCCGAGGATTCCAAAGCCTGAGACCCACAAGGTTTCGGTCAACCGCCCGGCCGCAGACGCCAAGCGTCGACCAGGGCTCAAAGAACTCTGGAAAGATAGAGATAACATCGAAACGGAAAAGCGGTCTCGTCGGCAATGTCTGCATTCAGATGGTCCAATCCAAGACCAGCCTGCACTCTGCGGGGAGGACCTTCAGCACGTAACGCGGCACGACAGGCACCAGAGAGCTGGCGGGATGGGAAGGCTTTGAACCCCCAGAAAGCGAAGCATCATGCTCAAGCCGAAGCACCGCCTGAGACTTGCTGGCAAGAACCTCTTGAACGCGCCCCAGAAGGTTGCCCTTAGGGGAAAAGGCCTGCCAGTTAATCCAGTTAAAAACCCGCCAAAAGGGTTTGCAGAGTCGTTCAAGCTCGTTTGCCTCAAGGCCAAGTTCGCTCTGCTGCAGTTCTTCGGCCTGGCTGCGGTGCTTGCAGGTGTTAAGGCTGACACGAAGTCGCCCCGAAAAACCCGTGGCGAGAAGGGCATCAAGCCCTGGGATGAAGGCCAAGCTTTCGCAGGCGAGCCACTGTTGACGGGGCGTTTTCACCCAGCAGCGCTCCGATGCAGCTAAAACCAAAGGCCCAGCGAGCGTAATGAGTTCGCCCGTCTGGGCGTCAACCACAATGGACTGTTGAAGAGGGGAGGCTCGAAGCTGCCCCTTAAGACCTGAGGCAGCCCCAAGCTGAACCAGGGGAATAAAGCTGGTGGGCCCCTTTAACTCAAAGGGCAGTTGGGGCGTTGAGGTTGTTTCAACAGCAGGCCCGAGTCGCTGAAGTCGGCGCCCAGTGAAGGCCTGGGCAACCGCCTGAGACTTCGACGCCTGAGACTTCGACGGCTTAAGCGGCGGCCTGACCACCCGCCTGACGGCTTTGGAAAGACTTCACAAGCTGAGCCACGCGAGGGCTTACCTGGGCACCCACACCCGTCCAGTAGTCGACGCGATCGAGGGCAAGACGCAGTTCGGTCTCGGCCCCGCGGGCAACGGGGTTGAAAAAGCCAAGACGCTCGATAAACCGACCGTCACGCCGTTTGCGAGAATCGGCGGCCACAACATGGTAAAAAGGACGCTTATGCGACCCACCACGGGCAAGACGAATAACCACCATGGTTTTGAATCCTTAAAAAGAAGTGAAAACTCTATTTTTGAAAAAGCCTTGAATTATAACACCCAAAGGCGAGAACTTGTGTGTGCAGTGGCCCTGGGTCTGGGCCTAACGGGTGCCGCTCTGTCACGGGAAGGCTTAGCCGCCTCAACAACCTCCACCGCCACAAAACTGGGTCCAGGCTGGATTAACCCCGAACGGCTCGAGGCTTTCTTTGAACTCATGAGACTTAGGCACGGCATGGAGCCCGACTGGCTAAATGCCCGGTTTCAGGTTCTTACGCAGCAAGACCGGGCCCTTGCGCTTATGAACCCGCCACCCGATAGGCCTGCTGCCGACCGACCTCTGCCATCACTTTCGCGTCGACTTGCCCGTAACCTCGATGAACGCACTGTGCGCGAGGGCAGGCAACTGCTTGCGAGCCAAGCCTTATTTTTAGAGCGGGCCGAAGACCTTTACGGTGTGCCTCCTGAAGTGATCGTTGGAATTTTGGGCGTGGAGACACGTTATGGACGCATTACCGGAAACTTCCGAGCACTCGACACCTTAGCAAGCCTGGGCTTTCAAGGCGAGCGACGCAGGGACTTTTTCTTGAAGGAACTGGAGTCGTTACTGGTGATGGGCCGCCGGGGGGATGTTGATCTTTTTAAATCCGAAGGCTCTTTTGCGGGTGCACTTGGTATTCCTCAGTTCATGCCCTCAAGCTGGCAGGCCTGGGGGGTGGACTTCGACCAAGATGGGCGTGTCGACCTTATTAACAGCATGGCCGACGCCATGGGTTCGGTGGCCAATTTCCTTAAATCGCATGGCTGGCGACGCGATATTCCAAGCTTTGCTCCGCTGCGCCTGCGCCCACGTGACGACCCCTCTGATTTTCTTGTCACCCGACTAAAGGCCGAGCATCGGCTTGGCGACATTGATCGTGCCTTTCCCATTCCCAAGAGCTGGCGCAGCCTTTCAGAAGACCTCCCCGCAAGTCTTATTCGACTGCCTGAGCCTGATGCAGCACCCGTTTATTGGCTAGTCAGCGAAAACTTTTTTGCAGTCACCCACTACAACCGAAGCTATCTGTATGCAGCTTCGGTTCTTAGCCTCGCAAAGGCCATCGCCTAGTTAACTCCACCCGTTCCCTCGCTGCGAGCGCAGTGAAAAATCACGCGTTGAGAAGTAACGTGTTTGAAGGTTCATGCCTTTCGAGGCGCGAGGCTGGCACAGGCCGCCTCGTAATTGAACTCACCACGCTGCCAGAACGAGAAAATGGCCTCAGGCCTTACCGCCTGAAAGGCCATCACTTCGCCATCGTTCGCAGACGGCTGCCAATGGTTGGGAAGGGTGAGCTCAAAACGCCAGACTCTTTCATGATGCAAACAAAGGCCAGGCCATTGAGGCCATGGGGCCGACTGGTTGGAGGACGGCGGGGGCGTCGGGGGCGCAACAAGCCTACCGATTCGCATGCATGGAGCGCTTGCCGCCCACTGAATCTGGTCGTGCCAATGGTTTGTCAGGCCAGCCTCCTCAAGAGACTCTCTGCGAACCGCATAATCAGGCCCTTCGCCTGCCGACAAACCGCCCGCCACTGCGGCATCCCATAGCCCCGGGTCAATGGCCTTGGTCAGCGCCCTTTGCGCAATCCAAATGCTGCCGTCATCACGCCTGAGATTCAACTGAACAGACTCTGACAAAAGGCCCAGCCAGCGAAAAAGTGAACGCTCAAGGCAAAGCCCCGGACCTTGCCGAAGGCCGGCACGATCTAACAACGCAAAGTCCTCATGGCGCCAGCCAAAGCGGCCTAGGACATTGGCGAGGTGCTGCTCAAAGACCTTAAGTCGCTCGCCGTCAACAAAGACGCCAGGGCCAAGGCCTTGCCACTGAAAAGATTCCTGCAAAAGAAGATTCTGATGGCTTGCTGCGCGAGGAAGGCTTGAGACGAGCGCATCCAAGAGGCCCTTTGGCATCCAGCCCAAGGGCGGCTGCCGGTCAGCATGGACAGACTGCAAAGACCAGGGAAGAAGACGCGCCTGCAGCAAATCCTCCACCGACAGCACAGGCCCAAAACAAGCTGCTGGAAGGCACTCTTCGGGCGACAATAGAGACCATTTAAGCTGTTGTTCCTTCGTCGCCTCTAGGTCTTTCATGCACGCTGCCTCTCTTATCCGGTTTTACCTGGCCCGCAGGCTAGCCGCAGTCCTTGCACTTGTTCTTTTTGGTGCGCCAGGCATTCAGCCCAAAGCACTGGCCTTAAACGATACCGCGTTCAATGCGGGTGCTGCCTTGACAACGTTGCAGGTCAAGGCGGAGTCGCAGCAGACTAAGCTGTCGCAGGCTGGACAGGCAATTGAGCTTGTTCGAATTTTTGACGGTGACTCGGCCATTGTTCGCTACGAGGGCGAGACCCTCCATGTTCGGATTGCGGGCATTGATGCACCCGAGAAAGGCCAGCCCTATGCCGATGAAAGCCGCGATCGGTTTGTGGCCTTTCTGAAGTCGCCCAGGGCACGCATTGACATACTTAAAAAAGATGTCTTTCGGCGTTGGCTGGTGCGCATTGAGGTTAATGGCGAAGACCTTGGTGAGACCCTTCTTAGCGAGGGCAATGCCTGGTTTTTTCGACGTTACCAGTCAGACCTAAGCCCTGAGATTCGCCGCCGTTACGACCGTGCCGAGCGTGATGCAAGGGCTAGAAAACGCGGCCTCTGGCAAGACAGTGAGCCCGTGGCTCCATGGGACTACCGCGCAAGCAAACGCAAACCAAAAAACTAGCCTAAGGCAACGCAAGGCAAGGCTAGCCTAGACCTTGGCCTGCCTTGCCTGCGTCTGCCGAAGTAACTCGTAGCAGGCAACACCACAGGCCACCGAGACATTCAGGCTTGAAACGCTTCCCATCATCGGTAGGCTTACCAGAGCATCAGCCTGCTCGCGAACCAGGCGTCGAATACCTTTGTCCTCAGACCCGAAAATAAGTAGATGCGGCTGATCGGCAAGGCTATGCTGGTAGAGGGAACTGCCCGCCTCATCGGCAAAGGCCAATGCCCAATAGCCTTTGGCTTGCGCCTGCTCAATGGCACGGACAAGATTGGTCACCTGCATATAAGACAGGGTTTCACCGGCGCCTGCTGAGACCCGCATTGCAACCTCGTTCAAGGGTGCGCTGTGATCTTTTGGGGCGACCACGGCTCGGGCGCCTGAGGCCTCGGCTGTTCGTAGAACCGCACCCAGGTTATGAGGGTCGGTGACACCATCAAGAAAAACCATAAAGCCATGGCCGTCGAGTAAGTCCTCGTAGCGAAGACTGGGCTCACGATGGTCTGCAAAGGCAAGAACACCCTGGTGACGCTGACCCTTGGCCAGGCGATCCAACTGCCGACCCGACTCCAGGCTGACCGAACAACCGGCCGCCTGCAGTTCTGCGCTTAATGCCTTTAGCCTTGCATCCTGTCGGTCGCGATCGATGAGGACGCTTTGAATGCTTGCGGCCTCATTTCTTAGTCTTGCGCGTACGGCATGAAAACCCAAAAGAACTTGCTGGCGGGCTGAGGACGTCATGGGCTTAAGCCTTTATAGAGCCTTAATCGCTGCGTCGTCGTTTGCGCGCGGTCCTGCCCTGCCCCGGCTTTGCGGCAGCCTTCATGGCTTTGGGTGGCTTGGCCGCCTTCGTCGCCTTCATCGCCTTCGTCGCCTTGACCGACTTCGATGGCTTGTTTAACTTTCCACCCTTGCCACCCTTTGCCGTTGTCACAGCAGTAAGATCGGTTAAGAGGGCTACCCTCGAACCGCGTTCTGGCTTTATGGTTTTTAGAGGTTTTAACCCTGCCGCAGGCTTTACCAGTTCGCCCAGGCTACTTGCTTTTGCAAGCCCTGACGGGCGGGCGGCTCGTCTTGTTGCAAAAGGATCTCCCACCCGATCGGGCCAGGCGTCGTCCTCAACCGCGGGCCATGGCCCGCCTTCAAGCTCGTCGAGATCGTCAATTGGGGCTTCCCACTCCGCGCCTTCTCGATTTGGCTGCGACTGCTTGCGCACCGAACGCACCACTGATGGTACGAGCCGAAACTCAATACGCCGGCCATCGAGATCAACCCGCGAGACAAGCACCGACACCGGGTCGTAGAGCCGAAAGCGCACGCCGGTCCGTTCCCCACGAAGTTCGTGCAAGACTTCGTTGTGCTGAAAATACTCGGCACCAAGTTCGGAGACATGCACGAGCCCTTCCACATAAAGGGAGTCCAGTGTGATGAAAAGCCCAAAACTTGTGACACCAGTAACGGTTCCACGGAACTGCTCGCCCACGCGACTGCGCATGAACTGGCACTTCAGCCAGGCTTCAACGTCGCGCGAGGCCGCGTCTGCCCGGCGCTCAGCCGCCGAGCAATGATCCCCCACACGACGCCACCAGACGAGTCGGTCTGCATCAAGCTTAGGAGGCTGGCCCGACGCATCTGCAGCGGCCTCGGGGCTTAAGAGCAGATCGTCACCGCCAAAGCTTGGAAGGTAGTTTTTTGAGGCGAGGGCAGCCTTAATAACGCGATGTGTAAGGAGGTCGGGGTAACGCCGAATGGGCGAGGTAAAGTGGGTGTATGCCTCGTAGGCTAGGCCAAAGTGGCCCGCATTGTCTGGGCTGTAAATGGCCTGCTGCATGGAGCGAAGTAACAAGGTCTGAAGAAGGCGCGCATCGGGACGCACAAGAAGCTTCTTCGAGAGCTCGGCGTAATCTGATGGCTGCGGATCGTCGCCGCCTGAAAGGCTTAAGCCCTGAAGCTTTAGGAAATCGCGCAGCGACTTTAGTCGCTCGGGCGTGGGCCCTTCGTGAACCCGGTAGAGCCCATGGCGCTTCATGCGTTTTAAAAAATCGGCCGCGCTGGTGTTGGCCGCAAGCATGCACTCTTCAATGAGTCGATGTGCATTGTTGCGCACGCGGGGCAGAATTTTCTCAATACGTCCGTCGGTGCCAACCTGCATGTAGGTTTCAACGGTCTCGAGTTCGATGGCCCCACGCTCAGAACGCTCGCCTGCAAGGTTTTCATAGACACGCACCAGGTTCATAAGTGCCGCATGCAACGGCCCAAGCCCATTGGCCTCAGAGCCTTCAGGGTCGGCCATGGCCGACCAGGCTTGGTCGTAGGTGAGTCGAGCCGCCGAGACAATTACCGCCTCGTAGAACTGATAAGCCGTTACCTTGCCAGCCGCTGAGACCACCATGTCGCAGACCAGAACAAGCCTCTCCACGTTGGGGTTCAGCGAGCAGAGCCCGTTGGAGAGTTTCTCGGGCAGCATAGGAATGACCCGACGCGGGAAGTAGACCGAGGTCGCGCGCTCGTAGGCATCACGATCAAGCGCATCGCCTGAATCCACGTAGTGACCAACATCGGCAATGGCAACCAACAACCGTGTAGAGGCCCGACGCGTAGTGCCCGCCGGCTCGGCATAGACCGCATCGTCAAAGTCGCGGGCATCGTCACCGTCGATGGTCATGAATGGAAGGTCGCGAAGGTCGACCCGACCTTTTAAATCGGCACGGCGAATCTGCTCGGGAAGTTGCTCGGCAAGTGCTAGGGCCTCGGCCGAGAACTGCCAAGGCACATCGAACTTACGAACTGCAATTTCAACCTCCATGCCCGGGTCGTCCACACCCCCAAGAATTTCCACCACACGCCCAATGGGTGGCGTGTAGCGCGTGGGGGGATCGAGAATCTCAACCACCACCACCTGACCGGGCTGAGCCCCCGCAACCTCCCCCAGATCGATCACCACGTCGTGTTTAATGCGCTGATCTTCGGGGATGACAAGGGTCATACCGCGCTCATGGACAAGCCTGCCCACCAGCCGACTGACTGCATGCTCAAGAACTTCTTCAATAACGGCCTCAGGCCGGCCGCGACGGTCGGTGCCCGAGAGCCTTGCCGAGACACGATCGCCGTGCATGGCCTTAAGCATCTCGCGAGGCGAGACGAAAACATCATCACCGCCCTGATCGGGCTTTAAAAATCCGAAGCCATCCCGATGGCCAATGAGTTTGCCTGTGAAGACCGGATTACGCTCTTCGGGCTTTTCCCGTGAGGAGGACTTCTGGCGAGGGCCTGTTGGGTGTTTTGACAAATCTGAGAATCCCGATAAAGTGAAAGTCGTTGCGAAAAAGGCAGAGCGCCTAGAAACGTGGGTTGATCTCTAGACCCTATTGTGCGCCATTCATTACCATCCTTCTTCAGCAGCAAGGCCCAGATGGCGGAATTGGTAGACGCACTAGGTTCAGGTCCTAGCGGTGGCAACACTGTGGAGGTTCGAGTCCTCTTCTGGGCACCATGGCAAAGCACTGCAACAACGCGCTGGTTAGCCTAACCCGCAAAAGGGTGGTCGAGCAGTATGGTTTCGTCGCGCTCTGGGCCGGTTGAAATCATGGAAATGCCCGCGCCTGTTACCTCGCTTAGCCTCGTTAAATAACGCTGTGCTTCAACGGGCAGTTCGTCCCACGACTTCATGCCCGCTGTTGAACCCTGCCAGCCAGGCCAAGACTCGTAAATAGGCCTGCACTGCGCCACCGAATCCGCGCCAGCAGGAAGGACATCGAGCCTGCCATCGGGCGAGTCGTAGCCCACGCAAAGCTTTATCTCTTTTAGCCCGTCAAGGACATCGAGCTTGGTGATGCAAAGGCCGGTCACCCCGTTAATTTGAATGGAGCGACGCAGGGCTGCTGCATCGAACCAGCCGCATCGACGCGGCCGGCCCGTGACCGAACCAAACTCATTGCCCTTCTCCGCAAGATGCCTGCCGGTCTCATCAAAGAGCTCGGTCGGAAAAGGCCCCGAGCCAACCCGAGTGGCATAGGCCTTGGTAAGCCCAAGCACATAATCGATTTCGCCGGGCCCAACCCCCGCACCTGGGCCAACAGCACCCGCAATGCAGTTGCTGCTGGTGACAAACGGGTAGGTGCCATGGTCGATGTCAAGCAAGGAGCCTTGTGCCCCTTCAAACAAAAGACGATGACCCGCCGCCATCTCACGTGCAAGAAGGTCAGGTACATCGGCGGCCATTTTCAATAGCCGTGGGGCCACTGCCATTAAGCCCTCGTAGCATTCCTCGGCCGAGACCGAGGGCGCACCAAGAAAGCCGGTAAGCACGTGGTTATGAAGGTCGTGCAGGGGCTTGAGCTTTGCCATAAGGGTCTGAGGAGACCGCAGGTCAATAAGCCGAATAGCACGGCGAGCGACCTTGTCTTCATAGGCTGGGCCAATACCGCGGCCTGTCGTGCCAATTTTTTCATCCCCGCGGGCCGACTCACGGGCCTGATCAAGGGCAACATGCACAGGAAGAATGAGCGGGCACGAGAGGCTAACTTTAAGACGAGATTCAACCTGCAGGCCGTTGGCCTGCAGTTCGTCGATTTCAGATGTTAAGGCCTGCGGCGAGAGCACCACGCCGTTGCCGATGTAACAAATAACATGAGGGTGAAGGATGCCCGAGGGAATGAGCCGAAGAATGGTCTTGCGACCATTGACCACCAGGGTATGGCCGGCGTTGTGGCCGCCCTGAAAACGAACAACACCCTTCACCTCTTCGGTAAGCCAATCGACGATCTTTCCCTTACCCTCATCGCCCCACTGGGTTCCAACAACCACAAGGTTGCGACGCGAACGACTTGGCGCTGCGATTGGCTTCATCATGAAACTAGTTCTCCTGAATGGCCCATCCAGTTGCCTCGTGCTTGGCATGCACAAGACGTGGGCCTTTGTATGTTTCCCACTGGCTTAAGGGTAGAAAGACAACAGAGCGGCCCTGCGCACGTGCCTGCGAGACCCGTTGCTGCAGACCTTCGCATTTCTGACTTTCGGAGGGCTCACTGGAAAGCCAGGGTGCAGCAACAGCCAATATGGAATGACCTTGGACGGAGGCACCGGCATTGCTACCAGCAACAAGCCCTAAGGACCGCAGCTCCAGGCTAAAGCCCGTGGCAGCGCGTGACCGCCCGAAGTCTTCGCCCAGTCCATCGTAGCGTCCGCCGCGAACGACGGCGTCTGCAAAACTTTCGCAGTAGATAGAAAACATAATGCCGTTGTGATACTGCCAGCCTTTGAGATCGGCAAGGTCAACAGAAAGCGCGCATTGCGGATGCTTGACGAAAAGCGCGGAGTCGGCCACGGCCTGAAGCCGGTCGAGCGCCTGTTCAATGGGCTTAAGCCTTGGAAGCTCTCGTCGAGCCCTTTCAATGACATTACTTGCTCCACGGGCAGGACCATAGAGCGCAGTTAAGGCAGCAAGCGCCTGCCGAGTCTCGGGCCTTAACGCTGGCAAGCCAGCAAGCGCCGGCCTGTCTTTGGTCTGCAAGGCTTGCATTGCACTTTGTGCGAGGTCGTCATGGTCTCTTAACGCCGGATCGCTTTCTTGAAGGGCAAGAAAGATACCGCGATCGGTGAGGTCGAGGTGAACCGACTCAATGCCTGCGGCTAAAAGGCTTGCAAGCGCAAGCTCTTGAATTTCCAGGTCTGCCTCAATGCCCGAGTGCCCATAAAGCTCGCAGCCCACCTGAATGGGCTCGCGACTTGAGAGCAGACCCGTGGCCTGGGCGTGAAGAACCGAGCCTGCGTAACAAAGCCGATTCAGGTCGTCGGAACGAAACAGCTGAGCATCGATTCGGGCGGCCTGCAGGGTGATGTCTGGCCGCATCGCCAATAGCCTGCCCGTAAGCTGATCGGCCATGGTGAAGCTGCGTGCCTCAAGGTCACGCACGCCCTTTAAAGAAAAGCTGCTTGCATGCTCAAACAAGGGGGGCTGAACAAGCCGGTAGCCATAGGATGCAAAGAGATCGAGAAGTCGCCTGCGTAAGCTCTCGAGCTGCTCAGCCTCTTGCGGAAGCTGATCGGAGACTTGTTCAGGTAGCAGCCAGGCGGGCATACGACAGGACGCGAGGTACAGAAAAAGCGGACCGAGACTGCCGGTAAGCGGCTAGCGGCGGCTCGGCGCCTTGAAGTATTTGAAGAAGTCGCCCTGAGAGTCGGTCACGACAAGATCGGATGCCTTGTTGAAGCTTTCTCGGTAGGCCTGAAGGCTTCTGTAGAACGAGGCGAACTCGGGATTCTGACCGAAGGCCGCAGCGTAGTTTGAGTTAGCCTTGGCATCGCCATCACCTCGCAGGCTCTGCGCCTTTCGGTAGGCCTGAGCCAGAATCACCTCGCGCTGACGATCGGCATTGGCGCGAATTTTCTCGGCCTCAGCGGCGCCCGTCGACCGACGCTCGCTGGCGATGGCCTTGCGCTCAGATTCCATTCGGCGAAAAACTGAATCGCGAATGTCCTCTGCAAAATCGACACGTCGAAGACGTACATCAACAATTTCAACGCCAATTTGCTTGGCGTCCTCGGAGACTCGTCGAGATACGCCATCCATGACCTGCTCACGGGCTCCAGAGACCACCTCATTAACAGTGCGGGTGGCAATCTCGTTATTCAGGCCATCGCGCAGGGCTCTTGAGATGCGGTCTTCCGCACTGGCGGCACGACCGGCCACGCTGGTGAAAAATTTACGGGGATCGGCAACACGCCACTTCACGTAGGTGTCGACCACTACGTTCTGCTTCTCGCGGGTAATAAAACGATCGGCCTCGGGGTTGTCAATGGTGAGGGTACGCTTTTCAATAAAAACGACATTTTGAAAAGGCTGAGGGAGCTTGAAGTGAAGGCCTGGCTCGGAGATAACCCGCTTGATCTCACCAAGCCCGAAGACTAGAGCATGCTGGCGCTGGTCAACGATGAAGACCATGGAGTTGCCCAGAATGAGCAAGACGATAAGTCCGGCAAGTGAGGCAAAAAGTTTGTTCATTTAACGAGCCTCCCTAAAACGGTCGCGAAGGCCTGCGCCCGAGGCGGCAGGCGCACTGCTAAGGCCGCCGGGAGCCGGAATAGTACTAGGCGAGGTGTTACCGGGTGTGGTCATGTTCGTAACGGCCGCTGATGCCGCCTTTTGGGCGTCCGCAGAGGTCTGTTGAAGAATTTTATCAAGGGGTAGGTAGAGCAGGTTACTGTTTGACTTGGAATCCACAATGACCTTGCTAACGTTGGAGAAGACCTCTTGCATAGTCTCGAGGTACAGACGCTCGCGAGTAACCGCAGGAGCCTTGGCGTACTCGGTCACGACCCTTGAGAACCTTTCTGCATCACCCTGAGAGGTTGCAATAAGCCGCTCACGATAGCCTTCGGCCTCTTCAATAAGGCGATCTGCCGCACCACGTGCCCGAGGGATAACATCGTTGGCATAAGCCTGGCCTTCGTTCTTGACCCGTTCGGCGTCTTGGGCGGCCTTAATGGCGTCACTAAAGGCCGCCTGAACTTCTTCAGGAGGCTGCACGTTTTGAATGGTGACATTGACGATTGATAGGCCGGAGTCGTAGCGGTCTGCGATACGCTGGGTAAGACTCAAAACCTCACGGCCAATAGCCTCTTTGTTTTCGTAGAGGACTGCGTCTGCGATGCTGCGGCCCACCACTTCGCGCATGGCGGTTTCTGCCGCCTGAACCACAATATCATCGGGCCGTGTGTTATTGAATAAATACTGCTCTGGGTTCCCCACCCTGTACTGGACCGCAAACTGCAGTTCAATCATGTTCTCGTCACGTGTAAGCATAAGGGAGTCGCGTGCCTGGCCTGCACCGCGCTCGCCCTTGTAGCCAACGGTAGCCTGGCGCAGCTGCGCAATATCGACAAGCTCGTGCTGCTCAATGGGGTAAGGCAGCCGCCAGTTGAAACCCGCGCCGCTAGCGTACTTGTATTCGCCAAAGCGCAAAACCAGGCTGGCGCGGCCCTCTTGCACTATATAGAAGCCTGAGGCGAGCCAGATAAGAATGAGGCCGACCAACAGGGCAATAATCATGGACGGGTTGAGGTTAAACGAGGGTAGGGACGGGCCTGAACCACCGCCGCCTCCGCCGTTGTTGCCCCAAGGGTTACGTGGACCACCACCCTGGCTGCCTTTTTTTCCTCCAAAAAGGCCGCTTAGACGTCGGTTGAAGTCGCGCCAGACCTCATCGAGGTCGGGGGGGCCGTCATTAGGACGTCGGGGTTCCTGGCGATTGCCCTGCCCTGGGGACGACTGAGGTGAGCCCCGACCATTGTCGGCATCTTTGGAATCAGTGTCGGAGGGGCCTTGACCATTAGGGCGGCCGGACGAGTCGTTGGTATCGTTGCCTTGCGACTCGGGGCCTCGGCCCCAACGCGGATCACCAATAGAAAAAAAACGGCGTAAGCGGTGGATCATTGGTTAGAGGAATTCTTTATTGAGTTTTACAACAGAGACTGCGGATTAACGGGAACAGGTATTGAATCGGCTGGGGCCATAAGCCGCGGGTCGAATTGGGAATGGCTAGGCCACCCGAACTCTGCAACCGCCTGGCGAACGATGTCTAAACCCAAACCTTTTTCTGCACTGAACCAGACCTTAGAGATCCTACCACAGGGCCCTGGCTCACCTCGGGGCGCTACCCCTACAAGGTCAGTCTTATTAAACAGGTCGATTCGGGGCACATGGCTGGCTCCAATTTCCTCGAGTACCTGGCAGACAGCCTGTTGATGGGCCTGGGACTCAGGACTGGCTGCATCGACAACATGCAAAAGAAGGTCGGCATGCACGGTCTCAAGCAGCGTGGATTTAAAGGCCTGGACGAGGCCATGGGGTAAAGCACGAATAAAGCCTACGGTGTCGGAGAGGACCATGTACTGGCCAGGGTTTAAAAAGACCCTGCGACTGGTGGTGTCGAGCGTGGCAAAGAGCTGATCGGCCGCAAGAACCCCTGCATGGGTGAGCCGGTTGAACAGGGTGGATTTGCCGGCATTGGTGTAGCCAACAATGGAAACCTTCAGGCTTTGGTCGCGGTTACGTCCCCGCCGACGGTTCTCACGCTGCCGGTGCACCTCATCCAGCCTTTTGCGCAAGGCCTTAACCCTCTGACCAAGAAGTCGACGATCGGTCTCCAGCTGGGTCTCACCTGGGCCCCTTAGGCCAATACCTCCCTTTTGTCGCTCAAGGTGAGTCCAACCGCGCACAAGCCGCGCCGAGAGATATTCGAGCTGGGCAAGCTCAACCTGAAGCTTACCTTCGTGCGTGGCAGCCCGTAGGGCAAAAATATCGAGAATGAGGGCCACGCGGTCGAGCACGCGGCAGCCGAGCTGACGGGCAAGATTGCGCTGCTGACCCGCCGTGAGTTCATGGTCGAAGATGACAAGCTCAATGTGCAGATCAAGGCACAGCTGGCGCAGTTCTTCAGCCTTGCCTGATCCGATGAACAGGGCGGGGTCCGGGCGGTCACGCCGACTAACAGACTGTTCAAGCACGCGCGCACCGGCCGAGTCGGCAAGCGCCTGAAGTTCCGACAAGTCGGGAGCCGGGTGCCGCCCAAGCTGGACGGCGACAAGAAGTGTCTTTGGCTGACTTGAGAATTGAGCCCGGGACTGCGCCGACCGGGCAAAACTCTCAAGCTCCCCCAGTTCGGGGGTTGAAAGCAGTTCAGCTGGGATCGTCTTCAATCGAGAAGTTAACGGCCCGCGAAGGAACGATGGTTGAAATGGCGTGCTTGTAAACCATCTGGGTTACGGTGTTCTTAAGCAAAACAACGTACTGATCAAAAGACTCGATATGGCCCTGAAGCTTGATTCCATTCACTAAATAGACCGAAACCGAAACATGCTCGCGTCGCAAGGTGTTGAGGAAAGGGTCTTGAAGTGCCTGGCCTTTATTTGTTGTCATCGTGCGCTCCACTCTTCTAGTCGTTCTGACACAAAACTATACCCTCGGTCTAAGACAATCAAAACGTGCTTGCCCTTCATTCGACGTAGGGATTGCGGGCGTTTTTCCACTCAATACGAAGGGGTGTTCCATCCAGAGCAAAAACATTGCGAAACTGGCCTTCAAGGTAACGTCGGTAGCTGTCGGTAACGTTATCCAGAGAGGTTCCATGCACCACCACAATGGGAGGATTCTGCCCACCTTGGTGGGCATAGCGCAGCTTGGGCCTCTGCCCAGAGCGACGGGCCGGCTGCTGCCGCTCGACCGCATCGCGAAGGACCCGGGTTAGGCGCGGGGTCGATAGCTTGCGGGTCGCCGCCTCATAGGCATGCAGCACCGAGCGCATCAGGGCATCGAGCCCCTGACCACGGCGGGCGGAAATAAAGTGGGTTTTTGCCCAATACAGAAAAGGTAGCTTGCGACCCAGAAGCCGCTTGGCCTCTTCGCGGGCAGCGAAATCAATGCCATCCCACTTGTTCACGGCCACCACCAGGGCGCGCCCCGCCTCGGTAATAAAGCTTGCAATCTGGGCGTCTTGATCAGAAATATCTTGCTGGGCATCAAGCACCAGAATGACTACGTTTGAGGACTCGACGGCCTGAAGGGTTTTAATGACTGAGAACTTCTCAATGGTCTCAAAGACCCGGCCACGTCGTCGCAGCCCTGCGGTGTCAATGAGTCGAAAGGGTTGGTCATTGAACTGAAATTCAATCTCAATGGCATCGCGTGTGGTTCCTGGTTGATCAAAGGCAATCACACGCTCTTCACCCATCAGGGCATTCACCAGGGTGGACTTGCCCACGTTAGGACGCCCAACAATGGCAAGCCGCAACCCCCTGTCAAACTCGGCTTCATCCTGACCGGTCCCCAAGGCCCCTTCAGCCTTCGATTCCAGATCGGAGTCCAGGGCATCCAGATCGGCTTTGGCTTCAGGTACGAGCAGCCCAAGCGCTCTGTCGATCAGCGCATGCACCCCGTCGCCATGGGCGGCTGATAGAGCATGCGGCTCACCGAGACCGAGTTCGTAGAACTCCGACGTGCGACCCTGGGCGGTGAGGCCTTCAAGTTTGTTGACAGCCAGAATAACCGGCCGGCCCGCGCGCCGAAGCCTTTGGGCTATGCGATGATCCTGCCCCGTAAGACCCTCACGACCATCGGTTAGGAAAATAGCGACATCGGATTCTTGAAGGGCCTGCTCGGTCTGCTTTGCCATCTCAGCCAGAATGCCGTCTTTCGCGATGGGTTCAAAACCCCCTGTATCGACGACCAGGTAGCCACCGGGCCCAAGCCGTCCCTCACCAAAGTGACGGTCACGGGTAAGACCCGGTAGGTCGGCGACCAAGGCGTCGCGCGACCTTGTGAGCCGGTTAAAGAGCGTTGACTTGCCTACGTTGGGGCGCCCTACAAGGGCGAGGACCGGCTTCACGGTCGCAAAAGCGAAACCCTGCCTGCCTGCGTCTGCACAAGTAGCCCTTCGGTTGTTGTCACCATGGGCCCCGAGGGGCGGCCCGCCTCGAGCCGAAGGCGACCAACCAGAGCTCCGGTTTGAAGATCCATAGCATGCAGGTAGCCTTCGCTGTCACCCAACCAGGCTGCGCCTGCGAATAGAACAGGGGCCGAGAGCTGCCGAAGGAAAAGGGCGTCGTTGGTCCAGGCCCGCTCGCCTGTGCGGCGGTTAAAGCCTGAAACACGATCGCTGGCATCCACCGCAACAAGCCAGTCGTCATTGGCGGCAATGGGCAGAGCCAGGGCAAACGATTTCTGCCATAGGCTGCGCCCATTTGCTGACTGCCGGCAGCCCACCGCATTCTGATAGGCGCCAAAACACACGGCATCCGATAGAACAATGGGTGCACCAAGCAGATCGGAGATGCGTTCCACTTCGTTACTGCCCCGAGGCACCACCACCTGAGACTCCCAGCGCACGGCCCCATTGGAGGCATCGAGCCAGAGCATACGGCCTGCAGGCAGCCCAGCCAGAAGGTCAGTTGGGCCAAGGGGTTCGTTAAGGGCGGCAGCAGCGGGGCTTGAGGCAACCCGAAGGCCCGACTCGCCATGCAAGACGAGGCTTGGCAACGTTCGCTGCAAAAGCCAGCGGCGGTTGCCTGTCTCTTGGTCAAAGCCCACCAGTCGGTTGTCGGCAAGCCTTACCGCCACGACACCGCTGCTTATGGCAGGCCTTTCAAAGGAAACGCCGCCCATGGGCTGACGCCAACGAACCTTGCCCTTGGCATCAACCAAGACAAGCTCGCCTGCCCGTGTGACCACGGCATAGTGCCCTTCGGCACTGGCTGCACCCGTTCCGACGCCGGCTGCCAAGGCCTCGTTCAGACTAAGGCTCCAAAGCCTTTGACCCGTTCCTAAGGCAAAGGCCTGCAACTCACCGGATCGACCCGCCACCACGGCCATGCCAGCCGAGACGGCTGGACTGAACGCACCTTGACCCGAGGCCGAGCTCCCTAGGGATGGTGCGGGATCGCTTGGCTGACTCCAGACGGTGCGCAGGGTTGTGCGCTCGTCAATATTTGAAAGGCTTGCAGGCTTGAGCTTGGGCGAACTTGAACAGGCGGTTAGGCCCGCAAGGCACAAACCAAGGCCCAGGCAATAGACAGTGGAGCGAAGGAGATGGACTGTTTTCATGAACGCCATTATTGCCTGACCGCCGGTTCAGCCATAAAAGAGGGCAGGCTTGCCAGTTTGCGCGAGACCAGGTCGGCGGCGGCAGACTTGGGCGGCTCGCCCCCCCAGGCAGCCAGGGCCGCTTTCCAGGCCGTGCGAGCCTCATCGTTACGACCCAAGAGCACAAGGACATCGCCGCGACGATCGTTCACCTGGGCGAGCATGGCCTCAACCGGCTCGGACTCATTCAATACACCAAGTGCCTTTTCAAGCTGGTTAAGGTCAATGTACAGGCTGGAAAGCCGAAGACGAGTAATCCATGCAAGCCCCTCGTCGGAGTGGTCTTTAATGGGCTCAAGCCATGCTGCGGCCTTTTCAAGGCTGCCCGCGCCCACCAGAGACTTCGCCATACGCATGGCTGCCAAGGCATGGTGCATGCTGCCCTCGTGGTCGGCTGCAAGGGTTGTGGCAAGCGCCTCTGCCTTGGTTGCATTCTGCTCGGCAATGGCCTGCTCAAACTCGGTAAGAAGTCGCGAAGCCTTCTCCCCTTGATGGGCCGCATACGCTTGGTAGCCCTGATAGCCACCAAAGCCAAGGGCAATAACAAGCACGGCAGCAAAAATAAAGCGCCCGTTGTCCCGCCAGAAGCCCTTAATGGCAGCCATCTGTTCTTGTTGCTCAAGGTCTTCACGCATGGTCTTGCCCTCTCCTGTCCATAGTGGCCAATAACTGGGAAACAGGCATGGTAGCCTGATCGCCCTGCCCACGAAGCGGCTTCACGGTGACCTCGCCGGCAAGGGTTTCGTCCTCACCAATAAGAAGGGCTAAGCCGGCCCCGCTGCTGTCGGCCTTCTTCATCTGAGATTTTGCGCTGGTCTGACCTGGATCAAAGACCACCTTAAGGCCTCGGTCACGTAACTGCTCGGCAAGCTTGAAGGCGGGTTCACAGGCGCCTTGGCCAAAATGGATAAGGTAGGCATCGGGCGCTTGCGGGCTTGCAAGGCCTTGAGCCTCCTGCACCAACAGAATGAGGCGCTCTGCACCAATTGCAAAGCCTGTTGCCGCAGCAGGCTTGCCGCCCATACGCTCAACCAGGCTGTCGTAGCGCCCACCACCACAGACCGTGGCCTGGGCTCCGAGCCGATCGGTCACCCATTCAAACACAGTGAGATTGTAGTAGTCGAGACCGCGCACAAGCCGAGGATTGAGTTCAAAGGCAATGCCCTGGTCGTCTAGCGATTTCAACAGACGCTGCTGAAAATGCTTGGCATGGTCTCCAAGGAATTCGGGGAGCTGAGGGGCGTTGCCAATAAGCTCTGCCATCTCGGGGTTTTTTGAATCCAGAATTCGTAGGGGGTTGGACCCAAGGCGCCGCTGGCTGTCGTCATCAAGCTTATTGTGATGCGACTGAAAGTACTGAACCAAGGCCTCGCGATGCCGGGCACGGTCCTCGGACATGCCAAGGGAATTAATCTGCAGTTTGGGCGCGAACGAACCGGTAAGCCCCAAGGCCTTAAAGAGGCGGGTCACCATAAAAATTTGTTCGGCGTCGGACTCGGGTTGGTCAAAGCCAAGGGCCTCAACGCCAAACTGGTGAAACTGACGATACCGGCCCTTCTGCGGACGCTCATGGCGAAACATAGGCCCGAAATACCAGAGCCTGCGAGGACCGTCGTACAAAAGGTTGTGCTCAATCGCAGCCCGCACCACAGCGGCGGTGTTTTCAGGTCGAAGGGTCAGGGCCTCGCCATTGAGTGCATCGGTGAAGCTGTACATTTCTTTTTCAACGATGTCGGTCACCTCCCCAATGGCGCGCACAAAAACGGGGGTTGACTCCACAATGGGCGTGCGAATGGGCCTGTAGCCGTACTGACGAAAGACCTCTGAGACCTTTGCCTCAACCTGCTCCCAGACTTCGGCCTGCTCGGGCAGAAGGTCATTCATGCCCTTCACAGCCGAAAGCTTAATGTTCACGCCGCAGAGCCCTTGTTCGCCTTGTCGGCTGTGCCATAGCGCGCAACCACGTAATCGGCCACCATGGCCTGGAACTCTTCTGCGATGCGATCACCCTTTAAGGTTGGCCCACGTTCGCCATCAATATAAACGGGCGCCACAGGCTGCTCGCCCGTACCGGGAAGGCTAATGCCGATATTGGCATGCTTGCTTTCACCCGGGCCATTCACCACGCAGCCCATCACAGCCACATTCATAGACTCCACCCCGGGGTAGTGCTTTCGCCAGACAGGCATCTGATCGCGCAGGTAGGTCTGCACCTTGTCAGCAAGTTCTTGGAAGAAGGTGGAGGTGGTACGACCACAGCCCGGGCAGGCAATGACCAAAGGAGTGAAGGCCCTTAAGCCAAGCACCTGCAGCATTTCCTGGGCGACAACCACTTCTTTTCGACGGTCACCACCGGGCTCGGGAGTGAGCGAGACACGGATGGTGTCGCCAATACCCTCTTGCAGAAGAACGGCCATGGCTGCCGTGGAAGAGACAATGCCTTTGCTGCCCATGCCAGCCTCGGTTAGGCCCAGGTGCAAGGGGTAGTCGCAACGGCGAGAGAGTTCGCGATAGACAGCAATAAGATCTTGCACCGCGGAGACTTTGGCTGAAAGCACAATTTGATTCTCGGGCATACCCCAGGCCACGGCCTGCTCGGCACTCTGCAACGCCGAACTCACAAGAGCCTCGCGCATTACAGCCTGGGCGTCCCAGGGCTCGGCCCGGGAGGCGTTTTCATCCATAAGGCGCGCCAGCAGTTCTTGGTCAAGACTGCCCCAGTTCACACCAATGCGAATAGGCCGGTCAAACCGCAAGGCCGCCTCAATCATGGCCCCAAACTGGCTGTCGCGCTTGGCGCCACGGCCCACATTGCCTGGGTTTATTCGGTACTTCGAAAGCGCGGTGGCACACTCAGGCACCTCGGCCAAGAGCTTATGGCCATTGAAATGAAAGTCGCCCACCAGGGGAACGGGGCAGCCCATTTTGTCGAGCTGCTCGCGTATGGCTGGCACCTCGCGGGCGGCCTCGAGGGTATTGACAGTAATACGTACAACCTCGGAGCCGGCAAAGGCAAGGTCGCGCACCTGAATAGCCGTTGCAATGGCGTCGGCCGTGTCCGTGTTGGTCATGGACTGCACCACCACTGGGGCATCTCCCCCCACGAAAACCTTGGTGTCGCCCCACTGGAGCTTCACCTGTTTGGTCTGTCGGCGCGGCAAGGAGCCGCAGGTCATGGGCTGGCTTAGGCAGTTCAAGATAGCGTTGGTTGAAGTTGTTTCGCTAGGCATGATGGGGTGACGATGTCTCGTGAGAACCAAGGGCAAGACCTTCAGCCCCGGCGTCAAGCCGCCGAAGCCGAATAAGAGTTCGGTCTTGAATGTCGCCAGCCAGTTGGCCGCAGGCTGCATCAATGTCGTCGCCGCGGGTCTTTCGAACCGTGGCCACCATGCCAGCGGCCTGCAAGGTCTGAGCAAACTGCCTCACCCTTTCAGCAGGTGATCGCCGAAAGCCCGAGGCAGGAAAGGGGTTGAAGGGAATGAGATTGAACTTGCAATAAAGCTTGGCCTGGGTCACCAAAGAAACGAGCTCGCGCGCATGGTCTTGACTGTCGTTAACGCCTTCGAGCATCACGTACTCAAAGGTGATGAAGTCGCGAGGACCCGACCGTAGATACAGCCGGCAGGCAGCAAGCAGTTCGGCCAGGGGATACTTTTTGTTTAACGGCACAAGCCTGTCGCGAAGCGGGTCGTTCGGTGCGTGCAGGGAGACGGCCAAGGCAACGGGGCATTCTGCGGCAAGGCGCTCAATAAAGGGTACGACACCCGAGGTGGAGACGGTGACTTTGCGACGCGAGAGCCCGTAGCCATTGTCATCAAGCAGAATTTGCAACGCCCCTCGTACCGCCTCGTAATTCAACAAGGGCTCACCCATGCCCATAAAAACAACGTTAGAGACGGCTGCGCGACGGCCTGAAGGATCAAGCAGCCGATTGGCCATGCGCACCTGCCCAATTATTTCAGCCGTCGATAAGTTTCGGGCAAAACCCTGATGGCCCGTTGAGCAAAAGCCGCAGGCCACGGTGCAGCCTGCCTGCGAGGAGACACACAGGGTTCCACGACCGTCCTCGGGAATGTAGACCGTTTCAATGGCGTTGCCCTGCCCTGCATCAAGCAGCCATTTGCGCGTGCCATCAACCGATTGGTGATCACGAAGAATAGGAAGTTCACGAAGTTCAGCCCGACCAACGAGCTGATCACGAAGGCTCTTGGCGAGGCTTGTCATGGCCTGGAAGTCGGTTGCCCCGTGCTGATGCACCCATTTAAAAAGCTGACGCGCCCGAAAGGCCTTCTCGCCCAGGCCTTCCACCCAGACCTCGAGCTCGTCGCGCGTGAGCCCCAATAGATTCGTGAGGCCTGAGTCTTTCGCGGCACCAGAAGGGGCGGCGTTGTGTTGAGCATTGGGCATGCGCTACAACCTAAAAAGGCCTGTGCCGGTCCCGCGGGCTAGGGCTAGCGCCCAAAAACCCCCATGCTGGGGAAGAAGTAGGCAATTTCTTGGGCTGCCGTGTCGGGACCGTCAGAGCCATGCACCGCATTGGCATCGATGCTGTCAGCAAAGTCAGCCCGAATGGTTCCCGGGTCGGCCTTCTTGGGGTCGGTTGCGCCCATAAGTTCACGGTTTTTGGCAATGGCGTTGTCGCCCTGCAGCACCTGAACCATTACCGGCCCGGAGATCATGAAATCGACAAGGTCTTTAAAAAAGGGGCGTTGGGCATGGACCGCATAAAACCCCTCGGCCTGGGCACGCGAAAGGTGCATCATCTGGGCAGCAATGACTTTAAGCCCGGCCTTCTCGAAGCGGCTGTAGATCTGTCCGATCACGTTCTTGGCGACTGCATCGGGCTTGATGATTGACAGGGTGCGCTCTACCGCCATGATTTCATTCCTTTTTTAATAAAAATTGAATTTTTACGAAGACTGATGCTCTAAGTATCATTGAAGCTGGCAGACGGATGACCCGAAGCAGGAAACATCTTTGACTTAAAGGGTTATTAAGCCGCGAAGCCTTGATTTACAATGAAGACCTGAGATTATATCGTTTGGATTACTTGCAAAGGAGATCAACCGCAATGTTCCCTCAACTCAACCCCGCCTCACGTTCCGATCGAGTCCTATCGGCCTCACAGAACAAGGTACTTCGCAACACCTACTTGCTGCTGGCGGCCACCATGGTGCCAACTGTGCTTGGCGCATGGGTTGGCATTTCCTCTGGGTTCTCGTTGTTCGCAGGCAGCCCCTTCATTAGTTTCATCCTTTTCATGGCCATTGCCTTTGGGTTTTTCTATGCCATCGAGAAGACCAAGCACAGCCCCTTAGGTGTTTACCTCTTGCTGGGCTTCACCTTCTTTATGGGCCTCATGCTCTCGCGTCTGCTTGGCTATGCTCTGGGGCTAGGCAATGGTGCTCAGCTTATTGGGCTTGCTGCCGGCGGAACGGGCGTGGTCTTCTTCAGCATGGCCTCGCTCTCAACGGTCATCAAGAAAGACCTAAGCAGCATGGGCAAGTTTTTGTTCATTGGTGTCATTCTGCTTATCGTGGCCTCGGTGGCGAACATCTGGCTGCAGATGCCTGCCCTCATGCTCACCATCTCATTGCTTGCCGTGGTTATTTTTTCGCTCTTTCTGCTGTACGACCTTCAGCGTATTGTTAACGGTGGCGAGACCAACTACGTAAGCGCAACCCTTTCGGTCTACCTGAATGTCTACAACATCTTTAGCAACCTGCTCGTTCTGCTTATGGCCTTGTTTGGTGGTGGTAGCCGCGAGTAGTTGTTAGTTCGTTTAGGCATAGTCTTGCCAGAGGCCGCCTCTTTAATCAGGGCGGCCTTTTTTATTTCAGCCTGAGCCCCATCCGGCGGCTAAAGCCGATCGAACACCGCAATCGATTCCACATGAGCCGTCTGCGGAAACATATTGGCAACACTGGCCTTACTTAGCTGCCAGCGCCCCTTGTGCACCAGAATGGCGGCATCGCGGGCCAGCGTTGATGGGTTGCACGAGACCATCACCAGGCGTTGCGGCCCGTGGCCTTCAAGCGACTGTTCAGCAAGGGCCTGAGCCAAGGCCTGAGCGCCCTCGCGCGGGGGATCAATGAGCGCCCTGTCGACCCGCCCTAGGCCATCGAGCCAGGCCCGGTCCAGCTCAAAAAGATTGCTCACCTCAAACGAGGTCTTCTCGGCAAGCTTTAACATCTCGGCATTGGCCTTTGCCTTCGCCACCAAGGGCTGACTGCCCTCAAAGCCCAGAACATGGGCTGCATGACGGGCCAGAGCAAAACTAAAGTTACCAAGCCCACAAAAAAAGTCCACCACTCGATCGCGGGGCTGAACCTCAAGAAGCTGAACCGCCTTGTAAACAAGCCTGCGATTCACCGCGAAGTTCACTTGGGTGAAATCGACGGGCGAAAAAGGCATGCGCAGGCTGAATTCAGGAAGGCTAAACCAAAGGCCAGGGCCGTCAGCAAAGGCCCTCGGGTTGTCATGACTTCCTTTGGGTAGAAACTCAGCCAATGGCGCTGCCGTCTCGGGGCCCTTAGGCTGAAGCCAAAGGCTTAGCCTTGCCACCTGGGCCTGCTCGAATTCGGCAAGCCTTTGCAGGTCGTGGGCCGACGGGGGCTGCATGACACGAATCACCCAGACCATGAACCCATCGTCAGAGACAGCAAGCTCAAGCTGAGGAATCTGGCGAGCGATCGACAGGCCTTGCAGACAATCTTTTAGCGTGGGCAGGATACGGCTTGCCTCGGGGCGTAGAACAGGGCAGTGCTCCATGGCCGTAATGAATCGGCCTGCCCGCTCCCGAAAACCAAGCAAGAGCCCGCCCCTCTTGTCAACCCATCGCGCTGAAAGACGCGCCCGGGAACGGTAGCCCAAGGAAGGCCCACGAAGCGGCGCAAGATGCTCGTAACCCTTTATGCGCCCAAGGTGCCAGAGGTTGTCCTCAAGCACCCGTTGTTTGTAGGCAATCTGCGCGGTGTCGGTGGCATGCTGCATGGAGCAGCCTCCGCAGACACCATAGTGCTGGCATGGGGCCTGCCTTCGATCGGCCGATTCACGATGAATGCGGGCGATTTGGGCCTTTATGTAACTTGGGCGCTCACGCAAGACGTGCGCACTGAGCCGCTCACCTGTTAGGGCACCAGCAACAAAAACAACCTTCCCCTGAAAGTGAGCCACGCCCTGACCTTCCAGGTCCACTGACTCAATGTGAAGGTCTTCAAGCAGGCGGCCAGGCTTGGGCCGGCCAAGGGTGCGTCGGCTCATACCTGACTAGTAAGCGGACCAGGCCTCAAGAAAACGCGTCCAGTGCGTACCCTGCAGGGGGCGTGATGGATCTCCGATAAGTTCTGTAAGGGCGGCACGAACCACCGCGTCTTCAGTGCGGCGCTCGCCCTCGGTGATTTCCCCACGCATGACTCGAAACCTTTGATACAGAAGGTAGGTGTTCACAACATCGGTTTCACAATAGGCCGCAACCTGCTCATACCGGTCTTCAAGGCAGGCCTGCCAGACCTTTGCGCCATCTTCCCCAAGCTTACCCGGCAGCCCGCAGAGCTGACTGACCTTATCAAGCGGCGCGTTGGCCCGGCCTGTAAAGTTTGAAAGAACGTCCATAAGATCAAGATGACGGGTGTGGTAGCGGCTTAAATAATTGTTGTATTTAAAGTCGCGATCGTCATCGCCAGTGTCGAAGTAACGATGCCCGACACCACCACGAAACAAGGCACGGTGATGGAGAACAGGCGCATCGAACCCGCTGCCATTCCAGCTTACGAGCTGAGGGCTGTGTTTATCAACAATGCCAAAAAACTGCCTTAGCCTGTGCGACTCCTCTTCATCGGTGGTTCCGGTGCCATCGCCCAGGCAACGCACCTGAAAGCCCGAGGAGTCACGAAAGGCACAGCCAATAACCCAGATTCGCTGAAGGTAATGCGGCAGGAAATCGGACTGTCCCTTTTCGAGCCGCTCGGCCTGAAACGCCTCCACGCCTTGGGCATCGGAGAGGTCGTCGCTTATTTGGCCAAGACGGCGAAGGCCTGCGACGTCCGGAACCGTTTCAAGGTCAAAGGCAAGAACAGGGGTCACAAAGGCGGCGCTATCGAGTGGGCAGGAAGGTCATGGGGTCGACGGGCTTGCCGCCCTTTCGTACTTCGAACAAAAGCATGGGTCGCTCGGCATCCGACATGCCGAGCTCTGCAATTTTCTGCCCACGACGAACGGTCTGACCTTCTTTCACCAAAATAGCTCGGTTGTGGGCATAAGCAGTAATGACGTCTTGCTCATGCTTAACGATGACTAAATTGCCATAGCCACGAAGCCCACTGCCGCTGTAGACCACCTTGCCTGTCTCGGCCGCAAACACCGCCTCACCAGGGGCTCCGGCAATCGATAGCCCCTTGTTCCCTCCCTCGGAGAAGCCTGAAATAACCTGCCCATTGGCCGGCCAGACCCAGCCTGTCGCGGCTGGCGCAATCGAGGCGAGTTCAGTGGGCGGGGCTGCGGCGGCAGGGGCAGCAGGATCGGCGGGCGAAGGGGTTGCCGAGCCAGGGCTGGCCATGGCGAAGGGGGGTCCACCTTTGGCTGCTGCCGGCTGCGGTTCGCTAGAAGGTTGGGACTGAAGTGGGCGAACGCCCACGCCCGAGCTTGGCGCAATGGGCTGCGCCTGCGCACCGCCCGCAGCAGGTGGTGAGGACTGGGCAAGCGCTGGCCCCGACCGGGGTGAAGGGTTAACAACCCACAGCACGCGGCCTGGCTCAATCACATTCGGATTGCTGAGCTTGTTCCAACGGGCAAGATCCTTCCAGTCGGCATTGTGATCGACGGCGATGCTGTAGAGGGTGTCGCCTCGACGCACGCGATACTGGCCCTTACCAATCGGTTCAAGGGCGCCCAACGACTTACCCGTGGCGCTGCGCTGCTCGGCAGGAAGGCTACTTGGCACGGCGCGGGACTCCACCGGCGCTAGCCCCGGCGAGGCACAACTGGCTAGCAGGCTAACGCAGGCCAACGAAAGGCAGATACGGCAAGCTCGGTCAAATGGGGTCATTTCTGTAATCCTCTCAGAATAGGCACATAAGAGACTTCGTCGAACTCGCGACGCTCGTAGGTCGGTCGATCGGGCTGGGTTTCCCCTGAAGTCACTCGAACCACGACCAGTTTCTGCCGCGGCGAGCCGATTGGGGCAACAAGTACACCCCCGGTCTGTAATTCTCTCAATAAATCGAGAGGAATGTCGGACATACCCGCTGCTAAGAAAATAGTTTGAAATAATCCCGACCGGCCTGCGGGACTTAGACCATCACCATGCAAGAGATGCAGGTTGGGCAGCGCGAGTTGAAAAAGGTTACGTCGAGCCTGCTGGTGCAGCCCAAGAATGCGCTCCACCGAATACACCTCGGCAAAGACCTTGGCAAGAACGGCTGCCTGATAGCCGCAACCACCTCCTACCTCCAGCACCCGTCCAGGAGCCTGGTCGAAGGGAAGGTGGGTGAGGGCAAGCTCGATGGCCCGCGCAACGACATAGGGCTGAGAGATGGTCTGGGAATGGCCAATGGGCAGGGCGGAATCCTCGTAGGCGCGACTGGCTAGCGCTGCATCGACAAACTGATGGCGTGGCACGGCAGCCATCGCCTTAAGAACCTTGGGATTCTGAATGCCCTGGTCTCTGAGACGTTGAATCATGCGCTCACGCAGTCGGTCGCTGGCAAGCCCTGTTGTGGGGTCGCTCACACTTGAGGCAATAGGCGCGGCAGCCTCTGCTTTCGATGAACCCCATCGAGGCTTAAACTGGGTTGGCTGGGGGAAGGCGGCGCTGCGGTTCGACTTCACGGCAAAGATTGAAGCCAGTCATCAAGCGCGACATGGGCGGCCGCATCACCAAGATCAACCCGTAGAGGCGTAATGGCCACCTTGGCATGGGCCAAGGCATGAAAGTCAGTGCCGGGCCCAGCATCGCGAATACCACCCGGCGCCCCCACCCAGTACATGGGCTCGCCCCGAGGCGAGGCCGCTTCAATAACGGGCTGAGCCACATGGCGTCGGCCGAGCCGGCAGATCTCGTAGCCCTGCATTGAGCCAAGGCTCACACTTGGAATGTTGACATTTAGGAGCTTGGGCTCATTGAAGGGCTTTTGAAGAAACCCAGTGACAAGACGCTGCACCACGTGAACGGCGGTATCTAAATGGTCGAATCCCCGGTCAGCCAATGAGAAGGCAATGGACGGAATACCAAGCAGAAAGCCCTCCATGGCAGCTGCCACGGTTCCCGAGTAAAGCGTGTCCTCGGCCACGTTCTGGCCATTGTTTATGCCTGAAACAACCAGGTCGGGACGAAACCCCAGAAAGCCCGTGACCGCAACATGCACGCAGTCGGTTGGGGTTCCATTGACATAGAAAAACCCTGAAGAGGCCTTGCGGACATAAAGCGGGCGATCGAGGGTAAGTGAATTGCTGGCGCCACTGCGGTCGGCCTCTGGAGCCACCACCGTAACCTCCCCAAAACCGCGCATAGCCTCGGCGAGCGCTGCAATTCCAGGGGAGAAATAGCCATCGTCATTGGAGACCAGTATTCGCATTACTGGCCCTGACCCGAGCTGTCGTCGGGCCAGTCGCGAATATAGGCTTTAAGCATTTGATTCTCGAATTTCTGGGCCTCCAGCACGGCACGCGCAACGTCGTGAAACGAGACAACGCCAAGCACCGATTGGTCGGCATCGACCACGGGCAGGTAGCGCTCGCCGCAGTCATTCATAACCGTGCGCAGTTCATCCACGGTCATGTCGGGATGGGAACACGTGGGCTTCGGGTTCATCACCTCTGCAACTGTAATTTCGGACATCGTTGGTGTTGGACCTGTTCTCTGCTCTCGCTGGCGCTTGGCAAGCACCACAAGAATCTCACGAAAGGTCAACATGCCAGCAAGCTGACCCTTTGAGAGCACCACCACTGAACCGATGTTTTCGTCGGCCATGGTTACCACGGCATCCGAGAGCAAGGCCTCAGGCGAGGTCTTAAAGAGCATGGGCTCCTTATATTTAAGAATGTCACGTACCTGCATGGCTTTCTCCTCTGCTGATTAAACGCCCCTTCGTGGAGGTTCTTGTTTAGTCGAGACTCCTCGCTATGATAGGCCCATGACGCGTGTTGAGATTTTAGTGGTTTACTACAGCCGACACGGCAGCACCTTGGAGCTTGCCCGGGCAGTTGCCGATGGTGTCGATTCGGTGCCCGGCTGCCAGTCACGCCTGCGCACAGTACCAGCGGTCTCGGCTAACCACGAGGCAACCGAGGCAGCCGTTCCCGACTCGGGCCCCCCCTATGCCGAACCACAAGATCTAAGGGAATGCGATGGGCTCATTATTGGTTCACCCACCCGGTTTGGGAACATGGCCGCAGCCATGAAGTATTTTGTGGATGGAACCCTTAACAGCTGGATTGCCGGCGACCTGGTGGGCAAACCCGCTGCCGTCTTTACAAGCACGGGAAGCCTTCATGGGGGGCAGGAGTCAACCTTGCTCTCCATGATGCTGCCCCTCCTGCACCATGGCATGCTCTTGGTGGGACTTCCCTACAGCGAGGCCGATCTTGCCACCACCCGGTCTGGTGGAACGCCCTACGGGGCCTCGCACTGGGCGGGCAGCGACGGCAAACAGCCGGTTAGCCCAGAAGAGTTGAGGCTTGCCCATGCCCTTGGGCGTCGCGTTGCAGCCATAAGCCAAAAGCTTGCAGGCAGGCAGGCCTCGTGAGTCAGGCGGACCCAGGCGACGCCAAGGCCCTGCCACCTCTGCAGACACCTTCCAACGGCCTGCCGCTTCCGACGGCAAGCCTCGAGCCCGGCTTAGTGCGCATAAGCCTCCTGATCTGTGGGCTTATGGTTCTGTATGGCCTTGCCTGGGAGGCGTTCATTGATCCTGTGCGCGAGGGTTCCTGGCTCTGGCTAAAAGTTCTTCCACTTGCTCTGGCCATGCCCGGACTGGCGCGCGCGAAGGTCTATACCTATCAGTGGATGTCCCTGCTTATATGGCTCTACCTTTGCGAAGCACTTGTTCGAATTGCCTCACCCAGCGTCTCAGAGCGCTGGCTTGCCCTTGGCTGGCTTGTTCTAGGCCTTGCCCTTTGCGGGGCGATTCTGCTTGCTATACAACGCCTGAAGCGGCAGCAAAAGAAACTGACCCCAAACCCATCAGCTAACGATGGTCTGCACGACCCACAAGGTGACGGGCCTCAGAAAAAGTAGGTACCCTTAAGCCTCGGGCCTCCGTAGCTCAGTGGATAGAGCATCCCCCTCCTAAGGGGAGGGTCGCACGTTCGATTCGTGCCGGAGGCGCCAACTGTTCGCAATCTCGCGAAAAAAACAAGGATGTTCCCATGGCCTACACCTCGACCTCTAGCATCAACCGCACTCTTGCCTCTGCCTGGATGGCTTTATTTTGTCTAAGCGCCACAGCAAGCGCCTCGGCCCAGACGCAGCCCAAAAAGAAATCGATGAACTGCTACATCAGTGAGCGAATTAAAAATAAAAACGGCTCAACGTCCTGCATGTACAAGTGCCCCAATGGCAAACCGGCAAGCGAGAATGTCTCTGCCGGCTACTCTTGCCCAACCGTTATGAATATTCTGGACCGCTAACCACTAGCCCGTATTGGCTCCGCAGATAAACTGGCCGCCCTTCTTTTTGGCCGTTTCACGAGCCGCCTTCTCGCAGTCGCTTTTCACTTTATGGCAGTCACTGGAGTAGTCCCCGGACTTCTGGTCAACCACACACCAGAGGGGGGTCTTCTTCGCAAGCGCGATGCTAGGAACCGAAAGAGAGCCAGACGCCAAGACGACCAGGCTCACGAATAATGCTGCTTTTTTCATCTGCAGTCCTCCGTGAGGGTATGAACAAAGGTAAAAGGGTACCCGAGTTTTATGCCAACACGGTTGCAGGGTTGCGCCCCTCGGCCATGGCCCTTCGCCAGGCCAATGCGCCTGGCTGACCGTGAAACAGGCCGTGCCAATGACGGGTCATGGCAGTGGCTGGAACCCCTTCTTCCAGGGCCTGCTCAAAATAGGCCTGCAAAGGCGCAATAACAGCCTCCCGATGCTCGGGACGCGCGGGGTCTTCTCCAAAAAGCAGGGCATCCAAGTCCCTTAATAGCCAAGGGTTATGGTAGGCGGCACGCCCAAGCATTAAGCCATCAGCCTGCAGCGCGTCAAGCCAGTGAACCGCCAAGGCATCGGTTAGGCCGCCATTCAAGACAAACTGGGCCTGAGGGAAGTCCTGCTTTAGCGCCTTCAGCCGGTCGTAATGCAGTGGCGGAATCTCGCGGTTCTCTTTAGGGCTTAGGCCATTTAAGAGCGCCGAGCGGGCATGAACAATAAAAACCTTGCAGCCTTGTGCATAGAGTGGCTCGATAAATCGAAAAAGGAAGGCGTAGTCGTTCTCATCGTCGACACCAATGCGATGCTTAATGGTGACGGGCACCGAAACCGACTCGCGCATGGCCTGAACGCAATCGGCAACAAGCATGGGCTCGCGCATCAGGCAGGCACCAAAGGCGCCTTTCTGCACGCGATCGCTTGGGCAGCCGCAGTTCAGATTAATCTCGTCATAGCCCAGGGCCTGGCCGATGGCAGCAGCCTCTGCTAAAGCTTTAGGGTCCGAGCCGCCAAGCTGCAAGGCAACCGGGTGTTCGGCCGTATTAAAGCCCAACAGTCGATCGCGTTTGCCATAAATAACGGCAGCCGCTGTCACCATCTCGGTGTAAAGAAGTGCATTGGGCGCAAGAAGCCTGTGAAAGAAACGGCAGTGCCGCGTTGTCCAGTCCATCATGGGGGCAACGCATAAGCGGCGCGCGCGGTCGACTGCGCTCGGACCGGAGGGGCCAGAGTCAGCAGGGCCCGGTTGCGGCGATTTGAAAGGTTCGGGGGCGTTCACGCCCTCCTTTTTACATCATTCGTCTTGTTTACATCGTGCGCTTGTACTGAACGCCAAGAAGGTACTGTCGCGGCGCACCGGGTTCGTAGTAGTTCTCAAAAGCCTGGTCCACGACTACCGATCCCGCGTAAAGCTTATCGGCAATATTTTCAACGGCCAATCGCACTGTAATTTCCCCATCTAGGGCCAGATAGCGTGACCCAAAACGTAGGTTCCAAAGCTGCGCGCGATCGGTTGACTCGCTGTTGTCTGAATTTACGTCAATGTTACCCAGGCTAACAAACTGAAGGGTTAAGTATCGAGAAGGTTGGCCCACACTTGGCTTACGTGCATTTGTCGACCAGGTGAGTTCAGCCTGTACACGGTCACGCGGAATGCCTGGAATTCGGTTGCCTGAAGCCACAGAGACTGGCACAAGCGCTCCTGCAGTCCGCCGAAAAACTGACAACGAGTTAACAAACTCGGCTTTAATCCATTGCGCAGAGATGCCCGCATGGAGACCTAGGGGAAGACTCTGACCGGCAGAAAGTTCAAATCCAACTCTTCGTGTATCTGTGTTCTGCCAGACCGAGTTACTGGTGGATAAGAACTGGGGAACTATGTCATCTTTTGTTTCAGCACCAAAAACGGCCGCTTGGGCAAAGCTTTGTCCACTCCTGCGGTTTTTTAAACCTATCTCCCACTGAATAGATCGAGCTGGATCAATTCCACGATTAAACTGCTCAATTCCGTTCGTAGCACCTAAGGTGTACAACGTCTCATTAAGGGTGGGGGTTTCAAATGAAGTTCCGACAGTGACGTATAAGTTGGTTGTCTCTCCAAGATGCCGAGTACCCCCTAGGTAGAGGGCGTTACCGGTATATCGTCGGCTTCCCCCACTGGTATCTGCAGAATTTAAGGCGTCGTTTGTTGCCATAAGATAAACGGAACTCATTCGCACTCCGGCTGAAAGGCTGTACAGATCACTCGGGAAGAGTTCAGCCTGCCCCCACATGCCATAGCCAGTCGAGACATTATCCCGACGAGCCTCTACACTCGATTGACCCGTCTGACGATCATCACCAACGTGATCAAACTCAAAACCGAGACTTACCCTTGTCGAGACACCTGCGAAGCTGGTGTCTCGCTGATTTTGAAGGCCAACACCCCACTGAACACGGTCAATAAATATAGACCTACCGGTTGGCAATGGATTATCAAGATCTCGAGTTGAGACATAGGCTCGAGCCTGAAAGCTACCCAAGTCGGCATCTCTCTGCTCGTGGACCCCGCCAACAATGCTCTGTCGATAAGTTTTTCCGGCGCCATTTGTCTTGTTATTGTCTGGTGCCTTAAATGCTGAGGCCTCGTTTAATTCGCTCGCTTTTCGACTGCCAGGGTCCTCACCCTTGGTCTGATCGAGCACATTAAAAATAAAGTTTGTCTTACGATCTTCGCCTTTCAGAACGAGTTTGCTGTTGAGGTGGCTGCGCTTGGCCTCGCTGTATTCGCGAAAGCCCTCGTAGGCCAAAAGACCATAGTCCACCACAAAGCCGTAGTCGCCCCGGGTATCGGAATACTGAAAAGACGACCTGTAAAGGCTGTCTGACCCTGTAAAGCCCGAGAGCAAAAGCTCGGGATCTTCAGAGGGCTCGCGCGTGAAGGCCTGAAGAAGGCCACCGCTAGCATTTCCGTACAAGGATGCAACCGGCCCTTTCAGTACTTCAATTCGTGAGGCAGACGTTGCTGCAAACTGAGAGGTCTGCCCCTGACCATCGGGCAGGCTCTGGGGAAGGCCATCCACCATTAGCCTAACGCCCCGAACACCAAAGGGCGCACGAGCGCCATAGCCCCGAATAGAAACCTGAAGATCCTGGGCAAGATTGTTGCGGTTGGCCACAAAAATACCAGGGGTCATGCCAAGGGCTTCACTTAAATTAATTTGAGGACCTGAACGCTCGATGGTCTGCCGATTTACGACATCAATCGAGCCGTGCGCATCGAAGGCTTTCTGCTCGGAGCGGCTCGCACTAACAACCACCTCATCAAGCATCGACTGGCTGTAAACCCCCTGCGCGTTCGTCAAAAAGATGGCGAACAGCGCAAGAGAAGGCCTTACCGATTGATAGAAAAAATCCACGCCCTATTTTGATGCACGCCAAGACCGGCCCTTCTTCAAAAAGACCATAATTGGCCTTAGCCATGAAGGAAATCGAGATCTGCCTTGGGCTTGCTGCCAAGACGCCAATCACTGCCCGCAACTTAAGCGGCTGGTCAGCGCTTACAGGGCTAAAGTCGCGTCGCCAGTTGCTGGTTGCCCATTACTTCGACACGCGCGACAGCCTTCTTGCCCGCAGGCAAATGGGCTTGCGCCTGCGGCGCGAGTCGGGCAGCTGGGTGCAGACCTTTAAGGCCGAGACGGTAGGTCTTGAACGGTTTGAACTTAACCACCGGCTCGCCCAGCGGCAGGCGAGCCCAAGGCCCAGCCTGTCACCGGAAGGCCTTCCAAGCAAAGAGCAGTGTCTGGCCATGGGCCTAAAGCGTCCCGAGATCAACACGCTCCTCAGTCTAGAAGACCTTGAGGAGCAATTTCAGGTCGAGGTAAGGCGGCAGACATGGGTTGTTGCATGGGGCCGAAGCCAGCTTGAGCTGGCATTCGACCAGGGTCTGCTGCGCGCAGCCGATCAGCAGCAGGCCTTTACGGAACTGGAGCTTGAGCTAAGCGCGGGTCAATGGGACGACCTTTTTGAGGCGACGCAGTCGTTGTCGGGGTATTTGGAAAGCCTGGGACTAAAGGCTTTTTTAGAGCCGCGCTCAAAGGCCGAACGCGGCTTTTACTTTGCAGCCTTGCATTCAAAAGACACCAAAGCTTTTAAGTTCACCAACAGGGCAAGGGTCAGCCTCAAAAAAACCAGCCTGGTCAAAACTCCAGAGCAGCCTCCCCCGAACACCAGCCAACTGCTTAGCCTGCATCTGCAGACCGCTGTCCACCGGCTCAGCCAAGAGCTCATTGCGGTCCTTGAAACCCAAGACCCCGAGGGTCCTCACCAGGCCCGTGTGGCCTTGCGGCAGATTCGTACGCTTCTTAAATTGCTTATAGCGGCAGGCCTCTTGGAACCCAGCGCAAGACTTGAACAGAAGGCCTCCGAGCTCGCCGACGCCTTAGGCAAGCTGCGCGACCTTGATGTGGCGGAAGAGAAACTGCTTCGCCCCCTTGAAGGCCAGCTAAGCTTTGATGCCGCCGTCATTGCGGCAGCCGTCGCCATCTCCGAGCAGAGCAACCGTATTCGAGAGTCCCTACGCCAAAAGCTTCTGGGGCACGACTGCCGAGGCTTCGTACTTGATGTCTTCCAATTTGCCAACACCCTTAAGGGCCATGTTGGTCTGCCCGAGGCGCAGAGCTTTGCCAATCAGCAGGCGGCCTTGTTACGGCGACGGATTAAGAAAAGAGCCAAGCTTGAGCCAACCGACGAAAACCTGCATCGGCTTCGCCTTGGCTATAAGGCCCTGCGTTATGCAAGCCCTGTGTTGTTGAGACTTGGGGCCGATGCCACCCTTGCCGACGATGCACGCCGAGCAGCCAAGGCGCAAGACCGCCTTGGAAACGACCAAGACCGGGCTGTCATGCTTACAACCCTGCAAAGGGCGCTTAGCGAGCAGGCGCTTGCCAGTCATCACCAAGACCGGTTCCTTGCGCTCGCCCAGGGCTTTCTCATTGGCCTAAGGTAGACGCTAGCCAGGCAGGGCGCGTCTACCTGTTGAAGAATTGAAAATGCAACGAGGGGAACCCATGACTGAACTGCCTAAGAAAATCTACGAGAAAGAACTACTACGACTTCAGATTGAGCTGGTGAAGCTACAGGAATGGGTCGTGGCAACCGGGGCGCGCCTTGTCGTTATTTTCGAGGGGCGGGATGCTGCAGGAAAAGGCGGAGCCATCAAGCGCATCACCGAGGCACTTAACCCGCGAGTCTGTCGTGTTGCAGCCCTTCCAAAACCAAGCGAACGTGAACGCGGCCAATGGTATTTTCAGCGTTATGTGGCGCACCTTCCAAGCCATGGGGAGATCGTTCTGTTTGACCGCTCTTGGTATAACCGAGCAGGCGTTGAGCGCGTTCTGGGCTTTTGCTCTCCTGAAGAGCTGCAGACCTTCTTAGTCGGCTGCCCTTATTTTGAGCGCCTGCTTGTGGCTGAGGGCATTCAACTGGTGAAGTACTGGTTCTCGGTGAGCCAGGATGAGCAGGAAAAACGTTTTCAAGAACGTGCCTCGAACCCTTTGAAGGCCTGGAAGTTAAGCCCCATCGACATTGAATCGCGTAACCACTGGGATAGCTATTCAAATGCCAAAGACGACATGATGCAGGCTACCGATATTCCCGAGGCCCCCTGGTACGTGGTGGAGGCCGACGAGAAACACAAGGCTCGGCTGAACTGCATCCAACACCTACTAAGCCTCGTGCCCTATGCGCCTGTGCGCAAAGAAGCCATTAAGCTTGCAAGCATCAAGAGCAGCAAGGCGCAAGGCAAGAATGCAACGCACCAGAAAACCAGGGGTCTGAAACGCCCACCCAAAAGTGCACAACGTCTTGTACCCGACTACTTCACGCCGTCATGATTCAACGTAACTGGCTTTATCAGACGGGCCACGCAAGCCTTGAAATGGGCAAACTGTTTGTTCGTATGTTTGCGGCATCGGGCAGCCAAAAGGTAACAGCCTGGCCAGCCATTGAAAGGGCCATTGCCGAGCGATGCCTGCCTGTTCTGCCTGGCTTTTTATTGCTATCGAGCCTGCTTAGCCTTGTCATCATTCGCATCGTTACGGTGACTGCGCAAAGCTATGGCCTCTCGGAATTTGCCCTGGAGGTTCTGGTTCGAACCCTAGTGCTTGAGCTTCTGCCACTTTATTCCGCCATATTCGTGGCACTGCGTATCAGCCTTCCTGCCCGCGGGGCCCACTCCGATATCGCCCAGGCCTGGGCAGGCCTGCTTGCCAGCCTGCTCTTTACAGGCCTTGCCAGTATCCTTGCCGCAGCACTTGCCTACCTGATGGTTTATGGCCTGTCGCCTTGGGGTCTTGGAAGTTACATTGGCGCGGTTGGCAAAATATTCACACCTGCCATGTCGTTTATTTTTCTCATGAAAACCCTGGCCTTTAGCCTTGCTGTTGCCCTACTGCCTGCCGGCCTTGCCAAGGCCAACGAGCTTCAGGCCTTCACACGGCTTATTGCTCTTTTGCTTTTGGTTGAAGCCGTCTCACTGGTGGGGAACTACGCATGACACCCCTTACCGACGAGCAGGTCGGCCGCCGCGCCAAATGGCTTATCGTACTGACGGCTTTTTTGCTGGTGGGCTCCATTATTTTCATTCTGTATGCACGAGGGGTGTTTGAATCGAGCCAACGGCTCACCCTTATTACAGAGGACTCCGAAGGCGCCACCGTGGGCATGAGCCTTACCTTTGCGGGCTTTCAGCTTGGACGGGTCACACGCATTCGGCTCGGCGAAGATGGCAACGCCCATCTTGAAGTGGATATTCCCCAGTCCGAGGCCCATTGGCTTAAGACCTCCAGTGTCTTCACGCTCGAGCGCAATTTACTGGGTGGCACAAGGCTAAAGGCCTACTCGGGCATTCTGGACGATCCCGTGCTTCCAGATGGCGCAGTTCGCCCTTTGCTTCGGGGCGATGCCACCGCGGACATTCCAAGGGTGGCAGGCACCGCCCGCGAGCTGCTTGAAAACCTGCAATCCCTCACCGGCAGCGACTCGCCTTTGGTACGAAGCCTGCAGGCCATTGAGGTGGCGAGCCAGAGGCTTGCCAGCGACCGCGGAGCACTGGCTGTACTTATGGGCAATCTTGAGGGGGCCGACCGTCTTCAAGAGGCCATTGGCGATCTTCAGCAGCTGATCGCTGCAACCAATGAAAAGGTCTTGGGGGTTGGGCCCTCGGGCCGGCCTAAGTCAGCTGACCGTTTAAAAGAACGCTTAGCCACCACAGGCGGCACAGTGCAACCCGGCCCGCCTGCAGGCCCCCCCGCCAGCACCCTGGAGGCAATCAACGAGACACTGCAGGCCACACAGGCCACGCTTCGCAAGGCACAAGAAAGCCTCGCAAAGCTTGATACTGTCCTTGAGGACACCAAGGCCATTACCGGCAATGCACGGGCTGCAAGCCAAGATCTTGAGCAGCTTCGGTACGAGGTGGAGACCAGTCTGCGAACGGCGGACGAGCTTATGCGCGACCTGCAAAGGGTCTGGCCGCTGTCGCAGGACCCTGAAAAAGGACTTGCCCTTCCATGAGCTGCATCCGTTCAATCCTTCTTATCAGCCTCACTCTCGCGGCAGGCCTTGCTCTTTCTGGCTGTGCAAACAAACCCAGCCCGCCCAGCTTTTTATCGGCTGCACAGACCGCCATGGCACGCGGCAGTCAGGCCTACCTTGAAGGCGACTCGCGTCGGTCTGCCATTGAGTACCAGAGGGCCGTTCAGCTCTTAAGCCAGACCGGTAGGGCGGACCTCATTGCCAAGGCTGTTCTCACGCAATGCGCCGCGGCGGTTACTGGCCTTGAATTTAAAGGCTGCTTGGCGTTTGATGCCCTTGCTCAAGATACCTCGCAGGCCGACCAGGCCTATGCCCGGCTGCTCAATGGCGAACTTCAGGCCAAAGACGTTGTCAATCTTCCCGACACACACCGTCAACTTGGCAGCGCCATGGCAAAGTTCTTAGCCCTTAAAAGCCAGACCCAGTCCACAGAGGCCGAGCTTGCGGCAGTGCTCTCCGAGGGGCTTGCGGCCGCCGAGGCCCAGACAGGTCCCTTTTCTCAGTTGCTTGCGCTTGCCCTGTTGCGTCGTTACGGCTGGCCAGACGGCCTTCTCTGGCCCTCCGGGGTAAGTCGGGCCGAGGCTCAGGGCTGGCGGCGGCCCTTACTGGCATGGCTTGAGGTGGGTGTCCAAGAAAAAAGCCGCTCCGGCGATGTCATCACCCGTGAGCGGCTTTTAAGGCAGAGGCAGCGGGTTTTGGAACTGGGTTCCCGACCCCGCTAGCCTTTGGTAAACGACTAAGAAATTACTCTGCGCGCTTGCGGCCCTTGGCAGCGGGCGAAACTACGGTTTCACCTGCCTTGGCAACGGCCTCAACATTGGCCTCGACCATCTCGACAACCTGCTTGGAAGCCTTGTTCATGGCCTCGTAGGCGGTGTTGGTTGCGCTAAAGGCCGACTTCATAAGAGCAATAACGCCCTCTGTGCCTGCTGGGGCGGACTTTGAGATCTCGTTAATCATGCCTGCCATGGATTTGTTCATGTCGGCGACCTGCTTTTCGGCAAGACGCGCAACCTCAGTGGCGGTTTCAGCATGGATGGCATACGCCTGGCGGGCATAGCCGGTTGCTTTGGCAGCAGCAGGCTGAGCAGCGCCCTGGGCAACACCGTAAAGTTCTTGTGCATCCTTCACACCAAGCATCTGGCTGGACGCCTCGGCGGCATCGGCCAGCGAGCTACGGGCTGTCTTAAGGTTGAGGTCAATCTGCTTTTCCATGGCATCAAACGAGGTTGCGGCCAGCTGAGCCATAGCGGCATTGGCATTTTTGATGGCGGAGAGGAAATGCTCGGGGGTAACGATGGGCTGATTCATGGTGCAACTCCTTAAAAATGAGGGGAAAAAAAGACTTCCAATGTCTGATGTTTGGCCTCATTAACACTCACACGGAAGAGCTAATGACGCATCACAACAGAAGGACGAGCCTTGTACGAAGGGCTGGGCCTGTCCTTTCCAGAATTATATGGTGCATCGCACCAAAATCACAAGGCTTTACCTGCCGGAAATGCCAGAAAAAAGATAAGAGTTTCTTTAGTAAGGCTCCGACCATGTCAGAAAGACTGACATGTCCTGCCTAGGACCGGCTAAAACGCCTGCGAATCGGGCCGCTGAATGCCATACTTTTTGATGTAGTAGTAGAGATGCTCCCGGCTGATATTCAACCGCCGGGCGGTCTCCGAGACATTAAAGCCCGTGTCCACCAGAACTGTTCGAACCAGGCGCTCAATGACCTCTTCGCGCGCCTGCTTCAGGCCCTCTTCGGTTGAGGCATCGGCCACCACCATGACCGGGAATTTTCGATCTTGCGAGCGCAGTGTTTTTTCAGACTGACTAAAAAGGACGGCCCGTTGAAGCGCTGCCTTCACCTGAGCCTGCCGAAAAGGCTTGGTCAGAAAATCAAAGGCCCCCCCTTCCACACAGGTAAGCAGGGCATCGTCATGGCTCTGGCCGGTCACCACCACCACCTTCAAAAAGGCATTCCAAAGCCGGGCCTCGCGCAAGAAGCGAATCCCCTCCGAGATGCCCTGCACATCGGGCGGCAGACCCAGGTCAAGAAGCACCAGCTCAATCTCGGGGTCGCCTTTCAGCATGGCCAGGGCATCGACGGCGTTGGTGGCCTCATCCACCTCATGGCCCAAAGACTCCACCAGCTCGCGCTGCAGAGGCCGAAGGCTTGGGTCGTCTTCAACAATCAATACTCTCATCGGCTGGCAGTGTAACGACCATGGGCCTCGAGCATCAACCCTTGCTGGTTAGCCTTTCTGTTCTTGCAGTCTGCCTATCCGCCGTCACGGCTTCGGCGCTGGCCATTCGGGCGGGCCGCGCGCCAAAGCCTTCGACGCGCCGCCTCTGGGGGCTTGGGGCCGCGCTAAGCCTTGCCGCAGGAATCTGCTCCATGCACTTTATTGGCATAGTGGCCGTGCAGCTGCCCTTTGTCTTGCTGTTTGAACCCGGGCTTATCGCCCTTTCGTTTCTGCCCGCCCTGGGGGCTGGGCTTGGCCTGGTCTGGGTAAGCACGCGGTCGAGAATGACCCGGCCGCTTGAATGGGCTGCCGCCGCGCTCTCGGCCGGTGCGATTGTGGCCATGCATTACTCGGGCATGACAGCAGTCGTGCTGCCCCCCCCGGCCCATTTATGCCGACTGGAGTTTTTGGCTTGCGGGCCTGGTTGCCTTTTTTACCTGCCTTCTGGCCTTTCGGTTTCTACGCTCTGCAATGGCCTCGGCCCAGACACCCCACTGGAGCCGGCTGCTTGTTATTGGAGTCACCTTGGGGCTTGCCGCCTCAGGCATGCACTACTCGGCCATGGCTGGCACGGCATTTCAAGACGCAGGCCTCTGTGCCACGCCCCCAACGCTTGGCCAAGACCTTACCTCTTTGTCTTCTGCCTTTGGCGAGCATGTTGGGCTTGCAACGGCTATTTTTCTTATTCTGCTCACGGTTAACATCACGGGCATTGTGGTCGCGGTCTTTGACCATCGGCTTGAAGATGCCAACAGAAAACGTGCCGAGGCCCTCGCGCTTGCCAACGAACGGCTTAACGTAAAGGCAGACCGGCTTACCGACGAGTTGGCCCTTGAGAAGTCCATCTTTGAGGCAGCCGTAGACGCCACGCAAGACTGCCTCTGGTCTTGGCAGCCCAAGACACAGGCACTTTTTATTTCCCAGCATCTCAACAGCCTGCTTGGCACCAACCCGGCCTACACCATCACCAGTCTTGAAGAGCTTGAGGTGCGGCTGCATCCCAAAGA
>CAMDMC010000009.1 GCA_945901825.1 Bordetella parapertussis
CCGAGCTCCTTAAGCCCGAGGGCCATCATGCCCCAAAAAGCCAGTAAAAGCCCGCAGGCCGCAAAAATGCCTGCCCTGCCGTGGGCGGCAAGCATAAGCCCGCCAATCAGCCCGCCTGCAAAAAGCCCCAGAGACTGACTCGTGTTGTAGATGCCAAGGGCAAGCCCACGCTGGCCTACCGGTGCAACCCGAGAAACCCACGAGGGTAAGAGGGCCTCAAGCAGATTAAAGCCAACAAAGAAAAGGCCAACAAAGACCAGCCATGGGCCAAGGCCCTGCCCATCGGCTACAAGGAAACCCAGCATCGTCATCCCTAAAAGACCAACAGCGCCTAAGAAAACCGGACGAAAACGTCCCTTCTTCTCGGCCCAGAAAATGGGAGGCAGAATTCCGAGAAAGGCCACCAGAAGAAGGGGTAGGTAGGCTTTCCAGTGATCTTGCAAAGGAAGTCCAAGCTCGGCAAAGCCCATGGGAATGGCCACAAACATGGCTGTCTGCACGGCCATCAGACTGAAAATACCCAGGTTAAGCCGCCAGAGCTGCGAGTGACTTAGTAACGGCCAGGCCTTTACCGTCTCAAGCTCCACAGCCTTGGTCAAAGGGGCCTCAGGTTCCAACGTTGTGGATCTGGCCTGTGGGGGATGGGTACGCATGCGCCCAATACCAAGGGCTGCAACCATGGCCAGGCCGCCGGTCAGCAGAAACAGGCCCTCAAGGCCATAGGCCCCGTAGAGCGGTGGGGCAATCACCAGCGAAACAACGAACGACAGGCCAATGGAGATACCCACCATGGCCATGGCACGGGCGCGGACCTCCTCGCGGGTAAGGTCGGCCAGAAAGGCGCTTACCGCGGCCGAGACTGCACCGGCGCCCTGCAGCGCCCGACCCAGAATAAGAACAGTGAGCGAGTCGGCCGAGGCTGCAAGAAAACTGCCGGCAGCAAAGACCAAAAGCCCAAAAATAATGACGGGTTTGCGCCCAAGACGGTCGGAAGCCATGCCGAACGGAATCTGGAAAAACGCCTGGGTGAGCCCGTAGATGCCCATCGCCAGACCAATGGCCGCGGGGTTCTGTCCACCGGGCATATCAGCCACACCCAAGGCAAGAACCGGAAGCACCAAGAACAGACCGAGCATACGCAGGCCATAAACCGCCGACAAGGCAAGGCTGGCTCGCCGTTCGAATGGGCTGAAGACAACTTTATCGGACATCGCTCGCTATAGTAGAGGATTTGCCTCATTTAGAAGACCACTCCCACGCCATGCTCGATCCTCAGGCCCAAGGCTTTATTAGCATTACAGGGGCCCGCACCCACAACCTTAAAAACATTAACCTGCGAATTCCCAAAGGGCGGCTTGTTGTAATCACGGGCCTATCGGGCTCGGGAAAGTCTTCGCTGGCATTTGACACTCTGTATGCAGAGGGCCAGCGCCGTTACGTGGAATCGCTCTCGGCCTATGCACGCCAGTTTCTCTCGCGCATGGAAAAGCCCGATGTGGACCAGATGGATGGGCTCTCGCCCGCCATTGCCATTGAACAGAAATCAACAAGTCATAACCCACGGTCCACGGTCGGCACCATTACGGAGATTGCCGATTACCTAAGGCTCTTGTTTGCACGTGCGGGAACGCCGCACTGCCCCAGCCACCCACAGAACCGTCTAAGCAGTCAGACCATCTCGGAAATGGTGGATGAACTGCTAACCCTGGGCGAAGGCAGCCGGCTTACCCTTCTTGCCCCCGTGCTTGATCGCCGAAAGGGCGAGCATCGTCAGTTGATCGACGGTCTGCGCGCCCAGGGCTTTGTGCGGGCGCGACTTAAAACAGAGTCTGCGCAGTATTGCGACATTGAACTCGATCAGATCCCCGCGCTCGACCCGCAGAAACACCACAGCCTTGAGCTTGTGATTGATCGTCTGCGCATTCGACCCGAGGTTCAGCAGCGACTCGCCGAGTCGCTGGAGATGGCCTTAAGGCTCGGTCAAGACCGGGCCATTGCCCTTATCCAGGCCGAAAGCGATGCGGCTGCGACGCCCTCAAAAGGCACCAAGAAGGCCTCCGACCTTTGGTCGGGCGAGCGGGTTCTGTCCATGCGTTATGCCTGCCCCGACTGTGGGTTTGCTATTAAAGAGCTTGAGCCCAACCTCTTCTCATTCAACTCGCCCAATGGGGCATGCCCAGCCTGCGACGGTCTGGGTGTGGAAACCTTGTTTGATCTGGAAGCCATTATTCCCATGCCCGAGCTCTCGCTTGCCGCAGGCGCCATTCAGGGATGGGATCCTCGAAATAAGTTTGCCTGGGCAACCGTGGAGGCCCTGGCCGAGGCACTTGGGTTTGATCCGCAGGAGCCGTTTGCCAGTCTGCCCACTGACATTCAAACCATCCTTTTGTACGGCTCTGGAACGAAGTCTTTAAAGCTAAGGCTTCCCAATGGTCAGGGCGAACTGGTCACCGAGACGCGTCCCTTCGAAGGCATTGTTCCGAATCTTGAGCGGCGCTGGCGACAGACCGACTCCCATGCAGTACGAGACGAGCTTGGCCGTCTGCGTCGGCAGCGCATCTGCAGTCAATGCCAAGGCAGCCGACTAAAGCCCGAGGCGCGCGCTGTTCGACTGGGCGAGGTCCATGATTCCATCGGATTGGCAGAACTGGTTGAGCTAAGTCTGACCGATCTCTTGGAGAGGTTGCGCGGCCTTGCGCTTGAGGGCTTCCGCAAGACGGTTGCACAGGGCCTCATGGCCGAGATTCACTCGCGCCTGAGATTTCTTATTGATGTGGGTCTGGGCTACCTTCAGCTGGGGCGCTCTGCCATGACCTTGTCGGGCGGCGAGGCCCAACGCATTCGGCTTGCCAGCCAAATTGGTGCCGGCCTAAGTGGTGTGCTTTATGTGCTCGATGAGCCCTCGATTGGTCTGCACCCTCGCGACAGCCAACGCCTCATGGACAGCCTCTACCGTCTTCGCGACCTGGGTAACTCGCTGATTGTGGTCGAACATGACGAACAGGCCATTCGCCAGGCCGACTATCTTGTGGACCTCGGCCCCGGTGCTGGCATTCACGGCGGGGAGGTGGTTGCCGCAGGCAGCCCTGAGGAGGTGATGCAAGAACCACGATCACTGACCGGCGATTACCTCGCAGGACGACTGAGCATTGCGCTTCCTGCCAAACGACGCGAGCCAAGCGAGCGTTGGCTTGAGGTTTTTGGGGCGCGCGGCAACAACCTGAAGTCGGTCCACCTTCGGGTGCCTCTTGGCCTTATGGTGGGTATAACCGGGGTCTCCGGCAGTGGGAAGTCCACGCTGATTAATGACACACTTGTTGCTGCAGTGGCCCAGCGGCTTAATGGCCGCCAGGTGGAGCCCGAGCCCTTCGATCGGCTTGAAGGTCTCGAGCATATCGACCGGCTCATTAATGTTGACCAGAGCCCGATTGGACGAACACCCCGTAGCAACCCCGCCACGTACACGGGTTTATTGACCCCCATTCGTGAGCTTTTCGCCGAGACCATCATGGCGCGCGAGCGGGGTTATGACACGGGGCGGTTTTCGTTCAACACCAAGGGCGGCCGATGCGAAGCCTGCCAGGGCGATGGGCTGATTAAGGTGGAGATGCATTTTCTGCCCGACCTCTACGTGCCTTGTGATATCTGCAAGGGTCTGCGCTATAACCGCGAAACGCTTGATGTCCGCTATCGCGGCAAGACCATTGCTGAGGTTCTCGATCTCACCATTGAAGAGGCCTGCAGCTTTTTTTCAGCGATTCCTAACGTGGCCCGCAGGCTTGAGACCTTAAACGAGGTGGGGCTTGGTTATGTCAGGCTGGGCCAGAGTGCCACGACGCTGTCGGGCGGAGAGGCCCAGCGCGTGAAGCTTGCCTGCGAGTTATCCAAGCGCGGCACCGGCAAAACACTTTATGTTCTTGATGAACCGACAACAGGGCTGCATTTTCATGACACTGCTGTCTTGTTGGATCTTCTTCGTAGGCTCACCGATGCAGGCAACACCGTGCTGGTTATTGAGCACAACCTGGATGTCATTAAAGTCTGCGACTGGCTGATTGATATTGGGCCCGAGGGCGGGCAGGCCGGCGGCCAAATTATTGCCCAGGGCAGCCCCGAAACCCTTGCCCAGACCGCTGGCCAGTCGGGCAGTTACACCGCAAGGTTTCTGCAGCCCATGCTTTCAGCAGCCAAGACTAGCGAAAGCCTTGGTCAATGAACGCCCTGCCGACCACCTGCCACCGCGGTTGTCCAGGCGCAACCGAAGGCTGGGTTGAACGCACAGGGCGGGCAACCACAAGCTCACCCATACTCAGATAGACGCCTGTCAAGGCGGAAATAAAGACCTGATGGGTTACCCAGACTTCAAATCCCTTGGCTGTTACACCTGAGGCTCGGGGGTCTGCCAGGGCCTGAAGAATGAGGTCACGCTGGGTGGGCCAATGGCCATGGCCCTGGAAGAAGGAATTGAGCGCAGGCCAGGGCTGAGTCTGGGGCCGCCCACCAAAGGCTTCGGTCGCCGTGTCAAGGCATCGGCACCACTGGCTTGAGCGAACCGCCGAGGGCATCAACCCTCTATCGCGAAACCACTGGCCAAAGGCTCGGGCCTGGGCACGACCTTCGGGTGAGAGATTTCGCTGCGTGCTGCAGTCGTCGAGTCGAAAGTTCTCGGGGTCACCAATGCCAGAAAAGGTGGCCGAATGGCGAATGAGCACCACGGTACCCGGAACATCCAGGGCAGACTGAAGGGCCTTGGCATCGAGCCGTTGCTCGGCATAGGTGGGGGTTAAACCCACAGAAAAAAAGACAAGGCAGACTACGAAAAGCCTGGCGAGTACGCTTTGCATATTCCTTAACCCCCGTTGCGCTTGAAAGGTCTATTTCATGTCATCCACAGCCACCGTCGAAGCCACCCTTAACCGCGTCAATGGCCTTTCGACCATGTTAACCAATGGACGCCACCGCTGGGTGGCCGATGTCCCTAAGACGCTTGGGTCGCTTGACACCGCACCCGACCCCCACGACCTGCTTGACTCCGCGCTTGCGGCCTGCACCGTGCTGACACTCGAGCTTTATCTAAAGCGCAAGCCCGACTGGCAGGTTGCGCGCATTCAATGCCGGGTGGAGCGTGTTTCAGAAGCCCGAGGGGACGACGGCAGGGTGGACTACCAGCTCAAACGCATTGTTAAGGTCGAGGGTGCCTTGACCCCCGACCAAGAGGGCAGGCTTATTGAGATTGCCAACAAATGCCCCATTCACCGCCTGCTTGAAGGTCGCACGCACATTGAAACGGCCCTTGAGCCCGCCTAAGGTTTAACGCCTAAAGCCTTAGATCGCTGCCTGCCTAAGGCCTTAGGCTTTTCCTGCTTTTAACGGGGCAGAACCGAGGCACCCATTAAAAACTCATCAATCGCACGGGCGGCCTGACGGCCTTCGCGAATAGCCCAGACCACCAGGGACTGGCCTCGTCGCATGTCGCCTGCAGCAAAGACCTTGGGACGATTCGTTGCATAGGCCGCCTCGCCCTCGGTATCGGACTTCGCATTGCCCCGTGCGTCCTTATCAACACCAAAGGCCTCAAGCACAGAGCCCACCGGCGAGACAAACCCCATGGCAAGCAGCACGAGGTCGGCGGGAAAGATCTGTTCGCTTCCAGCAACCTCTTGCATCTTGCCGTCTTTCCATCCAACCTTTACCGCCTTGAGCCCAGTAAGACGCCCCTTCTCGCCAAGAAACTCTTTGGTTGCAATTGCGAACTCGCGATCACAGCCTTCTTCGTGGCTTGAAGAGGTACGAAGCTTCTGAGGCCAATACGGCCAGACCAGAGGCTTATTTTCCTCTTCAGGCGGCATGGGCATAAGCTCAAACTGAGTCACCGACTTGGCGCCATGACGATTACTCGTTCCCACGCAGTCCGAGCCCGTGTCGCCGCCTCCAATAACCACCACATGCTTGCCATCGGCGCGAATCTGACCAACCACTTTGTCGCCGGCATTAACCTTGTTCTGGTTCGGCAGGAACTCCATGGCAAAGTGCACGCCATCAAGCTCACGGCCTGGCACTGGAAGATCCCGAGGCTGCTCGGCCCCCCCGGTTAACAGGACCGCATCAAAGGCCTCAAGCAGCTGGGCAGGGCTTAGGGTGGTCTTAGCCCAGTTTGTCACCTTGGTGTCTTTGGCAAGCTCGGCAATAAGTACGCCCGTTTCAAAGACCACTCCCTCGGCCTGCATCTGCTCGACCCGTCGATCGATATGGGTCTTTTCCATCTTGAAGTCGGGAATGCCATAACGAAGCAGGCCACCCACACGATCGTTCTTCTCAAAAACCGTCACGTCGTGACCCACCCGGGCAAGCTGCTGGGCCGCGGCAAGGCCTGCGGGGCCCGAGCCAACGACAGCCACCTTCTTACCTGTCTTTTGACTTGGCGGCTGCGGCACTACCCAGCCCTCTTTCCAGCCGCGATCAATAATGGCGTGCTCAATGGATTTAATGCCCACGGCATCGTTATTTAAGTTAAGCGTGCAGGCGGCCTCGCAGGGCGCCGGACAGATGCGCCCAGTGAACTCGGGAAAGTTATTGGTGGAATGAAGGGTGTCAAGCGCCTGCTTCCATTGGTGCTGAAAGACCAGGTCGTTGAAATCGGGAATGATGTTGTTCACCGGGCAGCCGTTGTTGCAAAAGGGAATGCCGCAGTCCATGCAACGGGCCGCCTGCTTGGCGGCATCCTCTTCGGCAAGCCCAATAACAAACTCTTTGTAGTGCCTCACGCGTTTATCGGCAGGCTCGTAGCCCTCTTCGATGCGTTGCAGTTCTAAAAACCCTGTTGCCTTACCCATGGCCTGGTTCCTTTCGTATACGGTTTTTGCAACTAGACAAGATCGGCAGACTTGGCGGCCTGGCTGGAAGCCTCTGAAGCAGCCATGTTTCTGGCATGAATTTCACCAAGCGCCCTGCGGTATTCGCTGGGAAAGACCTTCACAAAACGTGCCCGTGCCGTGGTCCATTGGTCAAGAAGGTCCCGAGCCCGACTGCTTCCCGTCCAACGATGGTGGTCCTCAATAAGCTTTTTAAGCTGTTGCTCATCGGTCTGGCCACGATGCCAGACGGCACGATCGATGGTCTTCTCCTGATCTGCCGTTGCAAGCACGGGTTCGAACTGCACCATGGCCATATTGCAGCGGCTCGCAAACTGGCCATCTTCGTCATAAACATAGGCCACGCCACCCGACATACCGGCAGCAAAGTTTCGACCCGTAAGGCCCAGGACCACCACGGTCCCACCGGTCATGTATTCGCAGCCATGGTCACCTGTGCCCTCGACCACTGCCGAGGCACCCGAGAGCCGCACAGCAAATCGCTCGCCTGCAACCCCTCTGAAAAAGGCTTCGCCCGAAGTGGCGCCATAGAGCACGGTGTTGCCCACCACAATGTTTTCATGGGCCTGGCCACGAAAGTCGATGGAGGGCCGCACCACGACTCGGCCGCCCGATAAGCCCTTGCCGGTGTAGTCATTGGCATCCCCAATTAGGTAAAGGGTTATGCCCTTCGCAAGGAAGGCACCAAAGGACTGACCACCGGTTCCCTCAAGTTGAATGCGCAAGGTGTCGTCAGGCAAGCCCTCGGGGTAACGCTTGACAAGCTCACCGGAGAGCATAGCCCCGACGGTGCGGTTCACGTTCTGAACCGTCTCCATAAACTGAAGCTTTTCACCGCGCTCAAGGGTGGCCTGCGACTTGGCAATGAGCTTATTGTCGAGCGCCTTAACAAGGCCATGGTCTTGGGTCTGGGAGTGACGCATCTCCTGCACGTCCGCAACCGCCGGTTGATAGAAGAGCCTTGAGAAATCAAGGCCACGGGCCTTCCAATGGTCAAGGCCCTTGCGGGTATCGAGAAGGTCGGTGCGCCCAATCAGGTCGTCGAACCTGGCAATACCAAGCTGGGCCATGATGGTTCGCACCTCTTCTGCCACAAAGAAAAAGAAGTTCACCACATGCTCAGGCCGGCCTTGAAACTTTTTACGCAAGACAGGATCTTGGGTGGCCACACCCACGGGGCAGGTGTTCAAATGGCATTTGCGCATCATGATGCAGCCTGCCGTCACCAAGGGTGCCGTTGCAAAACCCATCTCGTCGGCACCCAGCAAGGCAGCAATCACCACATCCCGACCCGTCTTCATCTGGCCGTCGGCCTGAACACGAATACGACTGCGAAGTCCGTTGAGCACCAGAGTCTGCTGGGTCTCGGCAAGGCCAATCTCCCAGGGCGAACCTGCATGCTTAATGGAAGACAGGGGCGAGGCGCCCGTACCACCGTCATGACCTGCAATGACAACATGGTCAGCCTTGGCCTTGGCCACGCCCGCAGCCACGGTGCCCACACCAATTTCCGAGACGAGCTTGACCGAGATATCGGCATGCGTGGCCACATTCTTCAGGTCGTGAATAAGCTGGGCAAGGTCCTCAATGGAATAAATGTCGTGGTGCGGCGGGGGCGAGATAAGACCCACACCTGGCACCGAGTGACGTAACTCACCGATGTAGTCGGAGACCTTGCCGCCGGGAAGTTGTCCGCCCTCGCCTGGTTTCGCACCCTGGGCCATTTTAATTTGCACCTGGTCGGCAGATACAAGGTATTCGGTAGTGACGCCAAAGCGACCTGATGCCACCTGTTTAATTTTGGAACGAAGACTGTCGCCGGGCAGCAAGGGGTAGTCCGACTCCACCTGAGCCGCGCCAATTACGGAGGCCAGGGTCTGACCTTCTCCCAGGGTCTTGCCCTGCATCTCGTCGCGGTAGCGGCGCTTGTCTTCACCCCCCTCGCCCGTATTGGACTTTCCACCGATGCGATTCATAGCCACTGCAAGCGTAGTGTGGGCCTCGGTGGATATGGAACCCAGCGACATCGCACCGGTTGCAAAACGCTTAACAATCTCGGAGGCGGGTTCCACCTCATCAATGGCGATGGCCTGTGAGGGATCAACCTTGAATTCAAAAAGCCCTCGCAACGTCATGTGGCGTCGCGTCTGATCGTTAATGATCTGGGCGTACTCTTTGTAGGATGAATACTGGTTGGCCCGGCTTGCATGCTGCAGTTTGGCAATGGCGTCGGGTGTCCACATATGCTCCTCCCCACGCACTCGCCAAGCATATTCGCCGCCCGGATCAAGCCGGTCGGCAAGCACGGGGTCACTTCCAAAGGCCTGGGCATGTGTGCGCAGGGCCTCCTCGGCCATTTCAAAGACACCAATGCCCTCCACCATGCTGGGCGTACCGGTAAAGTATTTCTCGATGGTGGCCGAGTTAATGCCAATGGCCTCGAAAATTTGCGCGCCACAGTAGGACATGTAGGTCGAGATGCCCATCTTCGACATAATCTTCGAAAGCCCCTTGCCAATGGCTTTCACATAATTGGCGATGGCTTTTTCGGCACTCAGTTCACCCTGAAGGTCTTTGTGAAAGTCGGCAATGGTCTCCATCGCCAGGTAGGGATGCACGGCCTCGGCGCCGTAACCGGCAAGCACTGCGAAATGGTGAATCTCACGGGCCGAGCCCGTCTCCACCACCAGGCCCGCCTGGGTTCTTAAGCCCTGACGCACCAGATGTTGGTGCACGGCCGACAGCGCCAGCAAGGCGGGAATGGCAACCTTATCTGCAGCGACGGCACGGTCACTTAGGATAAGAATATTGGCGCCAGCCTGAATGCCCTCCACGGCTTCCGCGCAGAGCGTTGCAAGCTTGGCCTCAATGCCCTCTTTGCCCCAGAGCACGGGGTAAACAATGTCAATAACCTGGGCGCGAAACTTTCCACGTGTGTGGGTCTCGATGGCTTTGAGCCTGTGCATATCGGCAAAGTCAAGAATGGGCTGGCTGACCTCAAGGCGCAGCGGCGGGTTCACCTGGTTGATATCAAGCAGGTTGGGGCGCGGGCCAACAAAAGAGACCAGGGACATCACAATGGCTTCACGAATGGGGTCAATGGGCGGGTTAGTAACCTGCGCAAAGAGCTGCTTGAAGTAATGGTAGAGCGGCTTACTTCGGTTCGATAAAACAGCAAGCGGCGAGTCATTACCCATGGAGCCCACGGCCTCTTCACCGGCCTGGGCCATGGGGGCCAACAGGAACTTAATGTCCTCCTGGGTAAAGCCAAAAGCCTGCTGGCGATCGAGCAGAGCAGTGTCACTGGCCGACGCATGGTTCACGGCCGCATCATCAAGGCTTGCAAGCTCAATGCGTACGTCTTCGATCCACTGTTTGTAGGGTCTGCCCTTCGATAACGAGGACTTCAGCTCCTCGTCGTGAATCATGCGGCCCTGTTCAAGGTCGATTAGGAACATCTTGCCGGGCTGAAGCCGCCATTTACGAATGATGCGACTCTCGGGCACAGGCAGCACTCCAGACTCCGAGGCCATAATCACTAGGTCGTCATCGGTCACGCAGTAACGCGAGGGGCGCAGCCCGTTGCGATCAAGCGTGGCACCAATTTGCCTGCCATCGGTAAACACCAACGACGCCGGCCCGTCCCATGGCTCCATCATGGCGGCATGGTATTCGTAAAAGGCGCGCCGACCCGGGTCCATGCTGGCGTGCTGCTCCCAGGGCTCGGGAATCATCATCATGACTGCATGCGCTAAGGGGTAGCCCGCCGCCACCAAGAGCTCAAGGCAGTTATCGAATGTGGCCGTATCGGACTGCCCCGGAAAACTAATGGGATAGAGTTTTTTAAGGTGCTGGCCTAGAACTGGCGACGACATCACGCCCTCGCGAGCGCGCATCCAGTTGTAGTTACCTTTAACTGTATTGATCTCGCCGTTGTGGGCAACCATTCGATAAGGGTGCGCCAGGGGCCACTCGGGAAAGGTGTTGGTTGAAAACCGCTGATGCACGAGTGCGAGTGCAGAGACACAGTCGTTGTTTGAGAGGTCTTTGTAATACTGACCAACCTGATCAGCAAGCAGCAGGCCCTTATAAACAATGGTCCGGCTCGACATGGAGACTACGTAATACTCTTTGCTGTGTTGAAGCTGCAAAGACTGAATAGCACTTGAGGCGGTCTTACGAATAACGAAAAGCTTGCGCTCAAGGGCATCCTGCACCACCACATCCCCACCCCGCCCAATGAAAATCTGGCGCATAACGGGCTCCTTCTCGCGCACCCGGGGGGACATGGGCATCTCGGCATTGGTGGGCACATCCCGCCAGCCAAGCAGCACCTGGCCCTCGGCACGAACCGCATGCTCAAGGGCGCGCTCACAGGCAAGCCGTGAGGCATGTTCCTTAGGAAGAAAGACCATGCCCACGCCGTATTCACCTGGCGGGGGCAGTTGAACACCCTGCTTGGCCATTTCGGCCGCAAAATACTCGTGCGGAATCTGAAGCAGAATTCCCGCACCATCGCCCATAAGTGCGTCGGCTCCAACAGCACCGCGATGATCCAGGTTGCGCAGAATCTGTAAACCCTGCTGAACAATGCTGTGGCTTTTCTGCCCCTTAATATGCGCAACAAAGCCCACACCGCAGGCATCGTGCTCCATGGAAGCCTGATACATACCCTGCAGACTGGCCTGCAGTTGCGCCTCACGACTCGCCGAAGCATTACTGGCTGCGTTGCCCCCAAGAGCCTCGGTGGATTGGGCTGCTCTGCCGGTAAACGAGATGGTCTGCATAGATAGGCTCCTGCCCTTTTGGGCTTTGAAACAATGGTGGCCGTGAGACGGAAAAGGCCTCGATTATGACGAAGTTTTGACGAGCTGCACGGTGGAAAAACCCATAAAGGGCTGTACCAACCGCCTAAAAAATAGGGTCAGAACAGATTAACCGCCGTACCCTCTACAGAAATAGTTTAATTGGGGACAGATACTTCTTTGGGTGGACGCCCCCTTGGCCTGCAGATCCAGAGTCTGCGCTCGGCATCAGTCAGGCGAGCCCAAAATTGTTCACTTAGCATCGGCCTTGCCGAACGCAGGTGCTGCAAGGGGTCTGGGGTTATGTTCGGCGGATCGTCAAGCAGTTCAGAAAAACGTGCCTCACGCTCAAACGGTGTGTTGCCGAGCTGCCAATAGGCCTCCATAGGTCGAAACGGGGTGGCAGAACTCTGCTGGCGGTGCCCAAGTACTAGGCTTGCCGTGGTCCATGGCCAGGCGAAAACCTGTGGGCTCAGACCAAGCCGCACTGGCCGCCATTCCAGCCAGCTTAAAAGCTGCAGGCCGTAGGACTGCGCATCCAGCCAATAACTTCTGTAGCGTCCCTCCCAGGGCGAGCCCCGCAGGGCCCAGCGGCCATTGAAATGCCTTACGTAGCGCCGACCGGTTTGTTGAAGCACGGCAGACAGCGCATCGTTGCGCTGAGGGCAGACCAGCCAATGAGCTTCGGACTCAAGCAGGCACCAGCCATGCAGAACCAATCCCCGGCCAAGGGCGGCCTGACAGAAGGCATGAAAGTAATGCTCGCGGTCGGTCTCATCCCTTAAGAAGGGCTGACCGTTATGACCAAACTGGGCCAGGTGATAGACCCGGCCCGCGGTGGCCTCTCGGGGCCGTCGTGCCATCGCGAACTAGCCTTGCAGGGCGATGGGTTCCTGACTGGCTTCAAGCGCCTGGCTTACCGCCGAGTCACCCACCGGACGGACGAAGGCCTTACCCATGGCCTGAAGCAGGACGTAACGAATCTCACCGGCCTCGGCCTTCTTGTCGTGGGCCATCGCCTTCAGGTAGGTCTGGGCAGGCCAGTTGGGGGCTTGGGTTGGCAGGCCCGCTGCCGCAATAAGCCTTTCAATTCGCCTCTTGGTCGGGAGGTCAATAAGGCCGAGCTGGCAGGAGAGCTCGGAGGCGACACGCATCCCGCAGCCCACAGCCTCGCCATGAAGCCATTGGCCGTAGCCCATTTCGGACTCAATGGCATGGCCAAAGGTATGGCCAAAATTCAGCAACGCCCGAGCCCCGGCCTCGCGCTCATCCATGGCCACAATCTTGGCCTTGAGCTCACAGCAGCGATAGACAGCCTGCGCCACAAGGTCGGGATCCCGACGCATCAGGCCCTGAATGTGGGTCTCAAGCCAGCAAAAGAAATCCGCATCCATGATGCAGCCATATTTAATGACTTCGGCCATACCCGCCGAGAGTTCGCGGTTAGCAAGCGTGGCAAGGCTATTTAAATCGATGACCACCGCCTGGGGCTGGTAGAAGGCGCCCACCATGTTTTTACCCAAGGGGTGATTGACAGCGGTCTTTCCACCCACCGAGGAATCCACCTGGGCCAATAAGGTGGTGGGCACCTGAATAAAAGGCATACCCCGCTGGTAGCAAGATGCAGCAAAGCCCGCCATGTCCCCAACCACGCCGCCACCCAGTGCAATAAGGGTGGACTTACGCTCCATGCGAGCCTGCATGAGGCCATCAATCACCTTGCCAAATCCTTCAAGTGTTTTGTACTGCTCACCATCGGGAAGAACAATGGTTGAGATCTGGCAGCCCAGCTGGTTTAGCGCCTGCTCCAAGGTCTTTGCATAAAGGGGGCCCACGCAATCATTCGTAACCAAGGCCAGCCTTCGAGAGGCTGGGGTTGGAAGCAGCTGCGACCAGAGCGTTGCATCGGAGAGCAGGTGAGTGCCAATGTGTATGGGATAGCTGCGGTCACCAAGGGCGACCTCAAGCCGTCTCATTGCGGGCTGCAATACGCCCGAAGGCGCTGAAGACCTCGAAGATCCTGCATCCACCGGTGCGTTCACTACCTCAGACTCTGCCAAGCAGAACTCCCCGTTTTACGTTTTTTTAGGCCGCATCGTCGGTTTTCATTCAGCCAAGGGCTGGGTCACGACCTGCTTCCGAGATCATAGTCTGCTCAGGCCCAACAAGGCCAGCTCGCCTCAGTTCCTGCTCGATCTGGGCAAGCACCTGACCCATGGAGCCGCGAGTGCTGGTGACCATGCAGTTGGCAAGCTGCCTGTAAATAGGATCACGCTCGGCATGAAGTTTCTCGAGGGTTGCCCTGGGATCGCTTGACTGGCTAAGCAATGGGCGTGACTGATCCATGCGCAACCTCTGCCAGAGCTGCTTGGGTTCTGCCTCAAGGTAAATAACAAAACCCTTTGCAATTACTGGCCGATTCTTAGGTGTTATGGGGGCGCCTCCCCCCGTGGTGACCACCTGCTGGCCGCCTTCCATTACCTGCTGCAACAATTTCGACTCTCGGCGCCGAAACCCTTCTTCGCCCTCGAGCTCAAAAATCGTTGCAACCGATGCGCCCGACCGTGCCTCAATTTCGTGGTCCGTATCGACGAACTCGCGGCCAAGCCGCAGGGCGAGCTTGCGACCAATGGTGGTTTTGCCCGCACCCATGAGCCCGATTAGGACGATATTGCTTGTCTCTGGCCAAAGCATTGGTGAATTCATTTGCAGTTGAGTCTAACAGGCGATAATCGTAACGTGACGCAAAAAATCACTCAGGCACTTGCAATCTTCGCCCTGCTCTTCGTGGCCGCCATCGCCAGCATCTTGCTCGTGGTGGCGCTGGCAAGCCCACGTCTTCCAGAGGTCAAGGCACTGGCCGACTACCGCCCTAAAGTTCCCTTGCGTGTCATGACAGCCGATGGGGTATTAATTGGCGAATTCGGCGAGGAACGCCGCAGTGTCATTCGCGCCGAACAGGCGCCTGATGTCCTTGTGAACGCCATACTCGCAGCGGAAGATGAACGATTCTTTGAGCATGTGGGCATCGACCCCTTGGGCATTCTGCGTTCAGCCACAACCAACCTTCTGACGGCAAGCAAGGCGCAGGGCGCGAGCACCATCACCATGCAGGTTGCGCGTAATTTTTATCTCTCAACGGAAAAGACCTTCACCCGAAAACTCTTCGAAGTGCTTCTTGCCATTGAGATTGAACGCAAGCTTTCAAAAAACCAGATCCTTGAGCTCTATCTGAACCAGATCTTTCTGGGGCGCAGAGCCTACGGCTTTGCGGCCGCCTCTCAGATCTATTTCAATAAACCCGTTCAAAGGGTTAGCCTTGCCGAGGCCGCCATGCTCGCAGGCCTTCCCAAGGCGCCATCGGCCTTCAACCCCGTGGTCAACCCTCGCCGGGCCAAGGTGCGTCAGGAATACGTTCTTGGCCGAATGCTCAAACTGGGCATGATTACCGAGGCCGAGTTTCGTCGCGCCATTCTTGAAAACCTTAAGGTGATGGGGCGCGCCGATGACTATGCAGTCAATGCCGCCTACCTTGCGGAAATGGTCCGCATTCAAATCTACAACCAGTTTCGCGAAGAGGCCTACAACCGGGGGCTTACTGTCTTTACGACGGTGCGGTCGTACGAACAAAGGGCTGCCTACGATGCACTTCGATCTGGGCTTTTGAACTTTGACCGAAGGCTTGGCTGGCGAGGACCCGAGGCTCGTATTGAGCTGCCACCCGATGCCGAGGCTCGCCAAGATGCCGTTGACGACGTCATTAGCGAGAAGCCCGACAGCGACCGGCTCTTTACGGCCGTTGTGACTGAAGTGGCTCAAGACAAGGTGGTTGTAAGCCGTAGCCAAGGCCGTCAGTTCAACATTACCGGCAACGGCCTGCAGTTTGCGCGTAAGGGCCTTGAGACCGACGCCCCGCAGAACCTGCGGCTCAGGCCGGGTGCGGTGGTGCGCATTGGTCTCATGGACAGCGGGGAGTGGGAAATTACCCAACTGCCTGAGGTCGAAGGGGCCTTCGTTGCGCTGCAGGCCGATACCGGCGCTGTGCGGGCGCTTGTGGGTGGTTTTGACTTCCGGCGCAGCGAATTTAATAACGTGACGCAGGCCTATCGGCAGCCTGGCTCTACCTTAAAGCCCTTCGTCTACGGGGCCGCCCTTGAAAAGGGGTTTTCCCCGGCCACCCTCGTTAACGACGCGCCCGTAAGCTTTGACCCCGGGGAAACGGGTGGTGAGCCCTGGAATCCCAAGAACTACGACGACAAATACGAGGGCACTCTCACCATGCGGCAGGCATTGGCCAAATCAAAGAACATGGTCTCCATTCGAATTCTTAATCGTATCGGCCCGCGATTCGGACAAAGTTACCTAAGCCGGTTTGGCTTTGAGGCCGAGCGCAACCCGCCCTACCTAACCCTTGCGCTTGGGGCCGGGGGCGTGACCCCTATGCAAATGGCAACCGGCTATGCGGCCATCGCCAACGGTGGCTTTCGGGTTACGCCCTACTTCATCGACCGCGTTATTGACGAGTCCGGAAATCTGCTTAGTCAGACCGAGCCCGCCAGGGCCGAACGCGAGGCCCCCCGCATTATTGAGCCTCAGGACGCCTTTGTTCTTAACTCGATGCTCCAAGACGTTATTCGAGTCGGCACGGGTCGCAAGGCGTTAAGCCTTGGGCGTCCCGATTTGGCGGGGAAAACGGGTACCACCAACGATGCCCAGGATGCCTGGTTTGCCGGCTATCAACGAAACATGGCGGCACTTGCCTGGGTAGGCTACAACCAACCCCGATCGCTTGGTGAACGCGAGACGGGCGGCGGTCTTGCCCTTCCAATCTGGATCGACTTTATGCAAGAGGCGCTAAAAAAAGTGCCTGTGTCGACACCCGAAATGCCCCCGGGAGTGTTGCGCATTAACGGCGAGTTCTATACCTCCAGCAGTGCTCCTGGAGTTGGAGTGTCAAGCCTGGGGCTTGAAGACCCCGTCACCATGGAGGAACTACTCTTCCAGAAAGGCCAGACGAGTCAGACCGGTAATTGACTGAGCATGACCCAAGAGCACCTGGGGAAAGGGCCCATGGCCTCGGGTATCGAGCCAAGCCTGCTGCTCGGCCTGCCAGACGAAATGATGGGCGCCTTCCACCGAGGCAAGCCAGAGTTGTTGAGTAGGTGCCTGGGCGTTAAGAATAATTTTCTGGCCCGACTCAAATTCAACTTCAAGCACCGGGCCTGTTCGCGTGGACTCGAGGTCGAGGTCGTAACTGCCGGCCCAATGATCTACCTGGGACTCCACCCATTCAAAGGCGTCCTCAATTTTCTGTAGGTACTGGGTTTCGTTCATACTCATAGGCTTAAGATTACGACAGTTTGATCAGACAAGTGCAGATACCCCGCTTGAACACCAGCCCGCCCTGTGAAGTTTTCAGGCAACAGCCTGCTTTGATAAGACCCATCTGTTTTGCGGGGTTCATTCTAAGCCTCTGCCTTGGGCTTGCAGGTTGCGGGCAAAAGGGCCCGCTCTACATGCCAAGCCCGGAATTTCCGGCGCCCACGAAGTCAGGCCCAGGCTCTTTGCAAAACCCCACGGCCCCCGCGCCAGTTAAGCCCGGTAGTCCATTGAAATGACTGGTCTTGCACCCCGGTCGCTGCCCTGGCCTTATGAGCACGTGGATGGTTGGCTTGTTTGCCAAGGGGTTCGTGTGGCCGACATTGCCAAAGAGTTCGGAACACCCTGCTACATCTATTCAGAGGCCGCCATCCTCAAGGCCTACGAAGCGCTTGCCCGCCCCGACGCCAAAGACCGAACCGCACGCATCTGTTATGCCGTGAAGGCCAACTCCAACCTGGCCATCCTTAGGCTGCTTGCGCGAGCTGGCGCAGGCTTTGACATTGTGTCTGCAGGCGAGCTGCAAAGGGTGGTGGCCGCAGGGGGTCGGGCCGATCGCGTCGTCTTCTCAGGGGTTGGAAAGACAATCCAGGAGCTACGGTTTGCGCTCGAGGAGGGCGTTGGCTGCATTAATGTGGAAAGTCTTGCAGAGCTCCAGCAGCTTGAATCGGTGGCGGCAGGCCTGAAAGTTACGGCGCCTATTTCCATTCGGGTTAATCCCGACATTGATGCAAAGACGCATCCCTATATTTCCACGGGCCTAAAAGAAAACAAATTTGGGCTTGGTCTTGACGATGCACTTGAGGCTTATCGACGTGCTTTAAAGAGCAGGCATCTTCAGATCGTGGGCGTCGATTGCCATATCGGCTCGCAGATCACCAGCCTTCAGCCCTTCCGGGATGCCACTCAACGCCTGCTTGCTTTTGCAACGGAGCTCCATCATCTTGGCATTGAGCTTGCCCATATGGATCTCGGTGGTGGGCTTGGCATTTGTTATCGCGATGAGCAACCCCCCTCTGCCGAGGAGCTCAAGAATCTGGGCCTGCAAATGGTGGCCGATTGGGCGGCAGCCACGGGATGTCGAACCCCTGAGGTTGTCTTTGAAATGGGGCGCGCCATTGTAGGGGCCTCGGGTCTTTTGTTAAGTCGGGTGCTCTTGCTAAAGCCTTCGAGCGACCCTACAGCAAAACACTTTGCCATTGTGGATGCAGCCATGAACGACCTTATGCGACCAAGCCTCTACCAGGCCTGGCATGACCTTTTTCTGCTGCAGCCCTGCAAGGCCAATGCCCAGGCGCAGACCTGGGATGTGGTTGGACCGGTCTGTGAGACTGGCGACTGGCTTGCCCGCGACCGAACCCTAGCCTTGTCGGAGGGCGACCTCCTTGGCTTTGCCTCGGCCGGCGCCTACGGCAGCACCATGGGGTCGAACTACAACAGCCGCGCGCGGCCGCCCGAGGTTTTGGTTCGACAAAACGGGGAGCTCAGCCTCATTCGGCGGCGCGAGACTTTTGAAGAGCTGATTGAGCTTGAAAAGATTCCCAAAGACTTATGGACCCCCCAGCCCGAGATGACTGCAAAGCCCTTCTATTGACGTGCTGCACGGGCCGGGCGTTTAAGCTTTAGAAACCATGCGGTAAGGGCAACCAGCCCGAAGGCCGCAGGTTCTGTGAAATCGTTCTTGCCTGCCTTGTGCAAGACGTAGTGCAGGATGGACAAGACAACAATAAGCCCAATGAGACGATGAAGCTGCTTCCAGTTTGGCCCAAGCCTGGTCATGCTAAACCGGTTCGAGGTAAGACCAAGGGCAAGCATAAGTAAAAGCGCAACCGTACCTACGGTCACGAAGGGCCGGCGAAAGAAGTCAACCACCACCTTCCAGGTGTCGCGATCATGCTCGAAAAGCCAGTAAGCCAGTAGGTGGAGAGTCGCATAACCAAGCGCCCAGAGGCCCACAGAGCGCCTGGCCGGGACAAGGCCAAAAGGTTTGGCTTTACGGCCAGACTGCTCTGCGAGAAGATGCCAGAGTCGCTCAATGGGGCTGATGGCATAGGCAAAAAGAAGCAAGACAAGGCTTGTCTGACCAAGGCCTCGAATAATCGACTCCTGCGGGTTGGCGCCAAGATCAACGAGCCCAAAGACAGCCAGACCACCAAGCATCAAGGGCAGAGCCGCCCAGGCCTGAAGACTGGAGAAAAGCAAGCTAGTAGAACCTTCGGAGGTCCATGCCCGTGTAAAGAGAGGCGACCTGATCGGCATAGCCATTGAACATTAAAGTGGGGCGACGAGATGCAAACAGCCCGCCTTCTCCAATGCGCCGCTCGGTCGCCTGAGACCATCGACGGTGAGGCACCTCGGGATTCACGTTCGAATAGAAACCGTACTCGTGGGCCGCCGCCTTTTGCCAGCTTGTCTCTGGCTGACGCTCGATGAACTTAATGGACACGATTGACTTGGCGCTCTTAAATCCGTACTTCCAGGGCACGACAAGCCGAACGGGCGCACCGTTTTGAGCGGCCAGGGTTTTACCGTAGGCCCCCACGGCAAGCAATGTCAGTTCGTGGAGAGCCTCGTCAAGCCTAAGAGCTTCTTGATAGGGCCATTGCAGAACATCAGATCGAAGTCCTGGCATCTGTTTCTCGTCGGCAAGACTGGCAAACTGAACATATTTAGCCGACCCAAGAGGCTGCACCCGCTTGATGAGCGAGGACAAGGAAAGGCCCAGCCAAGGTACAACCATCGACCAGCCCTCCACGCAACGCAGCCGGTAGACACGTTCTTCAACCTTGGCAAGCTTAAGCAGGTCCTGCATGTCGAAGGTCTGCGGCTTGGCAACAAGGCCCTCCACCCGCAACGTCCACGGATCAACGAGAAGGCGCGAGGGTGCCTTGGCAGCGGGGTCGGCCTTGTCGGTGCCAAACTCATAGAAGTTGTTGTAGCTAAGGAAGTGCTGCTCCTCAGTTGGCTTGTCCATCACCTTCCAAGAGCTTGGCTGAGCATCAAGAGGCCTTGGCACCGCAAGTGAGGCGGCCGAGGCCCCTGTGGGACACGCTGCAAGCCCCAGGGCGATACCCGGTGTAGAGAGCAGCGCGCCGGTGAGGCGACGCCGATTAGAAAAAAAAGCCTCGGGTGTGATTTCCGAGGCCTTTGGTGCGGATGGGCCTGTGGGCGCCTTAAAGCTCTCCATAGGAATGCAGTCCCGATAAGAACATGTTGACCCCTAGAAAGGCAAAGCCAGTAATAAGCAGGCCAATTAAAGACCAATAGGCTGCGAACTGACCACGAAGACCCTTCACCATCCGCAGGTGCAACCAGGCTGCATAGTTCAGCCAGACAATAAGGGCCCAGGTCTCTTTGGGGTCCCACTGCCAATACGTTCCCCAGGCCTCGGCCGCCCACAAGGCACCCAGAATTGTGGCGACCGTGAAGAAGGCAAAACCAATGGCAATGGCCCGGTACATAACATCGTCAAGCACTTCGAGGCTTGGCAGTTTTTCGGAGATGCGGCGACGAAAGACAATAATGGCGCCAATAAAAATAGCGGACAGGCCAAAATAAAGAGCCCAGTAATCGGGCATACCTGTGCGGCGAAAAACCAGCGGTTCTGCGCAAAGCAAAACACCAAGAATGAACAGCGGGATAAAGGCCTGTAACGAGGTCTCCTCTGCCTTAGCCTTAATAAGATAGGCAAAACCAACCATAGCCGCAATGGAAAAGGTTCCGTAGCCAACAAAATTAGCCGGCACATGAATCTTCATCCACCAGGACTGCAGGGCAGGCACCAAGGGCTGAATTTCATGGGCCGATCGGGTGGCTGTGTACCAGAGTAAAAAGCCCACTGCCGCCACAATAATGATGGAGACAAAACCTCCGAGGGCGCGCGTTTTGTAGCGTTGCTCGTAGTAGAGGTAGAACATGGCTGTAATAACAGCGAAAAGAATAAAGACCTCGTAAAGGTTGCTCACGGGAATATGGCCGACGTCTGGCGAAATAAGATAAGACTCGTACCAACGCACTAGCAGTCCGACAAAGCCCATGACACAGGCTGCCCACGCGGTGACCGAACCCATCCACAAGGCCGTCTCACCCCGCGAAAACGTGCCAATCCAGTAGGTGACGGAGGAAAACAGAAACAAGAACGACATCCAGAGGATGGCGGACTGCGACGACAAGAAGTACTTCAGAAGAAACTTCTCATCGGACCCCTGAGTCGTCCCCCCATAGGCGGCAATGCCAATGAGTGCAAGCACCGCACAGCCCACAAAGTAGGGCCGCAGCGCTGGCCAGAGCCAGCCGAGAAAGACAATGGATGGCACGCATGCCCAGAGAATAACGGTCTCGTAAATATCCATGAACTCGCCGTACTGTTGGGCCAGGTAGCCTGCAGACACGGCAAGAAGCAGGAACAACCCAAAATCAAGCGGGCCTAGTCTCCCGCGACCCACCGAGTGGGCCGAGGGCATTGTGAGCTGGGGTGCTGTAGCGGTATTCATTTAAACCTCCCTGAGTAGGGCCATCGTTAATGCGGCTTGATATGCGTACTAAGTTCCTGAAATTCACGATCAAAATCGAGGGAATGCCGAGTTGATGAGGCAGCAACGCGAACTGATTCAACCTGGCCTTCCCCGTTTACCCTGCGCCATACCCAGACGCGGCGCTCCGGAATATAGAGCATGGCGAAAATTCCAAGGGTTAGCAATAAACAGCCCAGGTAGACAGTGGTCTTTCCCGGGGAGCGGGTGACCTGGAAGACAGAGGCCTGAACCTGGTCGAAGCCATCGAGCATGACCAGAATTGGCGCACCAAAGATTTGACTGTCGCTGTAGGCGTTAAGGGCTCTCTGGGTAAAGTTAAGGGTGGTGTCGTTTTGCTCAAGCCGCGGTAGACCGGCGTCAACCCTGGCCAGCTGCCAGAGTTCCCAGAAGGCTGAGGTCAGCATGCGCACAACGACATCGGAGGCCCTGTCCCGCTCAGCCTCGGGCACGGTCTGCTCTAGAAGGTCTGCCAGGCCCTCAAGACCACCTTCGGCGACTGCATCAAGCGACCTTTTGGCACTGCTTGCCAGAGCCGGCGCAAGATTTTCTGGCGCAGAGCGCTGAGCGAAGATCTCTGCGGCCCTTTGACGAACCTCGGGGTTGGCCATAGCCACCCGAAGTCGCATGTATTCGTTCAGAGAACCGTCTTGGTCTGCCGGAATACGGAGGTAACGAAAGGTCTCGTCTGGGCTGTTTCGGACGCCCACCAAGAACACCGGAGCGCCATCGAGGTCGATGGGCAGCATGTAGCTATGAAACTCTCTGGCCTGCCCGGCTGTATCCCGAAGCTTGTAGTTAAAGCTTGGGCCAACATTACGCTGATTAGCCGTTGTGGTGACATTGACGGCGGGCGATAAGACGGTTGCCGCATGCTTTTTAAAGGGGTCTTCGATGGGCTCTTGATCGCTAATATTTTCGACATTAATGGCCTTAAAGCCCGACACCTCAAGGGCCAGGGTCTGATCCTGACTCCGCAGGGGAAGCGACTGGCCGACAGCAAGCTCGATGGGAAGCAGCTGGCGAACCGGGCCAGAGAGGGGGTGCGCAACAAGTTTTAATTTAGAGCCACCATCATCGAAGCTGGACTGGTAGATAGCCACACCCCGATGAATAAGGGGTTTATTTACCTCGATGGTGGCCTCTCGAAGCGTGCCATCGGACTTGTCCTTTAAGACAACATCGCTTGCAAAAAGCTTGGGCATACCGGTGCTGTAGTAGTCGACCCGAAAGGCCTTGAGCGTGAGTTCGAATGGAAGGTCAAGAAGAAAGGCCCCACCAGGCCGATTAATAACCGCCATGTCCGAGGTCTGACCCTCGGGAATTAAGAGGTTTGCCCTGTAGGTGGGTGTGGCCTGAGGCATCTTGGCAGAGGCAGGGACTTCTTGGGCAGAGTTAAGGCCTGCAAGGTTAATCGGCGCTTTTTCCCACCACCAGGCGGCAGCCCGAGTCGGTATTTCGCTATCAAGCAGACCCCCAAGGGAGATCACCACGATGGCCAGGTGGGCAAAGATATACCCAAGACGGTTGTAGGCACCTTTTTTTGCCACCACAACGGGAAGGCTTGCATCGTTGGATACTGGATTCTTAATTGAGTAGCCATGCGATTTCAGCCAGTCGGTGGCCTGCTGAACCGAGAGGACTGCCTGCGACTCGTTGGTTACGGCATTTTCATGCCGATGACGAAAGGCAACAAAGGCACGATCACGAACATGAAGAGGCCATGCACGGGCCTCGCGAAGCATTTTGGGGGTATTGCGAATGAGACAGAGGGTTGTGGAAATAAGCATGAGCGCCATGAAGACCAGAAACCAGGGCGCGTTGTAGACACGGAATACATCGAATGCAGCAAAGACCTCGGCCCAGAAGGCACCGAACTGATTGACATAGTTAATATCCGGGGAGGCCTGAGGAACAATGGTTCCAATGGCACTTGCAATACAAAGGACGGATAAGGCCGATATGGCAAAGCGCATTGAACTAAGAAGTTCAATGGCCTCGCGAACCCAGGCAGACCCGTGCCTGAGTTCTATGCCGCCGGTTGAGGGCTTATCGAAGTCCTGCAAGGTACTCTGCCACGGCCTTCATGTCGCCATCGTTCATGCCTTTTGCAATCGTCATCATCTGACCGCTGTTGGCGCGCTCACCTGATTTGAATGCTGCAAGTGTTGCGGCGGCGTAGTCGGCATGTTGGCCTGAAAGCCTGGGGTACTGCGACGGAATACCCGAGCCGTTAGGCCCATGGCAGCCCGCACACGCGGGAACGCCCTGAGCGGGGATGCCTGCACGGTAGATACGCTGACCCTTTTCAATAAGCGTTTTGTCTTTCGAATACGCAGGCTTGATGGTCTGTGCAGCGTAAAAGGCTGTAACGTTTCGAATGTCGTCTTCTGACAGTGTGGCTGCAAAACCCGCCATGATGGCATTGGCGCGCTCAGCGCCGGCCGCACCTGGCTTGATTTGGTAGTTATGTAACTGCTTAGCAAGGTAGGCCGCATGTTGGCCAGCCAAGATGGGGTACATGGAAATAGCACTGTTGCCATCGGCAGCATGGCAGGCCACGCAGACTGCCGAGGCAATGGCCTGCCCCTTAGCAAGGTCTGCCGTTGCCACCTTTCCCGGGCCCGCTGCATGCAAGAAGCCTGTAGCGAGCAGAGCAATTGCGAAGACCAGTGCATGGCTCATAGTCAGCGCCTTAACGGCCCACTTATTTGCGGCAACAAGAGGGGAACTTGGGGCAGAAAAGGGACGGCGAGAGGATGCTTGTGTAATCATGATTTCCATGGCCTTTAACCTTGTAGTCACTTGGGTGACCTAAATGAGAGTTCTCGAAGATCGAAGTAGTTCACTACGGGATGACTAGTTTAGTGCAAACCTGGGGTGCAAATCCCCCTAAGCCCCCCTCCGCCGAAGCTGACTGGCTTTCCAGACGGATGTCGGCCATCGAATTTCTAAAGAGCGCGGCGCGGGTCGACCAGCTTCCAAGTCCTACCGCGCCTGAGTTTGCCATTGCAGGCCGCTCCAATGCGGGAAAATCCACTACGCTCAATGTGCTTTGCCAGCGTCGCCGGCTCGCCTTCGCAAGCAAAACCCCTGGTCGAACCCGTTTAATTAACCTCTTTGGACTTTTTGAGAACGAGCAGGAGATTGGTCGGTTGGTGGACCTGCCTGGCTATGGCTACGCGGCGGTAAGCAAAGTTATGCAAAAGCAGTGGCAGCTGGAGCTGTCGCGCTACTTAGCCACGCGGCCAAACCTGATGGGGCTTATTCTGGTCTGCGACTGTCGGCACCCACTTGGTCTGCTGGACACCCAGTTACTCGACTGGTTTGGGCCACGCCAACGACCCGTCCATATCCTATTAACCAAGGCTGACAAACTCGGTCGGCAACAACAGTCGCAAACCCTGCGTGCCGTCAACACCCTCACTAAAGAGAAGGCGGGCCAGTGGGGGGGGGCCGTGTCGGCGTCCCTTTTTTCAGGCCTGAAACAGACTGGCCGAGACGAACTGCTTGAGAAACTTGCCGACTGGTTGGGGCAAAAAAAAGCCGGTAGCGAAGCCACCGGCGATAATGCCTTTGTGAAGGCGCCCGCTCAGGGAGGAGAAGCGGGAGACATGACGCCTGTTGTCTAGGACAGAACGCCACGACGAAAGTTTTACAGAATTTCGAAAAAAATGCATCTTTTTTTACAAGTTTCCGCAAAAAATAGTGCGAGCCAGTAAGGCTCAACCCTCAGGAGCCTACTGCATGTCCCTTTCACAGTTTCCAAGCTTTCGAGCCCGTAGACAACGTCGAGATAACTGGTCACGCCGACTTGTCAGTGAAAACTCACTTTCAGTAAACGACCTCATTTATCCTGTTTTCGTAACCGAGGGCAGTGGCAGGCGCGAGAAGGTCGCAAGCATGCCCGGGGTAGAGCGCCTAAGCCTTGACCTTTTACTTTCCCTGGCGGAAGAAGCATCACGCCTTGCAATTCCGGTTCTCGCCGTCTTCCCAGTGATTGAGGCCGGCAAGAAAGACCTTAACGGAAGTGAGTCTTTTAATGCGAATGGGCTGGTGCCCAGGACAGTTAGCGCCCTGAAAAAAGAGTTTCCCAACCTTGGGGTCATGACCGATGTGGCCCTAGACCCCTACACAAGTCATGGCCAGGACGGACTCATTGATGACCAAGGGCGGCTTCTGAACGATGAGACGGTTGAGGTTTTGGTGAAGCAGGCCCTTGTCCAGTCCCAGGCGGGTGCCGATATTGTTGCGCCGTCCGACATGATGGATGGCCGAATCGGGGCCATCCGCAAGGTCTTGGAAACCAATGGGCAAATTCATACCCGCATCATGGCCTACGCGGCGAAGTATGCCTCAAGCTTTTACGGCCCCTTTCGGGACGCCGTGGGCTCCGGCGCAAACCTTGGCAAGGCCGATAAAAAAACCTACCAGATGGACCCTGCCAACGGCGATGAGGCCCTGCGCGAGGTGGCCATGGACATCGCCGAGGGTGCAGATATGGTGATGGTGAAACCCGGCATGCCCTACCTGGACATTGTCTACCGTGTGCGTCAGGCCTTTGGAATGCCCACCTTTGCCTACCAGGTGAGCGGGGAATACAGCATGATTAAGGCTGCCGCCGCCCAGGGCTGGCTTGATGAACGTCAGGTGGTCTTGGAGTCTTTACTTGGCTTTAAACGGGCCGGCGCCCACGGAATCTTGAGCTACTTCGCGCCCGATGTCGCCCGGTGGCTTCGTAGTGAAGTCGACCGATCTTAGCGTTCAGTAGCGAGGCTTGGGTACGGGCTGCATTCGCAGTTCAGCAGCCCGGGCATGGGCGGCAAGGCCTTCGCCCCAGGCAAGCTCAGCGGCCACCAAGCCTAAAGACTGGGCCGATTCTTTAGAGACCTTCAGCATGCTGGTGCGCTTTTGAAAGTCGTACACCCCAAGCGGCGAGGAGAAGCGGGCACTGCGCATGGTGGGAAGAATATGGTTTGGCCCTGCGCAGTAATCTCCCAAAGATTCCGAGGCATAAGGCCCCATAAAAATAGCCCCCGCATGCCGGATCTGCTCGGCCCACTGCTCGGGCGCGGCGGTGAGAATTTCAAGGTGCTCGGGTGCCGCCAGGGTGGCAAGCTCGCAGGCCTCTTGCAAAGACTGAACATCAACCACCAGGCCGCGATCGGCAAGCGATTTTTCAATGACTGCGCGACGAGGCATTTCAGGCAAGAGTTCCTCAATGGCCTTAAGCACATCAAGGCTGTGTTGAGGATCGGAGCTCAATAAGATGGACTGGGCCATCTCGTCGTGCTCAGCCTGAGAAAAAAGGTCCATGGCCACCCATTGGGGGGAGACCGATCCGTCTGAAATAACAAGAATTTCCGACGGGCCCGCAATCATGTCAATGCCGACTCGCCCAAACACCTGGCGCTTGGCCTCGGCCACATAGGCATTGCCCGGGCCCACAATCTTGTCGACCGCTGGCACCGACTGCGTGCCGTAGGCCAGTGCCCCAACGGCCTGGGCACCTCCAATGGTGAAAATTCGATCAACACCGGCCAGAAAGGCAGCAGCAAGCACCAGTTCGTTGCGCTCACCGCCTGGGGTAGGCACGACCATGATGAGTTCACGAACACCAGCCACCTTTGCAGGAATTGCATTCATAAGCACAGACGATGGGTAGGCGGCTTTGCCCCCTGGAACATAGAGCCCTGCCCGGTCGATAGGCGTTATGCGCTGGCCAAGTACAGAGCCCTGCCCATCGTCGATGGACCAGGAGTTCTGCTTCTGGGCCTCATGAAAACGGCCAATACGCTCTGCCGCGGTCTGGAGTGCACTGCGCTTGGCTGCATCAAGGTTCTTAAAGGCAGCCTGCATCTGTTCGGCAGGAACTTCAAGCTGGGTCATGGAGGAGACGGAAAGGCCATCCCACTGGGCCGTGTAACGTATAACAGCCTCATCGCCCTGATGACGAACATCGGCGAGAACCGAGCGGACAGAGTCGACAACCGATGCGTCAAGGCTCGGCTCAAAGGCAAGCCGGTCTTGAAAGATTCTATGAAAGTCAGCCTGCTGGCTGTTGAGGTGAAGCATCATGAGGGGGCTGTTCCTGCAAGCGTGGCAGCCTCAAAGGCCTGGATTAAAGGCACGATTGTCGACTGATGAAGCTTTAAAGAGGCCTGATTCACCACAAGCCGGGAGGAGATCTCGGTAATTGAGGTGATTTCAGTAAGCCCATTGGCTGCCAGGGTGGCCCCGGTGGAGACCAGATCAACAATGACATCGGCAAGCCCCATAATGGGAGCAAGTTCCATTGAGCCGTAAAGCTTAATGAGGTCGGCATGCACACCCTGGCTCGAAAAGTAGTCTCTTGCAAGTCGTGTGTACTTCGTTGCCACGCGCAGTCGACTTCCGGCCACCAGGCGCCGGGCGGCGTCAAAATCGTGTGCCGCAGCTAGACTTAGCCGACAACGACCTATTCGCAGGTCAACCGGCTGGTAAAGCCCCTCAAGCCCCTGCTCCTGAAGAACATCGGAACCCACAATACCCAGATCGGCGCCGCCATAGCGAACGTAGGTAGGCACATCGCTTGCGCGTACAAGAAGAAGTTGAACGTCCTTTCGCAGGCTTGGGACAACAAGCCTGCGGGTCTTCTCGGGGTCTTCGCTTGGCGCAATGCCGACAGACTGCAACAAAGGTAATGCCTCGGTAAGAATTCGTCCCTTGGAGAGCGCAACGGTAATCATGCGGCCGCCTTAATACGACGAACCCTGCCGCCAAGCCCAATGAGCTTGTCTTCCATGCGGTCGTAGCCACGATCGAGGTGATAAATACGATCGATCTCCGTCTCGCCCTCGGCAACAAGTCCTGCAATAACAAGCCCCGCAGAGGCCCGCAGGTCGGTGGCCATCACCGCCGCACCGGTTAATTTCTTTGCCCCTTGAATAATGGCCGTATGCCCGTCAATACGAATCTGAGCACCTAGCCGTTGAAGCTCCTGAACATGCATAAACCGGTTTTCAAAAATGGTCTCAGCGACCGTGCTCGTGCCCTGGGCGATGGTGTTGACCGCCATAAACTGGGCCTGCATGTCGGTTGCGAAGCCAGGATAAGGGGCGGTGCGAATGTCAACTGGCAGGGGTTTTTTATCGGCCTTCGCCCACAGGCCATCGTCAGTGGCGCGGATCTGCAGACCCGCCTGCCGGAGCTTATCGAGCGTGGCAGCCATGTGGACTTCACGGGCGCCCTTTAGGAAAATCTCACCGCCCGTTGCCATGACGGCACAAAGAAAGGTTCCCGCCTCGATGCGATCGGGCATCACCGAGTAGTCTGCACCACGCAGCTCGCGAACCCCTTCAACAACAATACGGTCGGTGCCCGCCCCAGAAATTTTCGCGCCCATGGCGGTAAGGCAGTGGGCAAGATCAACCACCTCGGGTTCGCGAGCGGCATTGTCAATAACCGTGCAGCCATCGGCCAGACAGGCCGCCATCATGAGGTTTTCGGTGCCCGTTACAGTGACCATGTCGGTGGCTATATGGGCGCCTTTTAGCCGCGATGCCCGAGCCACCAGGTAGCCCTTTTGGACCTCCACCGATGCACCCATCGCCTGAAGGCCTCGAATGTGTTGATCGACCGGTCTTTGACCAATGGCACAACCGCCAGGAAGGCTAACGAGCGCCTGGCCGAAGCGAGCAAGCATAGGGCCAAGAACCAAGATAGAAGCACGCATGGTTTTCACGAGCTCATAGGGCGCCTCGAGCTTGTCGACATTGCCCGCCTCCAGCCTTAGAACCTCTTGCCCAAGACCTTCGTTCGATAAGGTTTGAACGGTCACTCCCATGCCCGTGAGAAGCCTGGTCATGGTGCGCACATCCCTTAAGGGTGGAAGGTTTCGAACCACCAGAGGCTGGGAGCTTAATAAACTCGCACAGAGAATGGGAAGCGCAGCGTTTTTTGCGCCCGAGACAAAGGTCTCACCCTGAAGCGGCACACCGCCTTCGATAAAAAAACGATCCATAAAGCCTGCGCCCTAGCTTGAAGCTTGTGAGGACTGCTCGGACCACTCCTGCGGCGTAAGCGTCTTCATCGACAAGGCGTGAATTTCCTGGCGCATGCGGTCGCCGAGCACCCCGTAGACCTTTTGGTGGCGAGCAACAAGCCGAAGGCCCTCAAAGGCTGGGCTGACAATCACGGCCTCAAAGTGATGACCATCGCCGTCGACACGAAGGTGCGTGCAGTCTAGGCCTTGGCGTATGTAAGTTTCAATGTCATCTGGCTGAACCATGATGCAATTCTATGCCTTCTCGGGTTCAAGGTCTTCAGCGAGGATTCGACGAAAGACAGCCTCAAGTCGGCCCTCGCGGGCAAGCAGTTCGCTGGTGGGCTTCACAGCCATGAGCCGGCCCTTTTTAAGAAACGCCACCCGAGTGCACAGGGCCTCTGCCTCCTCGAGGTAATGGGTGGTTAACAAAATGGTGTGACCCTTTTTGTTAAGGCCGCCAATAAAGGCCCAGAGACTCTCTCTTAACTGAATGTCAACGCCTGCGGTTGGCTCATCCAAGACAATCACCGGAGGGCGATGAACGAGGGCCTGGGCAACCAGAACGCGGCGTTTCATTCCCCCAGACAGCGCCCGCAGATTCGTCTGGGCCTTATCCGCAAGCCCGAGCGACTCAAGACACTCATCAATCCAGAGACCATTGTTCGCCAGCCCAAAAAACCCTGACTGAATCTCAAGCGTCTCTCGAACGGTGAAAAAAGGATCGAAGACGAGTTCCTGCGGGACAACACCCAGCCTACGACGTGTAAGGCTTGGGTTTAAATCAGCCCGCTCGCCCAAGACCTCAACATGGCCAGAGGTCGGCGCTGAGAGACCCGCCATGATTTGAATAAGACTGGTCTTGCCTGCACCGTTGGGACCAAGAAGACCAAAGAACTCGCCGCGTTCAATCTGAAAATCGACCCGATCGAGTGCAAGTACCGGCGCACCCAGCCTCGCGGAGTACTGCTTTGAGACCGAACGAAAAACGACGGCCGCAGTCATGAAAAGCGAAGCAATTTATTGAGTGAACAGAGTTGCGCAAGGGCACGAAGTTGTAAGGAGGGCTCTTGAAAAACAATATCCACGCCTTGCTGACTGGCCTGCCGCGAGAATTGAAGGAGCACCGCAAGACCAGCCGTATCCACCTTCTCAATGCCCTTAAGGCTAACAACAAGTTCGGCCTGCTGAGCGCCTGAGTCCTGAGCATGAACCAAGAAGGTCTGAAAGGCTTTTTTCCAGGACTCGAGTTGTGTACTTACCTGCGATCTCACAAGCATTCCGTGAAGCTGAATAACCTGTGCTCTGGGCCGATTAGGGGTTGGCATTGTCAATGGATTCCTTGGCCGGCTTGTGACACCCAAGAGCAGCTCCCGGGCTCAACAACACCTAGGGGCGCCCGGTGCTAGACTGCCTTAAGCTTTTGTTCTTCTCGATAAGAACGCCAATAAGCCCATCAATTCCACGGGCAGAAATAATTTGGGCGAACTGCGCGCGGTAGTGTTCGACCATCCAAAGGCCAAGGACATTAAAGTCGTAAACCTTCCAGCCCGAGGCTGTTCTTTGCATACGATAGTCAATGGGAATGGGCTCTTTCGAGGGGCGTTGAAGCAAGGTGCGCACAATCACCTCGTCGTCGGTAGGCAGGTAACGGCCTGGACGAATCTGGATAGTGGCCTCAGGGGCATAGGTGACCGCCTCCGAGTAGGTGAGCACCAGGAGTTCACGAAAAGCCCCCATAAGCTGCCGCTGCTGCTCAGAGGTAGCTTGGTTCCAATAGCGGCCCACAGAAAGCGCAGTCATTCGACTGAAGTTCACAACGGGCATGACCCGTTCGTTCACGATGGCCAGGACACGCTCGGGGTCGGGCTTTTGTGTCAGGCTGCGATCGGACTTAAAAATTTCAATGACATCTTGAGTAACGCGTCGAACAACGTCCTCGGGCGCTGCCATGGTGGCAGGGGATTGGGCGAGCTGCAGGGGCACGGGTAAAGCCGACAAAGCCCCGGTCTGGGCACTGGCAGCCGATGAAACAATAAAAAGGCCAAAGGCCAAGAGGAGCCTTCGTTGAAAACGAAGGGCGAAGACTTGAAACATTACTCGGTCGCCCCCTGCTCCAGGAGCCGCTCACGGCGGGCGAAGTAAGCAGAACGCACTGAGACATAACGATCAAACGATATAAGGTCCACCCCCTTCTCAAGTTCCAACAACCGTGTGCGCAGGTCGACCACCCGAACACCGGTAAGGGTTATGCGCTCGGCAGAATCGGGATTAAGCAGTTCACCAGTTATGTCCATGCGCATGTCGGCTGCAGTCCCCACTGCATCTCGCAGGCTGCTTGGTCCAAGCAAGGGCAACATGACGTAGGGTCCATGCCCCACCCCCCAGCGGCCCAGAGTGAGCCCTGCGTCCTCGTTGGTTCTGGCCAGCCCAAGACTTGAGGCGGGGTCAAACAACCCTAAAAGACCCACAGTGGAATTCACAACAAACCGGCCAGTGGACTCCAAAGCCGGCTTGGGCTCTGCCTGAAGGCTGTGATGAACCACCGAGGCAAGGTCGGATAAGTTAGAAAAAAAGTTGGTCACACGGTTGCGGATAACCTCAGGAATGGTGGCTTTGTAGGTCTGGGCAACTGGCTTTAGAACAGCCTTATCAAGACCGTCGTTAAAGCTGAACATAGCCCGGTTGTAGCGCTCCCAGGGGTCTCGCTCATCCACAGTATGCCCTGGGGGCAGGGAGGCACAGCCCGTAAGAAGAACGAAAGGCAGGGTAAGAAATACTAGGCGCGGGAACATTGCGATAGTTTTATTTAAGCCCGGGCAGAGCGAGAGAGTCTGATTGCCCTGCAACGGGGGCTGAGCCCGATGGCTCGGAGGACGATCGGTTGTAAAGAAACTGCGAAATGAGATTCTCAAGCACGACTGCCGACTGCGTCATGACGATTCGATCGTTACTGGCAAGCATGTCCGTCTCGGCGCCTGGTTGCAGCCCAATGTACTTCTCACCAAGAAGTCCCGAGGTAAGAATCTGGGCCGAACTGTCTTTGGGAAACTTCACGTTGCCATCAAGCAGCAGCGTGACTCGCGCCTGATAACGCTGGTCGTCGAAATCGATGGATTGAACTCGACCCACAAGCACCCCTGCGCTGCGAACCGCCGAGCTTGGCTTAAGCCCACCAATGTCGTCAAAAAGAGCATAGACCTGGTAACCCTTAGGCACGGAGGCCCCCATAAGGTTGCTGACTTTCAATGCAAGAAAGAGCATGCCCAGGAGGCCGAGGACTAGAAAAGCTCCAACAGCTAGATTAGTTTTAGATTGCATAGGGCTTAGCGTATCAGACCGTTCACTAAAAACCACTGAACATCAGTGCGGTCAAAACGAAGTCGAGGCCCAGCACGGCAAGCGAGCCCACCACCACGGTGGCCGTGGTGGCGCGTGAGACCCCTTCGGGGGTTGGTCGGGCACTGTAGCCAAAATAAAGGGCAATCTGGGTAACAACAAGCCCAAAGACAATCGCCTTAACCAGGCCGTTGAGGATGTCGTCATAAAAGGCGACCCCGCCCGACATCTGGGACCAGAAGGCGCCCTGGTCAACACCAATGAGCCCGACGCCCACAAGCCAGCCACCCATTATGCCCACGGCTGAGAAGAGGGTTGCAAGCACGGGCACCGCAATAAGCCCCCCTGCAAGTCGAGGCGCCAGGACCCTGGCCACGGGGTCCACCGCCATGGCCTCCATGGCCGAGAGCTGCTCACCGGCCTTCATAAGCCCAATTTCCGCAGTAAGGGCTGTGCCAGCACGGCCGGCAAAAAGTAAGGCCGTCACAACCGGCCCAAGCTCCCGCACGAGCGAGAGGGCGACCAACAGGCCGAGCGCCTCCTCCGAGCCGTAACGACGCAGGGTGTAATAGCCTTGAAGGCCCAGAACAAGGCCAACAAATAGACCCGAGACAAGAATAATGGCAAGGGAATAATTGCCCAGAAAATGAACCTGGGCTGCCACCAAGCGGGGCCGCGCAAACAAAATGGGTAGGCGACGCAGGATGGCGAGAAACAAAAGCAAAAAGGCGCCCGCCTGCTCAAGTACGCTTAAAAAGGATCCACCTAGCGACTCAACCCGCGCTCGAAGGCCGGGAGGCGTGGGCGTACTCAAGGCCGTGATACCTTTCCAAAAAAAGAGTCCGACAGCTCAGGGGCCGGGTAGTGAAAGCCCACTGGTCCATCCTCTTCGCCTTTGAGGAACTGACGCAGATAGGGGTCCTGGGATTCACGAAGGCTAGCGGGCTCACCCACCGCAACAAGCCTTGCGCCCGCCTTTCCTGGGGCCAGAACAGCAACTCGATCGGCAATGGCAAAGGTCTCGGCCACATCATGGGTGACCACAACGGAGCTTGCTCCCAGGGCGTCGTTGAGCCGCCGTATAAGCCGCGCCGTAACACCGAGCGAGATGGGGTCGAGCCCCGCAAAGGGTTCGTCGTAAAGAATAAGTTCTGGGTCCAGGGCAATGGCTCGCGCCAAAGCAACCCGTCGAGCCATGCCACCTGATATTTCCGAGGGCATCAGCTGGGCAGCCCCGCGCAGGCCAACCGACTCAAGCTTAAGCAAGACGATGTCCTGAATCATCTGCTCTGACAGGTTGGTGTGCTCCCGCAAGGGAAAGGCCACATTTTCAAAGCAGCTAAGGTCGGTAAAAAGTGCCCCAAACTGGAACAAGAGCCCCATGCGCCTGCGAACTGCGAAAAGATCCTGGTGACTCACACCCCTTAGCAACTGGTTAAAGACGCTTACGCTGCCCGAGCTTGAGGCAACCAGCCCGGTCATCAGTCGCAACAAAGTCGTCTTGCCAACGCCCGAGCCGCCCATAATGGCGAGAACCTCCCCCGCCTTGACCTCAAGGCTAAGGCTGTCAATGACCGGTCGCGTGCCGTAGCCAAAGCAGACATTGGAAAATACAAGCGGGCTGGATGAAGACATTCTAGGAATGGGACAACAAAAAGAAGTCGAGAGCGAGCAGCAAAGGCGTAACCGGTCTTTCACTTGGCAAGAAGAACTCCATTCTAAACGCCTAGTTCCATTAAACTGGCAGCATGTCGCGGTTTAACTTCTTGCCTGTTGTTTCCTACCCCTCTCGTACCGGCCAAGGGGCGTCTTCCTCATGACCACCTCCCTGCTAGCCACGCCGCATGAACTAGGCAAGCCAGATAACGCCTTAATTGCGGTTAGACGGGTTCTTCGAATTGAAGCAGCCGCCATTGAGCGGCTTAGCGAACAACTAGGTACTGAAGTAAGCCAGGCCGTTCAGACCATCCGGAGTCTCTCAACGCGCGGGGGTCGTCTGGTCGTCATGGGAATGGGCAAGTCGGGGCATATTGCACGAAAGCTTGCCGCCACCTTCGCCTCAACCGGAACACCCGCTCTTTTCGTTCACCCCGCCGAAGCCAAGCACGGGGACCTCGGGATGATTCAGCCTCAAGACCTCGTACTTGCCATCTCCCACTCTGGAGAGACCGAAGAACTCTGCGACGTTCTGCCTCACATTAAACGCATGGGCATTGCGCTTATTGCCATGACGGGGCGACCGGACTCACGACTTGCCCGACTCAGCGATATTCATTTGGATGCCTCGGTTGTTGAGGAGGCCTGCCCATTGAACCTGGCACCAACGGCCAGTACCACTGCGGCGCTTGCCCTTGGGGACGCCCTGGCTGTTGCAGTACTGGAGGCCAGTGGCTTTAGCGCAGATGACTTCGCGCGATCCCACCCCGGCGGTAGTCTGGGCAGACGCCTGCTTGTCCGGGTGGGCGATGTGATGCGCCAAGGGGATCAAGTTCCCAAGGTAAGCGACTCTGCCTTGTTATCTCAGACACTTATTGAAATGACCAGCAAGCGGCTAGGCATGACCTGCGTGGTCGATGGGCAGGGACGTCTGGCGGGCATTTTTACCGACGGCGACCTGCGTCGCGTTCTTGAGAAACAGAAACTTCATACTCAGACGGCTGTAAAAGACATCATGACAAGGCACGTTAAGACCATCGCCTCCGAAGCGCTTGCCTCCGAGGCGGCCCACCTCATGGAGGAGCGTCGGATTAATCATCTGGTGGTCGTGGATGCGGCCAATGCCCCGGTCGGCGTCATTGGCCTTCACGACCTTCTTGAGTCCAAGATTATCTAGTGCCCGTCTGCCCTCATGCCCTTTAAGAAAAGCCCTGCCAATGCCGCCGAACGCCTTCAAGCCATTAAGGCCGTGTTTTTGGATGTGGATGGGGTTATGACCGACGGAGGCCTCTTCTACGGTGAGCAAGGAGAGAGCCTCAAGCGATTCCACGTTCACGACGGGCAGGGCGTACAGTCCATGCGCAGCCAGGGGCTGGTCGTGGGTATCATCTCAGGCCGATCCCACCTCGCAGTCAACAGGCGCGCCCAGGAACTGGGGATTCACCCTGTTTTTCAAGGCATCAGCGACAAGCTTCAATGCCTAAAAGACTGGACTAAAGAGGCCCGGCTAAACCTTTATGAAATTGCCTTTATGGGCGATGACCTGGCCGACCTTCCCGTACTCAAGGCGGTTGGTTTTGCAGCCGGTGTGCCCAACGCCATCGCTGAAGTCCAGCAGGCGAGCCACTGGATCGCCGACAAGCCCGGTGGCCAAGGCGCGGTCCGCTGCCTTGCTGACCTCTTTGCGGAGCATGCCCAATGAGGCTTGCCGTTCTCGAGCGCCTCGGCAGCCTGGTCTCCATTGCCATGGTCGGAGCACTGACGCTTGCTGCATGGCTGCTTAGCGAACTGGTTGCTCAGTCCTCTAACCCCGCATCCTCACGACCTGCTGGTTCAATCTCTACCGTCATTACCAAGGCCGAGATTCTTCAAACCAATGCGCAAGGCTCGGCCCAGTACCAGGTAAGGGCGCCCCGCGTTGACCTATTCAATGACGGGCAGGCATTGCTCGATCAACCAGAGCTTGTCTCGCTTACGCAGGCACAGACGGGGCCCGCCATGTCGGCTCGGGCAGACTCCGCCGTGATTTCAAGTAACCAACAAGAAATTGAGATCCGGGGTAACGCCCAAATTAGCAGGCCTGCCCAGCTGAGGGAGCCCGCCCTTGAGGTTACAAGCCCTTGGATTCGGTTCGATCTGAAAAAACAAACGGCTCAGACAACCGCTCCCGTGCGAGTGGTGCGTGGCACATCGGTTTTAACGGGCGATGGCCTTTTGCTTGATCAACGCGCTGAGACCTTGCGGGTGTTGTCCAATACTCAAATGATTCTCAAGCCTGAAAGCTAACTTCCTTGGGTCATCCACACATCAAGCCCATGCTGCTCGCCTGTCTTTCGGGGTTCTGGGCCAGAAATTCGTCCAGGGTCTGTCTTGCGCTAGTTGCTGGCTTATTCGGCCCTTCAATCATGGCAACGCAGCCACCTGCAACCAAAATTGATGCCGACGAGCTGCGGCACGATGAGCAGAAACTGGTGACCGAGTTTAGGGGTAACGTGAACCTGAATCGGGGGGCGCTGAGCCTTCAAGGCGATGCGCTTGAGCTCGAACAACTGCCCAACTCGGGCATGAAGGGTCGGGTCACGGGCCAGCCCGCGCGTTTTCAACAAAAGCCTGCGGACAGCAACGAGTCGGTGGAAGGCCAGGGCAAGACCATTCAATACAACAGTCAGACGGAAATTGTGGTGATTGATGGAGAGGCTGTTCTGAGGCGCCTTCTGAATGGCCAGGTCGTTGACACGGTGGCCGGCGACCGGCTGGTCTACGACCAGGTCACCCAGACCTATCGGGTCGAGTCAACGCCCGGGCAACCTCGCACCCGTATGACACTCATGCCGCGCCCGGCCCAGACACCGACCTCACCCGAGCCACCCCTGTCTAGGCCTTCCACCAGCACGCCATCCAAGCCATGAGCCTTCAGGCTGCACCCAGCGAAGACTCTGTTCTCGATGTTCAAAACCTTAAGAAGGGCTATCAGGGCCGCTCCGTGGTCCGCGACGTCTCGCTCACGGTTAAAACGGGCGAAGTCGTTGGGCTGCTTGGCCCAAATGGCGCAGGCAAGACCACCTGCTTCTACATGATCGTGGGGCTTGTACCCGCCGATGGAGGACGTATCAAGCTCGACGGCATGGACCTCACCCGACGGCCAATCCACCAAAGGGCGCAGCATGGCCTTTCCTATCTGCCGCAAGAGGCCTCTATTTTTCGAAGGCTTACAGTCGCAGACAACATCCGAGCCATTCTGGAATTACAAAAAACAACAAGCGGCCAGCCTCTGGGCCAGACCGAGATCGACCGGCGCCTTCGTGAGCTTTTAAAAGAGCTCCAAATAACGGGCATCGAACACAGCCTTGGTCAGTCGCTCTCCGGCGGGGAGCGCCGGCGAGTGGAGATTGCTCGGGCCTTGGCAACCGACCCCAAATTTATTTTGCTCGATGAGCCCTTTGCCGGGGTTGACCCCATTGCGGTCATTGAGATCCAAAGAATTATTCGCTTTCTAAAAAGCAAAGGCATCGGGGTTTTAATTACTGACCATAATGTCCGAGAGACCCTCGGAATCTGCGATCATGCGACTATCCTAAATAACGGAGAAGTGCTTGCAAGCGGAACGCCAGCCGACATCGTTGACAATACGGAGGTTCGCCAGGTGTATCTTGGCGAGCATTTCAGAATGTAAGGATTGCCTGTCGGTATGAAGATTACCCTTACCACCAAGACAAGTCAGCAGCTCTCGCTCACGCCACAGCTGCAGCAGGCCATTCGGCTGCTCACCCTCTCAAACCTTGAATTACGCCAAGAGCTCGACGACTTTGTGCGTGATAACCCATTGCTCGAGCTTGAAGATGTGGCAGACGCCCCCGTCTCCGAGGCCGAACCCGAGGGCCCAGCCGAGGCGGCCGACAACCGGGAGGAAGAGCTTGACAGCCTTGCCGACTGGAAGACCAAACAGGCAGGCGATGGCGATGATGACGGCCGCGAAGACCAGGACCAATCCACCATTAGCCTAAACAGCCACCTGCGCGAGCAGGCGGCAGGTCTACAGCTTGAGCCCAAAGACCGGCTCTGGCTTGAGATTCTTATTGAGGCTCTTGACGAAGATGGCTATCTGCGGGACGACCTTCAAGAGATTGCTGCGAGCTTTGACCACGTTTTTATGGAGCATTTTGACGAGCCCTTGCTTGAAGAAGAGTATCTGGTTGGGCTTCGGCTTTTGCAGTCGCTCGAGCCCGCTGGGGTAGGCGCGCGTAACCTTCAGGAATGTCTGTTGCTGCAACTTGAAGTCTTCCGTCAGGCATGCACGGCCTTTGATGCATCGCAATCCAATAGCACCCGCGAGGAGCTTCTAACGGCCAGCCACTATGCCCTTGCCCGGCGACTGATTGAAGATCATATCGAGACCCTTGGCAATGCCAACCCCGTGAGCCTTGCCAAAACACTGGGCGAAGACAAGAACGATCTTGTTGAAGCCTTACGCCTTGTTCGCAGCCTTAACCCCCGGCCGGCTGGGCTTTTTCGTGACCAGCATGCGGGCTACCTTATTCCAGACGTGGTGGTCTACAAAACCCGAAATGGTCTCTGGCGAGCCCGGCTCGCAAGCGGGGCGCTGCCTAAGCTCTCCATTAATAATGACTACGCACAGCTTATTAAAACCACGGGCGGGGAGTCGTCGAACCTCTCACAAAAGCTGCAAGAGGCTCGCTGGATGCTTAAAAATATTCAACAGCGGTCGGACACGATTTTAAGAGTCTCCCAGGCCATTGTTGAGGCTCAGCAAGCTTTCTTCGAGGACGGTCCCAAAGCGATGCGACCCCTGGTCCTGCGTGATATTGCCGAGGAGTGCGAACTTCATGAGTCTACGGTCTCCCGGGTCACCAGTCAGAAATTTATGTTGACGCCGCTTGGCTGTTTTGAACTTAAGTACTTCTTTGGAAGTCATGTCTCCACCGACGACGGAGGAACGGCGTCAGCAACCTCCCTTCGCGCCCAGATTGCCGACTGGATTAAAGGCGAAACCCCTGGAAAGCCGCTTTCAGACCAGGCCATTGCCGATCGTTTTGCAGAGTCAGGGGTTGTGGTTGCCAGGCGTACCGTAGCGAAGTACCGTGAAGCATTACGAATTCCAAGCGCTGCCCAACGTAGGCATCGCTAAATAAAGGGTCTCAAAGCTCAGTCAATCAATAACAAGGGAGGCGCCGTATGAACATCAACATCGTGGGTCATCACCTCGAGGTCACCAAGGCCATTGAAGGCTACGTTGAGCAAAAGCTCAGTCGGGTCTGGCGACATTTTTCAAACGGCCAAGAGGCAAACGTCGTTCTCTCTGTTGAGAAGCGCGAGCAGAAGGCAGAAATCACGGTGCATTTCCAGGGCAAAGACCTACATGCCGAATCCAAGCACGACGACATGTACGCTGCCATCGACCTGCTTGCTGACAAACTCGACCGCCAAGTGCTTCGCTACAAAGAACAACATCAGTCAGGAGGCCATCCCTCAAGGGTCGCGGCCAAGGGGCTTGATCAGGTCTAACGCACCGAAAGGTAAGCCCAGGCATGCATCAGCCAACCGGCCTGGCCCTTGGGCAACACCCGGGGCTTTGGGACCGCCAATTCCCCAATATTGCGACGCAGCATATCGGGGGGAGACTCGCTATAATTCTCCAGACACGTCTGTGCAAGGAGAGTTCGTCATATGAACCGTATCAGTCAGCTGCTACTGGCAAACAGCGTCCTTATCGATGTCGAGGCCACAAGCAAAAAACGCGTCTTCGAGCGGGCAGGCCTGTTATTCGAAGAACGTCGAGGAATCGCAAGGGCCAAGGTCTTCGATTCCTTATTCGCTCGGGAACGACTCGGCTCGACGGGCCTTGGCGAGGGAATTGCCATTCCTCATGGTCGCATCAAGGGAATCGAAGAGGCAGTGGCCGCGGTTATACGACTTGTCGAGCCGATTGCCTTCGATGCCCCCGATGGAAAACCGGTGTCACTTCTTATATTTCTGCTCGTGCCCGAGCAGGCCACCCAGGAGCATCTCGAACTTCTCTCCGAAGTCGCCGAGATGGTGTCCGACACCGGGCTTCGGGAAGCCGTGCTCTCAAGCCAGACCTCGCAAAAGCTCTACGACACACTGGCGGCCTGGGGGCCCTCGGCGACACAGTAAGAAGCCTGCCTTCAACAACACGACGGGACCGTAACCCGCCCGTCGCCCATAACGACCCCCTTCAGCATGGTCGAGCATGCTAAATATCGGCCTTTTCTTCTCGGACTACCACGAGGAGCTCAAGCTGAGTTGGGTCACCGGGCAGTCGGGTGGCGGCCGGCATATCTCGGGTCAGAGCTTTGAGAGTGCCGATCTGGTGGGCCACTTAAACCTGATACACCCTTACCGAATTCATGTTCTTGGGCGACCCGAGGTGGAGTACTACAACCGGCTTGACCCTCAAAGAAGGGCCTACCTTACGGCGGAGCTTCTTGCCGGATCTCCCCCTGCATTGGTCATGGCAGACGGCCTCGTACCCCCCTCGGCTCTTTTTGAGGCCTGCGACCGCGACCAGGTACCCTTGCTTCGTACGCCTTTGTCGGCGGCTCAGACCATTGAGCGCATGCGCATTTTGTTGTCACGTGTGCTTGCCCCGAAGGCATCCTTGCACGGCGTGTTTATGGATGTATTGGGCCTTGGGGTGCTGCTCTCCGGTGAGTCTGGTCTTGGAAAAAGCGAGCTTGCTCTGGAGCTTATTACCCGTGGCCATGGCCTGATTGCCGACGACGTTGTGGACTTTGCGCGTATTGCCCCCGATGCCGTAGAGGGCCGCTGCCCCGCCCTCTTGCAAAACATGCTGGAGGTCCGCGGCCTGGGTCTGCTTGATATTCAGGCCATTTTTGGCGAAACCAGTCTGCGACGAAAGATGCGTCTAAGGCTCATTGTGCAGCTCATTCGACGCTCGGGCTTTAACGATTACGAGCGCCTGCCGCTTGAGGCCCTCAAAGAGGACGTGCTCGGTCTGCCAATTCGCAAGGTCATTATTCCCGTTGCCGCGGGACGCAACCTTGCGGTTCTTGTGGAGGCGGCGGTTCGCAATACCGTCTTGCAGTTGCGCGGCATTGACACCATGAAGGCCTTTGCCGAACGACAGCAGCGGGCCATGCAGCCCGAGGTGCAACAAACCACCGGCTCGGGGTCGAGCTCCTGATGCAACTCATTCTTGTGACCGGTATGTCGGGCTCTGGTAAGTCGGTGGTTCTTAACGCGCTTGAAGACTCGGGCTATTTCTGCATTGACAACCTGCCTGTGGGGTTCATTGAACCCATCGCCGAATCCTTACAATCAAGGTCCTTCCCACGACTGGCCATTGCTGCAGACACGCGCATGCGCGAAGACCTGCGCGCCATTCGCCTAACGCTTCAACGACTGCAGTCAACAGGCATTGAGGTGCGGCTCTTGTTTCTAAATGCAAGAACCGATGCGCTTGTTCAACGCTACTCGGAGACTCGGCGCCGGCACCCCTTAAGCCTTCGTCCGGAAGCCATTGAGGCGCTTGGGCTTGAAGGCCAGGAGGAATCATCGTCTTTGCTAGAGTGCATTGAACATGAGCGCGAGATTCTTGTAGACATTGAGCAGCTTGGTGTGCAACTGGACACCACAGACTTAAAGCCAGCCGCACTGCGCGCATGGGTACGGGAGTTTCTTCAGCTTAAGTCTGGGCGTATCAGCCTTATGTTCCAGTCGTTTGCCTACAAGGACGGCATCCCACTGGATGCCGACCTGGTCTTCGATGTTCGTTGTTTGTCGAACCCCCATTACATCGAAGAGCTTAAGCCCCTGACCGGTCTTGACCCCAAGGTGGCGAGCTACCTAGCCAATAAGACTCAGGCTCCGAACCTCATTGAAGACATTGCCAACTTTCTGCAGCGCTGGATCGCAGAGTTTGAACATGATCAGCGTAGCTACCTGACGGTGGCCTTGGGCTGCACCGGCGGGCAGCATCGCTCGGTCTATTGCGCCGAACAGCTGGCCAAGAAGTTCTATGGCCAGTGGCCTTGCCTTGTGCGTCACCGAGGACTAAGTCTGAAGGGACTTGGCTAGCCTAAGAAGGACCTGACGCACCGGGCTCGGAATACCCTGCTCAAGCCAGTCTGTAATGGTTTTAAAGGTAGGTGGCGAACAACCGAAAGCCCCAGGCCCCGAATCCTGGGCCGACAAGACTGAGCCTGTCTGGCCCAGGGCATTAAGAAACGGTTTGGGCATCCAAAGGCTCACGGTAAGCCGAAAATGACTGAAGTCGTGGTGAAAGCGCTCCCATTCCGCCCAGCCCTCTGGCATCGATGCACTGGGGTCAAGGGAAGGAAAGCTCCAAAGCCCTGCCCAGACCCCTTGCTCGGGCTGCTCTTGCAGACCAAGTCTGAGTTCGCCGGTGTTCGGATCCGGCTGGACAATAACCAGCCAGCGCGTCTGACGCACTGGCCTTGCCTTGGCAGGCCTTGGTCGAGGGAATTCAAGGCTCGCCTTTCTTTGAAAGGCCTGGCAGTGGGCAGACACAGGGCAGGGTCCGCAGTCGGGCCGCCGCGGCAGACAGACGGTCGCACCGAGGTCCATAAGCGACTGGGTGTAAAGAGGCATCGCATCTGCCTGCTCAGGAAGTCTTGCCTGTGACTCGTCCCACAAAAAACGATCAAGCGCAGCAGAGCCCCAAGGCTGCTCGGCGCAGACCTGCCGCGCCAAAACGCGTTTCACGTTGCCATCAAGAATCGCCTCGCGCTGGTTAAAACAACTTGCCACAATCGCGGCAGCCGTTGACCGGCCCAGGCCAGGCAGGGCCTGCCAGGCGTCTCGGGTGCTTGGCCAGTCGTTCTGCGAATACTCCAATTCAAGCTGACGTGCCGCCGCATGCAGGTTACGAGCCCGACGGTAGTAACCCAGCCCACTCCAGGCCGCAAGCACCTCCTCAAGAGGGGCCTCGGCCAGGGCTCTGCGGCTCGGAAAGCGCCGAATGAAGGCAAGAAAGTAAGGGTAAACCGTTTGAACCTGGGTCTGCTGCAGCATCACCTCAGAGACCCAGACCCAGTAGACATTGAGCGCTCCATGGGTCGTCTGCTGCCACGGCATGTCCCGACGCCCATGCAGACGACCCCATGCAAGAAGATCGCTGGCAAAGGTCATCAGTGCTGACAGCCTGGGCAGTAAAAGCTTGAGCGCTGGGCCTGAATAAAACGCCGCACGGGGCGGCCGCAGGCAGCACATGGCTTTCCCTCTTTGTCGTAGACCTTGTGCACAAGTCCATAGTCGCCGGGCTGGCCATGGGCAGAACGAAAGTCCCGAAGCGTGCTTCCCCCGGCCTTAATAGCAGCGCTAAGCTGGCCCTGAACTTCATGCGCCAGTCGCGCGTAGCGCGCCCGTGAAAGTCGTCCTGCGGGCCGATTAGGATGAATACCTGCCGCGTAGAGCGCCTCACTTGCATAGATATTGCCCACACCAACCACGACATGGCCGCGCATTAGCCAGGGCTTGATGGCCTGCTGAACGCCACGGCTTGCCTTAAAAAGAAGATCCGCCGAGAAACCTTGGGCCAAGGGCTCTGCCCCCAGTGGGCCTGGCGAGAGCCAGGCATCCCAATCACCCTGCATGAGCCCGGCCACTAACTCGCCTGCTGACAGGCCTGTAGGACGCTCGAGGCGTTTAAGGTCGCCAAAACGGCGCGGGTCCACGTAGTCGAGTCGATGACCAGAAAAATAAAGCCAGAGATGGGTGTGAATGGGCATGGGCTCGTTGTGGGCACGCCAGATAAGCTGGCCAGACATGCCAAGGTGAAGGCCAAGCATGCTTCGTGAAAGGACAAGAACCAGATGCTTTGAGCGCCGGCAGACGGCCTGAACGGTCTCGCCCTCTAGGTGCCAGCCTGTAAGCCTGCCTTGGAAAGTGCGCAGTCGCTGCCCGCTGCAGCCTGCAGAGACAATGGCTTTGCCCACAACCAGGGGCTGCAGACCCTGGCAAATCACTTCAACCTCCGGTAGTTCTGGCATGCATTTGGCCTAAATTCCTATATTGTTACCGTATGTTCACACCCCAATCGCACCGACTGCAGCCCGTTCGTGCCTGGACGAAGCTGACTCGTCTGTGTCAGGGCGCGACCCTTGGGGCAGGGCTTAGCCTTAGTCTTAGTCTTGCAGCTCAGACATCGCAGGGGCCCTCGGCCAACACCGAGCCATCGCCTGCAAGCATTGTGTTTCAAATTCTGGCAAGTGAGCTTGCCCTTCAACAAGGTGAGCAGGGTGTGGCCTTGGCAACCTACCTTAGCCTTGCCCAACGAACAAACGATGCGGCCGTTGCTGAGCGCGCCTGCCGACTGGCGCTCAATGGGCGAGCACCCAGACAGGCCTTAGATGCTGGGCTGATTTGGCTCAAGGCAAAGCCCGAATCTGCCGAGGCCCAAGACACAGTCGACTCCCTTCAGATGCTTCTTGGCTTTCATAACGACCTTCAGCAAAGCCTTCTTGCACGACGGGCAAAGGCCAAAGAGGCAGGCGAGTCCGACCTCGTTGCCTTCTACGACCGGCTGGCTGCGCTCTCCTCCCGGGGGCCCGACCCGTCCAAAGCCGTTGCCTTGCTTGAGGCGGTGGCGCTCGAGCATTCCGTTCGGCCCGAGCTGCTCTACACACGGGCCATGCTCTACGAGCGCGCCCAGAATTTCAGTGAAATGGAACGCCTGCTTCGTAGCCTTATTGCCAAAGAACCCAAGCATGCCCATGCCCTAAACGCCCTAGGCTACAGCTTTGCCGATCGTAACCAGCGCCTGCCCGAGGCGAAGGTTCTTATTGAACAGGCCCTTCGACTGCTGCCCAACGACCCCCATATTCTTGACAGCATGGGCTGGGTCTATTTCCGCAAGGGCATGCCCAAAGACGCGCTGCCGTTTCTCTACAGTGCCTACGAGCGCCAGCCTGATGCCGAAATTTCCGCGCACCTTGGAGAGGTGCTCTGGCAGTTATCTCGGGCCGACGAGGCCCTGGCTGTCTTTCGCCTGGGGCTAAGCCACGACCCCCAGAATACGGTACTCCGAGAGACCCTGTCTCGGCTGGGCATCGCCCAAAAGGCTGTTTTGTCAGACCCGCTCTCCGAGGCACTGGACCCGTCTGACCGACCCTGACCGCCTACCTTGAAATTCTCGGGAATAACCGCGGTCTGTTTTTTTGCCTTGCTTGGCGGCTGCGCAACACTCCCCTCCCAACAAGGCCCGCTTGCCTCTTTTCAGGCCCTTCAGGCGCAGACCTCTGCCTCGAATCATCTGCAGTTCACAGGCCGCTTTGCTCTTAAAGCTTCTTTTCTTAACGAGCCTGTCCAGGGGCGTTTTGACTGGCGGCAGCCCAAAAGCGGAACGGGCCCGGAGCTGCTTGAGTTTCAGAATCCTTGGGGTGAACTTCAGGCGGGGCTTGGGCGAGTTCGTGCCGCCGAGTCGTTGAATCACCAAGCCGGCGCGGTCTTAGGCCCTGCGCCCAATGCCGATTCGAGCTGGCAGGTCTTTGATCAGAAGGGCGGGCCGGTTGTAGAAGCGGCACTCGACCGTTGGGCCTCACACATTGGGCTTGAGGCAAAGAGTCTGGCTGCTTTTTTCTCGTTACTTGACGAACTTTCGCCCGAGCTTCAGGCCTTGCCAAACCCCAAGCCCATTGTGAAGCGACTTCAGAATGCAGAGGGCTGGATGGAACTTCGACTGGTTGCTGACCCATGCTGCAACTAAAGGCGCCTGCCAAGCTCAACCTTTTCCTGCACGTGACAGGCCAGCGAAGCGATGGCTACCACCTGCTTCAAAGCCTGTTTGTGCCAATTAACTGGTGCGATGAAATTGAACTGACACCCACTCATGACGGAGCCATTGAACGGCGTTCCAGTCACCCCTGGCCCGCCGAAGACGACATCTGCATCAAGGCTGCCAGGCAGCTTAAGGCGGTTGCAATGTCGCAGGGCCTTATGCGGCCTTCACTGGGATGCGACATTTACATTCATAAATCGATCCCTCATGGCGCCGGCTTAGGCGGAGGCAGTTCCGATGCGGCCACCTGCCTAAAGGGCCTGCAAGAACTCTGGCAGATTAGCCTTAGCAACACGGAGCTTGCTGAGCTTGGGCTCGGGCTAGGGGCAGATGTCCCATTCTTTCTTCGCTCTGGGCCTGCACTTGTAACCGGCATTGGCGAGACACTGCGCAGGCTTGTGCCCAAGGCAAGGCATTTTGTCGTTGCCGTACCTCGTGTTGAAGTTGCCACCGCCCGAATTTTTCAAGACAAAAACCTGCGGCGCAACAACCCCGCACTTGGGGAAGATGTGATTGAGGCCGCGCTGGAGCAGTCGGTCTGGACCCTTGGCCGCAACGATCTCTGTGAGGTTGCCTTTGAACTTTTCCCCGAACTGCGCATCGACCTTGAGTTGCTTGTGCGGGCTGCCGGTCTTCAAGGGCTGCCCCCCGAGGCCGTGCGCATGTCGGGCAGCGGATCGTCGCTTTTTTGCAGCTGCGAATCGCAGGCCCAGGCCGACAGAATCACGCAATGGCTTGTCTCACAGCCGGCAAGTAGCCAACGGTTTCGTGGCCTGCGCGCCGTGCAGGCGTATTTATAAAATGCAGTCGAATCCAGTACGATTGGAGTTTTGATGGTGGTTCTATCGCTGGGGAGTCGCCAAGTTGGTTAAGGCACCGGATTTTGATTCCGGCATTCGAGGGTTCGAGTCCTTCCTCCCCAGCCACTTCAAAGCCCGTTCATGCTAAGACTACCCACCCGAACCGAGACGCCCCACATGGCCGACCGCCTTAACAACTCCGGCTCTCCCGCTGAAGGCATCATGTTGTTCACGGGCAATGCCAACCCTAGGCTTGCCTCCGACGTCGCCAAATGCCTTTCTATTCCTTTGGGCCGCGCCAATGTGGGGCGGTTTTCCGACGGCGAGGCGACCATTGAAATACTTGAGCATGTCCGCGGGCGCGATGTCTTTGTGCTGCAGTCCACCTCTTCCCCGGCTAACGACCATCTTATGGAAGTGATGCTGATGGTTGACGCACTTCGTCGCGCCTCGGCAAGCCGAATTACGGCGGCCATTCCTTATTTTGGCTACGCCCGCCAAGACCGCAGGGTGCGCTCGGCCCGCGTGCCAATTAGTGCAAAGGTCGTGGCCAACATGCTGCAGTCGGTGGGTGTTAACCGCGTGCTCACCATGGACCTGCATTCCGATCAGATCCAGGGTTTTTTCGATGTGCCCGTTGACAACATTTATGCGGCCCCCATTATTTTGGGCGATATCTGGAAGCACGATTACCGCGATGTGATGGTGGTCTCACCCGATGTGGGTGGCGTGGTTCGGGCCAGAGCCTTTGCTAAAGAGCTCGACACCGATCTCGCCATTATCGACAAGCGCCGGCCCAAAGCCAATGTGTCGGAGGTCATGAACATTATTGGCGATGTCGAGGGCCGTACCTGCATCATCATGGATGACATGGTGGACACGGCCGGAACACTCACCAAGGCGGCTGCCGCGCTAAAGGCCAATGGCGCTTCGCGTGTTGTCGCCTACTGCACACATCCTGTCTTGTCGGGTGGCGCCGCACAAAGGGTTGAGCAGTCTGACCTCGATGAACTGGTGGTCACAGATACCATCCCCCTTGACCTCGAGACAGCCGCATGCGAGCGCATTCGGGTTATTTCCTGTGCAGGCCTCATGGCAGAGACCATCATACGAATCGCCAAGTCCGATTCGGTAAGCTCGCTTTTTCTGGAATAGCCTTTCGGTCTGCTAGAATAGAGGGCTTTTGCGTTGGCGCTGGTCGCGGCCCAACGAGCCCTTTTAAACGATTAACCGGAGTGACATTCCATGAAAATTTCCACCTCCCACGTGGTGGCCAACCGTCGTGAAACGCAAGGTACGAGTGCGAGCCGCCGCCTTCGTCGTAGCGGCAAGGTGCCAGGTATTGTTTATGGCGGTGCGGCTCAGCCCATCTCCATTGAAATGAACCACAACCCCATTCTCCTTGCCTTGAAGGTCGAGGCTTTTCACTCGTCCATTCTTAATCTTGAGCTCGATGGGAAGTCTGAACAGGTCCTTCTAAGAGACTTCCAGATGCACCCCTTCAGGGCACAGGTTCTGCATGTTGACTTCCAAAGGGTGGATGCAAACTCAAAACTTCATACCCGCGTGCCCTTGCACTTTATTGGCCAGGAAAACTCGCCTGCGGTGAAGCTTGAAGGGGCCATGGTCAGTCATGTGCTGAACGACCTCGAGGTCTCCTGCCTACCCCAAGACCTTCCCGAATTTCTTGAGGTCAACCTCTCCAACCTTACAACCTCGCATCCCGTGCATGTCAGTGATATTCAGTTGCCCGCAGGCGTTGTCTTAATAACGCACGGGCAGGATAACCCCGTGGTGGCCACAGCATCCAAGGTAGGCGGGGCATCAGCCGACGATGCGGCAACACCGGGCGGTGAGGCCGCTAAGCCCGCTTAAGCTGTTTAAGGTGACTTGACGCCGTCCATTCAGCTCATCGTGGGGCTCGGCAATCCCGGGCCCCGCTACGAGGACCATCGTCACAATGTTGGCTTTTGGCTCGCCGAAAGACTCCATGGCCTGCCCCAGTCCCTCACTGGTTTCGCACCCACTGCATGGCATGACGAGCCGCGCTTTTCTTGTCGTCTTCAACACCTTGCCTCATCTGTTTTTTGCTGCCAGCCAACCACATACATGAACGACTCGGGACGTGCGGTTAATGCCCTTGTGCAGTTCTACAAAATTCCAGCAGATGCCATTCTGGTTGTGCATGATGAGCTCGATATTGCACCAGGCGACATTCGTTTGAAAAAAGGTGGTGGTCACGGCGGGCACAATGGCGTTCGCAGTATCGCCCAGCACCTAAGTACGCCAGAGTTCTGGAGGCTACGACTTGGCATTGGACACCCGCGTAGCCTTGGTCTTGCGCAAGAGGTTGCCGACTTCGTTCTTCATCGCCCCTCGGCAAACGAACAAGCGCTCATTCAAGCCGCCATCGATCGAAGTCTTCAGGCCATGCCCGATATTCTTAACGGACGTTTTGATAAAGCCCAGCTTGCGCTGCACTCATCAACATAAACCCATCAAAGGCAACTCGCTATGGCGCTTCAATGTGGAATCGTAGGCCTTCCCAATGTGGGAAAGAGCACCCTGTTTAATGCCCTGACCAAGGCAGGAATTGCCGCAGAGAACTACCCTTTTTGCACCATCGAGCCCAACACCGGCATTGTTGAGCTGCCCGACCCCAGGCTTGGCCAGCTTGCCAGCATTGTTTCACCTGAGCGCATCATGCCTGCAACCGTTGAGTTCGTTGACATTGCTGGGCTTGTTGCCGGAGCAAGCAAGGGCGAGGGCCTTGGAAACCAATTCCTTGCCAACATTCGCGAGACTGACGCCATTGTGAATGTGGTGCGCTGCTTTGAAGACGAGAATGTGGTGCATGTAAATGGTCGTGTTGACCCCCTTGCAGACATTGAAACCATTGCAACCGAACTGGCATTGGCTGATCTCGCAGGCCTTGAGAAACAGCTTGCAAAGGCCATGAAGCCGGCGCGGGCGGGAGACAAAGAGGCGGCTCGGGTGGTTGCGGTACTCGAGAAATGCCAGGCCGAACTGAATCTGGCTAAGCCCATTCGCGGGCTTGACCTTAGCCCCGAGGAATGGTCGCTGCTGCGGCAGTTTTTCTTCATCACCGCAAAGCCCGCCATGTATGTAGCGAATGTCGCAGAGGACGGCTTCACCAACAATGCCCACCTCGAGAGGCTCAGTCAGTTTGCAGCCACCCAAGGCGCACCCGTGGTTGCAATCTGCGCGGCTGTAGAGGCAGAAATTGCCGACATGCCCGATGAAGACAAGCAGGTCTTCTTGGCCGATATGGGCATGCAAGAGCCTGGGCTTAATCGTGTGATCCGTGCAGCCTTCAGCCTTCTCGGCTTACAAACCTATTTCACCGCCGGCGTGAAGGAAGTACGTGCCTGGACGGTGCGCATTGGCGCCACAGCCCCGCAGGCCGCAGGCGTTATTCACACCGACTTTGAACGCGGCTTTATTCGGGCAGAAGTCATTGCCTTTAACGATTTCATCGGCTGTAAGGGAGAGCCCGGCGCCAAAGAGGCAGGCAAGATGCGGCTAGAGGGTAAAGACTATGTGGTGAAGGACGGCGACGTCATGCACTTTCGCTTTAACGTCTAAGTCGCTTGAGATCGTCATCAGCCCAATCCTTATGGCCACACGTTGGGTAGGCGGCCTTGGAGGAAGGGCGTGCCGCCGGGGATACGATAGGATGCATTGCACCACCCACACGAAAGCGTGTTAAGGACAACTCATGCCCGTTATCACCACCATCGAAGACCTGCGCGTTCTAGCCAAAAAACGCGTGCCGCGCATGTTTTATGACTACGCTGACAGCGGCTCATGGACCGAAAGTACCTACCGCGCCAACGAAGACGACTTCCAGAAAATCAAGCTGCGCCAGCGCGTTGCCGTGAACATGGAAAACCGTAGCACCAGCACCAAGATGGTCGGTATCGAGACCAAGATGCCCGTGTGCATTGCCCCCTTGGGCTTGACCGGCATGCAGCACGCTGATGGCGAAATGCATGCGGCCATGGCCGCCAAAAAGTTTGGTATCCCCTTCACCCTGTCGACCATGAGCATCTGCTCAATCGAAGACGTCGCGGCCCACACCCAAGCGCCATTTTGGTTTCAGCTCTACATGATGCGCGACCGCGAGGCCATGGCCCGCATGATTGACCGCTGCAAAGCCGCCAATGTAAGCGCCATGGTGCTTACGCTCGACTTGCAAGTCATTGGTCAACGCCACAAAGACCTGAAAAACGGCCTCACCGCGCCGCCTAGCCCCACGATTGCCAACATCATTAACCTAATGACCAAGCCGCGCTGGTGTCTGGGTATGGCTGGCACCCGCCGCCATACCTTCGGCAACCTGGTTGGCCACGTCAAAGCCGTGTCCAATATGAAGTCGCTGGCCTCGTGGACCAACGAACAGTTTGACCCGACTCTCAACTGGGAAGACGTGGCCTGGGTCAAAAAGCAATGGGGCGGCAAGCTTATCTTGAAAGGCATCATGGATACCGAAGATGCCAAGTTGGCCGTGGCGAGCGGCGCCGACGCACTTGTGGTGAGTAACCATGGTGGCCGCCAGCTCGATGGTGCGCCCAGCAGCATCGAAGCCCTGCCGGCTATCGTGGCCGCAGTGGGCGACCAAATTGAAGTCTGGATGGACGGCGGTATTCGCAGTGGCCAAGACGTGCTTAAGGCCTGGGCGTTGGGCGCCAAAGGAACCATGATCGGTCGCGCCATGGTCTACGGCCTGGGCGCAATGGGCGAAGCGGGTGTGACCAAGGCCCTGCAAATCATCCATAAAGAGCTCGACGTGACCATGGCCTTTTGCGGCCACACCGACATCCAGAGCGTCAACACCAACATCTTGCTGCCCGGCACTTTTCCGAAGCCCTTCTCGAGCCCTAACTAGTCTGTGAAGCATTGGGGTCTTTCAGGCTAAGTCTTCTGACGTCCTCAATTCTCCAGAGATTGTCGTTAAGATCGGGGCGGCTCAAAAACCTCTTCAAGGGTGGTAGCCACTAGCAGCGCCTCTGACCAGGCATCGAGCTCATCCTCGGTGGCAGCCATTAACTGAGTCCGAAAAGTGTCAGGCAGAGGCCCAAACTTTTTCATAAGTTGTCGCCCGAGAAGCTCTGCCTTTCCCTCTGCCTTCCCTACAGCAATACCCTCGCTGCGCCCAATTTCAATACCCGCAGCCTTGCCCTCGTCCCAGCCAGCGCCAATCATGGCGTTGAGGTCACGCACGTACTTAATGCGCTTCTCAGCATCGGCACGCTCTTGCGCTGTGGCACTCACCGACTTCAGCACCGCAAAGGCTTCCTTTACATCCGGGTGGGTGATCTGTTCCATAGCAACTCCGTTGGGGTTGGAAAAGAATAGACACCAATCGTAAAGCGGTTTGTTGGTTTTCTCTAGCCCTAGCCGAGCAAGCTTGGGCAGCTCTAAGAAGTTCAG
>CAMDMC010000010.1 GCA_945901825.1 Bordetella parapertussis
TCGCTATGCGAAATACCGGCGGATTTCACCGCCTAGGCTTGCAGTCTTCGAAAGGCCAAGATAGGAGGGGTGGATAAAACCTGGCGTAGGGCAATCCAGCCCGCGCCAAGACTTACAAGGCTACCCACCAAGGCGCCAATCAGCGGCCAAGTCAGACGAAACGGAACGGGCAGATCAAAGACCTGTTCAGCCAGTAGGCTGCCGAGAAGCTGCGCAACCAGCCCTGCAGCAACGCCCGCAATCGCACCAACCAACAAAAGCTCGGTCGCCTGACGGACGACGAGACGCGCACGGGGTGCACCGAGCGCTCGCAACAACGTGGCCTCACGTATACGCTCGTCACGGCTCGCTAAGAGTGCCGCCCAGAGCACAAGAACCCCTGAGGCAAGGCTAAACATGAAAAGCGCCTGCACGGCACCAATGACCTGCTCGAGCATTCGCCTCACCTGGCTAATCATTGCATCAAGATCGATCAGGCTTACCCCTGGAAAGCGGCTGGTCAGACTCTGGTTCAGCCCCGCAGCCTCAGAGGAGGCCGGGAGATAAAACGAGGTGATGAAGGTCTGAGGCATGTCTCGCAGCACCGCCGGCGAGAGAATCATAAAGAAGTTCACCTGCATGGAATCCCAGCGCAGGTCCCGCAGGCTCGTTACTTTCGCCCAGGCGGGCTCCCCAGAAATATCAAAGCCAAGCCGATCGCCAACTTCAATGCCTAGTGTTCGCGCAATGCCAGACTCCACTGACACCTCGTTGGCCTGGGGTTCAATCGGCCTGCCCGTTCGTATGAGGTTGTAATCGGGAACCCTGCCATACGACAAGTTCAGCTCTCGGTCCAAAAGCCGCTGGGCACGCTGATCGTCAAAGTCGTCAGGGCCGACAGGCTGATTATTAATACTTACAAGCCGACCCCGCACCATGGGGTAAAGGACAGCCTCTTTTATTCCTGCAGACTCAAGAATGGACCCGACCTCTGTCTCTTGGCCAGGCTGAATATTCAGAAGGAACCGATTGGGAGCATCCTGGGGTAGGCTTCTGCCCCACGCCTGAAGAAGGTCTTGCCTAAGAAATGCCAATAACAATAAGGCTGACATGGCCAGGCAGAGCCCAAGCACCTGCACGATGAGGCCCGAGCCGCGCCGACTCAGGATGCGTTGCAGGCTGGTGAGCGTCCAACCCAAATGAGGCACCGTGGCAAGGCCCGCGGCGGTAAGCCGAAACCCAATCCATAGGATGGAAAAAAGAAGAAGCCCAAAAACAGACAGGCCAACGGAGGTGTAGGCGGCAAGTTCAAAGTCGCCACTGCCCATCCACAAAAGCAGAGTCATACCCAGTAACACCAGCAATGCAAACCCTGCACGGGCGAAAAGGCCAGTAGAGTCTGTGCCCATAGATGGCGAGTCGGAGGGCCGCAGGCTTTGCCAGACTGGCGCCCGAAGGGCCTTCCAGACTGCAGGCCCGACAAAAAGCAGCGTCATACCCAGGCTTAAGGCGAGGGCCTGCAGAACAGGAAGCCATGCAAAAAAGCCAGTAAGGCCAAGGCTTGACCCAAACAATTCATTGAGCACGTGGCTGCCAATGCCCTGAAGCAAAAGACCCGCACCAGTTCCCAAAAGCCATGCAAGGACCACCATGCCCAGCAGAAGTCCAAGCCAGTAGCTCAGAAGCAGCCAACGTGTTGCCCCCATGGCCTTCATGACGGCAAGCCGTTGCGTATAGAGAAGCCCAAGTCTGCGACCTGAAAGCGCCATAGCCGCGGAGGCGGTAAGCACAGAGACCATGGCTGCAAGCGCAAGAAAACTTGTTGCACGATCGAGTGCATCGCGCAACTCGGGTCGAGCGTTCTCGATAGTCTCGAGCCGCTGGCCCGCTTGGATGCGCCCTTCCATGGACTTATCGAAGGCCTCAAGCGCCTTGGGATCATCGCTACCGAGCCAGAGCCGAAAGCGCACACGGCTTCCGGGCCCCAATAGGTTTGATGCCAGAAGTTCATCATGACGCATCAGAATACGAGGCGAGATGTTCACGAAGTTCATCCCTCGGTCGGGCTCGAACTCAACAATCCCACCAATGCGATACGAACGGTCGCCAAGTTCAACCACGTCACCCAGCCCAAGACCAAGACGGCCCATAAGGCTGTCGTCAACAAAGACCTCCCCGGGTGGTATTGATGGGTTTAGACTCAGCCCCTGAGCATTTCGCACCTGAAGGCTACCTCGCAGTGGATAGCCCTGCTCCACCGATTTCACTGAAACCAGCAGGTTGCTGCCCCGCGCCACAACCATGCTTGGAAACTGACTGCCTTGAACCATTCGCAGACCCTGCGCCTTGGCCGCCTCCATCCATTCCTCGGGAAGACGGCGATCAGAGACCAGGAGTCGGTCGGCGCCCAGGCTTGCACGTGCATCGGCAAAAAGCGCAGACTCCACCCGACTGGCCAGCACACCCACCGAAACAATGGCCGCAACGGAGATTACGATGGCTGCAAGCATGAGACTCATTGCGCCTGAGCGTAGATCTCGCCAGGCAAGTTGTAAGGCAAAAGCGGGTCGAAGCTTAGGCTGCACGCAGGGCCTCCACAATGGCAATTCGCGAGGCACGAATGGCTGGAGCCATACCCCCTAGAACGCCCATAAGAACTGAGAAAACCAGGCTTTGAATGACGATGCCTGGTGTGAGATAAAAACCGAATGAGAGTTCCGAGAAGCTTTGGAAGTTTGTTGTTGAGAACTCGGTGAGCTGCATCAGACTTGCAAAGGCAAGCCCAACCCCACCACCCACCAGGGCAAGAAAGACCGACTCGGCAAGAAAGGCCAGAAGTATTGCGCTTCGCTGGAAACCAAGAGCACGAAGGGTCCCAATTTCGTTAATCCGCGTTGCCACGGCAGCCTGCATGGTTATGGTGGCTCCAATCACAGCGCCAATTGAAAAAATAACGGTAAGCGTAAGACCAAGAATTCGAATGAAGCGCGATAACGTCTCACTCTGATCCTCGTAGTACTGGCGTTCTGTCTTCGCCTTGAGAGGAAGCCGTGGGTCGTCCTCAATACGGCTGCGAAAAACATCCGCCTGCCCCGGGTCCATAAGCCGAACAATCACAGACGAATAGGTGGTTCGACGAAACGACTGACGAAGAATCTCCCCATCGGCCCAGATCTCGTTGTCAAAGCCGCTTCGACCACCATCGAAGTGACCAACAATCCGCCAATCCCTTCCACCAAATCGCACCGACTCGCCAATGGTCATACCCGCGAACTGCTTGGCCGTTGCCTGGCCAACCATGATCTCGTTGGAGCCCTGGCGAAAAAGCCGTCCATCGATCACTTGCACCTGCCTGCGCATCTTGATGCCTTGATGGTCAAGGCCACGAATCACAACATTCGATGGTCGCCCGGTCTCACGCTTTTTAAGGTTTACAAGTACAACCGTCTCGCGCGAGGCAAGCGCCTCGAGATTCGTTGCCACCTCGGGGAACTGCGTAACAATGTTTGCCTGGCTGCGGTCGACGGAACTTTGTACCTCGGTTAAAGAACCCTGTCGGGTCACAACCATGTTGTCTGCCTCACCAGTACTAACAAGGGTTTGTTTAAGGCCGGCATCAAGCATCAGCACCGCTGCAAAAACATAAACCACCAAGGCCATCCCCATGGCAGTTAAGCCGGTGGTCAGTCGACGTACCCAGAGGTTTCGAAGGCTGTAGCTTAGTGGAACCGAAAAAAGTGCCTGCGCCATGGGTTGGCTGCCTCAAATGGCCCGAAGGCCCTCGACAATGCGAATACGATAGGCACGTATGCAGGGGAACACAGCGGCGACCAGGCCTGTTGCAAGCGCAGCACCGAGCTGCATGAGGCTGGTGTCAAACGAGACCGCAAAGTGGCGAAACATGTTGCCGGTCAGGCCCTGAAAGATCATGGCTACCGGAAAGGTTAAGGCCACTGCAGTGAGCCCTCCAAGAGCAGCAAGCAGCATGGACTCTGCGAGCACCAAGCCTGCAACAAATCGCGGTGAAAAACCAAGGGCCTTCAAGGTGGCGTACTCGGGGGTGCGCTCGCGCGCCGTCATCGACATAGTATTGGCCATCACCGCCATGATGATGAGAATGACAACGAAGGAGACGGCTCGAATCGCCACAACAATGGCCTCTGTCATGGCAACAAAGCCCAGTTGAAAGGCCTGCTCGGTCTCAGTCAGTGTCTCCTTAGGCGAATTGGTGAATAGGTTATCGATGGCCATACCCACTTCGGCAGCCCGAGACGGGTCTGAGACGCTGGTAATAAAAACACCTACCGAGTCGGCATCGCGACTAATGTTGCGCTTCTTAACCTCTTCGTTCAGGTAAACCCAATGAAAGTACATCTTTCCGGTATCGGTTTTTTCTTCCTTGCCATCGTAGATACCTGCAATGAGAAACTCCCACTGCCCCGGGAAAATCTGGCCCTTCAGCGTAATAAGATCCCCCACCTTGAACCCATGTTCATTGGCCAGCCTACGGCCCACCACGGCGCTGCGTCGGTCTCGATAAAAAGCTGCACGCTCCTCATCCGACAACATGTATTCGGGATAGATTTCAAAATAGCTTGGGGGATCCACCCCAAACTGCGGGAAAAAGTTTCGCGTGTCCTTGTAGACCCCGCCAAACCAGCGTGAGTAGGTCATGCGCTCCACACCGTCAATGCCGCGAATGCGCTCTCCGTAATTCAGAGGCAGCGGGAAAATAAGCGAGATGGAGCTACGCGTTATTAGCCTTGCCTCGCTTGCGGCCTCTGCTCCGGCGTACCAGGCCTTCACCACAGTTGAGAGCAGCCCAAAAGCAAGAACCGCCACAAGCAGACCAATGAAGGTTAGCAAGGAGCGCATTCGGTTGCGCCAGAGATTTAAAAAGAGCAGTTTAAGAATGAGCATAAAACTCTGAACCGGCGTTGATATCGGTCCTCAAACACTGAGTAGACTGGATAGACTGAGTAGTCATGTTGCCTAGGCGGCCACTGACTCCGACTCAAGCTGCCCTTTATCGAGATGCACCATGGCACCGGCATAGCTTGCTGCCTTTGGATCGTGGGTCACCATAAGAATGGTCTTTCCCTGATGGCTGTTAAGGCGCTGCAGCATCTTTAAGACCTCCTCGCCCGCGACTCGGTCCAGGTCGCCAGTGGGTTCATCGGCAACAATAAGCGATGGGCTTGTAATGAGTGCACGGGCAATAGCTACGCGCTGCTGCTGGCCTCCAGACAGTTCATTGGGGCGATGGCCCATGCGATCGGAGAGGCCCACTTGAGCAAGCGCCTGCTCAACCTGCTGCCTGCGCTCGGCCGCCGAAGTGTTTGTTAGCTGCAAAGGCAGTTCGACATTTTCGTAGGCTGTTAGCACGGGGATGAGGTTGTAAAACTGAAAAATAAATCCAACGTTTTCTGCACGCCAGGCCGCAAGCTGGGAGTCGGAGAGATTCACAATATCGAGGCCTTCAATTTCAATCGAGCCCTTCGTCGGCCGATCGATACCGGCAATGAGGTTTAAAAGCGTGCTTTTGCCCGAGCCCGAGGGGCCCATTAAGGCAAGAAAAGAGCCTTGGGCAACATCGAGGCTGAGATCGTCAAGGACAGTCAGGACTTGGTCACCGCGCCGATACGACTTGCATAAGTGACGTATGCGAATCACGACCCCGTCACCCTTCGAACCGATTGACCCGAACGAAGTCCGGCCGAGGGTCGAAGCACAACAATCTCGCCCACCTTGAGCATCGGTGCAGCAACAAGGTCAGCCTTGGGCTCCTCGATAAGCCCCAGGTCGATGGCCTCAAGCCTGTTGTCGACGACACGAAAGGCGCGCCATTGCCCGTCTTGCTCAACAACAGCAGCACGGTTAATCATAATTTGGGGGAGTCTTTCCTCTGGCCTAAGTGGCCGCTGAAGAAAAGAAACCTTTGCCGACATATCGGGAAGAACGCGCGGGTCGATTTGATCGAACTGCAGTTTGACAAGACGGGTTGCCTTGGCCCGATCGATGGTAGGCACCATGCGCGCAACTTTGCCTGGAAAGCGCTCGTTTGGGACGGCATCAAGTCCAATTTCGACCGGTTGGCCAACGACGATTTTTGCCGTGCTTGACTCCGACACATCGGCCTCGACTTCGAGGGTCGACATATCGGCCATCACCACCACGGCGCCCTTGGTATCGGCCGCCGACGAGAAGGGGGTGATGTTGTCACCAACGTTGGCATTCTTGGTAAGCACCACTCCATCGAAGGGTGCACGAATTTCGGCCTGTAACAAGGCTGCCTGGGAGACCTGCTGCGCCGCCCTTGCGGCGTTTACCGAGGCTGCGGCCTTCTCAAGCCGGGCCAAGGTGGAGTCATGGGAGGCCTTCGAAATGTAGTTTTTCGCAAGCAGGGACGTCGAGCGTTCAAACGCCCGTTGGGCATCTGAGAGTTCCGCCTGAGCCAGGCCCACCTGAGCCTTGGCCTGATTCAACTGGGCCTGAAGCTCCGTGCTTTCAATCCGTGCTATTACGTCGCCCTGCCGCACCGTTGATCCCTCGGCCACCCCTAGCCATTCAAGCCGACCGCTTGCCTTGGTGGAAACAGCGGCCTTACGCTGGGCAACGACATAGCCGCTTGCATTTAGCACCGACAAAGCCTGCGAGGGAAAGACCGAGACCACTGTGGTGGTCTGAACAACGGGTGGTCGCATCCATTGCGTAATACCCGCCACCAGTGCAATCACTAAGACAAGAAGGGCCGCGCGTTGTGGCCATGACTGGGGAATAAATAAGGGCATAAAAAAGCTTTTTTAAGCGACCTAGGGTTTACGATAGGTCTAGTGTAACGACTTACTAGGACGGCTTTTGGACACAACGAAAGCCAATATAGGCAACTCGGGTGTCCATCGGCTTTGTGGCAACGTCCGACTCTTTCTGACGCTCCGGGCCATACCACCAGGAGGCCCCTCGGGTAATTGCTTCAGACCCTTTTCCAGAGTCCACCCACTCCCAGACATTACCACCCATATCCCACAGACCGTTGACGCCCCTTTGCGTCGTCATAACCGCAACATGGCCATCGCCTTGCCAGAGGCTGCCTCTGGGCGCCAGCCCCGTGTGAGACCCGCAGCCACGAAGGCAGTGGGCCCCTGCGGGCGAATCACCGGAGGGGTAGGCATAACGCTTACCCCTTACGAACCCCTGGGGCGGAGCGGCCCGTTGCTCAAGGTAGGCAGCATCCACCCATTCCTTATCGGTAGGCAGGCGCTTATTGAAGAACTGGCAGACGGCCTGAGCCTCTGAAAATGTCAAGTGAACGGCTGGCTCGTTGTCCGCTGCGGGTACCCCATAAGGTGACTGCCACGTCCAGCCGGGTTTTTTTGTCCAGCCCGCCTCGTAAATGAAACCGCCAGCCTCGCGCTCGGCCTGGCTCAGAAAACCTGTAGCCCTGGCATAGCGCCTTAGGCTTCCCACCGAGACCTCGTGAGCATCCCAGAGCATCTGCCCAACCTGCAGCTGCCGCTCAAGCGCCTTTGCTGGCTGCTCCGTTGGGCTGACCTGCGCGTTGGCCTGGCCCGCGCTCAACAAAAACCCGATTAGACAGACGAGCGCAAAAAGTAGAAGAGTTGACCGGAACATGTCACTATTTTGGTGAGCCGTTGCAACGACGGCAAAAGTGCCCTTGTCAAGGATTAAATTCATTTTTGTGAAGGAGAGTGCGTGATGTCGAGTGAGTGGATATCGGTTGCAAGTTCCGATGGAGGACAGTTTGAAGCTTATATCAGCCATCCCCCCACAGGGCGTGGACCAGGCCTACTGCTCGTGCAGGAAATATTCGGCGTCAACGAGCATATCAAGGCGGTCGCCGATCAATACGCTGCCGATGGTTATGTCGTGATTGCCCCCGATGTCTTTTGGCGGCAGGCTCCCCGTGTTGAGCTTGGCTACACGGCTGAGGGCTTTGAGAAGGGTCTCGCACTTTTGGCAGGCCTTGACATTCATCGAACAGGCTCCGACCTGCAGCGAACGGTTGAAGCAGTGAGGCATTTTGACTCCTGCTCAGGCCTGGTTGGATCGGTGGGGTTTTGCATGGGAGGACTGCTTTCCTATGTGGCGGCGGCCCGAGCGGGCGTCGACACGGCAGTCTGTTATTACGGCGGTGGCATTCACAACCACCTGGACCTTACAGCCGACATAAGCTGCCCCCTGCTCTTTCACTTCGCCGCCAGAGATAGCTACATTCCAGTCGCTGCCGTTGAGTCCGTACAGAAGACATTTTCCGGCCGAGACAATGTGCGAGTCATTACCCATTCGGATGTTGACCATGGCTTTAACTGTTGGCAACGTCCTTCTTGGCATCAGCCAACGGCGGCCAGAGCCCGTGGCCAGACCTTGGTGCACTTGTCAGAGTCATTAGCCTAGCGGCTGCAAAGCCCCCCTAAAAAGGAAAGCCTCGCCCCATGCGTGGCGAGGCCCTTGCCACGAGGGTCGACTAGGCCGCCTCAAGCGCCTGACGAAGATCCGCAATAAGATCGTCACGGTGCTCGATGCCCAACGAAAGCCGCACCATGTCTTCAGAAACACCCGCGGACTTAAGCTCTTCAGGGCCTAGCTGGCGATGCGTTGTTGTGGCGGGATGGCAGGCAAGCGACTTGCAGTCTCCAATGTTCACAAGACGTGTGAATAGTTGGAGGGCATCTTGGAACTGCGTACCTGCCTGCCTTCCACCCTTAAGCCCGAAGTTCAGAATGCCACTGGCTTGACCGTTCATGTACTTCTTAACAAGCGCATGGTCAGGGTGACTGGGAAGACCTGCGTAATTGACCCAGTTCACCTTAGGATGGCTTGAGAGGAAATCTGCAACGGCTAGGCTGTTCTCACAGATTCGGTCCATACGCAAAGGCAGCGTCTCAATGCCCTGCATAATTTGAAAGGCATTAAAAGGGCTAATGGCTGCTCCGGTATTGCGCAGGGGTACAACGCGCGCACGACCAATAAAGGCGGCTGGTCCAAGCGCCTCAGTATACACCACGCCGTGGTAGCTGACATCGGGCTCGTTGAGCCGACGGAAACGCTCTTTGTGCTCGGCCCAGGGAAACTTCCCACTGTCGACAATGGCTCCCGCCACTGTTGTGCCGTGGCCCCCCATGTATTTGGTCAGGCTGTGAACCACAATATCGGCGCCATGCTCAATGGGCCGGCACAGATAGGGGCTTGGAACGGTGTTATCAACAATCAAAGGAACACCATGGCGATGGGCGATTTCTGCAAGACGACCAATATCGGTGACGTTACCTAAAGGGTTTCCAATGGTTTCGCAGTAAATGGCCTTGGTCTTTGCATCAATGTGGACCTCAAACGATTCCGGCTTGCGGTAATCGGCAAACCGCACCTCAATGCCGTACTGCGGCAGGGTGTGTGCAAACAGGTTGTAAGTTCCACCGTAAAGCGTGGCGGCAGACACAATGTTGTCTCCCGCCTCAGCAATGGTTTGAATGGCATAGGTAATTGCGGCCTGGCCAGAGGCCAGCGCCAGCGATGCAATACCCCCTTCAAGCGCGGCCACCCGTTGCTCAAGCATGTCCTGTGTGGGGTTCATGATGCGGGTATAGATATTGCCCATGACCTTTAGATCGAACAGGTCTGCACCGTGCTGGGTGTTGTCAAAGGCATAGGCCACGGTTTGGTAGATGGGTGTGGCAACCGCCTTGGTTGTTGGATCGCCCGCAAAACCCGCATGCACAGCCTTTGTTTCGAAACGCCAGTTACTGCTGTTTGATTGATCTGCCATGGTCTTGTCTCCTCGCTATGAATTGGTTAGGGCCCAGATATCGCGTCTGGGGTTTGGCTTAGATGGGATGGTACTGCCCAAAAAGTGAAATAGGGGGGTATCACTTTCCGCCCATTAAAAAAGAATTGGACCTCGCAAGCCTGCGGTTACACTGCGGCCTCATGACCAATCAGGAAAGCACGAACGTCTTACTGACATGTTGCCAGCATCCGCTGGTCCCTGAGCGAGCGCTGGCAAAAGGCAAGGCTATTAACTCCGTGGCAGGGCTGACTGCCGCCTTTTTGCTGGGTCTAAGTCTGGCCCTAGCCCAGGCGCAGGCACAGGCGCCGCCGTCTGCCGCGACAGCCCCGGAGGCGGCCTCCGGTTGGAGCGAAAAGCCCGAATGGCGCTTCTCGAAGTTTGCCGTTGCCACGGCACACCCACTTGCCTCAGAGGCCGGCGCCTTAATGCTCAAGGAAGGTGGAAGCGCCATTGACGCGGCCATCGCAAGTCAGATGGTGCTCGGCCTTGTCGAGCCTCAGTCCAGTGGTCTGGGTGGGGGCGCCTTCCTGGTTCATGGCAACGGCCGTGAGGTTCATGTCTACGATGGTCGAGAGACCGCGCCGGCCGCAACAACGCAGGCACTCTTTCTTCATTCCTCCGATCCTCTGACAGCCCAGCCCATGGCATTTGAGAAGGCAAAACGTGGGGGCCGGGCAGTGGGTGTTCCAGGCCTTATTGCGATGCTGCATCTTGCGCATCAAGACCACGGCAGGCTGCCATGGAAGCGCCTCTTTGAGCCTGCTATTGAACTTGCCGAGCAAGGCTTTCCTGTCGGGCAAAGGCTGCATCGTCTTCTTCTGGGCGATCGTCTGCTTCGAGAGGACCCTACCGCACGCGCCTATTTTTACGACCAACGGCTCGAGCCCTGGCCTGTGGGCCACCGGCTGCGCAACCCCATGCTTGCCAATGTCTTGCGAGGCTTAGCAGCCAAGGGACCAGACTTCTTTTATAGGGGTGAGGTTGCCAAGGCCATCGAGGACGCCGTGCAAAAGCATGCAAACGACCCGGGAGGGCTTGGCCAGAACGACCTTCAAAACTACAAAGCCCTTAGGCGCAGCCCCTTGTGCTTTAACTGGATCCTCGAGGAGAAAGCAAACAGCTACAAGATCTGCGGACCTCCTCCCCCAAGCTCTGGGCCCCTGGCCATTGGACAAATTCTTGGAATTCTCAGTCATCAAGACAGGCGCTCAAGGTCTGCTGACAGTGATCATCTCTACCTTGAGGCCTCACGACTTGCCTTTGCTGATCGTGCGCTGTACGTTGCCGACCCAAAATATTTAAGCCATGAACCGCGCCAGTGGGAATCGCTTTTGGAGAGCAGCTACCTAAAGGCGCGCTCCCAGCTTATTACGGAGAAAAGCCTTGGCCTGGCGCCTGCCGGGGTGCCCGCAGGTTTTCCCGGTAAGCAACTGGGAGGCATGCCCTTGCAGCCCGAGGCAGGAACGACGCACCTGAGTATTTTTGATGGCAGTGGCAATGCCTTGGCATTAACCAGTTCCATCGAGTCAGCATTCGGCTCGCGAATCATGGTGAAGGGCTTTCTTCTTAATAACCAGTTAACCGACTTCAGCTTCAGACCCCTTGACGAACACGGCAGACCTATTGCGAATCGCCCAGAACCTGGCAAGAGGCCAAGATCGTCCATGAGTCCACTTTTAGTGCTTGATTCCCAGACCCAGGAGCCCCTTATGGCTGTAGGCAGCGCAGGGGGCGCAATGATTATTCATTACGTTGCGCAGAGCCTTCTTCACACACTGCGCGATGGCCTGAGGCCCCAACACGCCCTCAATCAGCCTCACCTTGGAAGCCTCAATGGCCCAAGCCTCCTCGAAGCGGGTCGTTATCCGAAGGCTCAGGCCGATCTGCTGGTTGGACGGGGAGCCGAGTTACGGTTTATCCCAATGACAAGCGGAACCCAGCTTGTTATGCGTCGAGGAGACGAGCTTTGGGGCGCCGCCGATCCACGACGAGAGGGCTGGGTCGTAGGGGAATAGCCAGGTCAACCAGCGCTAGACTAAAGGCGTTATTCCGTTGGGAGAATCTCATGCGACTTGGTCGAGCTCTTGCAAGTGTTTCGCTTGGGTTAATGTTTAGCGCACAGCCTGCGCTTGCTGAACCCAGTTTTTCAAAGACCCTTGTGCAGCCTGTGGCTGCAAGCCCAAGCTTCGCGGTAAAACGGCTTATCGACGGGCTTGACCAGCCTTGGGCCGTGGCCTGGCTTCCAAGCGGCGAGCTGCTTATTACCGAGCGAACCGGGCAACTGGTTCGGGTCGCACCGAACTTTAAGTCAAAGCCTGTGCCAATTGAGGGGCTACCGAACACCATTGCAGTCGATGGCCAGGGTGGCCTTTTCGATGTTGCTGTTCATCCTAATTATCGTGAGAACAGCCTCATCTACCTCTCCTACTCCGAGTCGGCGGCAGACAGTTTTATGTCGGGGTCGGGAACTGTGTTGGCCCGTGCGCGCTTAAAGGGCAACACGCTTGATGATTTTCGCGTTCTATTTCGAATGCTGCCCGCCTCGCGAGGTGGTCGACATTTCGGCGGGCGTATTGTTTTTGCAGGCGATGGCACGGTCTTTTTAACCCTTGGTGACCGGGGTTCTGAAGAGCGTGCCCAGAGGGCGAAAGACCATGCCGGCTCGGTTATACGCCTGCATGATGATGGACGTGTACCTGCAGACAACCCCTTCGTTAACCATGGCTCGTATCTGCCTGAATCGTTTTCAAGGGGCAATCGCAATATTCAAGGCGCAGCGCTGCATCCTTTAACCGGTGAGCTCTGGACGCATGAGCATGGGCCGCAGGGCGGAGACGAGGTCAACATCATTCGTACAGGACGCAACTACGGATGGCCCACGATTACCTATGGCGTGAACTATGTAACGGGCACACCTATTGGCGAAGGGCATCGCAAACCTGGGCTTGAGCAGCCCTTGCATGTCTGGGTGCCCTCCATCGCACCATCGGGCCTTACCTTTTACAACGGTCCTCATTTTCCCGCCTGGAAGGGGAGCCTTTTTCTGGGTGCACTGCGTGGTCAGGCGCTTGTACGACTTGAGCTCAATGGCAATAAGGTGGTGCGTGAAGAGCGCTTGTTAGCCGGCCAGGTAGGGCGCATTCGTGATGTACGACAAGGCCCTGATGGCTACCTGTATCTGCTAACAGACTCCTCAAATGGGGCTCTGCTGCGTATCGAGCCCAACTAGATACTGAGAAGGCCTACAAGATCGGGCTCAATTTTTTCGGGGCTGTCCATCGAACCGTAGCGCTGCCGCACCTGGCCATCCCGGCTAACAAGAAACTTGGTGAAATTCCACTTAATGGCCTCAGTACCTAGAAGACCCGGAGCCGATGTTTTGAGAAAGTCAAAAAACGGGTGAGCTCCTGGGCCGTTGACGTCGCACTTCTTAAACATCGGAAAGCTCACCTGAAAACGGCTTTCGCAGAAGCTTGCAATGTCGTGGCTCTCACCGGGCTCCTGAGTTCCAAACTGGTTACAAGGAAAGCCCATGACAACAAGCCCCTGATCTTTGTATTTGCGATACAAGGACTCAAGCCCGCTGTACTGAGGCGTGAAACCACACTGGCTAGCAACGTTAACGACAAGTAAAACCTTGCCGCTGTAAGAGCTGAGCGCTTCTTGGGATCCATCGAGCCGCTCGAGCGTAAGTATTGGGAGACTCATGATAACTCGCAGAGTTATTTCAAAGGGCTAGAATACCCTCCCATGACACATCTATTTCAACCTTATACCTTCGCATCCAAGGGCAACTTGGCCCGCCTTCAACTCGATAACAAACTCGTTGTTGCTCCCATGTGCCAGTACTCCGCAGAGAACGGCGCAGCCAGCGATTGGCACCTGAGCCACTGGACGAGCCTGCTCAACAGCGGCGCTTCAATGGTCATTATCGAGGCAACCGCCGTCACCCCCGAGGGGCGAATCACCCCCGCATGCCTGGGGCTCTGGGATAACACAACCGAGCAGGCTCTTGGCAGCCTTATGGCGCGAGCCCGCAGACTTGCGCCAGGCAACATGAAGGTATGCATCCAGCTCGCGCATGCGGGTCGCAAGGCCTCAAGCGCCCTTCCGTGGCTGGGCGGCCAGCTGTTGCCTCCAGAACAAGGCGGATGGACCCCTCTAGGCCCTTCGGCCATCGCCCAGAAACACGGAGAGCAGGCCCCACAAGAAATGAGCCTGCAAGACATGCAGCACGTTCAAGCCGCCTTTGTTGTTGCGGCCAAACGAGCTTTGTCCATTGGAATTGACGCCATTGAACTCCATGCCGCCCATGGCTACCTGCTGCATGAGTTTCTCTCCCCAATTGCCAACCAGCGCTCCGACAACTATGGCGGATCCCTTGAGAACCGAATGCGTTTTCCTCTTGCGGTGTTTGAGGCAGTCCGTCAGGTGACGAATGGCGTATTGGGTGTGCGCGTTTCAGCCAGCGACTGGGTGGATAACGGCCTTACCCCCGAGGAGGTAGCAGTTTTTGCGCAACGCCTGAAGGAAAAGGACTGCGACTATGTACATGTCTCATCGGGCGGCGTTGCTTCAAACCAGGTCATACCTAATCAGCCGCTCTATCAAGTCCCCTTCGCTAGGCTTATAAAAGATGAATCGAAGCTTCCAACCATTGCGGTTGGCCTCATCACAGAGCCTGCGCAGGCTGAGTCCATCTTAGCGAATGGCGACGCCGATATGATTGCCCTCGCAAGAGCTTTTCTATTTAACCCCCGCTGGGGCTGGCATGCCGCGGCAGAGCTTGGCGGCGTGGTTCAAGCCAACGAGCGCTATTGGCGGTGCCTACCCACCGAGGCGCGGACCATTTTTGGCGATGCACGCATCGCGCAACGTTAATTGCCTGTGCGCCAAGAGACACGAACCTAGCGCCGAAGTTTTTTGTCTTGCGCGCTTGTCGGCCTAAAAGCCCTCGGCAGTGTCTGCAGCAGACTTCGAAGCATGGGTGATGTCCTTCTCAAGAAGCCTGGCTGCAGCCAAAAGAAGCCCCTCATAGCGCCTCCTCTCGGCGTTGATGCTTTCTTCATTCCACTTACGAAAACCTTGACCAACCTTCATCCCATAGTGACCGGCATCCACCTTATCTTTGAGCGACTTGGCGGGCTTGGCATCATTGCAAAGGTCGGGGTAAATGGAGCAGCCTGCGGCGTAGTGAATATCAAGGCCAGCATGATCACGCTGAAGACAAGGCCCTGCAGCGAGATAGCGAAACCCAAAGCCGAAGCGAACGGCGGCATCGATATCGGCTGCGGTGGCAATTCCTTCGTCAATTAAATGAAATGCCTCACGCGACAAGGCGTGCTGAAGCCTATTGACCAAGAAACCGGGAATATCACGCCTGACCATAATCGGCACGCGGCCCGCAGACCGCAGGTCGTCGGCAACGCGCTCGGCAATGGCCGGGTTGGTCTGACTTGAACTTACCACCTCCACCCCGGGAACAAGATGCGCTGGCATAAAAAAATGGGTGCCAACCATACGGGGCGAAGCCGCAAGCCCGCACCCAATCTCACCAATAGGAATAGCCGAGGAGTTGCTGCATAAGGGAATGTGGCCTGGCACCCGCTCAGAGAGCTCAGCAAATACCCTCTGCTTTAAGGGGAGCGACTCTGGAACAGCCTCAATAACCAGGCCATGCGAGATCGAGGCAAAGGACACCTTCGCAAGGGAATCGAAAAACGAGACTGCTCGAGAGCCACCACCGAGCATCGAAAGACTGTGATCGAGGCGCCTTTTTGCCACCGCATGGCCCTCTACCCTGGGCTCAACCAGGCTGGCTGCCCAGCCCCCTGCAAGAAAGGCAGCGGCAATATCAACGCCCATGGTTCCTGCTCCTATAACCACGATATGCTTGAGCTGGTCTACGGCCTGAGGCTTTTCCATACGATTCGGCGTCCGCGCGGCTTCTCTGTAAAGGGGTGCCGGCAAGTATAGCTCCGGCCAGCCAAGCGTCGTTTTAAGACCGCACCTACGTGGAATCACCTATTTTGTCTTACCCCATCTAATGAAACCCTTAGCAAGTTAATCCAAAAGGAGTCGATATGAATTTCCGTAAAGCATTTGTTGGACTGGCCGCCGCGGGCGCACTAAGTCTTGGTGGTGTCGTACACGCCCAAAATATTTCAATTGGCACGGGGGGAACTGCTGGTGTTTACTACCCACTTGGCGGCGGCTTCGCGGCTGCCCTGTCAAAGCATGTGCCGGGGATGCAGGCCACTGCCGAAGTTACGGGCGGATCTGTTTCTAATTTGCAACTTATCGCCACAGGCAAGCCCTACATTGGCTTCACCATGGTGGATGCAGCAAAAGATGCCTTGGACGGCACAGGTAAATTCAAGGAGAAAGTCAACCTTCGCACCCTATTGGTGCTCTACCCGAACCGCATGCACGTTGTCAGCACCACGTCAACAGGAATTAAGACCCTTAAGGATCTTAAGGGAAAGCGTGTCTCGGTAGGCTCCATTGGCTCTGCTACAGAGGTGATGACTACGCGTCTGCTTGAGGCAGTTGGGGTTGAAGTTCAGCGCGAGCGCCTCAGCGTTGCGGAGTCTGTAAACGCCCTCAAAGACGGCAAAATTGATGCCTTTACGTGGGTTGGTGGTCTTCCCACTGCGGGTGTGACCGACCTGGCCAGTTCGCCGGGTATCACCATCCAAATGATCGATCACACCGAGGCCATTCCTGCCATGGTTAAGAAGTACGGAAATCTTTATTACCCCGATGTCATACCCATGAGCACCTACAAAGGGATGGCTACCGATAACAAGATCGCGTCAATTGCAAACATTCTCGTTGCCTCTGCCGACATGTCGGACGAAACGGCCTACAACATCGTCAAGACCATTATTGAAAAGCGTGAGGACCTCAAGCTTGTTCATAAGGCCGCAGGCGAAATCGAGGCAAAAAACCAAAAGAACGCAGCCACCCCTGTGCCTTTCCACCCAGGGGCCATGAAGTACTTCAAAGAAAAAGGCATTTCGGTTGACTAAAAACCGCCTAAATTCTTGCCTTAGCGCCCAACAGGCCTAAGGTTGACTTACAAGAGGACCCGCGAAAGCGGGTCTTCGTTTTGTATCAAAGAGATTAATCAAAACCATGACAGCACCCTCCCCCGCCCAAAACTCCGACCCTGGTCTTGAGGGCCAGATCGATGACGAACTTCAAAAGAAACTCGATAAACTCATCGAGGAGGAAGAAGGTACCCAGAGTAAATTCTCGGGCTGGGTGGGCGTGTTTATTACCCTAGCCTTGCTTGGGATGTCATTTGTGCATCTCTACGCAGCCTACGGAATCATTCCGGCCTCAACCCTAAGGCCGCTTCATGTGGCCATGGTGACGGCCCTGGTTTTTCTTATTTTCCCCATTGGCAAACGGTTTAAGAACCGAATTATGTGGTGGGACGTTCTGGCGGGCGCATTCTCTTTGTTCGCGATCTATTATTTGTGGTCGGGCGGTGAAGACTTGCTTGAGCGAAACACCGCGCCGAACACCATGGACTTGATCATAGGAACAGGCGTGGTACTCACCATTCTTGAGGCGCTGCGTCGAACCAATGGCCTCATTCTTCTCTCTATTACGCTTTTGTTTTTAGGCTACGCGCTTTTTGGTAACTACCTTCCCGAACCATGGACGCATAAAGGCTATTCCCTTGATCGCCTTGTTGGGCACATGTTCATGACCCTTGAGGGCATTTACGGCTCCGCCGTGGACGTCTCCTCGTCTCTTATTATCCTTTTCACCATCTTCGGTGCTTTCTTGCAATACACCGGTGCTGGCAAGTTCTTTATTGACTGGTCCTTCTCCGTGCTGGGTGGACGGCCCTCGAATGTCGGTCGAACCATTGTCTTGTCCTCCTTTCTTCTGGGCGGCCCCTCTGGCTCGGGCGTGGCGACCACCGTGACAGTAGGATCGGTTGCGGGAAAGATGCTTAAGGACATGGGCTATGAGAAAAATTCGGCTGGAGGTCTTCTTGCCGCAGGTGGCCTAGGCGCCATTATTTCGCCCCCCGTACTTGGGGCTGCTGCCTTTTTAATTGCAGACTTTCTTGGCAGGTCGTACCTTGACATCTTGGTCATGGCGACCATTCCCACGGTTTTGTACTACCTGGGTCTGTTCGTTATGGTTGAAATCGACAGCCGCAAGTTTGGAATGGTGACCACCGCCAAGACGCAGACTGAGTCTGCACTCAAGCTCGCCTTGCGCTACTGGTATCACTTCTTCTCACTCATTTCAATTGTTGTCTTCATGCTTATGGGGTTCTCGCCCATTACCAGTGTCTTCTGGGCCACCGTGCTTTCAGCAGCCACCAGCATGCTGCGGCCTGAAAGCGCCGTTATACCCTGGGGGCTCTTCAAAGGTCAGGTGCCACTGGTAAAGGGGCTTTACGAGTCAAAGCTTGTGCAGTCTCTTTCAGGGGGAACACGCGAGGTGCTGGGCATTGCGGCAGTCTGTGCAGGCGCTGGTCTCATTGTTGGGGTTGTAACCCTAACGGGGCTTGGCCTTAAGTTCTCAAGCATTGTTCTTGAACTTGCAGGTGGAAGCCTATTTCTCACCGCACTTTACACCGCGCTTATTGTCTGGGTGGTGGGCCTGGCAGTGCCTGTTACAGCCTCTTATATTATTTGCGCCGTCATAGCCGCCCCCGCCCTCATTAAGCTTGGCGTCCCAGACTACGCAGCCCACATGTTCATTTTCTATTACGCCGTTCTCTCGGAGGTCTCGCCGCCAACGGCGCTGTCTCCCTTTGCGGCTGCAGCTATTTGCAAAGGCAATCCCTACCGGACCACCCTGCAGAGCTGGAAGTATGTGGCACCCGCCATCCTCGTTCCGTTCATGTTCGTGCTGGACCCCAGTGGTCTTGGCCTTCTTCTTATGGGCTCAATTGAAGGGCTTATGAAGGCGAACTGGGGCGATATTGCTTTGGTTACCGCAACAGCAGGCCTGGGAATTATTTGTCTAGCAGGCGGTTTGCAGGGCTGGTTTATGCGTAAGACCACCTTCATTGAACGCTGGATCATGATCGTCTCAGGCCTTGCCCTTACCTATCCGGGCCCAGAAACAGATATGGCCGGATTGGCAGGCTTTCTTATCGCGATCTTTATGCAGTGGCTTCGTCGTCACTCCCCCCCCGATATACCTATTCGAGCAAGCTGAGCGTCTCATCCTCTCCCTAAAAGGTTCTTCATGCCCATTATTGAATCCATTGATGTTGCCGCCGTTGAAGTTCCGCTCGATAAGGTCACCTCGTTTGCCACCCGCACAGTGCACGCACGCCACTATGGTCTGGTGAAAGTTCGTAGTGTTGATGGAGTCGAGGGCATTGGGTTCTGCTACGTTGGAAGTCAGGCCGGAGGCCTTCTAAAGGCAGCCGTAGAGAGCCTGCTGGGGCCCGCCCTTATTGGAAAAGAAAGCCACCAAACGGAAGCCCTCTGGCAGTCCATGTACCAGGAGGCCCTGTTACAAGGTCGCTCAGGGGTTGTGATGCGAGGACTCTCTATTTTAGATACCGCCTTGTGGGACTTAAATGCTCGATCCGTCGGGCTACCCCTGCATGACTACCTTGGCAGTCTGCATCGCGACCAGGTTATTGCCTATGCAAGTGGCGGCTACTACCTTGACGGCAAGACACCTGCACAGCTCGGTGAGGAGCTTGCGGGGTATGTCAGCCAAGGCTTTAAGGCTGTCAAAATGAAAACCGGGCGGCTAAGCCCAGGGGAGGAAGAGGCCCGTATCGCTGCGGCCCGCGATGCCGTCGGGCCCGATGTTTATTTAATGCTTGATGCGAACAATGCATGGGCAGACCTGACCACCGCCCTTGAGTACATGCGCCGGTTTGAGCCCTACAACCCTTACTGGATTGAAGAGCCCTTCTCGCCAGACGCCATCGACCTGCATGCGCGTTTGGCCGAGCGCACCACCATTACAGTGGCCACCGGAGAGGTTGAGGTTGGACGCTGGCGTTTTCGTGAGCTGATTGATGCTGGAGCAGCGGAAATTCTGCAGGCCGATGCAGCCGTCTGTGGCGGCATTTCTGAATGGCGAAAGATTGCGGCTCATGCTGACAGTCGGGGGGTTACCGTAAGCCCGCACTGGTTCCACGACCTTCACACACCCCTGGTTGCGGCAACACCCAATGCCCGCTTTGTTGAATTCTTCCTTGACGACCAGGTGCTGAACTTTCGCCGTCTTATCTCAAACCAACTGGCATTTAAGGACGGCTATGTAAAGCTTCGCCAATCGCCTGGACTTGGTTTTGAGTTTGACGAGGAGGCAATAAAAAAATATGCCGGAAGCGCGGCCTGGTCGACTCTTCGTTAGACGCGTGAGGCAGAAGGAGAGAGTCCGTGGCAACTAAGGGGTTTGATCGAATTGGTACCCCAGAGTCGCCGAGTGCGACGCGGGTCATGCTACTTGGGGCCGGGGAACTCGGCAAGGAAGTCATCATTGCCTTTCAGCGCCTTGGTGTCGAGGTCATTGCCGTCGACCGCTACGCGAATGCACCCGGGCATCAGGTGGCTCATAAGGCGGTGGTTATTGATATGTCTGATCCCGCAGCCCTTCGCGAACTCATTGAACGCGAGAAACCGCATCGCGTAATTCCCGAGATTGAGGCCATTGCAACCTCTGTTCTCATTGAACTCGAGAAATCAGGGCTTGAAGTCATTCCTACGGCAAAGGCAGCCTTCCTTACGATGAACCGAGAGGGTATTCGGCGATTGGCCGCAGAAGAATTGAACCTACCGACCTCCAAGTACCGGTTTGCAGTCTCTGAAGAGGAAATGACTGCGTCGGCAGACGCGCTGGGATATCCCTGTTTTGTTAAGCCGATCATGTCATCGTCAGGTAAGGGGCAGTCAAAACTCGCGAGCACAAGGGATTGTTCCGAGGCATGGATGAAAGCCAAGTCGGCCGCTCGGGTCGACATGCAGAAGGTCATTGTTGAGGCCGCTATTGATTTCGACTTTGAGATCACCCTTCTTACAGTTCGCAGCCTAGACAAACAAGGGCAGCCGGTTGTCTCTTACTGTGAGCCTGTTGGTCATCTGCAAGTCAACGGCGATTACGTGGAATCGTGGCAGCCTCAGCCCATGTCGGAGAAGTCTTTGCTTAAGGCCCAGGCCATCGCCGCCAGTATTGTGAATGCCTTAGGCGGCCTTGGTATTTTCGGGGTCGAGCTTTTTGTGAAGGGTGATGAGGTTTGGTTTAGCGAGGTCAGCCCTCGACCGCACGACACCGGAATGGTAACCATGAGCTCACAGGTTCAAAACGAGTTCGAATTGCATGCAAGGGCCATCCTTGGCCTCCCGGTGAATACCATTCTGCGACGGCCAGGCGCATCGGCTGTTATTTATGGAGGTATGGACGCAAAGGCTATTGCCTTTGAAGGCGTCGCTGAAGCCTTGCGTATCCCAGAGAGTGACCTACGCCTCTTTGGTAAGCCGGAGTCTTTTGTTAAGCGACGCATGGGTGTAGCCCTTGCTAACGCCGAGACGGTTGATGAGGCGCGCGACCGTGCAAAGATGGTTGCTACTAAAGTTCGACCAGTCCGGACATAGGCTGGGGAGATAAAGAGAGCTTAATCCGGAGATGGACTGGTCTCGGCGAATCATGCACGTTACGTCTAACGAACCCCAGGTTTCCGTATCATCCATGGCATGAAACTGAATCTTGTAAGGCAACAAAAACTCTTTCACCTTTCGAAGAGCCTCGTCCTACGCATCGTTTCAAGCAAAGACTTCCAAGCCCAATGGCCCACCTCTGATTCCCCGGGAGTACAAGGTCTAAGGCTCGGTTACATATTGGGGCTTGCCGTTATGGTCGATGAGCCTTGGGATGCTGGAGACAGTATTGAGCCCGCAGGGACCTCTGTAAGAGGGCGAACAAGGCCACCGCAGAATAAGTCTGAATCGGACCCGACGCATATTGTCATTCTTACCGCGCGCAATGGTGACTTAACAAAGGCAGTCTGGGCCGATGAGATTTATTTCCCCGAGGAGGAACTGCTTTAAGAGGGAAAGACTTCCAGGCGGAATATAGACTAAAGTATGGCTTTGGTTTAAATTTCGGTGATGATTCAACAAACACGACCTTACGAGGGGTCCATCCGCTTTTTCCTTTTTTGTGGGGGGCTTCTACTTGCGGCTACCCTCTACACCGCGTATTCGCAGCTCTACCTGCTCCCCCCTAGGCTTGCAACAGACCTTGGGCAGACAAGTCCCACACTGTTTCAGGTCTACCAATGGTTTTGGGACCATGCACGCAGTCTTGGCAAATGGGGGGTTCGCGAAGGGCTCTTCGACCCCGAAGTTCGTGAGTTTGGAAAAAACGGAATTCCTGCTTACTTCATCAACCTTATTGGGGGGCTGACAGCCGCTGTGCTGGCTGTCTTTATTGGTCTCATTGCGTTTCTTGGCCGATCGAGACCGCAGGCTGCGGACGCATCTACTACTGCTTCCCCAATGCAGCCGTCTTTAAATTCCCCTGCAAAGGCACCCTCTTTCGCATCACCCAGCCCCTTGCATTGGGCCTCCGATAAAGCCGGGTACGATGGCCAGACTGGGCAATCCAATGCCAAAGACTGGCGATTTGGGCTAACAGAACCACCGATACGGAAAATACTATCTCCGCAAGAGAGAAAAATAATTGCCGATACGAAGGCTCATACACCCCCGCTGTCTCCATGGCAGCATGCCGGCAGCCTGAGTTCTATGCAGAAAGCCCTTGATGAGTCGTACCACTGCATTAACGAGGCTGAAAGCGCGCTTCAACAACTGCAGCGCTCGGCCTTAAATCTTGCCCTGACACACCCTTCGTTAGAGGCTGGCGATGACGTTACAGAAGTTCACTTGGCCATGGCATCGCTTGACCGCCTTCTTCGCACCATTAAATCCTCGCAGGCCGAAATCTCTGAACAACTGGCGCAGCTAAATGCCGACTCTTACCCAAGCCGCGGCGCACGCGCCAGCTAGCGATCTGGATTTTTTCGAGCGCCTTTACTACCTAGGGATCGCGGCGACACACCCCGATCGACCTCAAGGAGTGGCGCAGTTTAGTCTTCAAAGTATTCGCAGGATGCTCCTTGCAAGGGGAATCTCTTGCAACACACACGATTCAATCAACCTGCGGTGTTCCCGTCTCTGGGAACCACTTCTCGCTGCGCTACCGTACGAGCTTGAGCTGCAATCCTCGCCTTGTCGACGTTGGATCTGGCTAGGCTTCAAACAGCCTGGCAATGTTCTACTTGCTGGATCAGAGACTGCAGAACAAAGCCTTGCCGCCATTCAGCAGCTCGCTGGGCCTGTGGGTGAGACCATTCACTGGATTCCTGGCCTGCAGAGCCCCCGTGGCTTTCAACTTCCAATAACCCCCGAGATTGGAGGCTGCCTAAGCACCGAGATGAACGGACACTGGATTGGTCGGTGGTCGGCCTGGGGCAAGCCAAGTGTTTTCTTCTGGCTAGAGCGCGCAGTCATTCCGTACCCGACTTCCAAACCTGTACTGGGGATGGCCATTTCAGGTGGAAACCCCGCCGTGACCATCCTCAAGCTTGAAGCTGGTGCTCCACGCCAAGGACCGAACGTATGAGCCTCGTTCTCGGCTTCTTTATTTGCATCGTCCTGTTGCAATGTCTTGCGGCCTACCTTGAACTGCGCCCTTACCTTGGGGGGCCCTGGCATGAGTCAGTCATGAGGGTCTTCGTTACCTTAGGCATCTGGACTCTACTCGGCCTCATCATCCCTGTTTACCTAGTCAGTAATTTGCACGCGGACCCTGAGCTAAGCGAGGTCATTGCCTCCACAGCGCCCCTGCTCTCTTTTGAATTTCTCGCCCTGATGGCCATAGGACTTGGCATTGCTAAGGTCTCGGGACCAGGCTTGAGACTTGGTGGACTGCTCTCGCTTGCGGCCTGGCTGGGCCTACTGATGCTACAGATACTACTCATCCATCAGAGTCATAGCACGTTGGCTGCGGTCGCAGGACTTCTAGCCCTAATGGTGTCGGTCATGGCTCTTGCTTTTGAGCTCATCTACAGCCTTCCGAAGAGCGCAGCCAGTGGTACGCCAACACCAACAGGTCATCTACGGATTGCGCTTGGCCTGACCGCATTTGTCTACATTTTATTGCTCTCGGGTCTTCAAATTTCGACGCTCTCTTTTGATCATTGGCTCGCAAGCCAACCGGCGCAAGACGTCGCTCGGCTTGAGGCCTTTTTGGCATTGCCAAGCCCCATTGAACCCATGCTCCCTGGTCTTCTACTTGCCTGGTTGCTCACCAAATTGCTTCTTACAGGCTTACTTATTCGACTGGAGATACAGCACATGAACTGCCTTAAAAGGCGGGTCGACGAGAACCTTGTGGAGCAAAGTAACCAGATCATTCGACCCTATCAAATGACCGCCCAAGCACTCTTTCATCTGCCTACTCCCATTCTGCTGATTAACCGTGCCGATCAAGAGCTGGTCTATGCAAATGGCTTGGCCCGAACCCTTCTAAGCGATGCAAGACTCACCCGTCAGCCGCTCACCACCATTTTTCTTTCCATTGTTCCGATGGGGGCCAACCGGACCATGGCCCTCTTTCTTCATCCCAACCTCACGGTCGGGCTGTTTCGACTTGAGCCAATTCAAACGCCGGGTGTCAGTGGACTGAGTCAGATGTTACTTCTCCATCGAGAGGAGCTTGACACCCTGCAGCTAAGCCATTGGCTTATAACAAGCCGTCTCGACCCCCCTGGCTCTGGGGCCTGCCTCTTAAACTCTAAATTCTCTATTCTCGCCACCTCAGAGGGCTGGGGGAGCATATTCGGTCGATACGATTCTTACTTTGGCTCGGGGTTAATCTGGGACCGTCTCAGGAGCTTCACCGACCGAATGAGCGATGTGCTCGCCCTCGAAGAAAAAATAGGGCGTGAAAGCTGCGTCTCCCAAATGCTTACGGACCCGACTGGCAGGGAGATGAAAGTAACCATGCAACTGCTAATTAGTCCCGATGGCACCCCCGCCTATCATGTCGTTGTCCTGCTTACGTCGGAGGCCAATGCAAGGAATCAGCTTCATCGGATAGACTAAAGGTTATATGAACCTCCGTCATTCCAGACAGATCGAGATCAATCGCCTCCAGTGGGCAGATCAAGCCCTTGGCAGCCTGTCTGTTTTACAAGACCTCGAGGCAGTTGAGGTCACCGTACCCATTCGAGAGTCTTGCCCCGCCTCAATTCTCTTTGCCTCGCTACTCGTATGTCTGGGAAGTGTTGCTGGCTTCTTTATGACCTTACAACTCTAGAGGCAGGACAGGTGGGGCAATGACCAAAGTCAAGCCTGAGACTTCATCGAATCGATTGCCGGGATCGTCGCAGGCTATCGTTCTAGTCGATGACCACCCTTTGATACGTCATGGCCTAGCCGCAGCCATCCAGGCACGATTTCCTGGCCTAAATCTCGCACTCTCCTCAACTGCTGAAGAGGGCTTAATTCTTGCGCGAAAGATACTGGCTTGGCCTGAACCAACACGACTGCTCGTCTTGCTTGATCTCTCCCTTCCTGGCTTAAGTGGTCTGTCAGCAATCCAAAACTTTCGCGACCTGGCAGGCCCTATAACAATCATCACGCTCTCAGGTAACGACGAAGACCTGCGTGTGGGAGCTTGTCTTGGCTCGGGGGCAGACGCCTTCGTAAGTAAGGCAGCACCCATCGAAATGCTCTTGGATGTCGTTCAACAATCGCTGAATACAAGCCTGAAGTCTGGCACCTGGTTATCGGCCTGCGGCTTTCGAGATAGTTCCACCATACAACGCCTTAAAATCACTGGCCGTCAGCTTCAAGTGCTTCTAATGATCTGCAGTGGCGCAAGCAATCGAGATATTGCGAACGAACTTGAGATCACAGAAATTACAGCCAAAACGCATGTTAGTGGGGTATTTAAAGCACTGGGCGTCGCAAGTCGGACACAGGCTATTTTGATGGCTCAGCAACTGGGCTTAGTGACGACTTAATCGGCTTTGTCTGCAGACGCAGAGTGGCTGCCTTAAGTTTCTTAAGCGTATAAGGTGGAGCAATCTGAATAACGGAGCTGTCCTGATTCCAGACTCTGGTTGGTTCATGCCCTAAGGCGAGGTCGAGTACCGGAAGTTCCTCGTTAAATTCGTCTCTTAGGTGAGTAATCGCGGACTCGACATCATGACCTTCAACACTAACGATCACGATAAAGAGAGGGGAATCCTTCAAGCCCTCAAGCTGTGCAACCCGAAGCGACCCATCCATTGAATCAATGATGCCGTAGCCCTCCGCCTTCAATGCAAGCCGAAAGGCCTCTAGGGTGACATCGGTCTTGGCATCAAGACCGACCGATGCATGCTGGACCCAGACAATGAACCTGTTTTGAAGGCTCAAGCGCTTGGGGTAGAGCTCGTTAGGGTTCGTTGCGGTCTGAACTGCTGCAGCCCCAGAGGGCGGGCAGACGGGCAGATCGAGAAAAAAGCCTGAGCCATGGGCTAAATGGCTGCTCACCCCAAGACGAGCTCCAATGCTCGAGGCGAGTTGGCGCGAGATCAATAAGCCCAGCCCGGACCCCTTCGCATTAGGAAGAACATAAGAGGGTATCGACGCGCGAAAGCCTTGGCGAAGTCTCTTGCGAACCTCCTCAGTCATACCCATGCCGTTGTCGAGAACTGCGACTCGGCAGGTGGTTTGCCTTGACCGAATGGTCAGTCGAATACGACGACCATCCGCATGTCGAAGTGCGTTGATTAATAAATTCCGCAGAATACGCCCAAGTAATCTTGGATCGGTGCTTACACAGGTCTCCTGCGGCTGCCAGCAATGGAGCTGAACCTCACTATGAAAGCTCTTGGCCAAGGGCCGCAGCTGTTCTACAAAGTCTCGACAAAACGCCTCAATTTCAAGAACCTCATGCCGGGGGCTTATGCTGTTGTTAGCGAGTCGCTCCGTATCAAGAGCGCTTTCGACCAGTTCATTGGCGATCTGAAGGCAGGCGGAGATTCCACTAAGACCATCGCTTACACCCTGCGCCTCAGAGCCAAAACCCTTATGGCCTTCGAGGCGTTCTGAGAGCGTCGACCTGTGAGCGGCAATGGCCTGCAAAGGCTGCCTTAGATCGTGACTGAAAGATATAAGTAGCTGGCCCTGGGCCAGCCGACGCTGAGTCTCCTCCTCAAGACTGGCCTGCAGTTTTTGTACGTGCGTGACCAAGGCACGGTTTTCTTCGGCCAGTTGTTTCAGCGATCGCAGGCGCCGGACAGCAAACGCAATCCAGACGCCTAGAGCAAGGGCCACTGTAAAAAGAAGCCCCGAAACCGGCCAGGACAGAAAGAACCAAGGTGGATTGCTCATCACAAAATAATACTTTAGTATGTGATCTCACGCCATTGCCCTTGAACAGATTGCACATGCCCGAGACCACCTCACCCATTGGATTCACTGGCACCCAGACAACAGGGCCAGACCAGACGCCAGGTTCCAGTGCCCGTTCAATACGACGCCCCGATCTGCGCGTCTATGCGGAGTATGCGCGACAAACCCAAGACGACAGCCCTCGAGCGCCTTTAAACCCGTCAGAGAGATCGCAAAAGTTCCCTCCTGAACCTCGCCAGCCCACTCGTTCCATCAATCAAATTGTCGATGAATCCCTCGCCGCCTTAAATCAAGACGACGAAGAGTCAACCGCCACGGCCCAAGGCTTGGCCGAGCTTGCCGAAGAGCTACGAGGACTCTTTCTTCAACTCTCTGAATCGCCCTCTGAAAGCGGAGGCAGTTCATGGGAGTCCATTGCCGAGCTTCTGAATGACATCTCTGCCAAGGTCGACCGACGGGCGTCACTTCAGTCCGAGTTAAGGATGGTTCAAAGCTCAATCGAGGGCTCAAAGCAGAGGCTCTTGGAGGAGATTAAATCGATGTCGGTTCTTGAACAAGAGCGGTTGGCAACCATTCAGGCGCGCAGCAAGATGGTGGCTGAGCTTGCGGAGCGTGTTGTACAAAAACTAAGATGAGAAAAAACAGTAGACTTGATACTAAAGTATGATATAAAACCGAGCAGGGTCCTCTTTAAGGAGTAGCAAATGGCTGAAAGTTTACAAAAATGGGTGGGACGTAACCGGCCCCCGCGCGTGCAGATTACCTATGACGTGGAAATTGGTGATGCCGTCGAAAAAAAGGAACTGCCCTTTGTCATGGGCGTACTCGCCGACCTGGCGGGCCATCCGAGTGAGGCCCCTACGAAGCTTAAAGATCGTCGTTTTGTCGAGATCGATCGTGACAACTTCAACCAGATTATGGAAAAGATTGGCCCCCGACTCGATCTCTCTGTCGACGATCGATTAAAAGGCGAGGGCCAGATCAAGGTGGAACTGAACTTCAAACAGTTCTCCGATTTCCACCCAGAGGCAATTGTTGAGCAGGTCCCCAGGCTTGCCAAACTTCTTGAGGCCCGAACGCAACTTCGCGACCTGCTCTCAAAGCTCGACGGCAACGATGAGCTTAACGAGTTGCTTGCCCTGGTTGCAATTGACCACGATGAACTCAAGAAGCTCGCACCACCGGCTGAGACACCCGCTGAATAGCCGCCAGCTCACACCCCAACCCCTTAATTTGACTATTTGGTGATCAACATGGCAGACAATCAGGAAACTCAAACCGCGAACGCCGAGGGATCCGAAAACCTTGAGCTCTTAGACCGGATTATTTCAGAAGGTGGTATGGCCAACGAGCCCTCGCAGGTTGGTTACGCCAAGGTAATGCTGGGAACCCTGGCCAGTGAACTGCTTGATGAGGGTATGACCTTCAGTCCAGATAAGGGCCTGGTTGCCACCATTAATGAGCGGGTGGCAGAGATCGACCAGATACTTACCGATCAGTTGAATGCCATCATGCATCACCCCGACTTCCAGTCGCTTGAGGGGTCCTGGCAGGGTCTAAAAGATCTTGTCTTCGGATCAGAGACATCCGGCCGTCTCAAGATTCGGCTTATGGTTGCCTCGAAGAAAGAGCTGCTCACCGACCTCGAGTCGGCTGTCGATTACGACATGAGCGTGCTCTTCAAAAAAGTCTACGAAGAGGAATACGGCACCTTTGGTGGAAATCCATTTTCCATGCTTCTTGGTGATTACTACTTTGGCAGACACCCACAAGATGTCGCCCTGCTTGAGAGGATCTCAAAAGTGGCGGCGGCAGCGCATGCTCCTTTTATTGCAGCCCCGTCGCCTGCCCTCTTCGATATGAAGTCTTTTACAGACATCGGTACCCCGCGCGATTTCTCAAAGATCTTTGAAAGCGCTGAGCTGGTGGCTTGGAACAGCTTCCGAGAGTCTGAAGATTCTCGATATATTGCGCTTGTTCTTCCCAGGTATGCCTCAAGACTGCCTTATGGCGCCGCCACTCGGCCCATCGACAAGTTTGCTTTTGAAGAAGACGTAAATGGCAAAGATCACACGAAGTACCTGTGGACGAATTCAGCCTACTTGCTTGGTCTTCGTATCACGGAGGCCTTTGCAAAATACGGCTGGACCACGGCCATTAGGGGTGTCGAAGGCGGTGGCAAGGTTGAGGGCATGACCGCCCACACCTTCCAGACCGATGAGGGCGATATTGTTCTGAAATGCCCAACCGAGGTCACCATTACAGATCGGCGGGAGAAAGAACTTAACGACCTTGGTTTTATTTGTATCGTTAATGCCAAGGGGAACAATACAGCGACATTCTTCGGTGGCCAGACAGCCAACAAGCCAAAGGTCTATGACAAGGACGCTGCAAATGCCAATGCCCAGTTATCGGCAAGGCTTCCCTATATGCTTGCAGCATCCCGATTCTCGCACTATGTCAAGGTTATTATTCGGGACAAAATTGGCAGCTTCCAGACCAAGGACTCCATTCAGACTTACCTGAATAACTGGATATCAGCCTATGTCTGCCTGGACCCCGCAGCCTCGCAAACAACAAAGGCGAAGCTGCCCCTGGCCAACGCCCGCATCGATGTCTCGGAGATTGCAGGTAAGCCTGGCGCCTACCAAGCCGTCATTTTTGTGCGACCCCATTTCCAAATGGAAGAGCTCAAGGCCTCCATTCGTATGGTCGCCGAGCTACCAGCGCCTGCGGCCTAAGCATCTTGGAACGAAGGCTCTTAGGTTGGCACACCCCAAACCATTACTTGTCATCTGAAAGACGAACCCATGAATACAAAGACCGTCAATACCAGTGGTGATCTGTACGTTCTTACCATTCCCGATGTCCCAGGAAATGATCAATTAGGCTTTGCTGATATTGCCAAAGGCATTATTTGTGAGTCTTGGAATATCGGGGCAACCCTTCCTATGCAGCTTGATATGGCCAATTCAGAGCGTACGGCTGGGCGTGTGCAGGTCTCTGACATGATGATCCGAAAAATGTCCGACCTCTCAACCTGTAAGCTCTGGCAGGCCTGTACTGCAGGAATGTCGTTCGCAGAGGTTCGGCTACGCGTCGGGCGAACAGGCGCAAGCGACTATTCGCCTCTTATGGAGTGGGTTATGACAAATGCCATGATCTCTTCCATCAGGACCATCGGCAGCGGTGAGGGCGGGCTCCCCATTGACGAATTCAACATCAGCTTTACCTCCATCGAGATGACTTACTCACAGCAAGGCCTTGATGCAGCCGTACTTGGTGGAACCGCCTTCAATTGGGATCTCGCAACCAATGGCCCTCTGAGCTAAAGCAGGCCCCCACAAGACACGCTAATGCTTTTAGATAAGGGGGCTCGCTATGGCTCAACTCTCCCACGGAGGGAACACACCATTATTTGACCGGCTTAGCCTAAAAGGGTTTGTCTCCCCCGCCGGCCAGTCGGCAGAGTCACGTCTCTCAGACATTGAGGCTTCCATTTATAAAGAGCTTCGATCATTAACCTTAAGTCGGTCTCGATTAAGCATTGAGCATTTTCTTAAGACCGGCAGACTTACCGTACTTGACTGGGGGCTTCCCGATCTGACGGGCTTATCGGCAGAGCGCTCGGAAGACCGTGATCTCTGCGCACGAGTCGTTGTGCGTGCCATTGAGGCGTTTGAGCCACGGCTTTCCAAGCCAACTGTCGAGATTGCCGCCTTTCGGCAAGGCCGCGATATTTGTCGCTTTAGCCTTGCTGCTGAGCTTCGTTTAGGAACAATTCGCGAGAGACTTATCTTCAACCTAGGGTTCGAGGGCGATGCAGTCTGAGGCCACAACCCTTCAGTCCTACTACCTGGCTGAGCTCGCGGCACTTCGCGAACTCGGCACAGAGTTTGCCCAGCGGCACCCGAAGATTGCGGGGGCTCTTGATCTTGGGCATGAGCAATCACAGGACCCCCATACCGAAAGGCTCATCGAAGCCTTTGCCTTCTTAACGGCTCGGCTGCAGCTCGATCTCGATCGTGAGTTTCCTAGAATCGCTCAGTCTGTTATCGATCATCTCTGCCCCGCCCTTCTTCAGCCAACCCCGTCAATGAGCATCGCGAGGTTTGAATGGCAGGAACGACTTCCAGGAGCCACCACTGGGCTGAGCATTCCCGCGCAGACCATGCTGGCCGTGCGCTCCCAGGAAGGTGTTCTCATTCGTTTTCGAACAGGCTGGGAGACCAGGCTCTTTCCATTGGTGGTTGGAGCGCTTAAACGTGAAGAAGATGGCGCGGTAACCCTTTGTCTGCAAACGCTGGGCCAGGCAAATCTGGAAGACCTTGATCTCTCCAAGTTTCGTTTCTACCTTCATGGTGACTGGAGCACGCTTACGCCGCTTTTGGAGTTACTGGTTGCCGAGACCAGCCGGGTTTCTGTGGGCACCGAACTTAGCCAGCTAAAGGCCCTACAATCTCCCCCGAGCCTAACGGGCTTTGGTGATAACGAAGGGGTTCTTCCCTGTCCGCCATCTGCACATCCCGCCTACAGCCTTTTGCAGGAATACTTCGCCTTTGCTCAGAAGTTTCACTTCATCACTCTGCAGGGCCTTGAAACGCTGGGGGTGAAAGGAAAAACTCTTTTTATTCGCTTTCACCTTGGACCCGCCGCAACGCGAATTGCTAAGCTTAACGAAGACACCTTTCAGCTTGGCTGCGTTCCGGTTGTTAACCTTTTTCAGCGAACAACCGAGCCCATACTTGTTACCGATGAACGCCATGAATGGCTTGTGGTAGGTGATCGCGATCAGGAGTCCAGCACAGAGATTCATAGTCTTCTTGAAGTCTCACTCAGTCAGCCAGGCGCTGATCGTCCAGACATCCTCTCTCCCTTTGGCGCCATGGGAGACTTCAGGAGCGATTCAAACCAGACCCTTTGGATGGTTCGTCGCGACCAGAGCCTTCGCAAAGACATCACAGGGACTGATCTTTTTCTTAGCTTTGTTGATCGTTCCCAGTTTCCTGTGCGACCCCCAAGCACAACGGTTTACGCCCAGGCTCTTTGTTGCAACAGGGGCCTTGCCGAGCAAGTCCCCGCACAGACGCAGTGTCATATGGAGACAACTAACCTCGGGCTTAAGGCCACGCTTTTACTCACACCATCTGCCCAGAAGTCACCGCCCCTTGGCGGCGATGCGGCCTGGCGTCTTACACGACTGGTGCGGCTGCACCATGGCAATTTGCTTGGGCCGAATGCGCTTGAGCAGCTTCAAGACTTACTGCAGCTTTTTGCTGGGGATCAAAGAAAAGATTCTGAGCACATCGCCGGAATCATTGATGTTCAAGCTCAGCGAGGCTTTCAGCGACTTGGCAAACAACCCTGGGCCGGTATGCTGCCTGGAACAGAAATCGCTCTGCGTATTGACCCGAAGTCGTTTTCAGCAGGCTCAGCCATTGTCTTCTCAGCAATGTTGTCGCGATTTTTCTCTCTCTACACCACTGTGAATAACTTTACGCAGACCAGCCTCTGGCGCGGCGACGACTGTCTTAAGCGCTGGCCTGCAGCGACCGGCTATCAGGAGATGCTTTAGTGTCAGTGCGCATCGATAAGCTGCTTTCAACACCTCAGTCGTATGACCTGCTTAAGGCCATTGCGCTGCTTGACCAAGAGGCAAGTCAGAAGGGTTTTTCCCCACTCGATACGCGCGATGCGCAGCCAGCCTTGGAATCAAAAGGTAGGCAGACGGTTCGCCTCTTTGGCCAGGCAAGCCTGAGCTTTGTGCCAAGCGATATCTCCAGCATTAAGTCATCGCCTGCTACAGGTGAAGGCTTTGGGCTCACGACCGCAGTGATGAGTCTGGCAGGCAACTCCGGCCCGCTGCCCCTGGCCTTTACTGAGGAGCTCATTGCCCGCAACGCAAATCAAGACTTCGCCACACGCGACTTTCTGGATATTTTCCATCACCGCCTTCTGCGGTTGTTCTACCTCATACGCAAGCGTTCCCAGCCGGGGCTCTCCATTCAAGACCCCTGGCAGTCGGCTGTTCCTCGACTGGTCGGGCATCTGGCAAATCTTCCCTCGGTCAATCCCGTTAGAAGTGACGATCCCCTGGTAACCTACCCGCGTCACTCCTCCTTCATGGCCATGGAATCGCGCTCGGTCATTGGGCTTCGCCAGTATCTGTTTGACCAGCTCGGGGTTCGCTTTCAAATTGAATCTTTTGTTGGGCGCTGGCAGGCCTTGAGAGGCCATTTCTTGAACAGACTGGGCGCCTCCCCTGGGCAAACGACGGCAGTCGAGGGTCGTCATGCGGTGCTGGGTCATAACGCCATCTTAGGTAAGCGCGTGATGGTGCCAAGCCACGGCATCCGCCTCACGGCGGGCCCTATGCCAACTCAGGCGATTCATCAGCTGCTGCCTGGCGCCGTTGACTACCGAAAACTCAAGGCATGCCTAATTCAGTACCTGCCCTCACCCACCCTGGTTGAGATAGGCCTCTACCCCATGCGAGCCAGTATTCCAAGGCCCAGCCTAGCGACTCAGGCTAACCTTCGGCTTGGCCAGACGGCCTGGCTTGTATCGAAAACAAAACGGGCGGTTCGTCCCAGTGCAAGCCGGTTCGAGATCGAGACCACCGACCAACACCATGGGGATGCTGGAAAAGGGGTGGGCGTGTGAGACAGGGCTATCGTCAGACCGGCAACCTGGCCACAATTAAGACGAGCCTTTCAGGCGATGCACTGCTTGTAACTGAGCTGCAGGCAAACGAAGGCCTGTCCGAGCCCTTCTCAGTTCGTCTTCAACTAAAGTCTGAAAATGCCAGTATTGACACGGCCGCCTTGGTCGGACAAAAAGTAACCGTCACGATCAATCTCTCGAACGGCTCACAGCGTTTCTTTCATGGAATTTTTAAATCGTTGGGGGTCGAGACCATTGATGCTGCCTTTGCCTACTACACCGCAGAGATTGTTCCTGAACTCTGGCGCATGGAGCTCGATCGAGACCGGCGCATCTTTCAGAACCTTTCTGCCGTAGAAATTATTGAGCAATATCTTCAGTACTACGCAATCGTCTTTGAGAAGCAACTTATTGGCGCTTACCAAAGCCGCGAGTACTGTGTGCAGTACGACGAATCATCCCTCCATTTTCTTAGCCGACTTATGCAAGAAGAGGGCCTCTGGTATTTTTTCAAACAGTCGGCAAGCAGCTGCACCCTTGTACTAGCAGACCACAACGCTGCTTTTACCTACGAGGGGCCCGAGGCGCCGCTGGCCTTCAGAGGAAGGCAGACCGAGGCCTTTTCCGAGAACGCCATTCTGTCTGTTAAGCAAACTAACACGATGGTCACCCAGGCCTGGGCAGTGTCCGACTACAACATGCTCACACCCTCTACGAACCTTGCTGCTGAGTCACGAGGACTCTCGGGACAAGGCCGATGGTTTGAATATCCCGCTGCAGGCTCCGCGCCAGACCTTACCGCTGCATCGGCGCAGCGCCTGGCAAATGCCAGCCAGATCTCATCCTCAACAACCTGCTTTGAGACCATACGCTGCGAGCTGACAGCAGGCGCGCCCGTAAGCATTTCCGAGCACCCCTCTTCGGCCCTCAACACAGACTATATCGTCCAGTCCATCGCTCATAGCCTGCTCGAGGAAACCTACGTAAATGAGTGTCATGCCTTTTGCAGGTCACTGCCATTTCGTTCAAGTCGCAGTCTTAAGAAACCAAGAGTCGCCGGGAACCACTCGGCCGTGGTCGTTGGCCCCAGCGATGAAAAAATCTGGGTTGATGAGCTAGGACGGGTCCGGGTGCGCTTTTTCTGGGATCAATACAGCCCAAACGATGCAACAAGCTCTTGCTGGATGCGTGTGAGCCAGAACTGGGCAGGCAGCAGCTGGGGTAGCGTTTTTCTGCCGCGTGTCGGTCACGAGGTGATCGTCTCTTACATCGACGGGGACCCCGACCGACCCATGGTCACAGGCTCTGTCTATCATGCCGAGGAAGAGCTTCCAGTGGATCTTCCCGCCAACAAGACCCAGTCCATCTTGCGCACCCAATCCGTTAAAAAAAGCACGACCACCCTTGAGGCAATCAAGAAGGCCGCGGTCACTGCTTTTAACGAGTCCAGCCAGGCAGGCGTGGCGTCACTTGCTGCAAGCTTTGGAATCGGCCAGTCCAGTGACCGCGAGCCCGGCAATGCCATTCGATTTGAGGACCAGTCGGATGCCGAAGAGTTCTACCTTCACGCCCAGAAAGACATGACCGTAGAGATCGAACATGACAGCAGCACGACGCTCTATGAGGGGTCGGAGACGCACACACTGGAGAAGGGAGACCGCACAACAGAAATTAAGATGGGTAAAGACCTTCTTAAAATTGCGAGCGATCGAGAGATTGAAGTCGGCGGCAATGAGACCCATACGACCTCAGGCGATCTGACTCAGTCGGTTTTGAAGAATTTAGCGCTAGATGTTACGGGCGATCTGAATCAGACCGTCAAGGGCAATATGATTGAGTCCATTAAGGGCAATATGAATCAGACCATCACGGGCGACTATGTACTTAAGGTTAGCGGCAACCTGCGTATCGAGGTGGATGGCGATCTCTCGCTAAGCGCATCGAAGTCGCTAAGCAGTAAGAGCGGTACCGAGCACAGTGCTGAGGCTGGAACAGCTCTCAGTGCGAAATCAGGCACGGCCATGGACCTTACTGCGGGCACTGCATTGAATGTCAAGGCATCCGCCCAGGCCAGCGTCGATGGGGGCTCGATGCTTGCGCTCAAGGCCGGTATGGTCAACATTAACTAGCCAAACAATGCCCATGTCAGACACCTTTGAACGCCACCTTGCCAACGGAACCCTCATTGAGCGCGGACTTTTAGGTGAACAAGGTCTTGAGGGCCTCTACGAGGTCTTTGACTCCGAGGGCAGGCCTTGCCTCAAGTGCGCCTACCTTTGCGGCGAGCGCCATGGAACGAGTGACTATTTCAAAAATGGCCGCCTAAGCATGCGTCAGAATCTTGTTCAGAATCAGCTCCACGGCATCACACAGAGCTTTGACGATTCCGAAAGGCTTGCAGCAGAGCTTTCTTATGCGAATGGGCTGCTGCACGGGGCAAGTAAGTTCTATTCCCAGGGTGCCCTGAGTCGTCAAGCGCACTACCTTAATGGAATGCTTGACGGGCTTGTTGAGGAGTATTCAGAGGACGGCAAACTTTTGTCACGCTCAGAGTACTCAGAAGACCAGCTGCACGGCGAGCGCTGCCTGTTCTGGCCCAATGGAAAGGTGCTTCAACGCGAAGCCTACGAGCGGGGCATTCGACAAGGCGAAATTGAAAAGTTTGACGAGGCAGGGCAGCCGCTTAAAGACAAGCCTAAGTCGATGTCAATGGGCGACCGTCTTGCTTCCGCGCTAAGAGGCGACTAATGGGTAAACAAGTCTGCGCCGGTGCCATGATGCAGTGCTCTTTCGGGGCTGCACCCGCCTCGCTGGTTGTGCTTCCGGTGAATTGCGTATTCACCACCACGCCAGCAGCAAACATTCTGGACAACATTCCAATGCTAAACATCCTACCGTTTGGAATGTGTCAATCCATGGCAAACCCCACCGTAGCCGCTGCAACCGCAGCGGCCATGGGTGTTCTTACGCCCATGCCTTGCATGCCACTCACGCCTGCACCCTGGTCACCGGGAAGTTCAACCGTAAAGCTTGGGGGTATGCCTGCCTTGCAAGACAGTTCGAAACTTAACTGTGTCTGGGGGGGGTCTATCTCTATTAATCAGCCTGGCCAACAAACCGTAAGCATTCCCTAGGTCAATTCATCGTGGAATTTCGAATCTCTCTTACACCCCGACTAAGTATCTTCCTGGCGCTCTTTAGCCTTATTTTTCTCGTTCTTGTCAGTCTCATTGGCTATGAGCTTGGCTATCGTGAAGGCCAAAAGTTTGTCGCTCCAAGTAGCCTTGATAGCAAGGCCCCAAGGCCTGAGTCGTCTGAGGTCGTGGCCCAGCCAGCCAGCCCATCGGACGGACAACCAAACAAGGCTGGGACGCAAAGACCATGAGGTTACCTTTTATCGACATCCGGCTTGCCCGAGCTTTCATACTTCTGGTCTGCCTTATTACGCTGTCTGCTTGTTCGGTAACTGGGGCGTTGAAGTCTGCAAAAGACTTCCTCATACCGCCTGGTGACCGCTTGGAATGGGACCACCTGAGCTTCCTGGTCGATGAAGGCGCAAACAATAACTCCCCCTTGTCTGTCGAGCTGGTTTTAGTAGCAGAGCCCGAGCTCATTCCCATCGTTGCAGGACTTTCAGCAGAGCAGTGGTTTGCCCAGCGCAAGGGCTTGCTGCAGACCAGCCCCTCAGGGCTCATCGTCCAGGGCGGTGAGCTTGTTCCAGGAAAAAGCCTACGAATTTCTCGCACAAGCCTTCCTAAAGACAGAGCACTAGCCGTGTTTTTATTCATGAACTTTCTCTCAACCGCTGACCATCGACTTACGCTCAATCCCAAGGCCAGTGCGGTCATCGTACAAATTGGGCCCAACGACAGCACGCTTTCACCCATTGCCCGTTAGGACACTTATGCTCATAGGACTCTCCTTATGCAATTTCTAAAGCCAACACTTCCTGTGCAGTGGCATGAGGGTATGCTGCTTAGCCCGCAGCACTTTCAACAAGAAGCCGAGAGCCTTCGCAGCGCCTTTGCATTTCATCAGGCACTTGCTACTCCTTACGGCTGGGGCTTTGAAACGCTTCAGATTGATGAGTCGCTTCTGCCGGCCGGGCGCGTTCGACTACTTACAGCCAGGCTGGTCTTTCCCGATGGAACAGCAGTCTGGTATGACGCACAGACCGACGAGGAACTTACGCTTGACCTGATGGCTTCGGATGCAGAGTTTGAAGCAGGCCCGGTTGACCTCTTTCTGCGCCTTGCCATTCAGCCACAGCTCAACACACCCCAAAGACTCGGCCGCTACCGCTCAGTGGTCCAGGCACCCATCGAAGACAGTGTCTCTGAGGCTTTGCCTGTTGACATCCCACGACTTGGCATGGCCTTAAGCCTCTCGCTTGGAGCCCTTCCTTCGGGGGCGTTTACGTCCATTCGCCTTGGTCGCGTCATCAGCGTCGCTGGTGTCTTCCGATTCGACAGCACGCTGCCCCCCTTGCTACGTCTGCACTGCGCTCATGCTCTGCTCGACCGTATTCGAAGCCTTCTGGGCAGTCTGCGTTCCAAGGCAAGCTTTGTAGCCCGGCAGGTGGCAGGACTTGCGAAACCCGAGCTGCTCGCAGAACGTACACTGATGCAGCAAAGGCTAAGTGCCATGGTTGTGGCACTACCCCAGGCCGAGGCAGTGGCGCAGTCTGCCCAGGCCTCAGCCTGGCAGGCCTATATTGCCCTGGTTCAACTCAATGCCCAGCTAAGCCAACTTAATTCAGCCACGGTGCCGCATGCACCTCCTATCTACGACCACGACAACCCTTCAATAAGTTTTGATCCATTACTTGAATCACTGGAACAGCTGGTTCTTGAAATAAGCCAAGACTATCGAGAGATTCGTTTCTCTTGGGCGCAGAACGCCTTTGAACTTGAACTGCAACGTTCCTGGCTTGATACACGACTGGTAGTCGGGCTTCACGGGGAGTCTGAGAAGGTCATGACAGAATGGATTGAGGTGGCCTTAGTTGGAGAGGCTGGGGAACTCGATGAGCTTATGGAACGCCGTATTCTCGGGCTTCGAAGATTACGCGTGGCTTCGGCCGATGAGCTTGGCCTGCGTCCACTTCCCAAGACTGTCTTTTTTGAGATTCAGCCTGGGGCGCTCGTAAATTCTGAAAGCCCACGTCTGGTCATTCGCTCATCAAGTCGCACCGGGCCGCTTACCCCACCGCGTAGCATCGTGCTCTATGTTGCGAATCAGCCCGGCCCTCAACGGTCTAGGGGGTCAGCCGCGTGACTCGACGAGAGCCTGAGCTGGAGACACCGCATCTGGGCAGTGCAACGAGCCCACAGATTCAGCAGTTTCGCGCCCTGCTTCAAACGATCCACACGCTGCAACGTGAGCAGCCAACCTCGAGCACGCCGGACGAAGACAAGGCTAAGGCGGCGGCAATGGTGCGCGATCAACTGGTGCAGGCCATTGCCGCACAAGAGCTTGAACTTGCCGCGGTTGCAGCCACAGACGAGCTCGCCACCTTAGACGAGACCCGTTACCTGAAGGCAGCCCTTGCCGACGAACTGCTTCTGCATTCGGTCTGGATGGGCCAGTCGGCACAGCTTGACTTCCTTCTTGAGGATCAGCTTTTTCATACAAGCTTCTCAGGTCAGGAGGTCTTTCATCGAATCGACGGCCTCTTGCGTGACCCCTCGGCACATGCAACCTATTTGTCATCCATTTATCTGTTTGTTATCAATGCAGGGTTTCAAGGCCAGTATCGAGGCGAACCCTTTGCAGAAGATCGGCTTCAAGAGATCGCCGAACAGCTCTTTAAACGAGCCTATCGTCGACCCGCGCAGGCCCTTTCAAGGGCCATACACCCCACAGGTCGTAACGAGCAACGAATCTGCCATCAGGCCTACGAGAACGTTCTGTCGGGCCTAGCCCCCATAAAGGTCTTTCGTTTTACGAAAGGGACAGTTTTATTCATTAGCCTTTTTCTTGCGCTTGGGCTCGCCTCACAGCTGATCTGGTTGTCAATCTCGGGGCCTGTTAGGCAGGCACTTAACGAAAACAGTGCTGCCACCGCGAATACTACGCAGACGAACCAGGCAGGCCGCGAGCAAACACGATGACCAGTAACAGCCTTTTCTGGCTTATCTTTCTAGCCGTTATCGTTCTGCTGCTCTTAGGGCTTGCTATTGCAGCGGCCATTCGACGCGGCTCACAGCCAGACAAGTCTGTCTTGCACTCCACCGCGCAGATCAACGCGGTTTTCTCCGAGTACACGCAGGTTGTCGATTCCAGCCTTGGCCCCTCACGCACGCGCTACGACCTGCCACTGGTTGTGGTGCTTTCAGAAGGCGAACATCCCGACCCGGCAGGCCTCAGTGAATCGGCCCTTGCCTTTGCCACACGTGTTGCAGGCAACGCATCGAGTCAGCTCGAAGGCCCAGTGATGAAGGTCTTTGATGAGGGAGGTCTTTTTGCCTTTGCAACTGATCGACTGGCGGACCCCACAAAGACAGTCGATCAGCGTCGTTGGACAACCTTTCTTAACCTGGCTGGACAGTACCGGCCGCAGAGGCCCTTTGACTCGGTGATTGTCGATGTCCCGGTGTCGCTGTTGCTCAAGGCGGATCGGACTGAAGGAATTAATGAGATTGAACGGCGTGCAACGGCCACCAGCCGCCGCCTCTGGCATGCACAGAACCACTTTGGTATTCGTTACCCTGTCTACCTTCTCATCTCTGGTCTCGACGATCTTGAGGGCTTTGAATCGCTTCAGCTTCTCTCGGATGAGATGCGCGATGGCCTACTGGGCTGGTCCTCTCCTTTTGACCCCACCAAAAAGTACTCCTCAAGCTGGATTGAGGAGGCTCTGGAAAGAACGACCGAGAGCCTTGGCCACCTCGCTGCTGAACTTACAACAACCGATCGGTCCCCTGCCGCCCGAGGCGCCCTCACCTTTCCGGGTCAGCTTGCCCGCCTAGCTAGGGGTCTTCGTGTTTACGCCGACCTGCTCAACGGCGCGGCCACCTTTCATGAACCCTTCTTCTTCCGAGGAGTTTACTTTTCGGGTAAGCACGAGCGTTCAGTGTTTGTTAAAGACCTCTTAAAACGAAAAGTCTTTGCTGAATATGGCTTATCCCGGGCAGCCCTTGCCTTCGCAGTAAGTCGCCCCATCACCAGTCGCGTTCTGCGATGGGGGGGCATTAGTTTTTTAACAGTCTGGCTCTTTGGCCTTATTTTCACTAGCTACCAGTTTCAACAGATCTTCCCGCGCATTGCAGAGGGTATCGAAGGTCTGAATCGTGATGCCTTGTACCGGCAGGTGACTAGGCCTATGGACAACGAAGACACAACCGAGTGGCAGACGCGAACAGCAACCTCGCTCATTGTGGGACTTGAGAATATTCAGGCCCACCGGCTTGTAAAGTTCAAGGTGGGTTCCGACGATGTTGTTCTAAATCCGTTCATTCCCGGAAGCTGGCCATACTGGGATCCCCTTCTTACCGACCTCAGGCTTCGCATCGAGCGAGAGTTCGACGAGGTCGTGGTGCGCACTGTGCGCCGGGTACTTGTTGAGAAAGGCGAGAAGCTCACTGGGGTGTCTTCGTTAGGACGAGCTGATGCAGTCACGGTGCAGTTCTCTGACATCACAAGCTGCCGACCCTTAGAGCCGACACTTTCGGAGGTGGGTAGTCATTCTTTGGCCGGGGGCAACACCAAAACCCTCGCAATAAGCAAAATGGAAAACTATCAGAAGCTGGTTCGCTTCCTTGAACTTGCGGCCGATCTCGATAAAGCGATTGCCTCGTATGAGAGTATTGATGTGCCTTCTCGCCATGCAGAAAGCGATCTACGCCAACTCTTGCGCTACACCCTTGGCCGGCCCTTTGAGCAGCCACTTACCGCCAGCCTTCCTCTTTTTCACATAGCACTTGACGACACAAAGAAACACCTCTACGAACCTGCCTTTCAGGTGGCTCTGAAGTGTTCGGTCGATAAGCTTTATTCGTCTTTACTGCAGCAATTGGTTGAGAACAACCCCATTTTGGTGAGCGAGCAAAAAATTGGGGAGATCCAGGCGCAGCTTCAGCAGCTCGAGCTTACTCGCGCTACACACTCGCAAAGACTTGAGCTCGCCCAGGCCCTGCTTGTAAAGCTTAACGACCAGAAAGAGCTTCTTGCTCGTGGTGCCAACGAGTGGCTGGCTGGGCCCGAGCCCAACCTTTCTTCAGAGCTTTCCCCCGTTTTCCGTTCCATCGAGAAGATACCCATGCTGGGATCTGACTTTGTTGCGAAAAGCCTTATCCCTCGGACCCAACAGGCAAGCGTTGCGCTTGGCGCTCTGCGCGCTAAGCTCGCAGACTCAAGTACAGACCCAGGCCTTGTAATCTCCAAAGAAGAAAAGCTACCTATTACGCAGTCGAAGGAACGTACTGAATTCACCGTCGCGTTGAAATCGCTTCTTGACTCTAATTTCATTCCTTATGACGAGGAGCCCCTTTCAGCCAAGTTTCAGTGGCCCAGCAGCCTTCAATGGGACGAGGCACTGCTTGCCGAAGCAGTTGAGACGCTTCAGAACCGAAAAAAACGTATCGAAGAAGAACTTATTAATATTCCTCCGCCCTCTCGTGAGGTTTTTGCCACCCTTGTGAACAACGCCTTGGGGGTCCACATTCAGAATCTCATCATCAACGCTGTCACCGAAGACCCCTCCGAAACAACACTCGTTTCCGAGGAGTTTTTAACAAGCTATGAAAAAACGAACGCTCAGTTAAAGGTCTTGCTGACAGGCCTTGAAAGACTTTCTCAGAAAAGCGCAGCAACCGCGATTCGTGAAGCAATCAATCAAGACGCCCTCTTAAGGCTTGAGGAGCTCAAGACTGCATTCAATCAGACTGAGCCCTATCGGCTTATTCGAACTCAGGTTAAGGGCACGTCTTCTCTGGATGCAGCCCTGTCGTTTGATCCCGCCAGCCTTCAGACCTATCTGCAGGCTCAGTTCAACACCATTCAGTCCATCAACAAGACAGGCAAAGTCTTAGTGCAGGGGTTAACAACCCAGCGCCCTGACCCATTCTGGAAGATGCTTGATTCCAATGTGCAACGTCAGGCCGCCGGTGAGCCTACGGCCACTATCAAAAAGCTTGAAGGCCTTCTGTACACCGTCACATCCGAAGATTTTGGTGTGTTTTGTAAAGACACGCTTCCAAAGCAATCGGCATCCGCCCGATCAACTGACTACTTTGAAGCGCGTTTTACCGAACTGCATGGTGCCTTAAGTCAACACTGTCGGGACCGAAGTTCAACTCGCTTTATTGCTGACTGGGAATCGTTTTCAAACAGCGTCAACAACTACCTTGGGAAATACAGACCCCTTGTTAACCTTAGCCTGCCCTCCGTCAGCGAAAACGGAAATCGTTTCCCGGTTTTAGACCGACCATTAATTGCAAATCTACTGAAAAATCCTGGTCCAACAATCTCAGCAAGCCAGCTTACCGCCTTTGGTCTTCCCTCCTCCAAGAAGGTTGAGCTTCTTGGGTTTGCTGATCAATGGGAGAAGACTCGTTTAGCATTGCAGCAGATCTTTCCCATCGACCCAGCCAAGCCCGCAGGGGCCAAGTTTCAAGTGGTCTTTCGCGATTCACGCGACCAGGAGTTTGCAGCCAACCAGATTCTTGACTGGTCTATTCAGGTGGGCGGCAAAACCGCCAACGAACGTAACGCGAAGACCACAACTCTGCTCTGGCGTCCTGGTGACTCCATCGTTATTCAGTTTCGATTTGCGGATCAATCAAACCTTCTCCCTGTCTCAGAACCTTCCGACCCAAGCTTGCAGATGACGGGCCGATCGGTTCGTCTTAACCTGGATGGGCCCATGGCGCTTCTCGATCTCATTCAACGCTTCAAGGTCAACCCCATTGGCGGGCAGGCCGACAGGATGCTTCTTAAACTCGAGGTCCCGGTTCGACTCACCTCTGAGCCTTCAGGGCAGTCCTCACGCCGGGTCATCACTTTTCTGGGGCTAAGCCTCACATCGCTTCAGGACGATTCGGTGGTGAACTGGCCCCTTGAAATTCCTGTAAGAGCGCCCTCCTTGAAAGGCTTTTGCAGCGACGACGCAGGAGGCCTTTCCCCCTGCCCTCAAAAGCCCTAGGCAATGAGCACAGATACCTCCCGTTTTAATACCGCAGCTCTGCTCGCCCCCATTGCGGGCGAGGAGGCCTCCGGCCCGTGGTTGCGTTACACCGCCACGTTTCGGGAGATCGAGAGTATGCGTGTCAACGAAGACCCCAACCTTCCCATGGGCGAGTGGAGTCGACCCTTAATTAGGGCCGACTGGGGGGCAGTATGGCGGCGAATTGATGAGGTCCTTCAGCAGGACTCGAAAGACCTCTTGCTCGCGGCGTGGTCGTGCGAGGCGCGGCTTCTCGAAGCTGGGCTACCTGGGCTGACCGAGGGGCTGCAAAGGCTGCATGCCCTGGCGGTTCATTTCTGGGAGACAGCCTGGCCCCGGTTAGACCCTAGCGACCCCAGTGCCCGACTCAGCCCTTTTGAATGGCTCAATCGGTCCATTCCCTTGCACCTTCGACGTGAGCTTACCCTGCTCCCGGCAACACTTGAGCGCCCCGAGCGCCTCACGTTCGCCGGATGGCTTGCCCTTGAGGCAAGTTCCAACGGCCAGGCTACCAAGGCCCCCACGAAGGAATCCGTTCGAAAGAAATTATCAGCATCGGACACCGAGCAGCTTGAGACACTGGCGGGCCAGATTGACGATGCCATGAAGGCGGTTCTGCAAATTGATGCTCATCTGGAAGCTCAGCTTCAAGACGAAAAGTTTGGGCTTAGTCTTTTGAAGGCTGAGCTTGAATCGCTCGGTCAAATTACAGGCTCCCTTGCCCGGTCTGCTCTCGAGGCAAACCGCAGGCAGACCCCCATCGAGGCGAATCCTCTACCCGCCCAGGCTAAGCAAGAGTCCCCAGGGCAGCGAAAGAATGACCTGCCCGTTGTTCAAGCACAGGCAACTCCTCAGCTCTCTGAGCCCGATGAGACCAACATACAAAGCCTGGATCGGGACGAGGCCTACCGAAGCCTTGAAAAAATTGCTCTTCGACTGCGGGAAATGGACCCCCATAGCCCAGCGCCCTTGCTTGCCCTAAAGGCCGCCCGGTGGGGCTCGATGAACTTTCAAGAAATCGTTCAGGCTGAGTCCAAAGAAGGCGTTGAAATCGCAAACCTGCTTAGCTTTCTTGGGCTGGGCAAATCGTAATGTGATGGGTGTTAGCCCGGAATGTGAAGAATTTCTGCTTAGCTTCCTTGGATATTGACCGCCTTACCTGGCGACATGCATGAGCGGCCAATTCTCCAAGGGTCTTACTGGCGTAGGAGACCAGTTAAAAGTGCCCGCACATCCCCGGGAATACTCACTGGCCGGTTGGTCTGACGATCCACATAAACATGCACGAAGAACCCAAGGGCCGAGACCTCTGTCTGGTCATTGGCAAAGACGCCGAGCTCGTACTGAACACTGCTGTTGCCGATTTTCACAACCCGCAGACCAATCTGAATTCGGTCGGGAAAGGTCACCGAAGAGAAATACTGACAACGAGTTTCAACCACCAGCCCAACAACGGGGCTGGTTTCAATATCGAGAAGCCCCCCTTCAACCAGGTGCTGGTTCACAGCTGTATCAAAGTAGGAGTAGTACACAACGTTATTCACATGCCGGTAGACGTCATTGTCTGACCAGCGTGTGCTTATCGGTACAAACACCACGAAATCATTTCTGCTTAGTCTCTTTTTTTGTTCGCTCACAACACCTCCGAATAAATGGCGAGGGTGTCGTCATAGGTTAGCTCGCGAGGGTTGTTGACCAGCAGACGGGTCTGCTTCATGGCATCGGCTGCCAAATCGGGAAGGTTCGTGGCAGCAATTCCCAGCTGCGACAGACGCGTCTCCAACCCAAGCTCTGGGGCTAGCCGGCCCAGAGTCACTACAAACCAGTCTGCCGCCTCGGCATCGTCCGCTTCTGGGGGCGCGCCAATAATTCGGCCGAGCTCGGCGTACTGGGCACAGGCAAGGGGGATGTTAAAACGCAGCACGGGCGCCAGCACCAAGGCGTTCGATAAGCCGTGGGGCACATGAAAGCGGGCTCCAACGGGATAGGCCAAGGCATGAACGGCTGCAACCGGTGCATTTGCAAATGCCATGCCTGCAAGGCAGGCTCCAATGAGCATGTTTTCGCGGGCTGTTAGATCCTCCCCCTGGCGGCATGCCTGATGAATATTCTGGGAAAGCAGGCGCATTGCCTCTCGGGCCAGGCAATCGGAAATTGGGTTTTTCAGGCGTTTGCTGGTGTAAGCCTCGGTGGCATGCACCATGGCATCGATGCCGGTTGCCGCAGTGACATGGGTCGGAAGACCAACGGTTAATGTGGCATCTAAAATGGCGAGATCTGGTAACAACGTGGCGGAGACCACGCCTTTTTTCTCTCCAGTACCCGTCGTGACAATCGCGATTGGGGTCACCTCAGAGCCAGTACCCGAGGTGGTGGGTACCAGAAAAAGTGGCAGCCGCTTGCCCTTAACCATACCAACACCATAAATAGTCTCAAGACGCTCATCGGAGCCTGCTAGCAAGGCCACAAGCTTGGCGGCATCCATAGAGCTTCCACCCCCAAAACCAATCACCAGGTCTGCATTTGCCCTTCGCGCCTGTTTAACCGCTTGAAGAATGACTGCATCAGAAGGGTCCGCCACCACCTCTGAAAATACAACCGTTTCAACCGACGCGCGAGCAAACATGCTCAGGGTGTTGCTAAGAAGCCCTGCCTTGATGACGCCGGCATCCGTGATGATCATCGGACGCCGGCATTCAAGTGTGGCCATACGAGCCGTTAACTCATCGCCAACTGTCCCCCTGCTCACTAGGATGGATCGACTTGTAGCGAATTCAAAAGATCTGGACATCGCAACCCTCGTTTAATCTGCTAAATTCATGGGCCTCTACCGCCTACATTCTGAAGCAAATGGCAGGCTGCCTTGGCTAAGACTGACCCATTAGAGCGAGATGACCTACAGCATCTCCCTAAGCCTGGTCTTCAAGACCTTCCCATAATTGTTCTTTGGCAAGCACTCAACAAAATGGTACTGTTTGGGTCGCTTAAAACGAGCAATTAACTCCATGCAGTGTGCATCAAGCTGTTCACGGGAGGGCTCATAACCGCCTCGGGTCACAACAAATGCAACAACCGTCTCACCCCAGTCTGGATCCGGCGCACCCACAACAGCCACCTCCTCAACCGCGGGGTTCGTAAGAAGCGCTTCCTCAACTTCGCGCGGGTAAATATTTGCTCCGCCACTAATGATTAAATCTTTGCTTCGATCTTTAAGGGTTAAAAACCCGTCGGAATCAAAGACCCCAATATCCCCGGTGAGCAGCCATCCATCTTTGACGGCTGCCGCGGTCGCACTGGGATTCTCCCAATAGCCCTTCATAACGGTGTCACCCCTCACAGCCACCTCACCCACCTGTCCTGCAGGAACTTGAACACCCGCGCTGTCGACGACTCTTACAAGAACAGGGCTTTGTGCCACCCCCACCGAGGCCAACCGTTGCTCAAACCTTTCGTGGCTTTGATTGATAAGGTCTTGCCGAGAAAGCACGGTTGCAACCATTGGCGTCTCACCCTGACCATAAATCTGAACAAAGCGCGGTCCCATGACCGACAAGGCACGCCTAATGTCTGCCACATACATTGGCGCACCGCCATACACAATGGTCTTAAACACCTTGGCGCAGTCCTCGGGCGATAAGGAACTTTCTTCTGCGTGTTGAACGAGTTTGTTAACGATGGTTGGCGGTGCAAATGTTGAGAGTGGCCCCAAGGCCTGGCCAAGCTCAAAGAGTTCTTGCGCATTCACTCCACCCGATTCCGGCACCACGTGACAGGCCCCAGCAATGACATGCGGCACACTGTAGAGGCCTGCCCCATGGGACATAGGAGCGGCATAGACCATCCGATCATCAGGCCCAACAAAATCCACGTCTGCAAAATAACCAAGCCCCATCGAGAGAAGATTGCGATGCGTGATCTGCACACCCTTGGGTCGACCCGTTGTGCCACTTGTGTAAAACAGCCATGCAGTGTCATCAGGCTGCAGCACAGCGGGCTCTTGCAAGGTGCTATTACCGTCCGTAACGTCGAGCAGGCTTAAAAACTCTTGAGACTCGATGGTGATTTGATGGGTGAGCCCATAAAGCGCAGTGCGCGTAAGACCCTCACTCACGAACCCCGTTTGCGCCCCTGAATTTTGAATAATCCACTCAACCTCTTTGGTATGGAGACGAAAGTTCACCGGAACAACGACAAGCCCCATCCACCAACAGGCAAAAACAAGCTCGAGATACCGCGGATGGTTGACCATGAGCAACAACACGCGATCGCCGGGCTTTAGACCGAGCTTTTGAAGGCGAAGGGCAAGAGCGTTACTTCGTAGGCCCCACTGTTCAAAGCTTGCCCAGGGCGTCGTTCCGAAAAAAATGGCTGTCTTACTGGCCTTTAAAAGGCATTGGCGGTAAAGATAGGATGCGATATTCATAGCAGCCTAGGCCAGACCAATTTAGGCAATCTCAAGACCAATTGCCGTTGCCTCGCCTCCCCCAATACAAAGGCTTGCAATGCCCCTGCGTGCGCCCAAGCGTCGTAAGGCATGAATTAAGGTAACAATAATTCGTGCACCCGAGGCCCCAATGGGATGCCCAATTGCACACGCCCCGCCATGAACGTTAACCTGGCGGTGGTCGATTTGAAGCTGCTGCATCGCTGCCATAACCACCACCGCAAACGCCTCGTTGATCTCCCATAAATCGACGTCTGCCACACGCCACTTGTTCAGTTGCAGCAACTTATTAATGGCACCAATGGGGGCTGTGGCAAAGCGACTGGGTTCCTGTGCAAAGCTGCAATGACCGACGATTCGTGCCAGTGGAGCAATACCAAGGGTGTCGGCCATTGATTGACGACAAAGAACAAGCGCAGCCGCGCCATCACTAATGGATGAAGATGATGCCGCCGTAACGGTGCCGTCGGTTGCAAAGGCTGGCTTGAGATTTGGAATTTTCTCAATGTTTACAGTGCGCGGGCCTTCGTCCGATTCAACAATGGATGACCCCTTACGTGACTCTGTTTTTATCTGAACGATTTCGTCTTTGAAGGCGCCACTCTCACTGGCCTTGCGGGCCCGAGTAATGGACTCAATTGCAAATTCGTCCTGCCCTGCTCGACGAAACCCATACTCACGCGCGCAGTCTTCCCCAAATTGACCCATCGTGCGTCCACGATCATAGGCATCTTCTAGGCCGTCCCTAAGCATATGGTCTAGCAAAGAGGCATGGCCAAACCGATACCCTGGCCGTGCCTGAGGCAGAAGGTGCGGTGCATTGCTCATGCTCTCCATACCACCTGCCAGCGCAAGGTGGGTTTGTCCAAGAGCCAAGGTGTCGTGCAGTGCCATAACGGCACGCATCCCCGACCCACAGACCTTGTTGACCGTTGTGCAGGCTGTGGAGCGCGCAAGACCGGCTGCAAGCGCAGCCTGACGGGCAGGCGCCTGGCCCACCCCGGCTGTTAAAACACAGCCAAACATTAACTCCTCGATGGAATGGGCCTCAAGTGACACCTTGCCCACGGCCTCACGAATGCAGGCCGCTCCGAGTTCAGGTGCCGACAGGCCCGCTAGCTCCCCCATGAAATTACCAATAGGAGTTCTTACTGCAGACAAAACGACCACCGGGTCATTGAGGAACGGGTTCATTTGAAAAAAAGTCTCACTGCCACCGCCTGTCTTGTAAAGAGGGTCAACAAACCGCTGAATCCCTGTAACGAAGCCCAACTCTTTTGGGTTCTCAAGATGTATCTTAACTAACCTTTTACACGACAAAGGATTGTCAAAGTGCCATAGCTAAGGCAAATTAAAGACTCTTGTAATTGCTTTATGCAGTCTCTTAGTTAGAGTTGCTTAATCGAGAGGAGATAGTTATGAAGAAGCATCTACACGCGTTAGCCATCATTGCCTGGGGGGCAGCCTTTAGCGCGCTACCCGTCAACGCATCCTGGGCCTCTGTCGAGCTCGCGCAGAAAAAAGCCTGTCTTGCCTGTCATGCTATTCAGCATCATCGCGTAGGCCCTGCCTACAACCTTGTTGCACAAAGGTATGGATCGCGCCCTGATGCGGTGGAGTATTTATCGAACAGCATCAAAAACGGAGGGGGGGGTCGATGGGCCATGGGTGTGATGCCCCGGCAAAATCTAACCGACGATGAAGCCCGACAGCTTGCAGAATGGATTTTAAGCCTGGCGAATTAGAACGTCACGTCAATCTGGCGTCTGCTGCCGTCTCGTATCAGAGTTAAGGGAAGCTTAAGCTCCTCAGAGGGAAGCAACTCAATAATTTTTTGAAAATGGGCAGCATTTCGCACCGCTGTGCCCTTAACCTCAACAATTACATCGCCCGCCAAAAGCTTACCTCGGGATGCCGGGGTGTCCTCCATTACAAATTCAATAAGCGCTCCCTGAACGCCTAGACTTGAATTACGCTCGTCATCCCGTAGGTCTCGCATCTCAACGCCAAGCCGCGGTTTGCGGATGGTTTGAACCATAAAGACGGCTACGTGTTCAAACTTGTCTTGCACCGACTCTTGAGGGGCCGCTGCGCGGACCGAGGGACCATCGCTTTTTAGTCCAGGTCTTGCATAAGGCATATTCAAGTTAAGTGAAGACGACACCAATACTGTGGTGGCGCCTATGCTCTCTGCAAAAGCAACTAAGACTGCATCCGACTCAGGCTCGCCCGAGAATCGCGAATAGCCGAACGGAACATACATTTTTGCCTGCATCCGTTTCACATCTCTTTGCAGGTTTTCCGTTCGAGTGACGATCACGACCTGCGCAGTGGAAGGCGTCGGGGCTTGCGCAATGGTGAGGGGATCGGTGATCTGAGTGTAAGACCTTGAGTAAAGGCTTGAGCAGGCCACCAGAAAAGGGAGGAAGGCAAGCAGGATCAACTTCATAGGACAAAGCGTAGCACCGCTCAGCGCGTAATCGGTGGTTTCAGCAGTATTTTTCTACAAGTGGTGGCGACGAGGAGGATCAAACTCCCGACCTTCGCATTGCGAATAAAATTTTCACGAGCTAGGTTATTGATTTAAAGAAATAAATACGAAACCTGTAAACTCTTCGCTAAGTCACGCTGTTGCCTCTTGAGCATATACAGCACGAACTTCTGACTCGCATGGGCTTGGGCAAGAGTTGCAGTAGAGGCTTGCTGGGCCCATTTGCTTTTATTTGGCTCATTGGACTCGCGAGCATCATCGGCATCCTCTCAGTCCCGGTCCTTGAGCTCAAGTTCCCGCAACAAGCTCTTATTTTTGATCTCAAGTTTTCCTCAATACGGTCGAACTACTAACAGATGAGGATAAATTCGCCTATCAGTTTGATGCCAAAGACGACTAAATAACTATGCTTATTGAACCAATCGAGCTCGCTCGTATAAAAATCAGGCCTGAAATAGAGATTCTTCAGGCTCTGAAGGTGGGCGACAGCATTTTCTGCTCTGAGGAAAAAAAGGCACAGAGCCTTAGAAGTCTC
>CAMDMC010000011.1 GCA_945901825.1 Bordetella parapertussis
CCTCTTGGGGTAGCCCAAGACCTTTGGGCAAGGGAAACCGAATATGCTCTTCGGCACCGGGAAGCCGACGAATAGCGCCGGCCCCAAGGTTTTTCACCGCCTGCACCAGTCCTTGCACCAGGGCTTCAGGCGCAGAGGCTCCCGCTGTAATACCGACACGAAGCTTGCCTTCAAGCCATTCGGGTTTGAGGTCTTCTGCGCCATCAATAAGATAAGCAGGAACGCCGAACCTCTCGGCAACTTCACGCAGTCGATTGCTGTTCGAACTGGTTTTGCTGCCTACAACAAGCACAACATCAACCTGGTTACTCATGAGTTTGACAGCGTCTTGGCGGTTCTGTGTGGCGTAACAGATGTCGCTGAATTTGGGGCTTCGAATAGTTGGAAATTTTTTAATTAGTGCATTAACAATTGAGAGAGTGTCATCGGTGGAGAGCGTTGTCTGCGAGACATAGGCAAGCTTTCCAGGTTTTTTTACCTGTAGTTGGGCAACCTGCTCTTCGTTTTCCACCAGATAAATACCGGCGTCAAGCTGCCCCATAGTGCCCTCAACCTCGGGGTGGCCATGATGACCAATCATCACAATTTCGTAGCCCTCGGCCGCAAGCTTTCGAACCTCAACATGTACCTTGGTGACAAGCGGGCAGGTGGCATCAAACACCTCAAGCGAGCGCTTATCGGCGTGGGCTCGAACCTGACGTGCTACGCCGTGGGCACTCATAATGACTCTCGAGCCTAGCGGAACCTCATTAAGGTCTTCGATAAAAACGGCACCTTTTGCCCGAAGGTCTGCAACCACATGGTCGTTATGAACAATTTCATGCCGCACGTAAATGGGCGCGCCAAACTTCGTGAGGGCCCGCTCGACAATTTCAATGGCGCGATCAACGCCTGCGCAAAAGCCTCGGGGCTCAGCAAGAATGATTTCTTCAGGTGGCTGATTCATGCTCGTTAGAGTACCCCAACAATACGTACGTGAAAGGACAGGGCCTGACCGGCCAGGGGATGATTGAAGTCGAACACGCCGGTTGATTCATCTTGCCAGCCCTTGAAAATACCTGCAAAACGCCCGCCGTCCGGGCTAGGAAATTCAAGCAGGTCGCCGGGGCTAAGGGGGTCTTTGGGGTCGAGATGGTCTTTAAGGGCTGTGCGGGCAATACGCTGTATCAGTTCGGGGTTGCGCGGCCCGAAGGCGTCGTCAGGACCAAGCTGGTAGGTTTTTTCCTCGCCTTCTTGAAGGGCAATCATGCAGCGTTCAAGCCCCTCGGAAAATTGCCCCTCTCCAAGCTGCAAGGTGGCAGGGTGCTCGGTGAAGGTGTCGAACAAGACCTGCCCATCGGCCAGTTCAAGCCTGTAATGAAAAGTCACGTGGCTTTTTGCAAGAACTTGTCGCATAGCCATAGTCTAGCCTGAAAGGGCCTAAAATAAAGGCTTACCTCAACCTCTGTTGCGAGCCCTCCGTACCCATGACCTTATTCAACTACCTGTTTCCCCCCAGCGCCCCTGCAACCCTACCCATTCAGGGCAGCTCGCAGCTTATTCCTGTGCACCGTATTTATTGCATTGGCCGCAATTACGAGGCGCATGCCGTTGAGATGGGGCATGACCCCAATAAGGAACCACCTTTTTTCTTTCAAAAAAATGCCGACAGCCTTGTTGTCAATGCCGACTTTCCTTTTCCTAAGCAAAGCCAAGACGTTCATCACGAGGTGGAGATGGTGGTTGTGATTGGGAAGGCTGGCGAGGCGATTGCCGTTGAGAATGCCCTTGACCATGTTCTTGGTTATGCAGTGGGGCTCGACATGACCTGCCGAGACTTGCAGGCCGAGGCAAAGAAGCTTGGTCGGCCCTGGGAGCCCGGCAAGTCGTTTGAGAGTGCAGCGCCTTGCTCTCAGGTGGTCTTGGCCTCCGATATTGGCCATCCGTCGGCAGGCGACATCAGCCTTTCTATAAACGGCGAGATTCGACAGCAGGGCGACCTCAACCAACTCATTTGGAAGGTCCCCGAGTTGGTTAGCGTGCTGTCCAACTTCTATCGACTGCAGCCTGGCGACCTCATTTTTTCAGGCACACCATCGGGGGTCGGCCCGGTTCGGGTGGGGGATCGTCTTGAGGCGCGAATTGCCTCGGTTGGCTCGCTAAATCTCTCGGTCGTGGCCTAGCAAAGTAAAGAAAGGGCCCTGAGCTAGGCGTGCTCCACCATGGCAGATGCTGGGTCTAAACCCAAACTCTGGCCGCAGGTTCTACAAAAGCTTGGCCTTGCTGGCCCTACCGACCTTGTCCTTCACTTCCCCTTGCGATTTGAAGACGAGTCCAGTCTTTGTTCGCTTGCAAGCCTAAGTACAGAGTTCAGTTTTGGGTCCGAACAGGCGAGTCCCTCGGTTCAATGCCAGGTTGAGATTCTTGAGTCGCAGGTCGTTTTTAAGCCAAGGCGCATGCTGAAGGTTAGGGTTAAGGACGACTCTGGCGAGGCTCAGCTTCGCTTTATTTATTTCAATGCCTCCATGCAGGCCGCCATGGTCAAGGGTGCTCGCTATCGGGTGATTGGAGTGCCACGCTACAGTCGGCTAGCAGGGTTGGAATTTATTCATCCCCGATTAAAAAAGGGCTGGCTGTCGCAAGAAGACCTTAGCCAGCAGCCTTTACGTGCTGTTTATCCAAGCACCTCGGGGCTAACGCAAGACCGACTTGGCCAGTGGATTCGAAGGGCGCTTGATGAGCATTGCCCCGACGAGTGGCTGCCCGAGGCCTATTTAAAACGCTTGGGCCTCCCAAGCCTGCCCGCCTCGATTCGAGCGCTGCATGCTCAGATGCAGCCCCAGGCAAGCCCCTTTTGGAACCGTATACGCCTTGATGAGATTGTTGCCCAGCAGCTGGCCTTGCGCCGCGCTCGCAGCAGTCGGCATCGAGCCTCGGCGCCTGTCTTGCAGGACGAGAAGGGCCTAAGTCAGCGACTGCTTCAGGCCCTGCCTTTTAAGCTCACGGGTGCGCAGCAACAGGCTTGGCTGCAGGTTCAGACCGATCTTGCACGTCCGGTTGCGACCCACCGCCTGGTGCAGGGTGATGTGGGCTCTGGCAAGACTGTTATTGCAGCACTTGCAGTGGCTGCAGCAATTGGGTCGGGCTTTCAGGCTGCGGTGATGGCACCCACAGAAATTCTTGCAGCCCAGTTGCATTCCAAACTCTCGCAGTGGTTCGAGGGTTTTGGTCTGCAGCTTGTTTTTCTAAAAGGGGGGCTTTCTGAACGTGACCGCCGGGAACGTCTTGCAGGGCTGGCAGATGGAACGGTCTCGCTTGCTGTGGGCACGCATGCCCTTATTCAAGAGCGCGTGAAGTTTGCTCGTCTGGGTGTCTCGGTGGTGGATGAGCAGCATCGGTTTGGCGTGGCCCAGCGCATTGCCCTGCGTGAGGTGGGGGTTCATGTTCTGGGTATGTCCGCTACACCCATTCCGCGAAGCCTTGCCATGACCTATCTGGCCGACCTGGATGTCTCGGTGATTGACGAGCGGCCCCCGGGCCGGGAGCCCATTCGCACCCGTCTTATTGCCCAGTCGCGGCGCGAAGAACTGGTTGAGCCTTTGAGCCGATTGCGAGAGCAGGGCTCTCAGGCCTATTGGGTCTGTCCTGTAATTGAAGGCCAGCAGGACAATGAAAAGGCGCTTGCAGCGCTTGAGGAGACCGAGCAATGGCTAAGGCCGGTCTTGGGCGATGAGCTTGGGGTGGTTCATGGCAGGCTCAAGGCAGCAGAAAAGCAGGCTGTGATGCAGGCTTTTGCCCGAGGCGATTTCACTGTCTTACTTGCAACCACTGTTATTGAGGTAGGGGTTGATGTACCGGCTGCGCGCGTAATGGTGGTTGACCATGCCGAGCGTTTCGGCCTTGCCCAGTTGCATCAGTTGCGGGGCCGGGTTGGAAGGGGTTCTGGTCAGAGCAGCTGCATTCTTCTTTATCAAGAACCTCTGTCGGAGGCGGCAAAGGTACGACTTCGGGCGCTTTACGAGACGGACGATGGTTTTGAGCTTGCACGCCGTGATCTTGCCCTGAGGGGTCCGGGCGAACTGCTTGGTTTTCGCCAGTCGGGGGAGCCTGAGCTTCGGTTTACCGATCTTGAGCGCGATGAGGCACTGGTTCAGTCTGGCGTTGAAATTGGCGCTGCGATTGCTGAGGCCTTTGATGATCCTAAGCGTCTGGTAAGGCTGGGCTTTGAGCCCAAGGCAGTGCACCGCTTGCTTAACCGATGGCACCGCTTAGCCACAGACCTACTAACTAGTGTTTAATCAGGGTCATGACACTTACTGAGCTTCGATACATTGTTGCGGTTGCCCGAGAGCGGCATTTTGGGCGTGCGGCAGACGCCTGTTTCGTTAGCCAGCCCACCCTTTCGGTGAGCATTAAAAAGCTTGAAGGCGAACTGGGAAGCCAGATTTTTGAGCGCGGTGGAAACGAGGTGACCTTAACCCCCATCGGGGAACGGGTTGTGGCCCAGGCTCAACGAGTTCTGGATGAAACCGCCAAAATTAAGGCCATTGCCGAGCAAGGCAAAGACCCCCTGCTTGGGCCACTTAAGGCGGGGGTTATCTACACCATCGGTCCCTACCTTTTGCCACGCATTGTGAAAACCCTTATTCAAAAGTTTCCGCAGATGCCTTTGATTCTTTACGAGAACTACACGGTAAAGCTTCTGGAGCAGATGCGAACCGGCGAGCTTGATGTCGCCATTCTCGCTGAGCCTTTCGACACTACTGGCCTCGATATTCAACCGCTTTACGACGAAGAGTTTTTCGTGACTGTTCCGAAAGGGCATCCCTGGGAAGGGCTAAAAAGTGTGCAGTCTGCAGAGCTTCGTGAGCAGACCATGCTTTTATTGGGCATAGGTCATTGCTTCCGGGACCATGTGCTTGAAGTCTGTCCAGAGGCAGCCCGCTATGCCCAGAATTCGGCAGGAATTCAAAAAACCTTCGAGGGCAGTTCGCTTGAAACCATTCGCCACATGGTGGCCTCGGGCCTTGGCATTACAGTCTTGCCTCGTATGGCCATACCCCCAGACAACCAAGACCCCATGCTCTCTTTTATTCCCTTTACTCCGCCTGCGCCGACCCGGCGGGTCGTAATGGTTTCTCGAAAAAGTTTTTCGCGTCAGTCGGCCGTTGAGTCGCTGCGCTCAGTTATTTCAGAGGCAGATCTACCCGGATGCACCAAGCTTCTTGGGGCCGCCTCGTTTGCGAAGGCAAAAGCCACAGGAGTTGCCGCGTGAACGGGCGCTTAAGTTCACCAAATACCGTGGCCGACATGGAGTCGGTGGTGGGCCAGACCCCTTTGGTTCGGTTGCGCAGACTGGGCGAGCCCCTTCTTTCAAGTCGTGGCAACATGGTGCTTGGCAAGCTTGAGGGCAATAACCCCGCGGGCTCGGTGAAGGATCGACCGGCCTTGTCGATGATCTCTCGGGCCGAGCAGCGCGGTGAAATCAAGCCTGGCGACATGCTCATTGAGGCAACCAGCGGCAATACAGGTATCGCCTTGGCGATGGCCGCTGCCATTCGTGGATTCCGAATGCGGCTGATCATGCCCGACAACCTCTCGGTTGAGCGCCGCCAGACCATGCGTGCTTTTGGTGCCGAGCTTGTCCTAGTGACTCAAACGCAGGGCATGGAGGGTGCGCGTGATTTAGCCATGGCCATGCAGGCCCGCGGCGAGGGCAAGGTTCTTGATCAGTTTGCAAACGACGACAACTGGATGGCGCACTACGAAGGAACCGGCCCCGAAATCTGGTCCCAGACCCAAGGGGCGGTGACCCATTTTGTCTCTGCCATGGGAACTACGGGAACCATTACCGGGGTCTCGAGGTTTCTTAAAGAGAAAAACCCCAAGGTACAAATTATTGGCGTGCAGCCCACCGACGGCTCGTCCATTCCCGGGATTCGTAAGTGGAGCGAGGACTACATCCCACCCATTCGCTCCAAGGCCAGAATTGACCAAATTGAAGAGGTCACGCAGGCCGATGCGGAGGCCATGGCCCGCGAGCTTGCCCTTACCGAGGGTCTTTTTTGTGGGCCGTCTGCCGCCGGTGCCTGCTCAGTGGCCTTGCGTCTTGCAGAGTCTTCGCAAGACGCTGTCATTGTCTTTATTGTCTGCGACCGAGGCGATCGTTACCTCAGTACCAATTTGTTTCCGTCTTAGCAGATGGTCTTTGCTGGGTTGACTGTTCTTATTTAAATGGAGGCAGGGGCTTCACCATGGATGCAATTTATGAAATCGGGGAGTTCTCAGGGTTTACTGAATACCTTGATTTCGACACCATCACGGTCACCGAATCGGGCACTTTAATTGTTGAGGAAATTCAAGACCTCAAAGAACCACGAACCACCAAGTCGGGCAAGCCCTATGTTTCTATGCGAATTCGTGCTGAATACGACCTGGCCAAACACCTTCGCCGCACGCATTTAATGCAGGCCCTTGATGACGACATGGGTGGCGGTGAGGTGGTTGTGAATGATGAGCGGTTAAGTGAATGGAAGACCATTCCCAGCCGATCGAATGACGAACTCAAACTGAAGGCCTTGGAAAAAGCTGAAGAGCTTGGCTACTGGTAGGCCCATGCAGACTCAACAGACAGTATCAACTCCTGCCGTACGCACGCGCTTTGCCCCAAGCCCCACCGGGGATCTTCATGTTGGGGGCGCTCGAACAGCGCTTTATTGCTGGGCCTATGCCCGCAGGCACGGTGGGCAGTTCATTCTTCGCATCGAGGACACCGACCTTCAGCGCTCCACCCCCCAGGCCGTCAAGGCCATTTTTGATGGCCTCGCCTGGCTGGGCCTTGCGCCTGATGAAACCCCCGTTTATCAGACCCAACGCATGGACCGTTACCGCGAGGTTATTCAAGCCATGCTTGCCGATGGCCGGGCCTACCGTTGTTACTCAAGCCAAGAAGAGCTCGATGCCATGCGCGAGGCTCAGCGGGCGGGGGGCCTAAAGCCACGGTACGACGGTCGCTGGCGACCCGAGAACGCAAAGACGAAAGGACTCCTACCCCAAGCCGAGCAGCCCTTTGTTATTCGTTTTCGTAACCCCGACCATGGCGTGGTGAGCTGGGACGACGGGGTCAAGGGCCGAATTAGCATTGCCAATGCCGAGCTCGACGACCTGGTTATTGCCCGAGCCGATGGGTCGCCTACCTATAACTTCTGTGTTGTGGTGGACGACATGGACATGGCCATTAGCCATGTCATTCGGGGCGATGACCACATTAACAACACGCCACGGCAAATGAATATTCTTAAGGCACTGGGGGCTGCAATACCTCAGTACGCCCACCTGCCCATGATTCATGGTCCCGATGGCGAGAAGCTCTCCAAGCGCCACGGGGCTGTATCGGTGATGCAGTACGAGCTCGATGGTTACCTGCCGCAGGCGCTTTTGAACTACCTTGCTCGGCTTGGCTGGAGCCATGGCGATGATGAGATCTTTTCAATGGAGCAGTTCTGCCAGTGGTTCAGTCTTGAGAGCTGCAGTAAGTCGGCGGCTCAGTTCGATTTCGATAAGCTCAAGTGGCTCAACAATCATTACATGCGCGAGGCTTTAGGCGAGGAGCTCAGGCAGCTCATTGCGCCACGCCTGAACCTTCTCCCGGAGCAGCGAACGCAGGGGCCTGCGCTTGAGCAGGTCATTGATCTTCTGAAAGACAGGGCCACCACACTCAATGAGCTTGCCTTGCTCATTCCCGCCTATTACGCCTTCGATTTCTCGCGTCCCGAGGGTCTTGATGAGATGCTAACGCCGCCTGTGGCCCAGGCCATCGACAAACTCGTTCAGGAGCTCGAGGGCCTGTCGAGTCAGCCGCTTGAGCCTACTCAGGTGGCGGCTACTTTAAAAACCGTTCTTGCAAGCACCGGGCTGAAAATGCCTCAGCTGGCCATGCCCTTGCGGCTTATTCTTCTAGGCCGAACCGACACGCCTTCCATTGACAAGGTCATTGCGCTTCTAGGCTCGCGTCGACTGCACGACCAGTGGCAGGGGTTTAGGGGGGTATCGGCAGTAGAATGACGGCATGTCTGGAAACACATTCGGCCGTCTTTTCTGCGTAACGTCCTTCGGTGAGTCGCACGGGCCAGCCATTGGCTGTGTGGTGGACGGCTGCCCGCCGGGTTTAGAACTTAATGCAGGCGATATTCAGCCTGCGCTCGATAGGCGCCGACCGGGTACATCACGGCATGTCACCCAGCGGCAGGAACCCGATACGGTTGAAATTCTTTCAGGCATCTTTGAGGGCAAGACCACGGGCGCCCCCATTGCTCTGCTTATTCGTAATCAGGACCAGCGTAGTAAAGACTATTCCGACATTGTCAATACTTTTCGGCCAGGCCATGCCGACTACGCCTATCTTCAGAAGTATGGCCTGCGCGACTATCGCGGAGGCGGACGCTCCTCTGCTCGAGAGACAGCCGTTCGGGTTGCGGCCGCGGCCATTGCGCAGAAGTGGCTCTTGCGTCGCTATGGCGTTTCTATTTATGGGCATATGACGCAGCTTGGGGATATTCCCATCGAGTTCAAGGACTGGGCGCACGTGCCCAACAATCCGTTTTTTGCCGGCAATGATCACCAAATTCAGGCGCTTGAGGCCTATATGGATAGCCTTCGTAAGGCGGGCGACTCCTGCGGTGCACGCATTGAGGTGCAGGCGCACGGCGTGCCTGCGGGCTGGGGTGAGCCGGTCTTCGATCGGCTTGATGCCGACATTGCCCATGCCATGATGGGCATCAATGCGGTGAAGGGCGTGGAGATTGGTTCGGGCTTTGCCAGTGTGACCCAGCGTGGCTCTGTGCATGGTGATGAAATGACCCCGCAAGGCTTTCTCACCAACCATGCGGGTGGTGTCTTGGGCGGCATTGCTACGGGCCAGCCCATTACCGTGGCCATTGCCATCAAGCCTACCTCCAGCATTCGAACGCCGCGTCAGTCAGTTAACCTTCAGTCGCAGCCGGTTATGGTGGAAACCCACGGCCGACACGACCCCTGCGTGGGTATTCGCGCAACACCTATTGCCGAGGCAATGCTCGCCCTGGTGCTTATGGACCATGCCCTGCGTCATCGCGCGCAAAATGCCGATGTTCTGCCACCCATGAGCCCCATCCCGGGTCAGGCTTGAGCCCTCTGGCTCGGCTGGCGGTCTTCTTTGCCAGCTACTTTGCGTACGTGGGGCTCTTTGCCCCCTACCTGTCACTCTGGCTTAACGGCCGTGGTTTTTCGCCCGCCGAAATTGGGCTTTTAGCCTCTCCTATGCAATGGACCCGGGTGGTGGGTCCGCCGGTCTGGGGTGCGCTTGCCGATCGTGACCATCCCGATCGTCTGCCGAGAATGCTCGTTACCTGCTCGTTGATTGCGCTGGGCTTTGCAGGGCTTTTGCTGTTTGATTGGTCGCTCTGGGCGTTGTTTGCAGTGCTTTTTGCAATGAGCTTTTTTCTAAGTGGCCTCATACCCGTTACCGAGTCGATGACCATTAAGGCCACAGGCGGCGATCTGGGGCGCTATGGCCGCGTGCGTCTCTGGGGCTCGGTGGGTTTTATTGTTGCTGTGCTTGTAAGCGGCTGGCTTTTTGATCGAATTGGAATTGAGGCCCTGCCTTTCGGGCTTTTGGTGGTGTTGGGCTTGCTGGTCTTTGCAGCAAGAGGCCTGCAAAGCGAGCCGGTTTTGGCTGAGCGCCCTGCCAGGCTTTCTTACAGAGAAATTCTTGCAACGCCTGCGGTGAAAGGCTTTTTATTTGCAAGCTTTCTCATGCTCTTAGCCCATGCCCCGCTCTACACGCTTTTCTCGCTCTGGCTTGAGCAAAAGGGCTACAGCCGCACGCAGATTGGTCTGCTCTGGACGCTTGGCGTAATTGCCGAAATTCTGGTCTTTCAGTTTCAACGCCATTTCTTCGCCTGGCTTTCGGTTGCCACCATCTGGCGGCTTAGCTATGCGGTCACAGCCCTTCGCTTTGCGCTTATAAGCATCTCCGAGGGCGGTCTCCTTATTCTTCTGCTTGCCCAGGCCATGCATGCCGTCACCTTCGGGCTGCATCACAGTGCTTCGGTGGCCTTGGTTCGGCAGTGGTTTCCTCAGGCGGCCCAGGCGCGCGGGCAGGCCCTTTACACCATGGCCGCCTATGGGCTTGGAGGCTCGCTTGGCGGAATTGCGGCAGGCTCCCTCTGGGAGGCCTTTTTTCCAGAGGCAGCCTTCTGGGCCGCAGCCCTTGCCGCGCTTGCAGGCCTTGCAGTCTCGGGCTGGGTGATTCGGCATGCCAAGCATTAAGAGCTCGGCCATAAGCTAGGCGATAATGTAGACCGCTTTGACCTGCAACGAAGGACACCCAGTCATGCCCACCCTATACGACAAGCTTTTTGACGAGCACGTTGTCGACCGTCAGGACGACGGCACCTGCCTGCTTTACATTGACAGGCACCTTGTTCATGAAGTGACAAGTCCTCAGGCCTTTGAGGGACTCCAAATAGCGGGAAGGCCACTGTGGCGCAATTCAGCCAACCTAGCCGTTGTTGACCACAATGTGCCAACTCAGGGCAGAGCCCAGGGCATTGCAGGCATCAAGGACCCCGTGTCTCGGTTGCAGGTGGAAACGCTCGATGCCAATGTGAAGACCTTCGACATTAAGTATTTCGGTCTCATGGACCACAGGCAGGGCATTGTGCATGTCATTGGGCCCGAGCAGGGGGCAACACTGCCCGGCATGACGGTTGTCTGTGGCGACTCACACACCAGTACCCACGGGGCTTTTGCCTGCCTGGCCTTTGGCATTGGCACCTCCGAAGTCGAACATGTTCTTGCCACACAGTGCCTCCTTATGAAGAAGGCGAAGAACCTTCTTATCAAAGTGGAGGGCACGGTTGGTGCAGGTGTGACTGCCAAAGATATTGTGTTGGCCGTTATTGGAAAAATAGGTACAGCAGGAGGTACAGGCTATGCCATTGAGTTTGCGGGCTCCGCCATTCGCGGGCTTTCAATGGAAGGTCGCATGACACTCTGCAATATGGCTATTGAGGCCGGCGCGCGCGCAGGCATGGTGGCCTTCGATGAAGTCACGCAGGCCTATGTGACCTCGCGTCCCCTCGCGCCCAAGGCAGAGATTTGGGACAAGGCCTTGGCCTACTGGAAGACGCTGCATTCCGATGCCAACGCCCAGTTCGATAAGGTTGTGGAGATTGCCGCAGAATCCATCGAGCCTCAGGTGACCTGGGGCACATCGCCCGAGATGGTCTTACCCATTGGTGCGCGGGTGCCCAATCCAAGCAACGAAGCCGACCCCAGTCGACGCGAGGGTATGACGCGAGCCTTGCATTACATGAACCTTGAGCCCAACACGCCTATCGCCGACATTCGTATCGACAAGGTCTTCATTGGGTCCTGCACCAACTCGCGCATTGAAGATCTGCGGGCGGCCGCTGCCGTGGTGAAGGGGCGGAAAAAGGCTGAATCCGTGAAACTTGCCATGGTTGTTCCGGGCTCGGGCCTTGTGAAGGCGCAGGCTGAGCGCGAAGGGCTTGATACGATTTTTAAAGAGGCTGGGTTTGAATGGCGTGAGCCGGGATGCTCCATGTGTCTGGCCATGAATGCCGATCGGCTTGAGCCGGGTGAGCGTTGCGCATCCACAAGCAACCGCAACTTCGAGGGCCGCCAAGGCGCAGGGGGTCGTACTCATTTAGTCTCGCCTGCAATGGCAGCTGCTGCGGGTGTCGCAGGGCATTTCGTTGACGTAAGGAGCATGGCATGACGCCTTTGACCATTCACCAAGGGCTGGTCGCCCCCCTTGATCGGGCCAATGTCGATACCGACGCCATCATTCCGAAGCAATTCTTGAAGTCCATTAAACGGGCAGGGTTTGGCCCCAACCTGTTTGATGCCTGGCGTTACCTGGACGAGGGTCAGCCCGGCATGGACTGCAACAAGCGGGCGTTGCGGCCCGAGTTTGTTTTGAATCAGCCGCGCTACAAGGGCGCCAGTGTTCTGCTTGCCCGTCAGAACTTTGGTTGTGGGTCGTCTCGGGAGCATGCACCTTGGGCTCTTGAGGACTTCGGATTCCGAGTGCTTATTGCACCGTCGTACGCGGACATTTTTTTCAATAACTGCTTTAAGAACGGGCTTTTGCCGATTGTGCTTCCGGGCGAGAGGGTGGACGAGCTGTTTCGCCTCACCGAGGCGCACAAGGGGTTTTCGCTTGAAATCAACCTGCCTGATCAGACCGTGCGGGCCTTGCCACCGGTGGGTGCAACAACCAGCACGTTTGAGTGTTCATTTGAGGTTGAGTCGTTTCGTAAGCACTGCCTTGTAAATGGGCTCGATGACATCGGCCTTACCCTTCAGAAGGCTGAAGCCATTCGGACTTTTGAGGCAAAACGTCTTTCTGAAAAACCATGGCTCGGGGCAGACCCACATAAGGCGCTTGCCAACTAACCAACGAGGTTTATTTTGTCCACCTTAAATATTGCGGTGCTTGCTGGCGATGGCATTGGCCCTGAAATTACCGAGCAGGCTGTTGCTGTCTTAGAGCGACTTGCCGTCCAGGGTCAGTTCACCCTGAATCTTGAGCACGCCGCTGTTGGCGGGGCAGGCTACCGTGCAAACGGCCATCCTTTGCCTGAAGGTACGCTCGCCCTTGCACGGTCAAGCCAGGCCATTTTGTTTGGAAGTGTGGGCGACTTCAGCTTAGACCATCTTCCGCGGGAATTGCGTCCTGAGCAGGCGATTCTTGGCCTGCGTAAAGCCCTTGGTCTTTTTGCCAATCTTCGGCCTGCGGTTGTTTTCCCCGAGCTTGGCCATGCCTCAACTCTCAAACCCGAGATTGTCTCGGGCATGGACATTCTTATTGTTCGTGAGCTCACTGGTGATATTTACTTTGGACAGCCACGTGGTATTCGACGGCTCGAGAATGGCGACCGTGAGGGCTTTGACACCATGGTCTACAACGAAACCGAGATTCGACGTATTGGCCGGGTGGCCTTTGAAGCCGCAGCCAAACGAAGCCGTAGGCTTTGCTCGGTGGATAAGGCCAATGTGCTTGAAACCACCCAGCTTTGGCGCGACGTTATGACAGAGCTTGCCGCAGACTACCCAAACATTGAGCTCTCGCACATGTACGTTGATAACGCAGCCATGCAGCTTCTAAAAAATCCCAAGCAGTTCGACGTGATGGTCACGGGCAATATGTTTGGCGATATCTTGTCGGACGAGGCCTCCATGCTGACTGGCTCCATTGGTATGCTTGCCTCGGCCTCGCTGGATTCAAACAACAAGGGGCTCTATGAGCCTATTCATGGCTCTGCGCCCGATATCGCAGGCCAAGACAAGGCTAACCCTCTGGCCACCATATTGTCAGCAGCCATGATGCTGCGCTACAGCTTTGGTCTTGAGGCGTCTGCCCAGGCCATTGAGCAGGCTGTATCGAAGGTTCTTGGGCAGGGCTATGCCACGGCTGACATTCAGCGTCCTGGTGCTCAGATGGTTGGAACCAAGGCCATGGGCCAGGCAGTTGTCGCAGCCTTGGGCTAGGCAATAGAAAAGATTGATAGGCGCAAACCGATAAAGGGAGTCAAGCAATGCGCGTAGGACTTGTGGGATGGCGGGGCATGGTGGGTTCGGTTTTAATGACCCGAATGGTTGAAGAGTCTGACTTCGGCCAGTTTGAGGCACGGTTTTTCTCGACCTCAAACGCTGGTGCACTGTTGCCGACCTCGCTTGTTGGTCTGCCGAAGGTTGACCCAACCCTTTACCATGCCCACGACCTGTCGGCGCTCAAAGAATGCGATGTCGTACTCACCTGCCAGGGAAGCGACTACACCAAAGAGGTCTATGAACCTTTACGTCAGGCTGGCTGGTCGGGCTACTGGATTGATGCTGCTAAGACACTGCGCATGAGGGACGACGCCGTGGTTGTGCTTGACCCTGTGAACCAGCCTGTTATTGATCAGGCTTTGAACAAGGGCATCAAAAATTTCATCGGTGGTAACTGCACGGTGAGCTGCATGCTTATGGGTGTGGGCGCCCTGTACAAGGCAGGTCTTGTGGAGTTCATGACAGCAACCACCTACCAGGCCGCCTCCGGCGGTGGCGCTCAGCACATGCGCGAACTTCTAAGCCAGATGGGAACCTTGAATGCGTCCGTGCGCCAGCTGCTTGATGACCCGGCCAGCGCCATTTTAGAAATTGATCTACAGGTCTTGGCAACCCAGCAGAGCCTCTCGGCCGAGCAGACCCAGCATTTTTTGGTTCCTCTTGCGGGCAGCCTCATTCCCTGGATTGATGCCGACCGTGGGGATGGCACGAGCCTCGAGGAATGGAAGGGGGGTGCTGAGACCAACAAAATTCTGGGTCGCGGCCCCGGTTTTAATCAGCCAGCGATTCCTATCGATTCTATTTGTGTTCGTATTGGTGCCATGCGCTGTCATAGCCAGTCGCTTATGTTCAAACTCAATAAAAATGTGCCACTGAAGGACATTGAGCAGATGATTGCCGAAGACAACCCCTGGGTTCGGCTTATTCCGAATACCAAAGAAGACAGTATCCAAGAGCTCACGCCGGTCAAGGTAACGGGCAGCCTGAATATTGCTGTGGGACGGCTTCGCAAACTCGCCATGGGCGAGCAGTACCTGGGTGCCTTTACCATCGGGGACCAGTTGTTGTGGGGAGCCGCCGAGCCACTCCGCCGTATGTTGCGCATTCTGATGCGTTAATGCCCTATCGACTTGCCCTCGGCCTGGCCTACGACGGAACGCATTTTCAGGGCTGGCAGACTCAGCCCTCGGGGGCGTCGGTTCAAGACCATCTTGAGCGCGCCTTAGCATCGTTTGTTGGTGAGCCGGTTGCCTGCGTCTGCGCAGGTCGCACCGACGCAGGCGTTCATGCCAAAGGCCAAGTGGTGCATATCGATGTCAAGGTTGAGCGGCCCGTCTGGAACTGGGTTCGCGGGGTTAACTCGTTTCTGCCCTCGGGTATACGGGTACAGTGGGCAAGCCCTGTGGCTCCTGATTTTCATGCAAGGTTCTCAGCAAGGTCACGGGCCTACCGTTACACGCTTTATAACCATGCGGTGGACTCTCCCTTGCAGAGTCGCTTTGCCACCTGGGTTTTTCAGCCACTTGATCACCTCGCCATGCATGCGGCCGCTCAGGCCTTGGTGGGCGAGCACGACTTTTCGAGCTTTCGGGCGGCTCAGTGTCAGGCGCAGTCGCCTGTTCGCAGGCTCTCGTCAGTGATTGTCTCGCGTGACAACCGCTTGGTTACCATCGATATACGTGCCAATGCCTTTCTGCACCACATGGTTCGCAACATTGTGGGCAGCCTTGTGGCGGTCGGCCAAGGGGCCCAGAAGGAAGATCATCTGGCCAACCTGCTTGCGATTAAAGACCGTCGCTTGGCAGACCGTACATTTCCTGCCCAGGGGCTGTGCCTTGAGCATGTCGAGTACGATCAAGTCTTCGTATGCGAACCCGAGTCAAAATCTGTGGATTAACCCGGCCCGACGAGGCCATCGAGGCCTGCCGCCTTGGTGCAGATGCCATTGGCCTTGTTTTCTATGAAAAAAGCCCCCGGGCTGTCACCCTTGACCAGGCGCTTGCCATTCGACGTGCCCTGCCACCCTGGGTCTGTTCGGTTGGACTCTTTGTGAATAGTCCTGCAGACACTATTCGTTCCACTGCCCAGGCCGTTGGCCTAAGCCATATACAGCTCCATGGGGATGAACCGCCCGAGCTTGCGGCCGGGCTTGGGCGCCCAGTCATTAAGGCCATTCGCTTAGGTCCTTCACTGTCTCGTGAATCCCAAGCGCTTGACGACCTGGCCGCGGAACTTAAAGCCTGGCAGCCGGTTGTCCAGGCGATCCTATTTGATGCCGACTCAGCCGGATTCGGAGGCAGTGGCAGCCGATTCGACTGGGGGCTCTTACCGAGGCTTACCGCTGGATTGGAAGATCGGTGGGTTTTAAGCGGGGGGCTGGATCCTGGCAATGTTGAGCAGGCGATCTGCACCACGCATGCCCCTTGTGTTGACGTCTCCTCAGGCGTCGAGCAGCAAGACCAGGGCATTGTTCACAAGGGACGCAAAGATTTGCGTAAGATGAGGGAGTTCCTGCAGGCTGTAGCCCAAGCAGACGCGCGACAAATTCCGGAGTTATGAATCATGAAGCCAAACGATTTGCCTTATAACTACCCCGATGCCTCTGGCCATTTTGGGCCTTACGGGGGGTCTTTTGTGTCAGAAACATTGGTTTTTGCTCTGGAAGACCTTAAGGCAGCCTATGCCAAGCTGAAGGATGACCCCGCTTTTATCGAGGAGTTGACCCGAGAACTCAAGCATTTCGTTGGCAGGCCAAGTCCTATTTATCATGCCCGTCGCTGGTCCAACGAGCTGGGCGGCGCTCAAATTTACTTCAAGCGTGAAGACCTTAACCATACGGGCGCCCACAAAGTAAACAACACCATCGGACAGGCCTTGCTTGCTCGTGCAATGGGTAAGCCAAGGGTTATTGCGGAGACAGGAGCGGGGCAGCACGGCGTTGCAACGGCCACTGTCGCAGCCCGGTTTGGTATGAAGTGTGTTGTTTACATGGGCTCAACCGACGTGGCCCGGCAGGCGGCAAATGTCTATCGTATGAAGCTGCTGGGCGCAGAAGTTGTGCCTGTTGAAAGTGGCTCAAAAACGCTTAAAGACGCGCTGAACGAGGCCATGCGCGACTGGGTAACAAATGTTGAAGACACCTTCTACATTATTGGTACGGTGGCGGGCCCTCATCCCTATCCCTCCATGGTGCGTGACTTCAACTCGGTGGTTGGCAAAGAGTGCCTCTGGCAGATGCCCGAACTCATTGGGCAGCAGCCCGATATTATTGTTGCCTGTGTCGGTGGGGGTAGCAACGCCATGGGCATTTTCTACGACTACATCGACAAGCCCGGGGTACGTCTTATTGGGGTTGAGGCAGGAGGCGAGGGTGTGCAGTCTGGCCATCATGCGGCCTCGCTTACGGCAGGAACCCCCGGCGTCTTGCATGGCAATCGAACCTATTTGCTGCAAGATGCCAATGGTCAAATTACAGAAACCCATTCGGTCTCAGCAGGGCTTGACTACCCTGGGGTTGGACCCGAACATGCCTGGCTGAAAGACTCTGGTCGCGCCGAATACGTTCCCGTGAACGACGACGAGGCACTTGAGGCCTTCCATCATTGCTGTCGTATCGAGGGCATTATTCCTGCGCTTGAGACAAGCCATGCCTTAGCCTATGCAGCCAAGCTTGCGCCCACCCTGCCGAAGGATAAGTCCATTCTGGTGAACTTATCGGGTCGAGGCGACAAGGACATGCATACCGTTGCTCAGGCCTCTGGCCTTCAGATGTAGGCAAGCCTTCGAGTGCATCTGGGTATTGCTGGTTAAAAGGGGAAGGCTTTGGCATCAACGCGGCTCTTAGAGTGCTTTAAGGCTTTGCAGTCCCAGGGTCGCAAGGCACTCATTCCCTACGTTACAGCAGGAGATCCCTCCCCCGATGCAACGGTGAACCTCATGCACACGCTTGTGGCCTCGGGAGCCGATGTTATTGAGCTCGGCGTTCCGTTTTCCGACCCCATGGCCGATGGCCCAGTGATTCAGCGTTCAAGTGAGCGTGCCTTGGCCCGTGGCGTGAGCCTTTCAAACTGCCTTGACTGGGTGAAGACCTTTCGTGAGACCGATAACCAAACACCCGTTGTGCTTATGGGCTATGCCAACCCTATTGAGCGCATGGGAGTAACCGCCTTTGTCGCCAAGGCCGCACAGGTTGGAGTGGATGGTGTGCTGGTGGTGGACTACCCACCCGAAGAAAGCGAGGCCTTCGCATCGGCCTTGCGTGAGCACGATCTTGATCCCATTTTTCTTCTTGCACCCACCTCAAGTCTTGAGCGTATACAGAAGGTGGCCAAGCTTGCCGCGGGCTACCTCTACTATGTCTCACTCAAAGGGGTCACCGGGGCAGGCCATTTGGATGTTGAACAGGTCGCCCAAAAACTGCAGTCCATTCGCAGCTTCACCAATCTGCCACTGGGTGTTGGTTTCGGTATTTCGGGGCCGGAGTCTGCGGTGTCGGTGGGCCGACTTGCCGATGCCGTGGTCATTGGCAGCGCCTTAATTCGAACTATGGAGGAGGCTGCCCAGCGCGGCCACGACACCCTGAAGGCTGCGCGAGGTTTTCTTCATCCGATTCGGCAGGCGCTTGATGCGACTGCCTAGCTGGTCTGGGTAGGAACAGGTTTAGGAAGGTTGTGCAATGAGCTGGATAGAGAAACTGCTGCCCCCGCGTATTCAAGCGCCAACCGAAGTTCGCAGGCGTGCCGTGCCCGAGGGGCTCTGGCTTAAGTGCCCTGCCTGCGATTCGGTTCTCTACAAGACGGACCTTGAAAAGAACCTTCAGGTCTGCCCGGCATGCAACCACCATCTTCGAATTCGTGCACGCCAAAGGCTCGATGCCTTGCTTGATCCCGAGCCAAGGCAGGAACTTGCTCAGGACATCTCCCCGGTTGACACCCTGAAGTTTAAAGACAGCAGACCCTATACCGAGCGGCTGGCCGAAGCCCAAGCCGCCACAGGCGAGAAAGACGCCCTGGTGGTTATGGCGGGCCAGATTCTTGGCCGGCCAGTGGTTGTTGCCTGTTTTGAGTTCGAGTTCATGGGTGGCTCCATGGGGTCTGTGGTGGGCGAGAAATTCGCGCTGGGCGTTGAGGCTGCCATTGCGACCCGAGTGCCCTTTATTTCCTTTACCGCCAGCGGTGGCGCCCGTATGCAAGAGGGCCTTTTTTCGCTCTTGCAAATGGCGAAAACCACTGCGGCCATTCAGCAGCTTGCATCGGAGTCGCTCCCCTATATTTCAGTCTTAACCGACCCCACCATGGGCGGCGTCTCGGCAAGTTTTGCCTTTATAGCCGATGTCGTTATTGCAGAACCCAAGGCGCTTATTGGGTTTGCAGGCCCTCGGGTTATCGAGCAGACCGTGCGAGAAAAACTTCCTGAAGGCTTTCAGCGTGCGGAGTTTTTGCTTGCGAAGGGGGCTGTTGACCGCATTGTTGACCGCCGCGAACTGCGACAAGAAATTGCCGATTTACTAGGGCTTCTTACTCAGCAACCGCTACCGGCTGAGCCCGCCAGCTAACCATCAGGGCGCGCATGCACGATCGGCAAACCTCGCCGCGCCTTTCGGCCTGGCTCGACCGACTCACTGAGCGTCGTGGTAATGAGATTCGACTTGGCCTTGATCGCATCTTAGACGTTGCGCGGTTCATGGCCTTGCCTATGCAAGACAACGAGGTCCGTCTCAAGGGTCTGGTGGTAACGGTTGGCGGCACCAATGGCAAAGGATCAACCTGTGCCTTTTTGGAATCCATCGCCCTGCAGTCCGGCTACCGTGTCAGTTGTTACACCTCGCCGCATTTATTTCGTTTCCAAGAGCGACTGCGTTTCAATGGCGAAGATCTTGACGACCAAGCCTGGGAAATAGCCCTTGATGAGGTTGAGGCGGCACGCCTTGCCGCCGGTGATATTGACCTGAGTTTCTTTGAGGTTACGACCCTTGCGGCCATACGGATTGTGCAGGGGCTCAAGCCCGACCTGGCTATCTTTGAAATTGGCATGGGCGGACGACTTGACGCAGTGAACTGCCTAGCAAGCGACGCAGCAGTCTTGACTTCCATTGACCTCGACCATCAGGCCTTTCTTGGTTCGACACGCCAGACAATTGCCTGGGAGAAGGGCCATATTGCAAGGCGCGACTGCCCCTTTATTCTTGCGGACCCTAGCCCCCCTGAGGGCCTTCTCGAACTGCTTGAGCAAAGACAGGCCGATGTCTGGTGGATTGGTCGGGACTTCGGCTACGAGGGCGACAAGATTCAGTGGCAGTGGTGGGGGCGATCGGAGCGGCGCAGTGGGCTTGGCTATCCGGCCCTTCGCGGCATTAATCAGCTGCTTAACGCCTCTGCGGCGCTTGCTGCTTTATCAGCCCTGCGTCACCAGCTTGCCGTGCATCAAGGCGGGGTTCGCCAGGGGCTTGCCCAGGTGAGCCTTCCGGGGCGTTTTCAGGTGCTACCGGGTCAGCCGGCGGTTGTACTTGATGTTGCACATAATCCGCATGCTGCGGGCGTTCTTGCGGCAAACATGGACCAGATGGGCTTTTTTCCGAAGACTGTTGCGGTGGTCGGCATGCTGGCAGACAAAGATGCAGCGGGCATCTTCGCTCGACTTGGAGGTCGTGTTGACAGCTGGTGCCTTGCTTCACTAAGCAGCCAGCAGGCGGGTGCACGCGCACGTCTCGCGAGAGAGCTACGTCCTTTTTGCGAGGGAATGATTGCGGGCCTCTCCGAGATGGAAAGACCCGTGGAGCCTGTTACGATTTTTGAGTTCGATGATCCCGAATCTGCTTTAGCGCATGCGGCGAGCCTTGCAGGGCCGAATGATAGAATCGTGGTGTTTGGATCTTTCGTAACCGTCGCCCAGGCGTGGCCTTTGGCGAAGACCCTGGGGCAGGCCCCTCATCTCTCTTAAAGCACCCTTGAAGCGGCCTTTTCACTATCATGGCATTCGAATTCGGCTCTAACGACTCCGCGGTAAACAAGTCTGCCTCGCTCGAGGGGGGCTACGACGAGGAGTTTCTGCGTCGCGCGCGGTGGAGGCTTTTTGGCGCCATTATTTTTGCTGGGTTTGTTGTAGCGGCATCGGCCCATCTTCTTCTTGATGACCCAAGGCCTCTTTCACACGACTTCACGGTGTTTATCTCCGAAACAAAAGAGCTCGATTCGGCAAGTTCGTCGGATGATGAGCAGCCAGAAGCAGAGCAGATGCAAGAGGAGACCCCGGTGGCTCAGAAGGACGAGGCGCAGTCATCCAGCGTTGCTGCTCCACCTGGGTTTGCCTCTGGCAAGTGGTATGTGCAGGTGGGGTCGTATTCGAACCGTGGCGCTGCCGAACAGATACTTAAAAAGATTAGAGCCTCGGGTCAGTCTGCCGTTGTAGTGGTCGTGAAGACAACTGAAGGCACGCGCTATCGGGTGCGAACGGGTCCTTATTCAGAGCAGCAGGCCAGGGCCTACGAGAAGGTCTCGCGGTCGATGGGGTATAAGCCCATGGTGATCAAGCCCTGAGATGCCAGATCTGACCTGGATTGACTGGGTTTTTTTGGTGGTTACCGCGTCGTCAACCCTGCTTGCCTTTTTGCGTGGTCTTGTGCACGAGGTTTTAGCACTTGCCAGTTGGGTGGTGGCCTTTATTGCAGCAAGCCAGCTCGCAGGGTTTGCTGCAGAGCCCTTGCCCCAGGTTTTTACCGAGCCTGTTCGGCTGGCCCTGGCCTTTGCCATTGTGTTTTTCATTGCCCTTTTTATTGGACGTTTTGTCTCCTACGCATTAAAGGAGCTTGTAGCCGTCTCGGGCGTACAGGGTTTTAACCGGTTCCTTGGCGCCTTTTTTGGCTTTGGGCGAGGCTTACTTATTATGTCGGTATTGGCGGTCTTGGCTGCTATGACGTCGTTACCATCGGATTCAGCCTGGCAGAATGCCTGGTCAAAGCCTGTGCTTGAGCTTTCAGTGCGAGTGATTTCGCAGTGGCTGCCAAGCTACCTTAGCGATCGCGTTGTTGTGGTCTCCTAGCCTTCTTTATTTTTTCGAGGTCTTTTTATGTGTGGTGTGGTTGGCATTGTCTCGACCGGTCCAGTGAATCAGATGCTCTACGACGCCTTGCTTCTGCTTCAGCACAGGGGTCAGGATGCAGCGGGCATTGCAACGGCCCAAGGAAAACGCATTTTTATGTCTCGGGGAACGGGACTTGTGCGCGATGTCTTTCGAACCCGCGACATGCGTAACCTTTTTGGCGAGATGGGCATTGGGCATGTTCGCTACCCGACAGCCGGAAGCGCTATGAGCGCCGAAGAAGCCCAGCCGTTCTACGTCAATGCTCCCTTTGGCATTGTTCTTGGTCACAACGGAAACCTTACGAATGCGGCCGAGCTGCAAGACGATATGTACCGTCGTGACCGACGACATATTAATACCGAGTCCGACTCGGAAGTCTTGCTGAATGTGCTTGCCCACGAACTGCAGAGGGCTGTAACGGGTCTTACGCTTGACCCCGATGCGGTCTTCGCGGCTGTCGACACTCTGCATCAGCGTGCTCGTGGCGCCTATGCCTGCGTTGGAATGATTCCAGGCTTTGGGCTAATAGGCTTTCGTGATCCATACGGCATTCGTCCGCTGGTGCTTGGGCATCAGCTTGGGCCACGTGGTATGGAATACATGCTGGCGTCGGAGTCGGTAGCACTTGAAGGGCTGGGCTTCCAGCTCGACCGCGATATCGCTGCAGGTGAATGCATTGTCATCACCGAAGACGGTCAGGTCTTCTCAAAGGTAAGTGCTGCTGCAAAAAACGGTCTATTCCCTTGTGTCTTTGAGTACGTCTACTTTGCCCGCCCCGACTCCCTTATTGATGGCGTCTCGGTCTATGAGGCTCGGTTAAAAATGGGCGAGAGCCTCGCGCAGCGAGTGCAAGAGGCATTTCCCAAGGGTGATATCGATGTTGTCGTGCCAGTGCCCGAGTCAAGCCGTCCTGCGGCCATGCAACTGGCCATGAAGCTTGGGCTTTCCTACCGAGAGGGCTTTATAAAAAACCGTTACGTGGGACGCACCTTCATCATGCCCGGCCAAGAGATACGACGTAAGTCGGTGCGACAAAAACTCAATGCCATGAGCTCCGAATTTAAAGACAAGCGGGTGCTTATTGTTGACGACTCCATTGTGCGAGGAACGACCAGCCAAGAGATCGTTCAGATGGCGCGCGAGTCGGGCGCTCGAGGCGTTATTTTTGCCTCAGCGGCCCCGCCGGTTCGTTTTCCTAATGTCTACGGCATTGACATGCCCACTCGCAACGAGCTTATTGCATACCATCGCAGTGATGATGAAATCTGCCGGGCCATTGGCGCCGATGCACTTGTTTATCAGGGTATTGATGCCATGAAGTCGGATGTACAGTCATTTAATTCGCAGCTCACAGGTCTTGAGGCCTCATGTTTTGATGGCCACTACATTACAGGGGACGTCTCAGCAGAGCTGCTTGATCGGCTTGAGGCTAGCCGCCGCCAGCAGGCAGAGGCCGCATGACTAAGCCTGTTTCTCCAATGGGATTTGAAACGCGAGCTGTTCGAGACGGTACGATGCGCTCGGAGTTTGGAGAGCATTCCGAGGCGCTCTACCTGACATCGAGCTTTGTCTTTGACGATGCTGAAGAGGCGGCCCGACGTTTTCAAAACCTCGAGCCAGGCATGGTCTACAGCCGATTTACAAATCCTTCCGTGCAGATGTTTGAGCAAAGGCTGGCGTCGCTTGAAGAGGCGCAAGACTGCGTGGCTACAGCGTCGGGTATGTCTGCCATTCTTTCGGTATGCCTCGGGCTTTTAAAGTCGGGCGATGAAATCGTCACCACAGGAAGTCTTTTTGGGGCAACGATTCAACTCTTTGATAACTTCATGACGAAGTTTGGAGTGGGTGTTAAGTACGTTGATCTCTCGCGGCCCGAAGAGTGGGAGGCAGCCATTAGCCCGGCAACCCGGCTTTTTTATCTCGAGACACCCTCAAACCCGCTCACCCAGGTTGCCGATCTTCAGGCCATTGGAACCATCGCGCGTAAGGCAGGCGTTATTACAGTGGTGGACAACTGCTTTTGCACACCCGCGATTCAGCAGCCCCTTCGGTTTCCTATCGACCTGGTTTTACACTCTGCAACGAAATACCTAGATGGTCAGGGTCGGGTTCTTGGCGGTGCCGTTGCAGGTCCTAAGTCCTTGGTGGATCAGATTCGCGCTGTGGTGCGCACCTGTGGGCCTTGCCTGTCGGCATTCAATGCCTGGGTACTTCACCGTTCCATGGAAACCTTGGCGCTTCGTATGCGGGCCCACAGTGAGTCGGCCCTGGCCTTAGCGGCCTGGCTTGAACAGCACCCGTCGGTGGCTCGGGTTTTTTACCCTGGCCTAGCCTCCCATCCTCAGCATGCCCTTGCCATGCGCCAGCAGTCATCGGGAGGAGCAATCGTCTCGTTTGAATTAAAGGCCGATAACGAGGGACAGGCGCAGGAACGGGCCTTTCGGCTTGTAAACGCAGTCTCTCTTTTCTCGCGCACGGGCAACCTTGGGGACACCCGAAGCATCATTACCCATCCGGCATCCACGACGCATGGCCGCATCAGTGAAGAGGCGCGCGCGCGCGCAGGAATTCGGCAGTCGCTTATTCGGCTTGCTGTTGGGCTTGAGACACTTGAGGACCTTAAGGCCGATCTTAGTCAGGGGCTTTAGCAACAGCCCGCTCATAAGGCCTTGGCGTCGGTCCTGGCCTTTTTCAGGGTTTGACTTCCGCCTTGGTCTGGTCATGGGCGCTCTTCTTCTAGGGCTTACCGGGTGCGCCACCACGCCTGTCGAACGTGTAAAGGTTCCCCGGGCGGTGATAGGGGAGTCGCGAGCTGAAAAGAGTCAGACCGGTCTTTCCGATCTTGCCATCCAGGCCATTGGGCTGGTTGGCGTTCCCTATAAATGGGGGGGTAACACTCCGGCCGGTGGCTTTGACTGCAGCGGCCTGGTTGTCTACGTGGCCTATCGCGCAAAGGGGCTTAAGCTTCCGCGTACGGTGGTGGAGATGAGTCGCTTTGGCCAGGAAGTAGAGGTCGATCAGCGCCTGCCGGGGGACCTTATTTTTTTTAACACCACGGGTCATCCGTTTTCACACGTTGGCATCTACGTTGGCAAGAACCGTTTTGTGCATGCGCCGACCGAGGGCGGCACGGTTCGCATCGAGTCTTTGTTGTCCTCCTACTGGGCGCCCCGCCTGACGATGATTCGTCGGCTTCCAACCGGGTCCTTGTAAAGCCAGCACCCTGGGCGCCTGATGGCTGGCCGAACGCTAGGGTATGTGTCGGCGTCTAGGTGGATGACTTTGCACACTGACGTACCGCGTTGCCAATGGCAAGGCATGCGGTTATCCCGGGTGATTCAATTCCAAAAAGGTTAATAAGCCCTGCCAGTCCATGATGACCCGGCCCCTGCAATACAAAGTCGGCTGCCGGCTCTTTGGCATTTTGCGTAAGCTTGGGTCGAATACCCGAGTAACCGGGCTGCAGGCGTTCGGCCTTCAGCGAGGGCCACCAGCGTTGCACCGAGGTCGCAAAGTCTGCCAGTCGTGCGGCATTGACAGCATAGTTAAGGCCGGGGTGCGTTGAGCCTGGAAGGCGACTGGGGTCGGCCGGCCCAAGCCACTCAACATCCGGGCCAAACTGAGCCTCTCCTGCAATGTTAAGCGTCAGGTGCGTGCCTAGACCGCCTGGAACAGGTGCTGGGTAGACAAGGTGCTTAAAGGGGTGGCCTCCGGTAAGGCTTGCATAGTTTCCTTTAGCAAAGTGGACCTGCGGGATATGGTCTGCGGTTAGTCCTTCAATACGGTTTGCAACGGCATCGGCATCAAGCCCTGCGGCATTAATAAGAAGCTGGCAGGAAAGCCTGTGGCTTTCCTGCTGCCCAACCCTAATGTCTAACTGCCAGCCCTGGCATGCACTGTCGCCTAATGGGGTGGCTGCTAGAAAGCAGCTCTGCGTGACCACATTGCCACCGGCTTTTTCAATCTCGCCCTCAAGGGCAAGCATCAGTTCATGAACGTCAACAATGCCTGTGGAGGGGCTAAAAAGAGCATGGTGGGCGCGAACCTCGGGCTCCATTGTTTTAAGTTCATTTTGTGAGAGCCAGCGAAGGTTTTCCACACCAGCGTCCTTGGCCCGCGACGCGATGGTCTGAAGCGCAGCCACATCTTCGTCTTGGCCAACAATGAGTTTTCCCAGTTGTCTGTGGGCCACGTGATGGCTTTGGCAAAAGGCATAAAGAAGTTCGCGGCCTTCAACACACCAGTTAGCCTTGTTCGAGCCTGGGGGGTAGTAAAGCCCTGCATGAATGACGCCGCTGTTGCGTGAGCTTGTACCCATGCCATGGCGGGGCTGCGATTCAATAACAAGGGTATCAAGCCCAGACTGCGCCAGCGCTCGGCCGATGGCCAGTCCAACAGCGCCTGCACCGACGACAACCGCATCAAGATCGAGGGCCTTACCAGTCAATAGTGTTTCCTTGGTAGTCGATGAACCAGGCCTGGGCTCGGGCCTCAAGCCTGTCGATGGCCTGCAGTAATCCTGCTACGGAGTCGTCGGCTGCGACCGTGGCATGGCCAGACTGAAAAGGTGCCGAGAGTTTGGAGGGCACAGTGCCGGGTTGTAAGGCTGCAAACACAGCCTCGGGACGGGTGCGATGCGACTCAATGGCAGCAGTCTGTAAGAACATATTGCCAGCTGCTTTGGAGGCACGATAGCCGTACCATCCCCCCAGTTTGTTGTCCGAGAGGCTGCCAACCCGAGCCGAGAGCACCGCAAAAAGACAGCGGCCCTGGCGGGGAAGAAGGTCGATGAAGTACTTAAGAATAAGGGCGCGGCCAATGGCATTGACCTCAAAGGCGCGCGCGAGCTGCGATGCGTTTAAGGCAGCCAGGCGCTTTTCTGGGCCCTGCCCATCGATGGTGAGCGCACCCGTGGCATCGACAATGACAGAAAAAGGCCCCTTGCCTTTTTCTTGTGCGGCGACATGCTCGAGACCCTTTTCGTCTTCCAATGCAAAACCTGCGTGACTTGCACGGCTAACACCTACAACCTGGCTGCAGCCAGGGCTGTTTTGAAGGGCCTGAACGAAGGCTGCGCCGATGGTGCCGGAGCTTCCAAGAACCAGGGCCTTAAACGGGTGTCTAATGCTTTGCAAGGCAATGTCCTAACCAGATGTCGAGAAGGGTGCGTTGATTTCTTAGGCATTGTAGGTTGACTGGCCAGACCCCGATGGGGGAATTGGCGTCTTAGCTGCAATGTCTTTTAAGGAGCCCAAGGCCGCTGAGGGCGATTAGTGAAAATCGCGTGAGGAAGACGCCATCTCGCCAAGGCGTTGAGCCAATAAGGGCGTGTGGTCTTCGATTCTTAGGGCAACCAGGTTTGTCACCTGGCCTGGGGCATCGCTGGCAATGGTCTGGTCGCGCTGCCAGCGGCCATAGGCTGTAAGAAGCTGGCCGTGAAGCACGGCCTGTTTGTACTTTTTTAGAACATCGGGCCAGATAATTAGGTTGATGCTTCCCGTCTCATCTTCCAGGGTGATGAAGACAACTCCCTTGGCGGTTCCTGGCCGTTGACGATGGGTTACAAGGCCACTGGCCCGGGCCAGTTGTTGATGGCCAAGTTCTTGAAGTTCGATGGCGGGCCTGCTTTGAAAACGTTCTTTAAGTTCCTTACGAAGCAGGGCCAGTGGATGACGCCCGAGGCTAAGGCCTAGGCTTGCATAGTCGGCGACAAGGTTCTGAGCCTCGGTTGGAACAGGCAACAGACTGGCAGCGGGAAGCTCTTGTTCGCAGGCGGCATCCTGCAAGACGCCAGGCAGACGGTCGTGACCCGTGGCAAGCCAGTGAGCCTGATGCCTGTCGTTGCCAAGGCTTTGAAGGGCGCCGGCTGCGGCCAGTGCCTGCAGGTCTTGGCGTGATAACTCTGCGCGGCCTGCAAGGTCGTCTACAGAACGAAATTTTCCGGCTGTTCGGGCCTGATGAATACGATGCATGGCCTCTTGGGTTAAATGAGCCACCTGGTGAAGACCAAGGCGCACGGCCCATTGGTCGTCGATGGGTTCAAGGCTTGCAAACACCTGGCTGGTCTGTACGTCGACAGAGTGCACCACAACACCGTGGGCGCGGGCGTCTCGAACCAGCTGCGCCGGTGCATAAAACCCCATAGGCTGGGCCTTGAGCAAGGCGGCTAGGAAGGCATCGGGATGATGACATTTCAGCCAGCAGCTTACGTAAACCAACAAGGCAAAGCTTGCGGCATGCGACTCGGGAAAGCCGTACTCGCCAAAGCCTTGAATCTGTGCAAAGACGCGTTCGGCAAAGTCACGGCTGTAGCCGCGGCTAAGCATACCGTCGACTAGTTTTTCTTGAAAAGGGCCAAGGCTTCCACGGTGTCGCCAGGCGGCCATGGCTCGCCGAAGTTGATCGGCCTCGCCTGCTGTAAAACCCGCAGCAAGAATGGCCAACTGCATCACCTGCTCTTGAAAAATGGGTACACCCAGGGTGCGCTCCAAGGCTTGTTTGACCGACGGGCTTGGGTAGTCCACGGGCTCAAGGCCCTGACGCCGTCGTAGGTAGGGGTGGACCATGCCCCCTTGAATGGGGCCTGGCCGCACAATGGCCACTTCAATGACCAGGTCGTAAAAGCATTGGGGTTTGAGCCGCGGCAGCATACTCATCTGGGCGCGTGACTCAATTTGAAAAACCCCAAGCGTGTCGGTCGCGGCAATCATGGCGTAGGTGGCGGGGTCTTCCGCAGGGATGTCTTGCATGGCCATAGGCCTTGCGCCCAGGGGCTTGTCGGGATGCTGCTTCTGTCCTACAAAGACCAGGGCATGGGCAATAGCAGACAGCATACCCAGGGCCAGTACATCCACCTTCAGAAGACCCAGGGCATCAATGTCGTCTTTGTCCCATTGAATGACACTGCGTTCGGCCATGCTTGCGTTTTCCGTAGGAACAAGATCGTGCAGGCTGTAGCGTGCAATGACAAAGCCACCGACATGCTGAGACAGGTGACGAGGAAAGCCCATGAGCTGGCTGCTTAAGGCTGCCCATTGCTCAAGTTGTGTGTCACTGGGACTACTTAACTGGTCTTCGGTGGCGGCTTGTAATTCCTTGTTGCCAGCAGACTGGGTAAGCCCCTGGGTGAGGCTTTCTTTTAAGCCTTCTGCACAAATTTGTTTCCCGTCCCACCAGCTTCGGCCTTTGGCTGCAAGGTCGACAAGGTGGCTGTGAATACCCAAGGCTTTACCCGAGTCGCGCAGCGCCGAGCGCGGCCGGTAGCGCACCAGTGCGGCGGCAAGGGCTGCACGCTCGCGGCCGTATTTGCCGTAAATATATTGAATAACCTCCTCGCGTCGATGATGCTCAAAGTCAACATCAATGTCGGGGGGTTCATTGCGCTCTTTGGAAATAAACCGCTCAAAGAGCATGTTCATGCGCGCCGGGTCGACCTCGGTAATGCCTAGGCAGTAGCAGACCGCCGAGTTCGCCGCCGAACCCCGGCCCTGGCAGAGAATGCCGCGTGATCGGGCAAAGGCCACAATGTCATAGACCGTTAAGAAGTAGGGCTCGTAGTTCAGCTCGTGAATAAGCTCAAGCTCGTGTTCGATTTGTTGTCGAACCCCTGCAGGTAGGCCTTGCGCATAGCTTGATTCTGGATACCGGCGACGAATACCATCTTCCGTTAGGTGACGAAGCCATTGCCTGGGTGTTAGACCGGCTGGAACAATTTCATCGGGGTATTCGTAGCGCAGTTCATCAAGCGAGAAATGGCACTGCTCAGCAAGTGCAAGGCTTGCCTGCATAAGGGCAGGAGGATAGAGCTGTGCAAGCCTGTGCCGTGGCCTAAGGTACTGCTCGGCATTTACGGCAAGCCTTTGGCCCAGCTGGGCAATGGGCTCGCCAAGTCGAATGGCAGTAAGCATGTCGGCAAGCGGCTTGTCCTTACGGCGATGCATAAGTACATCGCCTACAGCCACCAAGGGTAGCCGCAGCAGACCCGCAAGGTCTTCAAGCTGATACAGCCAGTGCTTGTCGTCGGCCTTAAGGTGTCGAACATAGCCCAAGGCCAGCTGAGCGCCCCAAAGACTTTTAAGCCACTGGCCTGCGCCAAGTAGGGCATCGGCTGTGACAGGAGCTGGCTGGCCTAAGACCTTGGTGGGCGTTTCTTTTGAGCGAACGACGGTGGCTTCGAGGGCCTGAGGATGAAAAATTTGAGGGCTCCAGAGGGCCAGTGTGTTGGCAAGGCTGAGACTTTTTAACTGCTCGCGCCTTAGGCAGTACTGCCCCTTCTCGCTTGACTGACGCGACAGGCTAATAAGCCGGCAGAGCTCGCGCCAGCCTTCGCGGTTTCTAACTAGCAGGGTTAGCCGACCCGGAAGGTCGGTGAGCTCAAACTGGCTTCCATGAATAAGCGTCAGGCCAAGGGATTTGGCTGCTAAATGAGCCCGTACCGAACCGCTAACGGTTGCCTCGTCTGTGATGGCCAAGGCCTTGTAGCCCAGGGCATGGGCACGGGCGACCAGGTCTTCGGGATGGGAGGCTGCCTTAAGAAAACTGAAGTTCGAGCGGCAGACCAGTTCGGCATAGTCCATAGACCCTTAGCCAAAAAAACCGTGAAGAAACCAGTGGTGGGCGGGTGTGCGGTAGACCCAGACCATTTGTTGCTGACCGGTTTGGGCCACGAAGTAGTCGCGCTGCAAGGGCTGCTCGGACCACCATTCGGCCTCAATGCGTTCGGGCCCCAAAGTCAGTTCGAGTGCCTGGCCCTGGTACTGAGGCCGATGGTTTTGCACCTTAAGTGCAAGGGGCGACTCTAAAAGCCAGCTTGGTCGAAGGAGGTCTAAGCCTTGCAGCTTTGTTTCTAGGCCAGGGCCTGCCTGCCTTAAAACCGTACGCCTTTGGTCGTTGGCCTTGTCTGCGCCCTTTGTTCCAAGGCCCAGGCCTTTGAGTTTCATGGCCTCTTCGGGTCGGTGGCTGTTCTGCAGTTCGGGCTGCACCAGCCCCGTTTGACCAAGCCGCCCGTAAAGCCGTTCGGCAAGGCTTTGTAGGCTTTCGGACTGGCTGATGGGCCCTGGAAAGAGCCCCGCTGACTGACTCTGAATAGGCTCAGAGCCCAGGACCTCAAGCCCGATGCTGTGCACAGTTTGTTGAAGCGGCTGGTGCTGAAGTTTTTCGTGCCAGAGTTTTTGCAGCTGCAAAAGGTCTTGACTGGGCTGGGCAAGATGCAGATCTAAAGACTGGCTGGTCTGTCGGCCCTGGCGCAGAATAAACCTTGCCTGGGTCAGGCCCTGTTGCCGTATTTTTAGCCAGGCCAAGGCCTCGTGTAGAAGCGGCTCACTGGCTTTCGCAAGCAGGCTGCACGAGTCGGTGGGCACGGTAAATTCTTGCCATTGAAGGAAATGTTCAAGTGGCTTAAGAGGCTCACGGGGGTCTGCAACATAGCCCAGCGCCTGGTCGATGGCTTTTAAAACCTTAGGCCCCTGGCGGCCTAGCCTTTGGGCAAGGCCTGACCGCGGCAGTTTAAGAACCCCGCCAAGCTTGTGTATTCCAATGGACGTTAAAAAACGTGCACAGCATTCAAGCTCGTGAAGAGCCTGAATAGGTAGCTTTGATAAGAGGCCTTCAGCCTCGTGAAGACTTGAGACCTGCGCCATGTCTGGCCAAGGTCTGCCGCGTAGCTGTTGGTTATAGGCAAGCCATTCGGCGGCCCGTGGGGTGGGGGCATGGGCCAGAAAAAGACCAGGCTGAGAACCCTCACCTTGAAACTGATGAAGACCTTTAACCAGTTGGTCTTTAAGCTGTGTGAGCCCACCCCAGAGCCGAAGACATCGACTGAGCTCAAGCACAATGCCATGGGATGTCTGGGTAAGGCAGACCTCGGGCGTAAATTGCAGGGCCCACTGGCCAATGCGTTCTATGCGCTGCATCTTCTCGATGCATCCCACGGGTTTCATGCAAGGGCCATGCTCAAGGGAGCTTGGTCCTTCGTGGGCAGAGCTTTTAAGAGGGCTGTGTTGAGCCCCCGACGCGGGGGAGGGCGGCGGAAGGAGGCAGGCGATCCAGAGCATGACCAATGCCTTGTATTTGAGAAGTTTGGAGCTGGGGACGGGCATTAAGGCGGTTAAACCCAAGTGCAGGATGCTTGGGCTGTTGAGAGGCGCGTTCGTAGGCGCGTGCAAGACCCTGCATGGCAGGATGTGCGAGGGGCAGATTGACTAAAACGGGATCGAGCTGCACGGGGCCTCGCCGTTTAATTACTTGCACGGCAAGCCCGGGGTATCGGCGTGGCAAAAGGCAGAGCCTAAGCGGTGCAGGCGAGGGGTTGTTCTGGGCGGACCAAGGCCGAAACAAAAAGACAGGGCCTTCGGCTGTGCGTGATGCCAGTTGGAACCGACGCAATGACTCGTTGCGACTGGGCTCGTCGACCCATGCTAAAAGAGCGCCAAAGGCATTGGAGCGTAGGGTTTGTTCAAGGGCCCAGAGGCGGTCGGCCGTGTTCTGGGCCCGAATAATAAGAATGGCCTCGGCCGAGAGCCCAAGCCCAGAAAGCGCCGGCGCATAAGGCATATGAGGAGGGGCCAAAAAAATAATTTTCTTTTTCTGCTGTGCCAGTAGGCCAAGCGCTGGGGCAAGCAGACGCATCTCGCCAATCCCCAGAGCCCTTACCAACAGTTCGGTAAGGCAGCCCCTTGGCCAACCCTGGCCTGGCAGTTGTTGGTTAAGTTCAGCATGCCCTGTGGCAAGGCTTGCCCCTTGCCCGGGTGCTAGACCCGTGGTGCTTAGGCTTGCCGCCCGCCAAAGCCGGGGCTCTTGACGAAGCAGGCTATGAATGGCCTCGTGCTTCATTGCAAAAGAAGCCTAGGCTTTAAAGCCCCGACCTGGGGTTGCGAATAACACCAACGGCCAGACCCTCGATGGCCAAAAAGTCTTGGCTAGGGTCGACCACAATGGGTTCAAAGTCGGGGTTTTCAGGAAGCAGGACAATTTTTTTCCCGTCTCGTTTAAACCGTTTGACGGTGACGTCTTCTTCGAGCCGGGCCACCACAATTTGGCCATCGCGGGTTTCAGAAAGCCCCCCTGAGAGCCTTTTAACAGCCAAAAGGTCGTCGTGAAAAATGCCGGCGTCACGCATGCTCATGCCGCGAACCTTAAGAAGGTAGTCGGGGGCCATGGGAAAGAGCTGCGGGTCGATTTGATACTGAGCTTCGAGGTGCTCCTGGGCGAGAATGGGTGAGCCTGCTGCGACCCTTCCAACCAAAGGAATGCTGAGCTGCTCAACAAGGTTTTGGGCCGTGCTAACCAGGTTTGTTATGAGACGAATACTTCGCGAGGCACCTGGCACCATAGAAATGGCCCCTTTTTTGGCCAGCGCCTTCAGGTGCGTTTCAGCGGCATTGGGTGACTTAAAACCCAAAGCCGAACAGATGTCGAGCCGGGTGGGGGGAAAACCCGTGTCTTCGATATGCTTAGCAATGAAACGAAGAATTTCGTTTTGGCGCTCGGTAAGAATCTGCATGTATACCCTTTCAGTGCTGGTTTTTTGTACAGTACTTCTTCTTTGCTTTTTGTGCAACCACCTCTTTCTTAATGGCCTTCCATGTCTGAACCCTCTCCCTTGTCATCGGTGGCTGCTCCCCCATCGTTTTTCCAACAACTTCCGCTGGCTTCATTCACGATGGTGATGGGTCTTACGGGCTTAGCCCTTGTCTGGGGGCGCATGAGTCGACTGGGCTGGATGCCCGAGTTTTCGGGTTATATCGCTCTAGGCGTGAGCCTTCTTGCCTTTTTTGTCTTTCTGGTCTTATTTGTTTTTTATCTGCGCAAATGGCTGCGCAATCCTTCGGCGGTTCAGGCCGAATGGCTGCACCCTGTGAAGTCCTCGTTCTTTGCCGCCATTTCGGTCTCGTTTGCCTTGTTGGCCACCGTTGCCCTAGGCCAGTTTGCCCCATTGGCCAAACCTTTATGGGTTGTTGGGGCTCTGATGCAGTTGCTGGTTATGGTCTTGGTTCTCAATGCCTGGGTGCATCGCGAAACCCTGCAGCCTGCCCATGCTAGCCCGGTCTGGTTTATTCCAGCCGTTGCCAATGTTGTTATTCCTCTGGCGGGCGTACCCCTGGGCTACGTGGAAATTTCTTGGTGGTTTTTTGCCGTGGGCATTTTGTTCTGGGGTGTTTTGCTTACCCTAGTGCTTGCACGGCTCTTGTTTGTGCAGCCAGCCTTTCCCGAACAGCTGGTTCCCACACTTTGTATTTTTCTTGCGCCCCCTGCGGTTGGGTTTATTTCTTGGGTCTTGTTAACCCAGCAGTTTGCCGATGGACGCTCGCTTGATGTGATTGGTCATCTGCTTTTTGGGCTCGCTATTTTCTTTGCTCTGTTTCTTCTAAGCCAGGTGCATCGGTTTGCACGCATCCCCTTTTATATGTCGTGGTGGGCCTTTTCATTTCCAACAGCAGCCTTTGCAACGGCCTGTTTAATTTATCAAAGCTTTGTTCCGCATCCTGCCATGACAGCCTTGGCAGGCACAGCCGTTGTGGTTACAACGGTCTTGGTTTTTGGGCTTGTTCTACGAACCCTGGTTGCAATTGTTCAGAAAGACCCGAAGCTGGTGGAATAGATCAGGTAAATAAATGTTGGGGCTAGGCCTTTTAACCTTACATGCCCGCGTAGTTCGGGCCGCCCCCGCCCTCGGGGCTTACCCAGACGATGTTTTGACTTGGGTCTTTAATGTCACAGGTCTTGCAGTGAACACAGTTCTGGGCATTGATACGAAGCTGGGCCCCGTCACCAGGCACTACCACGGGCTGGCCTTGGTCGTTTAGGTATTCATAAACGCCGGCCGGGCAGTAGCGCGCCTCTGGTCCGGCATAGCGGGTTAGGTTAAGGGCCACGGGCACTGCGTTGTCTTTCAAGGTGAGATGCGCAGGCTGGTTTTCTTCATGATTGGTGTTTGATAAAAAAACCGAAGACAGCCGATCGAACCGAAGCAGACCATCGGGCTTGGGGTACTGAATAGGGCTGTGCTGATCGGCGGGTTCAAGGTAGGCATGGTCGGGTTTGCGGTTATGCAGTGTCCATGGTGCGCGGCCCCCAAAGAGCGTCTGGTCAATGCCCACCAGCAGTGTTCCAAGCCATAGGCCTTTACTCATGGCCGGCTTGAAGTTACGCGCCCTGTATAACTCGTCATAAAGCCAACTGGCTCTAAAAGTTTTGGGGTAGTCGGTAAGCAAGGCAGGGGATTCCGGTTGTTGCAGAGCCTGCACGCAGGCCTCGGCAGCCAGCATTCCGGTTTTAATTGCAGCATGACTTCCTTTAATGCGTGAGGCATTTAAGAAGCCTGCCTCGCAGCCAATAAGGGCGCCACCAGGAAAAATAAGCTCGGGAAGACTGTTTAAGCCACCGGCAGTAATGGCCCTTGCACCATAGCCGAGCCGCTTACCCCCCTCCAGTGTCTTGCCAATGGCTGGGTGGGACTTAAGCCTTTGAAATTCTTCAAAGGGCGAAAGCCAAGGGTTTCGGTAGTTCAGTCCGACAACAAGGCCAATGGCCACCTGCTGATTGTTCAAGTGATAAAGAAACGAGCCGCCGTAGGTTTGACTATCCAGTGGCCAGCCTGCGGTATGCACCACCAGGCCGGGCTTGGACTGCTCGGGGCTGACCTGCCAGAGCTCTTTTATGCCAATGCCATAGCTTTGAGGGTCGGCATTGCGGTTTAAGTTAAAGCGTTCAATAAGCTGGCGGCCCAGGTGGCCGCGGGAGCCTTCCGCAAACAAGGTGTAGCGCGCCCTTAATTCCATGCCTGGCTGGAATTGATTGGTAGGCTCGCCATCTTTGCCGACACCCATGTTGCCAGTGGCAATGCCACAGACCTCGCCCTGGGGGTTGTAGAGCACCTCGGCAGCAGCAAAGCCTGGGTAAATTTCAACACCCAGGGCCTCAGCCTGCTGCCCAAGCCATTTCACGAGGTCGCTTAGGCTTGCAATGTAATTGCCATGGTTTTTAAAGCAAGAAGGCAAAAGCGCCGTTGGCACCCGGGTCTGGCCGTTTTCCGAGAGAAACAAAAACTGGTCTTCGGTCACGGGGGTGTGCAAGGGTGCGCCTTGTTTGGCCCAGTCGGGCAGCAGTTCCTGCAGGCCACGTGGGTCGATGACGGCGCCCGACAGAATATGCCCTCCAATTTCTGCTGCCTTTTCGACAAGGCAGACCGAGAGCTCGGCACCGATGGCCTGGCTGAGCTGTTTGGCGCGAATAGCCGCAGCCAGACCGGCAGGCCCACCTCCGACAATTACAAGGTCGTAGTCAACAGCATCTCGTTGCATGGCAATCCTCTACACTACAGGCTAATTTTCAATTCTAGCGGTCGTTCGCCGCTTTACCCTTTCATAAGCCTTTTTAGAGTTTAAGTGAATGAAAAACGCCGCGGGGAGCCTTTGGTATGAACAAAATTTATCCTAACGCGCAGTCGGCATTGCGTGATGTCCTTCGGGACAACATGACGATTGCCGTCGGTGGTTTTGGCCTCTGCGGTATTCCCGAGGCGCTTATTGATGCTGTGCGTCAGCTCGGTGTGAAGGGGCTCACTGCCATTAGTAACAATGCCGGTGTTGATGGCAAGGGCCTGGGCACTTTGCTTGAGACGCGACAGGTTAAAAAAATGATCTCCTCGTATGTGGGTGAGAACAAAGAGTTCGAGCGCCAGTTCCTGGCAGGGGAGCTTGAGCTTGAGTTCACCCCCCAGGGCACTCTGGCAGAGAAGTTACGCGCAGGCGGCTGCGGTATTCCAGCCTTTTTTACGCGAACCGGTGTGGGTACGGTAGTGGCCGAGGGCAAAGAGACGCGCGAGTTCAATGGCGAGACTTATTTAATGGAGCGAAGCCTTACGGCCGATGTCTCTTTGGTAAAGGCCTGGAAGGCGGACAAGGCGGGCAACCTGGTTTACCGCTACACCTCACGCAACTTCAATCCCAATGTGGCCATGGCAAGTAAAATGACAGTGGTGGAAGTCGAAGAAATTGTTGACAACGGTAGCCTCGATCCTGATGAGATTCATACCCCGGGTATTTTTGTGCGACGACTCGTTTTAAATGCACACCCGGAGAAGACCATTGAAAAAGTCGTCACGCGGCAGGAGGCTCGGTCATGAACACACAAACCAGTCAGTGGACCCGCGAACAGATGGCCGCGCGCGCTGCGAAAGAGCTGCGCGACGGTTTTTATGTGAACCTGGGCATTGGTATTCCTGGTCTTGTGGCCAACTACGTGCCGCCCGACATCGAAGTCTGGCTTCAGTCTGAAAATGGGCTCTTAGGTATTGGCCCTTTCCCGCTTGAGTCCGAGGTGGACGCCGATATTATTAATGCAAGCAAGCAAACCGTAACCACACTGCCGGGCTCGGCCATTTTCTCCAGTGCCGATTCCTTTGGAATGATTCGCGGCGGGCATATCGACCTGGCCATTCTTGGAGCCATGCAGGTGTCTGAGAAGGGTGACCTTGCCAACTGGATGATTCCCGGGAAGATGGTGAAGGGCATGGGTGGCGCCATGGATCTTGTCGCGGGTGTGTCGAAGGTTATTGTCATCATGGAGCACACCGCCAAGAAATCTGACGGCAGTATGGATCACAAAATTGTGAAGGAATGCAGCCTGCCGCTTACAGGCGTTGGAGTGGTGGACATGATCATCACCAACCTGGGTGTTTTCGAGGTGCAAGCGCAAGGTCTTGCCGTGCTTGAGATGGCCCCTGGCGTTACCCAGGAAATCATTCGCGAGCAGACTGCTTGTCCGCTTCATTTCTAATTCATGGTCTGGGGTCTGTGTGTCTAAGTTTGTCTTCGTAACGGGTGGTGTTGTTTCGTCCCTTGGAAAGGGCATTGCCTCGGCCTCGATTGGCGCGCTTTTGGAGTCACGTGGGTTAAAGGTCACCATTATTAAAATGGACCCCTATCTCAACGTAGACCCAGGCACCATGAGCCCCTTTCAGCACGGTGAGGTTTTTGTAACCGAAGATGGCGCTGAGACTGATCTTGATCTTGGGCACTACGAGCGCTTTCTTGATGCCCGTATGCGCAAGCTTAATAACTTCACCACCGGTCAAATTTACGACGGGGTTCTTCGCAAGGAGCGAAGGGGCGAGTACCTTGGTAAGACCGTCCAGGTTATTCCGCACATCACAAACGAGATTCAAGACTTCATTCTTCGCGGTGCAAGGGCAGGGACAAGCGAGGAGGTCGATATTGCGATTGTCGAAGTGGGCGGCACGGTTGGTGATATTGAATCGTTGCCATTTCTTGAGGCCATTCGTCAGCTCAGCATTCGGCAGGGCCGCTCAAGCAGTTGCTTTATTCATCTCACTCTGGTGCCTTACATTCCTTCGGCAGGCGAGCTTAAAACCAAGCCCACCCAGCATTCGGTTCAGAAGTTACGTGAAATTGGTATTAGCCCACACCTGCTGCTTTGCCGGGCCGATCGCGCCCTTCCTGAAGATGAGCGCGACAAGATTTCTCTTTTTTCGAATGTGCCTCCGGAGGCGGTTATTTCTGTCGCCGATGTCGACAGCATCTACCGTATTCCCCGAATGCTCTGGGAGCAGGCGGTTGATCAGCAAATTCTCGACACGCTTGCCATGCCCTCAAGGCCCCCCGCTAATCTGAATGTCTGGGACGATCTGGTTCAAAGGCTTGAGAACCCACAGGCAACCGTGCGTGTGGCCATGGTGGGCAAATACGTCGACCTTACCGAGTCCTACAAGTCGCTTACCGAGGCGCTTGTTCATGCGGGCCTGCACACCCGGTCGCGCGTTCAAATCGATTACATCGACTCTGAAGAGCTGGAACTGCATGGTGTAGACATGCTTGCAGCCTATCAGGCCATTTTAGTGCCCGGGGGTTTTGGTCGACGGGGTGTTGAAGGAAAAATCCTAGCCATTCGCTATGCCCGCGAACGCAAAATTCCTTACCTGGGTATCTGCCTAGGCCTGCAGCTTGCAGTCGTCGAGTTTGCTCGCCATGTGGCGGGTCTGGGCCAGGCCAATTCCACCGAGTTCATGCCCTCAACACCCGAGCCGGTTATTGGGCTTATTACAGAATGGACAGCGGCCGATGGAAGCCTTCAGAGCCGAACCGAAAAATCCGACCTTGGGGGCTCGATGCGGCTTGGGGCTCAGCGCTGCCCGGTTCAGCCAGGTACCCGCGCCCATGCTATTTACGGCGCAGAGGTGAACGAGCGTCACCGTCACCGTTACGAGGTGAATAACCGGTTTAAAGATCAACTCAAAAAGGCGGGCCTTGTCGTTAGCTCGGAGACGCCCACCGAGTCTCTGGTTGAGATGCTCGAGCTGCCTTTGTCTTCTCACCCTTGGTTTATGGCGGTGCAGTTTCACCCTGAGTTCACCTCCACTCCCAAGAAAGGCCATCCGCTTTTTATTTCCTACATTCAGGCCGCCCTTCATCAGTTAAAGGAAATTGCCTAATGGCTGGTTTCCCCACCATTGAACTGGCAGGCTTTAGGGCGGGGCTTAGCCAGCCTTTCTTTCTTATTGCAGGGCCCTGCGTTGTGGAGTCCGAGGCTCTGCAAATGGAGACGGCCGGCAGGCTTCAAGAAATCTGCGCCGAGCTTGGCATTCCGTTTATTTTTAAATCAAGCTACGACAAGGCGAACCGTTCCTCGGGCTCGTCGTTTCGTGGCCTTGGTCGCGATCAGGGCTTGGCCATTTTGCAGTCGGTGCGCAAGGCTCTGAATGTACCTGTGTTAACGGATGTTCATACCGAGCACGAGGTACCGGAGGTTGCCCAGGTTGTCGATGTGCTTCAGACACCTGCCTTTTTATGCCGTCAGACCGATTTTATTCGTGCGGTCGCGCAAAGCGGCAGGCCTGTGAATATCAAGAAGGGCCAGTTTTTAGCACCCCAAGACATGATTCAGGTCATGGCCAAGGCCAAGGCAGCAGCCCGTGAGGCGGGTCTGTCGGAAGATCGATTCATGGCCTGCGAGCGCGGGGTCAGTTTCGGTTACAACAATTTAGTGAGTGATATGCGCAGCCTTGCCATCATGCGCCAGACCGACTGCCCTGTGGTCTTCGATGCCACACACTCGGTTCAACTGCCTGGCGGGCAGGGCACGAGCAGTGGTGGGCAGCGCGAGTTTGTTCCTGTGCTTGCGCGAGCGGCCATTGCTGTTGGCGTTGCGGGCCTTTTTATGGAGACCCATCCCAATCCCGAGAAAGCCTTGTCCGATGGGCCCAATGCCGTGCCGCTTGCAAAAATGAAGGGTCTCTTAGAGCAGCTTGTGGCCCTTGATCGTGTGGCGAAATCCTCCGCCTTCTTGGAAAATGACTTCTAAAGCACTTTGAATTCCCGCCCTGTCTGGAGTCCTGGCGTGTGGCGCATAAGTAATTAAAAATTAGGGGAGAAAGAAATGGCAGCAATCGTTGATCTGGTGGGCCGAGAAATTCTCGACAGCCGCGGAAACCCCACGGTGGAATGCGATGTTCTGCTTGAGACGGGCGTGATGGGTCGGGCTTCGGTACCAAGCGGTGCATCCACCGGAAGTCGCGAGGCGGTTGAGCGCCGCGACGGCGACACAACGCGTTACCTTGGTAAGGGCGTGCGTAAGGCCGTGGAAGCCATAGGCACCGAAATTGCAGAGGCCCTTATGGGGCTTGATGTCTCCGAGCAGGCTTTTATTGACAAGACCCTGATTGAGCTTGATGGCACAGAGAATAAATCCAGGCTTGGGGCAAATGCCATTTTGGCTGTCTCCATGGCGGTCTCCAAGGCCGCCGCCGACCAGGCAGGCCTGCCGCTTTATCGCTATTTCGGGGGGTCGGGCCCCATGGCCTTGCCCGTTCCTATGATGAACATAGTGAACGGCGGCGCCCATGCAAATAACAACCTTGACCTCCAAGAACTCATGATCATTCCGGTGGGTGCCCCCTCTTTTCGTGAGGCATTGCGATACGGCGCCGAGGTCTTCCACGCCCTTAAGAAGATTCTTCACGACCAAGGTCTGTCGGTTGCGGTGGGCGATGAGGGCGGCTTTGCGCCAAGCGTCAAAAGCCACGAGGCTGCTATTCAAATGATTCTTCAGGCCATCGAGAAGGCGGGCTACGAACCGGGGCGGGAAATTGCCCTGGGGCTCGACTGCGCCAGTTCCGAGTTTTATAGAGACGGCAAGTACCACCTTAAGGGCGAGGGCCTTACGCTTTCGGCCCAAGGCTTTGTTGATCTGCTTGAAACCTGGTGCGACAAGTACCCGATTCTCTCTGTTGAAGACGGCTGCGCTGAGAACGACTGGGATGGGTGGACTCTGTTAACCAAGGCCCTTGGTCAAAAGGTTCAGCTGGTGGGCGACGATCTTTTCGTTACGAACACAAAGATTCTGTCCGAGGGAATTAGGAGGGGGGTTGCGAACTCCATTCTTATTAAGATTAATCAAATTGGAACCCTCTCCGAAACCTTTGCTGCCATTGAGATGGCAAAGACGGCGCGCTACACGGCCGTTGTGTCTCACCGGTCGGGCGAAACCGAGGACAGCACCATTGCCGACCTTGCCGTGGGCACCAATGCCCTGCAAATAAAAACCGGGTCTTTGTCGCGATCAGACCGTATGGCCAAATACAACCAATTGCTGCGAATTGAAGAGGACCTTGCAGGTTCGGGCCGTTACCCAGGGCTTGCGGCTTTCTATCAGCTCAATCCTGGTCGACTCGCCAGTTTCGGGGCATAATCTGAACATGCTTGCAGCGGCCCAGCAAAGGCTTCCTTCCACACGCACCTGGCTTGTTGTTGGCCTGGTCAGCCTACAGCTTCCTTTGTGGTTTGGAGACGGCGGCTGGCTTGAAGTCTGGCGCATGGAGCGTCAGGTTCAAAACCTGGCCGTTGAACTAATCGATACAGAGAACCGCATTGCCGAGCTTCAGGCGGAACTTAAAGACCTTCGGCTTGGTTTCGTTACTGCCGAGGAGCGTGCACGGTTTGAACTTGGTCTGCTCAAGCCTGGCGAGACATTCCTTCAATACCATCCAGAGCGATAAGCTCGGTCTTGAAAAGTTTCGCCCGATCAACGTAGCCGGCCGCGGCCTGGCGAATCATTTCAATTTCCTCGGGCCTTAAGGGCCGAACCACTTTGGCAGGTGAGCCAAGCACCATGCTTCCCTCGGGTACTACTGTATTGCCAGTTACAAGGGCGCCCGCCCCAATAATGCAGTGCCTGCCTACCTGAGACCCGTTTAAAAGAATGGCCTGCATACCAATAAGCGATTCATCCCCAATGGTGCAGCCATGAAGCATGGCCTGATGCCCAACCGTCACCCGTTTACCGATGGTTAATGGGTGACCGGTGTCAGTGTGCAGAACCGAGCCTTCTTGAATATTGGACCCCTCACCAAGAACGATAAGGTCGTTGTCGCCTCTTAGGCTGACGTTAAACCAGATGCTGCTGTTTTCGTGCAGTTCCACCTTGCCAACCACGATTGCGCCTGGGGCAACGAAGACAGAGGGGTGAACTTGGGGGCGGTCTTGACCCAGCTGAAATAAAGGCATGGCGGGTATTTTCGTAATAAGCATGAAATTTCACGGACAATCGAATCATGGTGCCACAAGACATTAATGTTGACCTTCATATGCACTCCACCGCATCCGATGGCGTGGTGGCTCCTTGCGAGCTTGTTGAACGCGGGCTTGCCAACGGGCTTCAGTTGATGGCGCTGACCGACCATGACACCATCGATGGGCTTGCCCAGGCCCGGCAGGCCGCCATGGACTCTCGGGTTGGGTTTTTAAATGGTGTTGAAATTTCGGTGAGCTGGGGCGGTGAAACCCTGCATCTGGTGGGTCTTGGCTTCGACCCCGGTCAGGGGCCTCTGGCCGCCAATCTTCAGCAACTTCAGATCAGTCGTCGTGAGCGCGCTGGCGATATGGATGCGGGCCTTCAGGCCCATGGGCTGCCCTCGGTGCTTAATGAGGCCATGGCCTACGCAGGTAACCCGAATCTCATTGGGCGTACGCATTTCGCACGGGCCTTGGTGGCGCGCGGTGTCTGCCACCATGTTCAAGAAGTCTTTGACAAGTTTCTTACCCCCGGTAAGCCCGGCTATGTGCCACATCAGTGGGCAAGCCTCTCGGAGGCGATGGGTTGGATTCACGACTCTGGAGGTCTATCGGTTCTCGCCCATCCTGCGCGCTACAAGTTTGCCGACACCGCTCGCTGGGCGCTCTTACAGGAGTTTATGGCACTTGGGGGCAGAGCCATCGAGGTCTCCACTGGCAGTCACAGCTATACCGATACCCAGCGCTACAGGCAGATCTCAGTGGAGCTCGGGCTCAAGGCATCACGAGGCAGCGATTTTCACAGCCCCACCGAAAGCCGTTGCGATGTTGGTGCTGCTCCTGTTTTGCCAGACGGCTGTGATCCGGTCTGGTCGGGCTGGCCGGTGGATCAGCTTTGCGGGTTGCGCTGGTAGAATAAGGTTCTATGTATCCCCAACGCGTCCTTTCGGGCATGCGTCCAACCGGCGCTTTGCATCTTGGTCACTACCATGGGGTGCTCAAAAACTGGGTTCGTCTTCAATCCGAGTACGAGTGCCTGTTTTTTGTTGCCGATTGGCATGCCTTAACAACCCATTACGACAGCCCTCAAATGGTTGGTGAGAACGTCTGGCAGATGGTGATCGACTGGCTTGCGGTCGGCATCGACCCCAATCAGGTCACGCTCTTTATTCAGTCGCGGGTGCCCGAACACGCGGAGCTGCATCTTTTGCTCTCCATGTGCACACCGCTTGGCTGGCTTGAGCGAGTGCCTACTTATAAAGACCAGCAAGAACGCCTGTCCGAAAAAGACCTCTCAACCTATGGCTTTCTGGGTTACCCCCTGCTTCAGTCGGCTGACATTCTTATCTATCGAGCCGGGCATGTTCCTGTGGGTGAAGACCAAGTGCCTCATGTTGAACTCACCCGCGAGGTTGCGCGTCGGTTCAACCACCTGTATGGACGCGAGCCCGATTTTGAACTTAAGGCTGAAGAGGCCGTGAAGAAGCTTGGCTCCAAGCGCGCGCGCCTTGTCCGCGAGCTTCGAACCCGATTCCAAGAGCAGGGCGACGAGCCCGCACTCGAGCAGGCTAAGGCCGTACTTCAAGAGACTCAGAACCTCACCATGGATGACCGCGAACTGCTGTTTGGTTATCTGGAAGGCACTCGACGCCTTATCCTTGTGGAGCCCCAGGCGCTTTTAACGGAGGCGTCTCGGCTTACCGGGCTCGATGGTCAGAAGATGAGCAAAAGCTACAACAACACCATTGGCCTGCGTGAGGACCCCGACTCCGTGGTGAAGAAAATTCGAACCATGCCAACCGACCCAGCCAGAGTAAGGCGGTCCGACCCCGGTAACCCCGAGAACTGCCCTGTATGGACGCTTCACAATGTTTACACCAGCGACGAGCAGCGCAACTGGGCCGACCAGGGTTGCCGTTCAGCAGGCATTGGCTGCCTTGAATGCAAGCAGCCCGTTATCGATGCGGTTTTAGCCGAGCAGGCCGTTTTCAATGAACGAGCAAGGCCTTATCTTGAGGAGCCCGACCTTGTTAAAAGTATTGTTGCAGACGGCTGCGAGAAGGCAAGAGACCTGGCTAAGCAGACCATGCGTGATGTTCGCGAGGCCATGGGCCTGAACTACTAATGCAAGCGGTGTAATAGGACGACCTTACCCATGACCTTTTCTGTTTCTGGAAGTCTGGTGGCCATTGTCACCCCCATGACCGAGGAGGGTCTGCTCGACCTTCCTGCCTACGAGGCGCTTATCCATTGGCATATCGAACAGGGCACAGATGCCATTGTTGCGGTGGGCACAAGTGGGGAGTCACCCACGGTAAATGTTGAAGAGCATCTGCAGCTTATTGAGACCGCTGTTAAAACCGCCGCCGGGCGTATTCCGGTGATTGCGGGCACAGGGGCTAACTCAACCGCAGAGGCCGTTGAGCTTACCCAGGAGGCCCAGCGACTTGGTGCCGATGCGAGTCTGCAGGTTGTGCCTTACTACAACAAACCCACGCAGGCGGGTCTCTACGAACATTTTCGGGCCATTGCCGAATCCTGCGATCTGCCCATCATTCTTTACAACGTGCCGGGTCGAACTGTGGCCGACCTTCAGACCGAGACCACGGTAAGGCTTGCCCAAATTCCCAATGTTGTAGGTATTAAAGATGCCACCGGTAACCTTGAGCGCGGGCAGTGGCTTATTCGAGAACTGCCCGATGACTTTGCGGTATACAGCGGGGACGATGCAACCGCGGTGGGGCTCATGCTTATGGGCGGCCGAGGCAATGTGTCGGTCACTGCCAATGTCATGCCCAAAGCCATGGCCGAGCTCTGTCGTCTTGCCATGGCCGGTCAGGCCCGTGAGGCGGCAGCCTTAAACCGTTGGCTGCTTCCGCTTCATCGCCTTATGTTTGTTGAGCCCAACCCCGTGCCTGTTAAGTGGGCTCTGTGGCGAATGGCTAAAATTAAAGCCGGCATTCGTCTGCCTTTGGTTGGTCTGTCCGAGGCGCATCAGCGTGAGTTGGAATCTGTCTTGTTGTCACTGGGAGTCTGTTCATGAGTCAGTCTTTACGTCGGCCCTTCGTAGTGGCGGCCTTTCTTTCTAGCGTTGGTATTTTGGTAGGCTGCTCCACCATAACGGGCGCCAACGACATCGATTACCAGTCAGCGCGACCTGTTGAAAAGCCTCTTGAGGTTCCTCCCGATCTTATTGCGCCCTCGCGCGATGACCGTTTTTCCGTTCCCGCCTCGGGTTCTGCCAGCCGTGCACAGTTTGAGCGTCAGCAGGGTTCACGTCAGCAGGCACCTGAAGCATCCGGAGTGCTGCCCGCCATATCGGGTATGGAGATTCGTCGTATTGGTGTGCAGACGGTCTTGGTAGTGAATCAGCCTGCAGAACGCCTTTGGCCTGTGGTTCGACAGTTTTGGGTTGACTCGGGTTTTGCCATTGCCCAAGAAGACCCGGCCATTGGCTATCTGGAAACCGACTGGGCTGAAGATCGTTCGAAAATTCCAGAAGACTTTATTCGTAAAACCATCGGTCGGGTTTTCGACCGGGTCTACGATACCGGCCTACGTGACATGTTCCGTATTCGCCTCGAGCGGCTCAGCCCTGAACAAACCGAAATCTCGCTGGTTCACCGAGGACTGCAAGAGTTTATTAAGGGGGACGGTGGCACACCTACCTGGACAAATAGGGCCCCTGACCCTCAGCTCGAGGAGACCTTTCTTCGTCGTCTGATGGTAAAGCTTGGTGCAAACGAGACTCAAGCAGCAGGCTTGGTGGCACAGGGCCAAAAGGCAGCGGCAGACTTTGCTCGAATGACCAACACCAATGGCCTGGGCCTTATTCAGCTTGCAGAGCCCTTCGATCGTGCCTGGCGGCGTGTTGGGGTGGCCATTGATCGTCTTGGCTTCTCGGTGGAAGATCGTGACCGATCAAAAGGCCTTTTCTACATTCGTTATCGAGACCCAACGCAAGAGGCTACGGATAAGAAAGGTTTCTTCGGCCGAATCTTCGCCTCAAAGCCCGATGAGTCGGCCTTGGTTTATCAGGTTCAAGTCATTGAACAGACAGGGTCCTCCCAGGTTCGTGTTCTAAGCCAAAAGGGCGATCCAACGAACGACCGTAATGCCAAGCAGCTTCTGTCTGTCTTATTCGACCAAGTGAAATAACGGGCAGTGGCCTTGATCTCTTTCGCCCTTGTTTCGCTTTACCAGTCTTAGTAGTGGCAGCCAGGGCAATGCCCTGGTTGTTCAAACCCTGGATGCAACCTTCATGGTTGACTGCGGGCTTGGATTGCGCGACGTTGAAGAGCGGTTAAGCCGTCGCCAGTTAGCACCCTGCGATCTCGACTTTATTATCGTGACGCATGAACATGCCGACCATGTGGGCGGTGTGGTGAAGCTTGCAAGGGCGGCCGATTGCCCTGTGCTCGCAAGTCACGGAACCCTTGCGGCCATGGGGGCTGATCACTGGAAGAACGTCACAACCCATGCCCTCTGTCCCCACCGGCCATTAGGCCTTCAAGGACTGCACCTTAATCCAATTGTCGTACCGCATGATGCCCGGGAGCCTATCGCCCTTGAGGTTGCATTCAAGGGTCGCCGCTTTGCCATGGTGACCGATCTTGGCTGCGCAACCTCGTATCTGCTTGAACGTTTGAAGGGTCTGGATGCCCTGGTTTTAGAGTTTAACCACGACCGGGACATGCTTATGAATGGAAGCTATCCAAGTAGCCTGAAGACCCGTGTGGGTGGGTCTTCAGGGCATCTTTCGAACAAAGAGGCTGCAGATATTCTTTCTCAGACCGCCTCTGACTCTTTGCAGGTTGTGGTCGCTGCGCATTTAAGTCAACAGAACAATTCACCCGATTTGGTGGAACCTTTGCTCACCAAGCATCTTCCGGCCTTAACCCAGCGCTTTATTGCGAATCAAGATGAAGGTTTTGACTGGGTAGCTATTCAATAAAAAACCCTCGATCCCGAGATCTCCCGGGAAGCGAGGGTTTCACTAAGGCAGACGAACTACTGCTTAGCAGGTGCAGCGGGTGCAGCGGCAGGAGCCGAACCTTCAGCAGGCTTTGCTTCTGTTGTTGCAGGGGCAGCGCCTTCAGCAGGCTTTTGCTCGGTTGCGGCAGGAGCGGCAGCGGGGGCAGCAGCGGGAGCGGCCTCCTTGGGAGCTTCTTTGGGGCCGCATGCGGCAAGGGATACAACAAGCAGTGATGCCAATACGAGTGGCTTAAACATAAGTCCTTCCTTGGATGGTGTTTGTTAGCAGTGGAATTGCCTATTTGAAAACCACCGTTTCGACACTTAACTCAAGAATAAAAACCAACTGGGGCATTTAGTCTTAAATTGTGCACAGCGGCAAGATTCCAAAAATGCAATGAAATGATAGCTAGTTTTTACCCTTAGAAAGACGCTAACGTTCTTTATTTTTTTTAAGTCGCAATAAGGTCACTCAAATACATTTTAAAAAATATTTCTAGAATTGCGGGCTCAGAGGCTATTGCGTTGCAATATTCTGAGTCAAGCCGGCGGCGCTCGGCCAGGACCTCAAGGTAGTCCGCGGCTTTTGATTCAAGGGCTTTGGACAGGGTCGAAAGTGTAAGAATCTCGCCGTTAATCGCGACACGTCTGCCTGCAATAAGAATGCGGCTCCCAAGCCGAAGATGAATCTCACAGCCTTTTTGCAGATCGGCTCTAAAGCGAGCCAAGGTTTTTGCCTTGGAGTGGGGTGGATTGAAATAGACCGTACTGGCCGGTTCGGACAGGCTGGCGACCACCTGGTCTTCCACCTGTTGACGCGTGGGAAGGCATGCCATGACCTGATCGGTCATGGTCTTTAAAAGCCTGGCTGGAATTCGGCTGGGCCTGTCGGTGGCCTTAAGCCAGGGGTCCTTCCAAGGACTGTCGGATAGGCCGCTAAGGTGGGCCATGAAGCTCTGATCGGCGATCTCAAGCCGATTGGCAGCTCGGAAACCCACCGAGTAGGTGATGCAGTTCGTGCCTTGGGCTGTTCCACGGTGAGCAACGCCGGGAGGAAGGTACAGAAGGTCGCCGGGATGCATGTCGTAGGTTGCCTCAGGCTTAAAGCGTTTGAGTATTTTTAGGTCAAGGCCGTCTTGAATATCAGGCTGAAATGTTTCAGCCACCTCCCAGCGTCGACAGCCATAGGCCTGAATGAGAAAGACATCGTAGGAATCCACATGGGCCCCGATGCCCCCTTGGTCGGAGGCAAGACTAACCATCAGGTCGTCGAGCCGGCAGCTGGGCACAAAGCGAAAGGTATCTAAGAAGGCCTCTGAGGCAGGCCATACGGCATTGGTCTGCTGAACTAAAACAGTCCAGCCGGGCGTCTTAAGGCTTGGCAGCTGCCGGCGCCGAAAGGGGCCATGACGCAACTGGTAGCTCGCATTGACAAAACGCGACGGTAGCCTCTCGTCTGCTGACAGCGCAAAGATATCGTCCTTATTAATGGGACGACTGCCTTTTGCTGGCATCTGCCAACTGGGGAAGGCTCCCCGAACAACCAAGGGCTTCTTCTGCCAGTGGTCGCGCATGAAGCGCTCGGGCGTGAGCCCGCCCAGGCATTGAAGGGCTGTTTTACTGAAAGAGGCCAAGCTGCGGGGCAATGGAGTCTTTTTCTTGATCATGGGAAGCCTGAGTTGCAGCGACCTTTCGCACTGCTGTTGTCTTGCCACCGGGGGCCGTCGTGTTGTGCTCTTCCTTCGCAGCGAGTGTCCTTGCAAGGCTGTGGGGCTGAAACATGGCCTGCGCGGCGACTGCGTTCCGAATGACATCGGCAGAAAGTCCCGCAAGCTGGGCGACCTGAAGCCCAAAGCTCTTACTTGCCGGGCCGGGCTGGATCTGGTGAAGAAAGACAAGCTGATCGTTGTGCTCAACGGCGGAGACGTGAAGGTTAACAACCTCGGGCCGTTCACTGGCCAAGGCGGTCAGTTCAAAATAATGGGTTGCAAAAAGACAGAGGCAGGCGTTTGTTTTAGCAAGTTCCTCGGCAATCGCCCAGGCGAGTGCAAGCCCATCGGAGGTGGAGGTGCCGCGACCAATTTCATCCATAAGAACCAGGCTTTTCGGGCCGGCACGGTTCAGTATTACGGCGGCCTCTGTCATTTCCACCATAAAGGTCGAACGCCCCCCGGCCAGGTCGTCGGCTGCACCAATGCGCGTAAAGATTCGGTCTATGCCACCAATACGAGCCTGACGTGCAGGTAAAGGGGCCCCGATACGGGCAAGAATAACCAACAGGGCAGTCTGCCGCATGAAGGTGGACTTGCCTCCCATGTTTGGTCCTGTAATAACGAAGAGCCGCTGCGCCGAGTTCATCCGAATGGAATTCGGCGTGTAGTCGGTAAGTCCCGTGGCAAGAATGGGGTGGCGGCCATCGAGAATTTCAATTTCAGCATCATTCGACAAGGCCGGCATCTGCCAGTGATCGTTGGTCACGAAGCTTGCGAGTGATTGAAACACGTCAATCTGCGCCAAGGCCTCGGCTGCGGCCTGAAGCGGTCGCATCGCAGGCTGAAGCCACTCAAGCAGCTCATCATAAAGCTCGCGCTCCCGCGCTAAAGCACGCTCCTGCGCGCTCAGTGCCTTTTCTTCAAAGGCTTTGAGCTCTGGCGTAATAAATCGCTCAGCATTCTTTAAAGTCTGGCGACGCTGGTAGTGGCTTGGAGCCTTCGCGACCTGGCCTGCCGAAACCTCAATGAAGTAGCCGTGCACGGCATTAAAGCCAACCTTTAGTGTTGGAATGCCTGTGGCCGCCTTCTCACGGGCCTCAAGCTCAAGCAGGAACTGATCGCTGTTCTGCCGCAGCCCTCGTAGTTCATCCAATAGGCTGTCAAAGCCCTCACGAAAGACTCCACCGTCGCGAGCAAGGGCAGGCGGCTCATCCACTAGCCTCTTAAGAAGCTCTTCGGCCGTTGCCATTAATACGGGCTGATCAAGCGGGGCCGCAAGCTTGTCTAAAAGAGAGGTGGAGGGTAGGAGCCTTTGCGCAATGGGCTGAAGGGCCTGGCACGACTGGGCAATCGCCATAAGCTCTCGAGGTCGCGACTGCTTTAAGGCCAGTCGGCTCGAGAGCCTTGCAAGGTCGGACGTGCCGCGAAGAAATGCACAGACAGCCTTGGTGGTCTCGTGTTGCTCGGCAAGCCAGGTAACGGCCTCTTGACGTGCGACAAGCGCATGGTTGTCGAGAAGCGGATTGGTAAGCCATTGGCGAAGCTGTCGACTTCCTGGGGTTGTCTGGCAACGGTCCATGACGCTTAGAAGTGTGGGGGTCTGGGCCTGAGCCTCTGAAAACAAAGGCGTTGTAATTTCAAGGGTGCGCCTTGCCACCGCGTCGATCTCAAGCGTCTGGTGGTTACTCTGCCTGCGCGGCGCCTGAAGGTAGCGAAGGGGCTGGCCCAGGCTGAGTTCTGCATATTGAATAAGCGCAGCCATACAAGACAAGGCCTCCTGCGAAGCCTTATCGCCCGTGAGCTCGAAGCCCGCCAAGGAGGCAACCCCAAGGCGCTCCTTTAGCATGGCCTCGCCATGGCCCGCATCAAATTCCCAGTCGGGTCGTCGGCGCAGCGTTACTTTGAAAAGGTCTTGCACGGCC
>CAMDMC010000012.1 GCA_945901825.1 Bordetella parapertussis
CATCCTTGACCCCAAAACCCCGTTCCGTAACCTGCCTAACTGCCTCAACCCGGAACTCCTCGGTAAACCTTTGACCTTTACCCATAACACCCTCCTGATTGCCTAAAATTTTAGGCTGGAAAGTGTCTAGTGTTTTAGTAGCGATTCAGGAGATTTCTTGAGTCCTGCTGCTTTTACGATGTAGTCAAACTGCCGACCCATCCGATCCATTGCCTTCCATCTCTCTTTGTCTTTGGTGATTTCTGGAAAGAACACGAAATCTTCTTTACCGACTGATTTCCCATTTTTCTTATGGTCTTCAATCAATGCCTCGTAGATGCTGACTGCGTTGTCCATCGTCACGACAGGACGATTCACAGTTTTTGAGGTATCTGTTGTGATTCGTAGATAGAGGGCAGGTTCTTTTACAACTTGGATGTTTCTGTGACGAAGCATTTTCATATCGCTGGGTCTCAAGAATGATGCAGTCATAAACCAGATGACATGAACCATCTCGTAAGTGATGGGTTCTTTGCGAACGAGATGAACCTCCTCTTTTGAGAAAGCAATCTCTGATGCTTTCTTTTTCAGTAACTCGTATTCGTCCTCATTGAACCAACCCCTCGGTGAATCTACAGTCTTCACCTTGGGCATCACGGGCAATCGGTCAAGAAGACCTTCACGACTGGCAAGAATCAGAATCTTGTGAATCAGATTGAGATGAACCTTGATGGTTGCGGGTTTGAGTTTTCTATCTGCAAGTTTCTTTACATAGTCATTGATGTGTTTGAAGGTAATGTCACGAACATGAAAGTCCTTGAAGAATGGCAATAAGTCTTTCTTCAACTTCTGTTTGTCATTGACATTCAGTTTTGCGTTGCGTTCACCTCGTTCAATCAATGCCTTTTGTTCTTCAATCAATAAGTCAGAGACCTTCTGGAATGTTGGACTTTTAGTGATGGGTAAGAGGTTGCGTTCACGAAGAAGAATCTCCTCGTAGAACTGTTTCGCAAACGCAATTGCTTCTCTCTTATTCGCAGTCTTGGTACTGCGTTTGACCATCTTGTTTTGAGTCCAGTACCGAACCCACCAATACGAAGACGCAGGAAGTTGGAAGATGCAGAGTTTGTCTGGATACCCTTTGCCAATCCGAGTGATGGATTCGGGTATCGGAACTGAACGGTGTCGGTCTGTGACAGTCGTAGTGCCCATGAAGAAACACTACAAGAAAGATGAGAGAAAAAGTAGTAAAGAAATTACCTAACTACTTTTGCGTTCTTATTTTGAATAAAAGTCGTTATAAATCAACAATTTATTGGTGGAGACGAGGAGGATCGAACTCCCGACCTTCGCATTGCGAACGCGACGCTCTCCCAGCTGAGCTACGTCCCCCTACAGAGAAACTAGCAGTTTAGGCAGTGGAGGCGGGACCCGGAATCGAACCGAGGTGGACGGCTTTGCAGGCCGCTGCATAACCACTCTGCCATCCCGCCCGCAAAGCGGCTGGAGCGGGAGACGAGTCTCGAACTCGCGACCTCAACCTTGGCAAGGTTGCGCTCTACCAACTGAGCTACTCCCGCAGTAAGAGCGGAATTATAAGGGGTTTCCGGGGCGTCGAGCAAATGACCAGGCCGGAGCCGATGGAGTTAGAACCAACAAGAACCTCAGGCCCCTCGGCGCAATTCGGGTGCCGCCTGCGCCAGGTAGTAAACCATCGACAAAAAGGTAAGAGTTGCCGCAATAACCATAAGCCAATAGCCCCATACACGGGTATCAACAAGGCCATCCCAGACCGTCCCGTAGTAAAGCAGGAAAGGAATGGCAACCATCTGGGCAATGGTCTTGGCTTTCCCCAGCCAGTTCACTGCCACGCTTTTTCGAGCCCCCATCTCGGCCATCCACTCCCGCAGCGCAGAGATGGTAATTTCACGGCCCACAATAATGATGCCAACCAGCGGCCCTACTCTATCCAGATCAATAAGCGCCACAACCGCCGCGCAGACCATGAGCTTGTCGGCCACCGGATCGAGAAAGGCTCCAAAGGCCGAGGTCTGGTTCCACCGCCGGGCAAGCCAGCCGTCCACCCAGTCGGTTATGGCTGCGCCCACAAACAATAAGGTGGCGACAAGGTTCTTTGTCTGATCTTCCAGGCCCAGCGGAAAATAAAAAACACCAAGAAGAAAGGGAATCGCAAGAATGCGCGCCCAGGTGAGAAGATTTGGCAGATTAAAACGCATAAGCCTTGATCATAACGGCTGAGCGGTTAGCGTAAACGCCGGGCAATGTCCTCTGCGAGGGTATGCGAGACACCCTCAACCGTTGCAAGCTCCGCCACTGAGGCCTTTTTAAGGCCTTGCAAGCCCCCAAACCGGGCAAGAAGCCTCTGCCGGCGCTTCGGACCCACTCCCTCGATGTCATCAAGCACAGAGCCCACCCGAGTCTTCGCCCTACGTGCCCGCATGCCAGTAATGGCAAACCGGTGGGCCTCATCACGCACCTGGGCAACAAGCATCAAGGCTCCATGGTCGCGGCCTAGTTGAATCACCTCGCCCGAGGCGCGAAGCAGTCTCTCCAGACCCACCTTGCGCCCCTCCCCTTTGACCACCCCTATGAGGATACGGGCATCAAGCCCAAGCTCTTCAAAGACCTCAATGGCCTTACCAAGCTGCCCCTTGCCACCATCAATAAGGACCAGATCGGGCATGGGAAGGTCTGGCTGGACCTCGCCATAGCGACGACGCAGCACCTGCTCCATGGCTGCGTAGTCATCACCCGGTGTGATGTCATTAATGTTGTAACGCCTGTATTCCTTGGGCTGCATCGCATGGCTGTGGTAGACGACGCAGGAAGCCTGTGTGGCCTCGCCCCCTGTATGGCTTATATCAAAGCACTCGAGCCTTAAGACAAAAAGGTCCTCTGCTGAGGTATCTAGGCCAAGCGTCTCGGCAAGCAACCGCGTTCGGCCTTGAGCGCCACCTTGCTCCTGCGCGCGTCGTGTAAGGGCAAGCCGGGCGTTATCCTCTGCCATCTGCAGCCAATCGCGGCGCTTACCCTGCGGTGCATACAAGACCCTTAGGCCGCCCTGCCGGTCAGTAAACCAGTCTTCAATCATGGGTACGGCTGAGCCTCGGTTGACAATCAGTGTGGCCACCGGCGAAGCCTGCTCATCAAGATAATGCTGACTAACAAAGCTTACAAGCGCCTCGTCCATGAGCTCATCAAGGCTCGACAAGTCAGACAGCTCCTGGTTCTCTGCCAAGGTATCGGCATGCTGCCTTGGCAACATACTTGCAAGCGAAGAGAAATAAGGCCGATCACCCAAATGCCGGCCCCCGCGGACCATGGCAAGGTTCACCACCACACGAATACCATCACTTGCAACCGCTGCAATATCGCAGTCCAGCGCAGTATCAGCCTCCATCGAATGCTGTTGCAAAACCCTGGAGAGCGCACCAATTTGATCGCGGTAGACAGCGGCCGACTCGTAATTCATACCCTGAGCCGCAGTCTGCATGTCGGCTTGAAGCTCCGACAAGACATCTTGGTGCTCGCCACCAAGAAAGGACAAGGCACGCTTAACGTCCCGCGCATACCCATCATCGGAGATAAGCCCAACACAAGGCGCACTGCAGCGCTGAATCTGGTGCAAAAGGCAAGGTCGGGAACGATTGGAAAGAACATTGTCGGTGCAGTTACGCAGCCGAAAGACGCGCTGCAGAATCTGAATGCTCTCCTTTACAGCCCAGGCATTGGGAAAAGGACCGAAGTAGTGGGCCTGCTTATCAACAGCACCGCGGTAGTACGAAATACGGGGATAACGATGCCGACTTAGGCGAAGATAAGGGTACGACTTGTCATCACGAAAAAGAATGTTATAGCGCGGCGACTGGGTTTTTATAAGGTTGCTCTCAAGCAAAAGCGCCTCGGCCTCCGAACGCACAGTGGTTACTTCCAGCCGTACAATCTGAGCCACCATGTGGCCAATGCGCGGGCTAAGACCGGTCTTCTGAAAATACGAGCTCACCCTTTTCTTTAGATCTTTTGCCTTGCCAACATAAAGCAGGCTGTCGGTTGCATCGTAGAACCTGTAAACCCCGGGTAAGCCCGGCAGGCTTGCTACCGACTCACGCAGAGCTTGGCTTACAACGGCCTGGGCCTCATCGGCGGGCTTGGTCATGCCTCTTTCACCTGCTCATCAAGCAGGCTCTTCGCAAGGCCAACAGCCTGGCTCAACATGGCCTCGGTAATGCGCCCTGTATTTAAGTTGTAACGACTGGGGTGGTAGCTATCGACAAGCCAGATTGCGCCCACCCTGTGGCGGGCGGCATGACCAAATGTGAGTTGGGCAGGCCGCAGGCCAAGCTGCGCGAGCGGCAGAGCCCGCAGGGCTGCGTTGTGGGCAATGGCGCCCAGACAAAGAATAACCTTGGGCTTGAGTTGAAAGACTTCCTGACGCAAGAAGGTAAGGCAGTTGCGAACCTCCGCGGGGGTTGGCTTATTCTGAGGAGGCAAGCACTTCACGGCATTGGTGATTCGGCAGTTATGCATCACCAGCGCATCGTCTGCGGTTAGGGAGCGGGGTTCAGAACCAAAGCCGTGATGATGCAGGCAGCCATAAAGAAGATCACTGCAGGCATCCCCCGTAAACGGCCGACCGGTTGCGTTAGCCCCGTGCAGACCCGGCGCAAGGCCAAGCACCAAAAGCCCCGCATGATCATCGCCAAAGGGTGGGACGGGTTTGCAAAAGTAGGAGGGGTGCTTTGCTTTGACCTCTTTCAGAAAACCCGAAAGCCTTGGGCAACGTTGACAGCTCGGGTCGTAAACGGCCTGGGCAGTTTCCTGGCTTACGCTCGTTCTAAATGAGTTAGCCTTCAAAGGCGTGGCTCCGTCGAACTAAACAGACCGGGGTCGAAGAAGTGTTAAGGACCGACGACCGGGGTCGGTAAGAAATGCCGGTATGCGTGAAGGGACAGTATCAAGGGCCTTGGCCGAGAGGTCGGGCCGATTGCAAATAAGTGTGGCATCGCAACCGGCAGCAAAGGCTGCCTCGCAGCGGTCGGCAATGTCTTCAAAAACAGCTGCACCGGCCATTGAAAGGTCGTCGCTAATAACAACGCCCTCAAAACCAAACTGACCTTTAAGAATGTCGGTTACCCAGGTTCGGGAGAAACCGGCAGGCAGGCTGTCGACCTGTGAGTAGACAACGTGGGCAGGCATCACCGACTGAAGCAAGGCCCGCCCAAAGCGCCCACGTCCAAGACGCGCATAGGGCCAGGCATCGTCTTGAAGAATAGCATCAAGCGGACGGTCGTCTACCGGCAGGTCATGGTGCGAGTCGGCTTCGGCCCAGCCATGCCCGGGAAAGTGCTTGCCACAGGTTCGAAAGCCGGCCAGGCTAAGGCCCTGGGCCATGGCTGCTGCCAACATGGAGACAAGGGCAGGCTCCCTGTGGAATGAACGATCACCAATGACCTGGCTGCGGCCATAGTCGAGGTCGAGCACCGGCGTGTAACTGAAATCAACCCCCACCGCTTTTAGTTCAAAGGCAAGGTCGGCGCCTGCGGCTCGGGCCTCCGACAGGGCAAGCTCTAGTGCAGCGCAGTCGGATGCCTGGGGGCCTGCCGAGCGGGTTACGTTTGACAAGGCGGGGAGACGCTCGCCCAGACTGCGAAAGGATGGAAGCTTTGTAAAACCCTCTCGAAACCGCTGAATACGGCCACCCTCGTGGTCCACCGAAATAAGAAGTGGGTTACTGGGCCGAAGCGCATGCAGGGCAGACGTGAGCGCCTTAAGCTGCGTTACGTCTTGAAAGTTACGCGTGAACAAAATGACGCCGCCAACCCATGGGTGCGTAAGGCGGTCTTTTTCTTCCGGGGTTAGTTCAAACCCCTCGAGGTCAATAATGAAAGGTCCCGACATGATGGCTTAGTCCTTAGGGCGCATGTTCCTGGTGGCCTGAGGGCCCGCATTTGATTCAACAATGGCAAGGGCAACAGCTGCATCCTGCTCATCGGAAATCGACACATTGACCCGAAGCTGCCTGCTACTTACCCAATCGGCAAGCGCCTTGTGGAAAACGGCATGCGGTGCACCCTTCGCATCGTTGAGTACCTCGAGGCTGTGAAGACTCATGGGATAGGCAAGGCCCACCCCCAGGGCCTTACCAACCGCCTCCTTTGCCGCAAAGCGCTTTGCAAGATAAGAGACCGCCCGACTGCGGCCTGCCGAGCCCCGACCCAGCCGTTCTTGAAAGACAAGCTGCTCTTGCTGACCAAGCACCCGTTCAGTAAAGCGCTTACCCCAGCGCTCGTAAATTTGATCAACCCGGTGAAGAAGAACACGATCGATTCCAACGCCAACAATCATTGGGTACTTACCTCCCGCATTAGCCGTTTCATTTCCTTGACCGCCTCGCGCATTCCAAAAAAGACTGCCCTTGAGACAATGGCATGCCCAATATGCAGTTCTCGAACACCCGCGATAGCCGCCACAGGTTGAACATTGAAGTAGTTCAGGGCGTGGCCTGCATTAAACCGCATGCCTAGCGACTGAATAAGCTCACCCGCCTCACGAATACGATGAAGCTCTTTCTGAACGGCCGGCTTGTCGGCGTCTCGGCCCTGCTGGAAGAACACCTCGGCATAGGGGCCCGTATGAATCTCGCAGACCTCCACTCCCATGGCATGGGCATGTCGAATCTGGTCGACGTCCGCATCAAGAAATGCACTCACAGAAATGCCCTTGGACCTTAATCGATCAACGGCCGACTGAACAACAGAGGCGTTGGAAATAAGGTCGAGCCCGCCTTCGGTTGTAATTTCTTGCCGACCCTCGGGAACGAGCATGGCCATCTCGGGGCGGATATCAAGTGCAATTGCCACCATCTCGTCGGTGGCTGCCATTTCAAGGTTAAGCTTAATTTGAGTGAGATCGCGTAGACGCTCAACGTCAAAAAGCTGAATATGACGTCGGTCTTCACGCAGGTGCACTGTGATACCGTCGGCGCCTCCAAGATGAGCCTCAACCGCTGCCCAGACAGGGTCCGGATCAACTGTTCTTCGCGCCTGGCGCAAGGTGGCCACGTGATCAATATTGACACCTAGCTCAATCATGAAATAACTCCGTCTCTTAGGTAATGAAGATCTACAGCAGCTTCTCTGGAAAACAACGGTACCGAGCCCAGTTGATGCGCAAGCAAGAGCCTAAGGGCTCGCTTAAGAGCAGCATAGGAGGCCAACCCGCTGTCCTGAAGACAGTCCTTAAGATCGTCATAGCCATCGTACCGTGCCAGGGTGGCCAGCGTCTCTTTGTCAATAAGGAGTCCGTCCTCGGGCTCATGGGCTGCAAGTCGAATGGACTCACCCGGTGCCAGCTGAAAACGGGAAACCGCCGGGGTCTCGCGACCCACAGAGAAATCAGGTGCAATCCCCAGCCCCCGAAGCAGTCGACATTCAAACCAGCGCAGGCAGACCTCGGTCATAGGCTCAGGCTCGCAGAGATGATCGAGCACCATTTCGTAGGCCTGAAAGAGTTCGGCATGGGGGTCTTGACGCTGCAAAAGCCGTAACAAAAGCTCATTGACATAAAAACCTGCCATTAGGCTGGCCCCCGCGGGCATGCCTCGACCCTGTGTGCCGAGCCATTCTGCTGCCATAAGCGTGCGCAACTCTCCTTTATGCGAGTAGCGCAGGCCTAGCTTTTGGAAAGGCTGCAAGAGCCCGCGCATGGCCGACCGAGGTCGCCGAGCTCCCCTTGCAACCAAGCCCAGTCGGCCTTCGTCACGGGTAAAGACTTCTGCAATGAGGCTGGTCTCTCGCCAAGGCACACCATGCAAAACGTATCCCTCAACCATGGCTTCTTAGAGGTCGCCGTACCCAAAACTCTGAACAAGCTTGTCCTGATCGGCCCAATTGGCGACCACCTTCACCCAGAGACGAAGCTCAACCGGTATACCTGCAAGCTTTGCAATGTCTCGCCGAGCCTCTGTGCCGATGCGTTTAAGCCTTTGACCTGCTTCGCCCAAGACCATGGGCTTGTGACTGGCACGACCCACAACAATAGTTGCATGAATAAGGGTGCGTCCCGGACTCTCTTCGTATTGATCAATCACAACCGTTGCCTCATAGGGCAGCTCATCCCCCAGAAGTCGAAAGAGCTTCTCACGTATAAGCTCTGCTGCCATGAATCGAAGAGGCCGGTCGGTGACCTGTTCGGTATCCATTAAAGCCGGCCCCTCGGGCAGAACAGCCACAAGCTCTTTCAACAATGTCTCAAGCTGAAAGCCCGACTGTGCCGATATGGGAATGATGGATTTAAAGGGGTAGAGCTGAGCAAGTCTCTGGCCTAGGTCAAAGGCCGCCTCGCGGTGATGATCGCGCGCAATTCGATCGGCCTTATTAAGCACAGCAAGAACACAAGCCTCCTTAGGAAGCTCCTTAACAATCTGAAGGTCCTCGTCGGTTACCTTCAAAATATCGGCCACCCAAAGCAAAACGGGTACCTCGGCGATGACGCTGTAGGCAGCACGGCGCAGCTGCCTGTTTAACGCCGCCGTGTGCTCATTCTGAAGCCCGGGTGTGTCTACAAAAAGAATCTGCGCATCAGGGCGAGTTAAGACCCCCAAAATACGGTGACGGGTGGTCTGGGCCTTACGCGACGTAATGGCAACAGGGAAACCAACCAAGGCATTAACGAGGGTTGATTTTCCGACATTGGGACGACCAACCACTCCAACAAGACCGGCTCGGTGGTCACTCATGGCATTACTGGTGACTGGTCTCGAAACTAAGCTTCGCCTGTGGTGCCGGTTCGGCCTTGTCTTTGCTGCGCGTCTTACGACGCTTACTGGGCGCTGAGGACAGTGCCCGTTGCGCCGAGGTCAGTGCCTCGGTTGCGGCAACCTGCTCGGCGGCCCTTCGACTAGCACCCGACCCAAGCAAGGTGAGGCTTAGCTTCGGAATACTGCACTCCACCTCAAAGACCTGATTGTGGGCCGCGCCACGCGTAGCAACAACGGCGTATATCGGAAGGGGCAGGCCGTTTCCCTGCAGGAATTCCTGCAGTAAAGTTTTTGCGTCCTTACCTAAGGTCTTTGGGTCAACTTGATTCAGGATAGGACGGTAAAGACGCTCGACCACCCCGTAGGCGGCCTCGTACCCTTGATCAAGAAATACCGCCGCAATAATGGCCTCGAGTGTGTCAGCAAGAATTGATGGACGCCTAAGACCACCGCTTTTACGTTCGCCATCCCCCAAGTGCAAGTGCCGGTGCAGAGACAGTGTCTGTGCAATGTCGTGCAGGGCCTGCTGGCGAACAAGGTTTGAGCGCACTCGGCTCAGGTCGCCCTCGGAAAACCCGTCAAGCTCTTTGTATAAAAGCGCCGCCACAGCGAGATTCAAAACGCTATCGCCAAGGTACTCCAAGCGCTCGTTATGCTGTAGACCGTAGCTGCGGTGTGTTAAGGCCAAGTTAAGCAGGCCTCGGTCTTTAAAGCTGAGGCCGAGCCGGGTCTCGAGCTCTTCAAGACCATGACCGCTCGAGGCTTGAGGCAATGCCATGCTAGTCAATCCAGCCAAGTCGAGAAAAATTACCGGAAAAAACCTCGCCAAAATTAAACCAGACAAGAACCGCCTCACCAACAAGATTAGCCTCGGGTACAAAGCCCCAGAAGCGACTGTCGGCGGAGTTGTCACGGTTATCGCCCACGGCAAAGTAATGACCTTCGGGGACAAGGCATTCAAGGCCCCCCATTAAACGCTTGCAGTTCTCGCGAAAGGGAAAGGCCTCAAGAAGGTAAATACCGGGGCCATCCTCGTCGTTTAGTGTGCTGTAACGATGCTCTCCAAGCTGCTCTCCAAACTGGCTTGCCACCCTTGCAGAGCCGGTATCAACAAAGCTTCCCTGTGGCGTTTTAGTAACCGGTTGATCGTTCACACTAAGTCGCTTATCGATGTAGCGAATACGATCGCCAGGGAGCCCAACAACGCGTTTGATGTAATCAACCGAGTCATCTTTGGGGTAACGAAAGACTGCTACGTCACCGCGATCGGGAAGGCCTGTTGGAAAGACAAGGGTATCCACGACAGGCAGTCGAACGCCGTAGCTGTACTTCTTAACTAAAATAAGATCGCCGATTCGCAGGGTAGGAATCATGGAGCCCGAAGGAATATTAAAGGGCTCGAATAAAAATGACCGAATAAGAAAAACAATGGCAATCACCGGGAAGAAGCCAGCGGTGTACTCGAGAATTAAAGGCCTTGAGGCGCCCTGAGGCCTTTGCCTTGCCCATACCCAGCGGTCAGCCGACCACAAGACGCCCGTAAGAACACTTAGAACGAAAAGAAGCAGTGCGAAGTCCATGACTAGCCGTCAACTTTCAGAATCGCCAGGAAGGCTTCTTGGGGAACCTCCACCGTACCTACCTGCTTCATGCGTTTCTTACCCGCCTTCTGCTTTTCAAGCAGCTTACGTTTTCTGGAAATGTCCCCGCCATAGCACTTGGCAAGAACATTCTTACGAAGCGCCTTCACATTCTCTCGGGCAATGATATTGGCACCAATGGCGGCCTGAATCGCAACATCAAACATTTGCCTTGGAATAAGTTCGCGCAGCTTTGCAGCAAGGTCGCGCCCTTTGAATTGGGAGTTTGCCCGGTGCACGATGACAGAAAGCGTATCGACCCGGTCCCCGTTTATAAGAATATCCATCTTCACGACATCGGAGTCGCGATACTCCTTAAAGTCATAGTCCATGGAGGCATACCCTCGGGAGGTTGATTTCAGCTTGTCAAAAAAATCAAGAACAATTTCGTTCATTGGAATTTCGTAGACCAGACTTACCTGACGGCCGGCATAGGTCATACCCATTTGGTGGCCACGTTTGCTGGTGCATAGAGTAATGACAGAACCAAGATACTCCTGCGGTACAAAAACCGTAACGGTCATAACCGGCTCGCGAATCGAGGCAATTTTTGAGGCCTCCGGCATTTTTGAGGGGTTATCCACCTCAACAAGGCTGCCGTCATTAAGCAGTACCTGATAGACCACTGTTGGTGCGGTTGTGATGAGATCTATCTTGTACTCGCGCTCAAGCCGCTCTTGCACGATGTCCATGTGCAGAAGGCCCAAGAAGCCACAACGGAAACCGAAGCCAAGGGCCTGCGAGACCTCGGGCTCAAATTGAAGCGATGAGTCGTTAAGCTTCAACTTTTCAAGCGCATCGCGCATCATGTCGTAGTCGCTTGATTCCACCGGGTAGAGCCCTGCAAAGACCTGAGGCTTGACTTCCTTAAAACCAGGAAGGGCCTTGTCTGCAGGCCGTGTTGCAAGCGTAAGTGTGTCGCCGACTTTGGCTGCTTTGAGTTCTTTCATGCCCGTGATAACAAAGCCCACTTCCCCCGCCGAGAGGCATTCTCTTGCTAAGGCCTTAGGGGTAAAGACACCAAGCTCTTCAACGACATGGGCGCTGGCAGTGGCCATAAGCAGCACCTTGTCGCGCCTTTTCAAGCTGCCATTCATTACACGAACCAGCATCACGACGCCAACGTAGTTGTCAAACCATGAATCGATAATCAGCGCCTGAAGAGGCGAGTCGACTTTACCCTTCGGGGGCGGGACGCGTCTGACAATGAGCTCAAGAATATCTTCAACGCCCTCACCCGTTTTGGCGCTTGCCCTTATAGCGTCGGAGGCCTCTATGCCAATGACATCTTCAATTTCCTGAATGGCCTGCTCGGGGTTGGCTGCGGGGAGGTCAATTTTGTTTAATACCGGACAGACCTCAACGCCAAGCTCGATCGCGGTGTAGCAGTTGGCAACGGTCTGCGCCTCAACACCCTGAGAGGCGTCAACAACCAATAAAGCCCCCTCGCAGGCTGACAGCGAGCGGCTTACTTCGTAAGAGAAATCGACATGGCCTGGTGTGTCAATGAGGTTGAGTTGATAGACCTGCCCATCACGTGCTTTGTAGTGGAGAGCAACGGTCTGCGCCTTAATGGTGATACCGCGCTCGCGTTCGAGGTCCATCGAATCGAGCACCTGGTTCTCCATCTCACGATCGGACAGGCCTCCGCAGAATTGAATCATTCGGTCTGCAAGCGTGCTCTTTCCGTGATCGATGTGGGCAATAATTGAGAAATTACGAATATTTTGCAAATTGTTCGCCAAGGCATTCAAGGTCGTACTGGAATAAACAAGACCCCATCGCCCCTTCGAACCAAAAACACCACCGGCTTGCTCTTGTCGAGTTTCTCAAGGTAGGCAACCAAACGTTTGGCGGACTCCACCTGGGTATTGTTTACTGAAAGGATTATGTCACCCTGACGCATACCCGACCGCTCAGAGGGTCCGGAAGCCTTTAAAACGCCAACACCCGCCTTTAAGTTCAGCCTTTTCCTGTCTTCGTCTGACAAATCGGCTAACCCAAGCCCAAGCCAGTTATTTATGGCAGCCGGCTCCGGAGCAGCAGGAGCAGCGGCCTGAACCTGAGGCTCAGGCTGAAGCTCAACAACACTCACCTTAAGCCGTAGCTTTTCCCCCCGCCGCCAGACCTCAATGGACTCGGTGCGCCCGGGTTGGGTTTTACCGACCAAACGTGGCAAGTCGGACATGCGAGCAACCTTGTTGCCTGCAAAGCTTAAGACAATATCGCCAGGCTCAATGCCAGCCTTGCGTGCAGGGCCCTCGGGGTCCACGTTACGCACAAGCGCACCCGAGGCGGGTTTCAAACCCAGGGCCTCAGCGACCTCGCGCGTTACCTCACCAATGGCCACACCAATTCGACCCCGCACAACACGTCCCGAGGCTTTAAGTTGCTGGGCCACGCTGTTGGCCTCGTCGATGGGAATAGCAAAAGAAATTCCCATGAACCCACCCGTACGGCTGTAGATCTGAGAATTGATACCCACAACCTCACCATCAAGATTGAGAAGCGGGCCCCCGGAATTGCCGGGATTCACGGCAACATCGGTCTGAATAAAGGGCAGGTAGTCACCCGTATCACGCCCTTTGGCGCTCACAATTCCAGCCGTTACAGTATTTTCAAGCCCAAAGGGTGAGCCAATGGCCACAACCCAGGCGCCCACTTTAAGTTTAGATGGATCCCCTAAAGGCAGTGCAGGAAGATTTTTCGAGTCGACCTTGAGCAGGGCAACATCGGTACGCTGGTCGGACCCCACGATCTTAGCCTTAAATTCCCGACCATCGGTCATCGAGACAAAGACCTCGTCGGCACCCTCGACAACATGATGATTCGAGAGAATATAGCCGTCACTGGAAATAATAAACCCACTGCCGACCCCACGAGGAACCGACGGTGAGTCCTCCTCGGACTGACCCGGTTGGCCTGGTCGACCCGGAGGGCTCTGCTGCGGCGCGCCAGGATGCCCAGGCGGAAAGAAACGACGGAAAAAATCGTAAAACGGGTCGTTTTCGTCAAGGCCAGGAGGCATGCCAGGAAAACCACCCTGTGCCCGACTTGCTTTTTGCAGCGTACGAACTCCAACCACCGCAGGCCCCGCCCGCTCAACAAGTCCGGTGAAATCGGGTAGCCCGCGTACCAGCGCGCTGCCAGTATTGGCGGATGAGGCAACTGCAGGCAGTGCATGAGCCATTAAGCCTGCGCAGAAAAGGCCGGCTAACCATAGCGAATGTGTCGGGGTCAAAAACCGTTTCATATGGAAGCAGCCCTTCTTTATTGTTGAGGAAGAGGAAGTGTGGCGAGCAGGCTTTTTGCCGTGTCGATGGGCACTTCACCTAAGGCGGTTAAATGGTAACCCGACTTTGAACCAATGATCATAGCCGTTGCGCCTTTGAGGTCGCTGGACTCTGCGGAACCCGCCTGTCCATTGAGCTTTGGATCGTGAATGAAGAAAACAGAAACCAGCGCGATTCCGTCAGTAAAGAGCCACTGGGTATGGGGCAAGGGCGACGAAGGCTCTTTTACCTTGGCTGCCGCTAACGGGATAAAGCCCATGGAACCCGCATAGACTTTGAGAATCTGAGGCATGGGCTCACGGTGGATGGAGGCTGTGACCCGTCGCCAAGACCGCAGATCTTTAAAGGGTGCCTCCAGACCAGGGAGCTGGGGTGAGGATCCAAGATTGAGGTCAGAAAACGAGTGCTCTTCAAGCACTGCGCCATTGGCATCGAGGGTCTGGGTCTTAAGCATGAGACCCGAGGCCTGATCGAACCAACAATGCACACCCCAACGGGAAGGATTACGGGGCACAAACTCGACCCGGTCTGTCATTCGCCCGGCCACGCGCTTTCCCAAAGTGAGCCGAATTTGATAGTGCTCGGTGACACGAGAAAAGTCGTAGACCGGGGGGTGTGGGAAATCGAGACGAACCGAAGCACCCGGATAAACGCGAAGCTGCTTTTGGTCGGGAAGGTAGGCACGTACCTCGGAACTAAGCCTTACGGTGCGCTTGGCAGGTCCGTCAAGCGCATCAATAACCGTCACCCTCCCCTCGGGCGTCATGCCACGCATGACCTTTGCCGAATAAAGGCCCCTCGCATGCTGATGAACATAGGTTCCTGAGAAGTTCAGCTGCGAGGCCGAGTCAGCCGCCCGTTGAACCATAACCTTGGCCCTGGCCTGCAATTCTTGTAAGGCCTCTGCCGACGCAGCAGACTCGCTGGCAAAGGCAGCGGTTGCCTGAGCCACGGCCAGTGAGACAAAGACTAACCTCAGAAAGACCAGTCGCCCCAGCACTTCGCGAACCACGGCAAAGGCCGGGACCAGCAAGGCCTCGGTCATTGCTCGTCCATGCGCATTCGAACAATCATTGGTCCGTGGGCCTCGACCATTGCACGAATTTGCGGCGAATCATCGAAGGACCCGCTGATGGGATTGACCGTAGTCGGACTAGGCGAACTGGAACCCGCAACCAAGGAGAAGCCAGACCCCTGCCCGTCAATACCAACCGTCCAGACAACCGAGGCGACAAAACCAAAGGCCGCGAGGCCTGCGGCAAAACGCCACGCGGTACCCAAGCCTCGACGCTCGGGCCGCACCCTGCCAGGGGCAGGGCCCGCCCCGACATTGGCAAGGCGATGATGCTGAGGCATTAAATGAGCCTCTTGCTCGATCTGCTTGGCAATGCGCGCTTGCAACGATTCCGAATGGCCGGTGGTGGTGACACCTGACATGGATTCGGAAATGACCCAAAAACTAAGCGCCGTTGACCGAAGCTCGGGATCTACCTTAAGGCGAGCCACGAGTGCAGCGGCCTGCGATGCCGGAAGGCCCTGGTCGAGGTATTCGGATAGAACTTCCTTGATGTCTTGATCTTGCATACCGACCCCTATTTTGCCAAATCCTTACCAACGCCGATCGGGAGAGACATTGAGCAATGGTTTGAGCTCAGCCGCCACAGCCTCTCGAGCCCTGAAGATGCGCGACCGAACGGTGCCGATGGGGCAGTTCATAGCCTCTGCAATTTCTTCGTAACTCAAACCATCAATCTCCCGCAAACTGAGCGCGGTCTGTAATTCCTCGGGCAGTGCTGACACGGCGCGATTCACCGTCTCGGCGATCTGCCGACTCATAAGCTCCGCCTCAGGCGTATTGTTGTCTATTGTGACAACCGGAGCCTCGAAAGATTCCTCGTCCTCATCATTGGAAGCCAATTCCGAGAGGGAAATAGGCCTTTTACCCCGACTAACTAAGTGGTTTTTGGCGGTGTTGACGGCGATTCGGTAGAGCCAGGTGTAGAAGGCACTGTCGCCTCGAAACTGCGGCAGGGCCCGGTAGGCCTTTATAAAGGCGTCCTGAACAACATCATCGGCCTCATCCGAGTTACTGACCAGACGTCGAACAAGACGGCCGACCTTTCGCTGGTATTTCAATACAAGCAGGTTAAAGGCTTCTTTGTCCCCGTTTTTTACACGCTGGACAAGGTCAAGGTCAGAAGGGATCTCGGCCACCGGGCGCTACCTTGGCACCTAGCCTCTGGTAAACACCAGTGAGCCGTTCGTTCCCCCGAATCCGAAGTTATTTTTTAATGCGGCCTTAAAACTCCCGGGCTTCGCCTCGTTCGCGCAGTAATCGAGGTCGCACTCCGGGTCTTGATTAAAAATATTGATGGTGGGCGGACAGACTTGATGATGTAGCGCGAGCACTGTAAAAACAGCCTCAAGCCCCCCAGCGCCTCCCAAAAGATGCCCCGTCATCGACTTCGTTGATGAAATACGCACTGCCTTTGCATGCTCACCAAACGCTGCCTTGATAGCCTGGGTCTCGTTTTTATCACCTAGCGGGGTTGAGGTGCCATGGGCATTGATGTAACCCACCTCTGACGCGTTAAGGCCCGCGTCGCGCATTGCATTAAGCATGCAGCGCTTCGGGCCGTCCTGATCGGGAGCAGTCATGTGAAAGGCATCGCCTGAAAAACCAACCCCGGAGAGTTCGGCATAGATTCGGGCGCCTCGGGCCTTGGCATGCTCATACTCTTCAATCACCATGACGCCCGCGCCCTCGCCTAAGACAAAGCCGTCTCGATCCCTGTCCCAGGGCCGCGAGGCTGTTGCCGGGTCGTCGTTTCGGGTGGACAGCGCACGGGCAGCAGCAAACCCACCGATACCAAGAGGCGAAATGGTTGATTCCGCACCCCCGGTGACCATCACGTCGGCGTCGCCGGCTTGAATGAGACGGGCAGCAAGGCCAATGCTGTGGAGGCCCGTAGTGCATGCGGTCACCGCAGCCAGGTTCGGGCCCTTCAAGCCTCTAAGAATGCTTAGATGACCGGAAATCATGTTGATGATGGAGCCGGGTACAAAAAAAGGTGAGATTCGTCGAGCACCCTTTGCCGTGTAATCGGCATGCGTTTCTTCAATAAGAGGAAGCCCACCAATTCCTGAACCAACCATTACCCCGATGCGATCGGCATTGGCATCCGAAATTTCAATTCCGCAGTCATCAATGGCCTGTAATCCGGCGGCAATGCCAAAGTGGATAAAGGTATCCATGTGACGTGCCTCTTTCGCAGGAAGGTAGGACTCGACGTTGAAGTCTTTCACCTCACCTGCAAAATGTACGGGAAGAACCGAGGCATCGAACCGTGTAACGGTTGCGATGCCCGTGCGCCCTGCGACGACGGCATCCCAAGCTGATGCAACGGTGTTACCGACGGGGCTGATGCAGCCAAGCCCCGTGACAACAACACGCCTGCGATGACTAATGGCTTGCATCGTTTGGACAAAGATGAGGCAGCCTGAAGAAGCTCAGGTGCCCGGGGCCAGAAGGTCGGCTATTTTTTGAGATTGGCGTTGACGTAATCAATGGCCTGCTGAACGGTGGTTATTTTCTCGGCCTCCTCGTCGGGGATCTCACACTCAAAGGCATCTTCTAGGGCCATGACAAGCTCCACAGTGTCCAGTGAGTCTGCGCCAAGGTCATCGACGAACTTCGACTCGTTTTTAATATCTTCAAGCTTTACGCCCAATTGCTCTGACACAATTGCTTTGACGCGCTTTTCAATGTCTTCCATGGTTTTTCCCTTTTTTAATCCTGACGGATTTTCAAATAACGCGAGGCGATTGTATCAGGACATCACCATGCCGCCGTTCACATGCAGGGTGGTTCCCGTAATGTAGGACGCACCCTCAGAACACAAAAAGACGACAGAAGCGGCAATATCACTGACTGTTCCAAGCCGTTGAAGAGGAATTTGATCAACCAGCGTCTTTACTTGCTCCTGCGACAGAGCATCGGTCATGTCTGTTTGAATGAACCCTGGGGCAATGCAGTTCACCGTAATACCTCGGCTACCCACCTCACGGGCAAGCGACCTGCTAAGCCCGCCAAGGCCGGCCTTTGAGGCCGCGTAGTTAATCTGCCCCGGATTGCCGCTGGTACCGACGACCGACGTGATGTGAAGAATGCGCCCCCATCGGGCCTTCACCATGGGCTTGAGGGCGGCACGGTCAAGACGAAAGGCCGCAGAGAGATTGGTGTCGATCACGTCCTGCCACTCCTCGTCCTTCATACGCAGTGCAAGGTTATCTCGCGTTATGCCGGCATTGTTCACCAGGACATCGAGCCGACCATGGCGTTTAACGATGTCAGCAACGGCGGTCTCGCAGGCTCCGGGCTCGTTGACGTTAAGGCAGAGACCGTGACCCGCAACCGGCATGGCCGCCAAGGCCTGTCCAATAGCCTCTGCGCCGGCATCGGAGGTTGCAGTGCCAATGACAAGGTAGCCGTGGTCTGCAAGCGCCAGAGCAATGGCTCGACCAATGCCTCGGCTTGCTCCTGTAACCAGTGCAACGCGCACTGAGTCTGCTGTGAGGTCTGTCATACGGCTTTCAGGCTTTCCAGAGTTGTTAGAAGGGACTGCTCGTCGTTAATCGAAAGGGCTTGAGCAGAGGGTGCAATTTTTTTGGTAAGACCGGCAAGAACCTTGCCAGGACCGCACTCCACAAAATGCGTCACACCCTCATCGGCAAGCCCGCGAATGGTCTGCACCCAGCGCACAGGATTCATGGCCTGCTTGCTTAAAAGTTCAACCAAAGACTCCGAGGCCTGCATGGGCAAGCCAGTAAGGTTGTGCCATACAGGGCAGGCCTGCGGCTTGAAGTTAACGCCTGTAAGGCGCTCTCGCAGCTGATGTGCCGCAGGCTCTAAAAGACTGCTGTGGAAGGGCGCTGAAACCGGCAAGGCTATTGCACGCTTGGCACCTGCCTGCTTAAGTTCATCGCAGGCAAGGCGAACAGCGTCTGTGTGTCCTGCAATAACAGTCTGATCGTCAGAGTTGAAATTGACTGCCTCAACCACCGCCCCCGGTTTTGATACCGCTTTGCAAAGCCCATCCACCTTCTCACCCTCAAGGCCCAAAATAGCAGCCATGGTTCCCAGGCCAGGTGGCACCGCCTGCTGCATGGCCTGCGCCCGAAAACGTACAAGCTGAACGGCTTCACTTTCCTCAAGGGCCCCCGCGGCAACTAGGGCTGTGTACTCGCCCAGACTATGCCCCGCAAAGTAGCTTGGCAGAGGGCCACCTGCCGCCTGATAGGCCCGGAAGAAAGCCAGGCTGCAGGCAAGCATGACGGGCTGAGTGTTCACAGTAAGGTTGAGCTCTTCGACTGGGCCGTTAGCAATGAGGGCCTGAAGGTCTTGACCAATGGCCGATGAGGCACGCTGCACAACCTGTTCGACAACCTTTGCGCCCTTAAAACCCTCGAGCATTCCAACCGATTGAGACCCTTGACCAGGGAAAAGAAAAGCCAGGCGCATAGACGTAAGAACCCTTCCTACGATGAAATTATTGAATTTAAAGCGTGAGCGCCACTGCGCCCCAGGTAAAGCCACCACCAACCCCCTGAAGCATAAGGGTCTGGCCAGCCTTCAGACGACCATCGCGGCGCGCTGCATCGAAGGCCAGGGGGACTGAGGCGGCCGAGGTGTTGGCATGCTGGCCCACGGTGGCGATAAGTCGTGACTCGGGGATCTGAAGCCGCTTGCCCACCATGGCAAGGATTCGGCGGTTGGCCTGATGAGGAATAAACCAATCGATGGCCTGAAGGTCAAGACCGGCCAGACTCGCTACCTCGCGGGCGGATGACTCGAGCACCTCTACGGCCAGACGAAAAACGGCCTGGCCATCCATGGTTAAAAAGGGCGAGCCGCAGACCTTGCCATGGGCAAGCTGACCGGGCGTATTCAGAATGCCTTCGTGCTCCGCTCGGGCGTAGAGCTTGTGCGCAAGAATTCCGGGCGTATCGCTTGCCTTTAAGACCACCGCACCCGCACCGTCGCCAAACAAGACACAGGTGCCTCGGTCGTTGAAATCGAGAATGCGTGAGAAGGTCTCCGCACCCACAACCAGGGCCGTTCTTGCCTGGCCTGTTTGAATAAAGAGGTCTGCTGTAGCGAGTGCGTAAACAAACCCACTGCAGACCGCCTGGAGATCGAAGGACGCGCACTGTTTAATGGCGAGCTTGTGCTGCAGCCGGCAGGCCGTGGAGGGGAAGACCATGTCGGGGGTGGAGGTTGCCAGAACGATGAGGTCCACCGAGTCTGGCTCAAGGCCAGCATCCTCAAGGGCTGCAATGGACGCCCGATGGGCGAGGTCGCTGGTGGACAGGTCATCGTTTGCAAAATAGCGCTGCTCAATGCCCGTTCGTTCCCGTATCCATTCGTCACTGGTTTCAAGGCCAAGAGCCCCCAGCCGATCGACCATGGCCTGATTCGAAACAGGTTCACCAGGCAGATACCCCCCTGTTCCAATAACTGCTGAGTAGGTTCGAGAAACCATGGGGATGCAGTGTAAGACGTGCGGGGCTTAGGCGTTTACGAGCCCTGAACGCGCGGCAAGCGACTCGGTAATGCGCTCGACAAGGCGATGCCGAGCAGCCTCTGCGGCCCGATCAAGCGCATGCCGAAACCCATAAGCATCTGCAGATCCGTGACTTTTAACAACCACGCCACGAAGACCGAGTAGGACAGCACCGTTGTAGCGACGGTGGTCGACGCGGCGAACAAACGCACGCAGAACCGGCGAGGCAATAAGCGCGGCAAGACGGCTAAAAAAGCTGCGACGAAACTCTTCTTTGAGAAAGGCGCCCAACATTTGCGCGACACCTTCAGAGGTTTTGAGTGCCACATTACCAACAAACCCATCACAGACAACAACATCGGCAACGCCCTTAAACACGTCGTTACCCTCAACATTTCCAATGAAATGAATAGGCATTTGACGAAGCTGCTCGGCCGCCTGTTTAACCAGTTCATTGCCTTTAATAACCTCCTCGCCCACGTTAAGAAGGCCAACACGAGGCTGCTCGACACCCATGGCCATGGCTAAGGCCGAGCCCATAAGGCCAAACTGAGCAAGGTGCTCGGCAGAGCAGTCAACGTTTGCGCCCAAGTCAAGCATAAGGGTTGAAGAACCGCTGCGATTGGGAATAAACGTGGCGATGGCTGGTCGGTCGATACCCTCAATAGTTTTCAAGACGTTACGGGAAATGGCCATAAGCGCGCCGGTGTTGCCCGCACTAACCGCGCCGTGGGCATGGCCTAGGCTGACCTGCTCGAAGGCGAGTCGCATGGACGACTGCCGCTTAGAACGCAAGGCCACCGCGGGTGGATCGCTCATCTCAACAAGCTCTGGAGCATGAACAATTTCAACCCGAGTACTTGCCTGAAGGCGAGCAAAGAGCTCGGATGCACGAATATCAGGTTCACGACCAACCAATAAAAGACTTGCATTCAGGTCGCGTTGAAGAAAGTCAAGGCATGCGGCCAGGGTAACCGGCAGACCATGGTCGCCCCCCATGCAGTCAACCGCAAGACGAACAGGGAATGTCATTGGAAGCTGGCCAAGAAGGAAGGCCGCTGCGAGAAATTAGATAAACCGTATGTCTGCTGACAACTGGGCCAGCTTGGGGCTATTACCGTGCGCCCCACCGACTATTCCGAGCTGGTATCCCTTACAGCCTCGGGCTGCACAACCCGCTTGCCCTTGTAGAAGCCCGACGGGCTAATGTGATGTCGGAGATGAACTTCGCCCGTGGTCGGCTCCACCGCAATGGCTGGGCCTTTTAAAAAATCGTGCGAGCGATGCATGCCCCGCTTGGAGGGAGATTTCTTGTTTTGTTGAACGGCCATGGTGTGTCTCTATTCGTAAATAACGGGGTTGCCTGACAAATAATCGTTCGATTATAGCGGTTTAGGAAGGTTTTTTCATAGAAAGAAGGTGAGCCAGATCGTGGAAGGGGTTGGGCCGGTTGGTTTGAGCCTCTACCGTAGCCTGGCATTCGGCATGCGCGAACCCATGGCCCATTTCAAGAAAAATCTCATCTTCAACAAGCTCTGCAATGCCACGCTGGTCTTGCGTCGAGATGGCATCGACATCAGGGTCGCTCATCATGGCACTGTCGGCCTCTTGGGCCGTCTCAAAAAGCAAGACTGCGGGCGAGAGTTCAAGCTGACGGTCGACAGGCTTTCTGCAGCGCAGGCAGTCTGAGCGCACTACCGCATGAAAAGAGAGCTCGAGTTGTCCTTGGCCATCGAATTCCATGCTGACCGTAAGCGGCCCTAGAAGGCTGATTGAGGCCTCGACAAGCCGACTCAGCTGTGGCTCGGCAATGGTCAGCGACGCCTTGACCCCATTGGGGAATCGCTCCATCAACCGCTGCAGAGATAAGGGCGACAGGCCATCGGAATTGGGGCAGAGAACAACAGGACTCGTCATGAATGCGATGATACCGGGGTGGCCACCATCATTCTTGCGTCAACCAGTCCGTACCGGGCTGAACTCCTTACTAGGCTGGGGCTTGGCTTTGAGACCATGGCCCCCGGCGTTGATGAGACTGCCTATCAGGCTGCCAGTGCGCGCGAGTTAGCCGGTTTGCTTGCTCAGGCCAAGGCACAGGCAGTGGCAGGTTCAAGGCCTGGGCGCATTGTTATTGGAAGCGATCAGGTTGCGGTCTGCGAAGGACGGTTTCTGGGCAAGCCTGGCAGTATCGAGGCCGCCATCGAGCAGCTTCAATTTCAGCGGGGAAAGACAACGCTTTTTGAGACCGCGGTCTGCCTGTTGGATGCGAAAGGCACCCCAAGCCAAAGCTGTGTCACCACGCGTGTTCGATGGCTTGATTCAAGCCAGATCTCCGACAGCCTTATTTCAAACTATGTGCATAAAGAGCTCCCGCTCGACTGCGCGGGCGCAGCCAAGTCGGAGGGGCTTGGAGTTGCGTTAATTGCACAGATGCAATCGGAGGACCCCACAGCACTTATTGGACTTCCCTTAATTGCCTTAACCGACCTACTGCGTAAGGCTGGCATTGAGCCTTTGGCGAAGCCATAAATCGAGCTCCGAAACCGAGGACAGGCAGGCCAAGGGGTTGAAGGCCTCGAGGTGTTCTCTTGGGTGCGCGCCATAAGTGACGGCTACAGCACTTGCGCCGGCTGCGGCCGCCATCTCAAGGTCATGGCTGGTATCGCCGATAACCAAGGCCTCAACCGGGTCGATATTGAGTTCCTCGCATAACTCGTAGACCATGGTGGGGCTGGGCTTGGGGTCGGACTCGTCTGCGCAGCGCGTTGCCGCAAAATAAAACCGCGTGGCCGTTGCATCAAGGGCTCGCTCAAGCCCCTTGCGCGACTTGCCTGTTGCCACAGCCAGGGGATGGTTCGCCTTGTGCATCCAGTCAAGCAGACCAACCACACCCTCAAAGGGCTTCAGGAACTGATCGCTAGCTAAGTAATAGTGCCGAAACCGCTCGACAAGCTCGGGAATGCGCTCCTTGGGCAGCTCGGGGGCAACATGGCTCAGCGCGCTTTGCAGACCAAGTCCAATGACATACTTCGACGCCTCCAGACTTGGCGCCTTTAGCCCTAGATCCTCGCAAGATCGTTGGATGGCCTGGGCAATGGTCATGGTGGAATCGACGACAGTGCCATCCCAGTCGAAAATGATGAGTGATGTAGGTGTCATAGGTTTAGGAATTGATTAGGGGCATTTCTGTTGTGTCTGCTCGGTCTGCAACTGGCCTAGGCTTCCAGGGACAGCCAAGTTTTTGCTGGCCTTTTTGCCAGTCGCTTCCTGGCTCAGCCGCAACACGCTCCCGAGCCAATTCGGAATCGAAGGAGGCCTTCCATGCATGCAGAAACATGCGGGAGACCTTGGTTAAAGCCTGCACCTGGTGGTTAAAGCGGGGGTCGCCGTACTTTGGATCGCCCACGATAGGAAAGCCTGAAGAGGCAAGGTGAACGCGAATCTGGTGGGTACGACCTGTTACAGGCTGGCATTCGAGCAGACTTAAAGGGCCGAGCTGGTCGTGCTCCCAGGTGCACAAGGCCTTGACCTGGGTCATGGCGGCCTGGCCTTGCTCACCCTCGCGGGCTGGCCTTACATGCCGCTCCCCACCCGGGTGGAGTTCTTTGACAAGCGAGTCGCGCAGGCTCGCAAGCCCCGTTTGTTGCCAGGCGCCCTTTACCAGCGCCAGGTAGTGCTTTCGAAATCGACCCGCCTGAATCTGCCGATGCAGGTTAAGCAGGCTTGTCCTTTTAGTTGCAAGAAAAAGCAGACCAGAGGTCTCGCGGTCAAGCCGATGGACCAGATCGAGACTCGACCCCCACTGACCGCAGGCACGAAAGGCCTCGACCAGGCCAAGCGAAATGCCGCTGCCCCCGTGCACCGCCAGTCCCACCGGCTTATTGACGGCAAGAAGCCCATTGGCCTCATAGACGCGCTCGATCCTTTCAACCAGAACAACTGCCGACCCCAGCCTTTGCTCGGAATCCACCTGCTGAGGCTCCGGTACCCTTACGGGTGGCAGCCTCAGCCATTGCCCAGCCAACAGCCGTTGCTCAGGGCGTGTGCGGGCTCCATCAACGCGTACCTCGCCGGTTCGAAGCATGCGGTAGATACGCGTCTTGGGCACCCCTTTGAAGTGCCGCAACAGAAAATTATCGATTCTTTGGCCTTCGTACTCGGCCTCGACCTGAAGCCGATTTAATACCGCCATAAAAAGCCTAAACGTATTTTCAAGTTATAATTTCATAAGGATAGCTGGCAAAGCCTAGAAATTTGTTAAAAAAATCTTAGCCGCCCGCCCTAGATCCTACGGAGCCGAATTCCGAGCCTAACCGCTCGACGAGTCGGCATATTAAAGATTGATGACCGTAAACGACGATTGGTTGTTTCGTTTGCGGCCCAAAGAGATTTAAAGATTTGACGAATCACATGGATGGTTCTTTGGAAGTTCATCGACAGACTGCCCGTTTTGCGCAGCGGCTCGCCCATTCCTTTGCTCCCCAATCGCCTGCCCTTTCGCCCCTTGAAGGCCTAAGGCTCTTTAGGCACGTCAACCTTTCATCTCCTAGGGCCCCTGCGTCAGTGACCAGCGTTGTAACTCGCGTCTAAGTTACAACCGCGTGGGTTTCAAGCCTGCGCGACCTAAGGAGTTGATTGTATGAAACGAATGTTATTTAACGCCACGCACTCGGAAGAGCTGCGGGTTGCTATTGTTGATGGCCAGCGCCTTGTCGACCTCGACATTGAAGCCGCGGGCCGTGAGCAACGCAAAAGCAATATTTACAAAGGCGTAGTTACCCGTGTTGAGCCGAGCCTTGAGGCCTGCTTTGTTAACTACGGTGAGGAACGTCACGGCTTTCTTCCGTTTAAAGAGATTGCCAAAGAGTTCTGCAAGCCTGGGGTCGATCTGTCTCGCGCTGGCATTAAAGACGCTATTTCAGAAGGCACCGAGCTCTTGGTTCAGGTGGAGAAGGAAGAGCGTGGCAACAAGGGGGCGGCGCTTACGACGTTTATTTCCATTGCCGGCCGCTACCTTGTGCTAATGCCCAACAATCCCAGGGGCGGTGGCGTATCGCGCCGCATTGAGGGTGAAGACCGGCAGGAGCTTAAAGATGCCATGGACCAGCTTGAGCTTCCTGCGGGCATGAGTATTATTGCCCGCACAGCGGGCATTGGTCGCTCGGCAGGCGAACTGCAGTGGGACCTCAATTACCTTTTGCAGCTCTGGAAGGCCGTTGACGATGCCCGCGCCCTTCAGGCCGGTGCCTACCTTATTTACCAAGAGTCCAGTCTGGTTATCCGCGCCATCCGCGATTACTTTCAGCCCGATATTGGCGAAATCCTTGTTGATACCGACGATATTTACGACCAGGCTCAGCAGTTCATGCTTCATGTCATGCCCGATCTCGCACCCAGGGTTAAGCGCTACAAGGATGACATTCCGCTTTTCTCCCGCTTTCAGATCGAGCATCAAATTGAAACCGCCTATTCCCGCATGGTTGAACTGCCATCCGGTGGCGCATTGGTTATCGACCATACCGAGGCACTTGTTGCGGTTGACGTGAACTCGGCCCGTTCCACGCGTGGTTCCGATATTGAAGAAACTGCCCTGCGAACGAACCTTGAGGCCGCCGAAGAGGTTGGACGACAGCTTAGGCTGCGCGACCTTGGCGGGCTCATCGTCATTGACTTCATTGACATGGAATCAAACAAAGCCCAGCGCGATGTTGAGCAGCGACTGCGTGAAGCCCTCCATCACGACCGCGCCCGCGTGCAAATGGGCAAGATCTCGCGTTTTGGGCTTATGGAGTTGTCGCGGCAGAGGCTTCGCCCTGCGCTAAACGAGGGGTCTCATATTACCTGCCCGCGTTGCAATGGCACAGGCGGTATTCGCGACATTGACTCAAGTGCCCTTCACATTCTTCGTATCCTCCAAGAAGAGGCCATGAAGGAAGGAACCGCTGCTGTGCACGTGCAAGTACCGGTTGAGGTTGCAAGCTTTTTGTTGAATGAAAAACGCACAGACATTGCCAAACTTGAGGCCCGTCTCAAGGTGACCATCGTGCTCATTCCGAACAAGCACCTTGAGACACCCAACTACAACCTCGACCGGCTTCGCCACGACGACACACGCTTAGATGACATCAAGGTGAGCTACGCCATGGTCGAAGGACCAGCGCTTGAGGCAGGCGCGCCAGGAAAGCCCAGCGAGGGGCCCGAAAAGGTTCGACAAGAGGCTGTTGTAAAAGGCATCGCCCCCTCAACGCCTATGCCTGCAAACATTGCAGCAGGCCGCAAGGCAGAAAAGAAATCAGGGTTCTTTGCCTGGCTGTCTGGACTCTTTGGTTCGGAGTCATCCGAGGCACAGCCCAGTAAGTCAGCCAACGCAGGCCGAAATGGTCGGTCAGCACGGCAGGGTGGGCGAGGCGATGATCGCCGTAATCGGGCAGGCGGGGCAGGTGCTGAAGATACTGGGTCGAACCGACGCGAACGCACGCCTGACAACCGACGCGATGGCCGCAGGCAAGCGGGTCGTGGCGATAACAAAGACGCAAAACCTGCCACGAACGCGCCGCGGGAGGCTCAAGAAACCCGCCCAGCTCGCGAGCCCAAAGAGGGGCGTGAACCCCGCGAGGGGCGTGAGCCTCGCTCCAGGCAGCCCCGAGAAGCTCGTGAACCACGCGAGGCCAAAGAGCTTAAAGATCCGGCCGAGGGCCAAGAGCTCTCCCAAAACCTGGGCCTTGCAGAAGCTGTTGGGGAATCGGAGGCCTTGGACATGCCCCAGGCTGGCGATGCGAACGGCGCAGAGAAGCCTCGCCGCCGCCGTCGCCGCGGATCCTCTGGGCGTTCAGCATCCTCGGCGTCAAACGACGCGGGCGTAGCAGCAACCAGCACTGACCCCGCCGACGAGGGGTCCTCCATAGCCTTGACATCCGAGGCCTCGCACACCCCGGCAAATTCACCTGAAGCAGATGGGTTCAAAGACACCCCGAAGCCTGAAATGTATGCCGTGCCCGAGCCGTTCATCGTCGATCCGCCCGCTGCAATCGAGAAACACGCCGAACCACCTACCCCAAGCCCAGTGCCTGCGGTCTCGCCTCACAGCCCAGTAGAGACTGTTGCTGTGGCCGCCCCCGCCTCACCCATTGATCTCTCGCAAGAACTTCAGGCCGCAGGACTTGAATGGGTTCAGACAAACCCGCAGAAAGGCCCCGTTGAGCAGCCCGCTGCGATCGCACCGATCTTGGGTCGGAAACCACGCCGAAGTCAGGCCGTTTCCACTCCTGAGGAGTTGGTTATGGTAGAAACTAGGAACAATGAGTGAAGGTCACCGCGTCATCCCCATCCTTGCGTCCTCTTTCGAGAGGCGTAAGGCTGCTCGCCCTGATCCCTCCGTCTTTTTAAAGGGTCAGTCCCTAGGGCCCGTTCATGACAAGCTAGGTCGCCCCATCACAGACCTGCGCATCTCGGTTATTGACCAATGCAATCTGCGCTGTGGCTATTGCATGCCCAAAGAGGTCTTCACAAAAGACTATCAATTCCTACCACGCGAGGCCTTGCTAAGCTTCGAGGAGATCGAACAACTCGTTAAGGCATTTATTCCACTGGGAATTCGAAAGCTTCGCATTACGGGGGGCGAGCCACTTCTTCGTAAGTCGGTTGAAGACCTCATTGCACGGCTTGCCCAATTAAAGACCCCGCAGAACCAGCCTTTGGAAATTGCGCTCACTACCAATGGCCTTCTTCTTGAACATAAGGCCTCTGCGCTCAAGGCGGCTGGGCTTCAGCGTGTCACCGTGAGCCTCGATGCCCTTGACACCCAGCTCTTCAGAGAACTCGCAGGCGTTGATACGGGTGAGCCGAAGCAGGTTCTGGCGGGTATTGCTGCTGCCCGTTCGCTTGGGCTTGAGACCAAGGTCAACATGGTGGTGCAAAAAGGCGTGAACGACCACCAGATTCTTCCCATGGCCAAGGCCTTCCGAGACATGGGTGACACCCTTCGATTCATTGAGTTTATGGACGTTGGAAACGCAAACCAGTGGCGGCTTGATCAGGTGGTCTCGGCGGCCGAAATTCTTCACCGGCTTAAGTCAGAATTTGAGTTCGCACCCGTAGACCGGGCGAAAAAACACGATGTTGCCGAGCGCTTCATCTACAAAGACAGGCCAGTGGAGTTCGGTGTTATTGCCTCCATTACCCGCCCATTCTGCTCGGACTGTTCGAGGGCTCGTATCTCCTCAGAAGGTCTTCTCTACACCTGTTTATTTGCTGACAACGGAACCGATCTTCGAGCGGTTCTGCGCTCTTCGAGTACTCAGGACGATCTCACCGCGATTGTTGCTGAGATCTGGGGGCGCAGGGAAGATCGTTACTCTGACCTTAGGCGCTCAATGACCAAAGAGGCTAGGCCAGATCGTTCAAAGGTTGAAATGAGCTACATCGGAGGATGAGCGAGAAACGAAAAGCCTTTAAACGCCTGGACTGACACACCTGATATCGGCAGCAACCCCCGCCGTATCAGGCTCTAAAAATTCTGTTTCCGACTTTTAGCGTTTAATAATAACCATTGGCCCTGCAACCGATGAATAGTAGGCGGCAAGATTGGCAATTTCTTCTTTGGTTAGGGCTGCAGCCATACCGGCCATGATGGCATTTTTCCGTGCGCCCGACTTGTAATCGGTTAAGGCACGCAGTAGGTAATCTTCGTACTGACCTGCTAGAACCGGGTAGGAGGCGACAACCGACTTAACACCGTCCACGCCGTGGCAGGCGGCGCAGGCCTGATCGGCCTTTTCTTTACCGAGAGCGATATTTCCTGCCCATGCCGGGGATGCAACCGCAAACAGACCCGTGACCATTAAGGCAGACACTGCTGTGAGATTGAAAACACCTAGGGTTCGCTTTGCCACTGAAAGACTCCTGGAAAAAAGGATGTTGTTTACCTGTTTCATTAACGAACACCCGCAGCATAAAAGGCGGAGAGGTCGGCGATGTCTTGATCGGTAAGCGTCTTCGATACGGCGACCATACTTGGATGAGCCCGCTCGCCATTTCGATAGGCATTAAGCGAACTCACCAGGTATTCGTAGTTTTGACCCGCAATTTTGGGCACCCGATAAAGCACCGGGTAGGCTGTTTTGTAGTTCGGTATGCCATGGCAACCTATGCACATGGAATTTTTCTTAGCTCCTGCCTCGACGCTGCCTTTGACCTCGGCCATTGCAGACGCCCCAAAACTCAAACCAACCGTGACGGCCAGACACGCGTGACGTAAGACCTTCTGTAAACCCATCGACAACTCCCTAAAAATTGGTGTTCGCTCGGTCATCCAAATGAGCCCGCACCTTAAACGGCCCATGCCCGTGCTTTCCAAACGCCCAGCATTCTTCCGCAGACAAAAAAGTTAGCGGATTGGATTTTTATTCTTTGCCTGCGAGTGTATCAAAGACAGGTTACGCCCGCGCGGAGCCAAGCCCCTTCAGTAAAAACCGATTAAGCCGACCAACGAAGGCGGCAGGGTCTTCCGGCTGCCCCCCTTCGGCAAGAAGCGCCTGGTCATGCAAAAGCCAAACAAGGTCTGAGAAAGTCTCTGTTAGGCCATCCGTTACTTGGGCACCATCAGCCCCCAGAATCTGGCCGCCGCCTGCCTCAGACTCGGCGACAAGCGCTTTGACTATGGGGTGGCTTGGATTGAGCTCGAGGATCGGCCGTCGCTCGGGGGCCTTCTGACCCGAGGCCTTTAAAAGACGCTCAAGATGGCCGCTCACATCGTGTTCATCTGACACTAGGCAGCAGGCGGAATCGGTTAGGCGCTCGCTCAGGCGGACCTCTTTCACCTTCTCGCCTAAGACCTTGGCAGCCTTCTCAACCGCAGGCTTTGCCGCACGCTGGTCTTCTTTCCGAGCCTTCTCGTCCTTCTTGTTGTCGGTGTCCGAAGGAAGGTCATTAACCTTGGATAGGTCGAGGCTGCCCTTCGCGACGGACTGAATTGGCTTGCCGTCGAATTCAGTTAAAAAGTTCAAGACCCACTCATCAATGCGGTCTGTCAGCAATAAAACCTCAATGCCCTTTTTCCTGAATATTTCAAGGTGCGGGCTGTTGCGCGCGGCAGTAAGGCTGTCTGCTGTGATGACATAGATTTTGTCTTGACCTTCTTTCATACGCCCGACATAAGCCTCAAGGGCGACATCGGGCTCATCGGTACTTGACTGGGTTGACACGAAACGGGCGAGCTTGGCTAACCTGTCTTTGTTGGCAAAGTCTTCGCCAAAGCCCTCTTTAAGGCACTGACCAAACTCTTTCCAGGCTGTCTTGTAATCGTCGGGCTGGTGACTGGCCATATCTTCAAGAAGCCCGAGTACGCGCTTGGCGCAGCCTTCGCGAATGGCACGGACATCTCGGCTTTCCTGCAGTATTTCTCGAGAGACATTCAAAGGCAGATCGGAGGAATCCACCACACCCTGAACAAAACGCAGGTAATTGGGAAGCAGTTGCTCGGCATCGTCCATTATAAAGACACGCTTGATGTAGAGCTTAAGACCATGCCGGCTTTGACGGTCATAGAGATCGAACGGCGCCTTTGCCGGAATGTAAAGCAGTTGAATGTATTCGGTACGTCCCTCAACACGGTTGTGGGTATGGGCTAAAGGGTCGTCAAGGCCATGGGCAAGGCTTTTATAAAACTCTTTGTACTGCTCCTCGGTAATCTCTGATTTTGAGCGTGTCCAGAGCGCAGAGGCCTGGTTCACAGTCTCCCAGTCGTTGGTCTCCGCATACTCTTTCTTCTTCTCATCCCATTCACGTTTTTTCATGCGAATGGGAAGTCCAATATGGTCGGAATAGCGCTTTAGTATCTCTTTGAGTTTCCAGTGGGACAGAAGATCGTCGTGGGATTTCGCGTCCTCCCCCTGGCCCTCGGGCTCTCGAAGGTAGAGCGTCACCTCTGTTCCGCGTTCCGCGCGCTCAAGGGCTTCAACACTGAAGTCACCCGTACCATCCGACTCCCAACGCACGGCCTGGTCGGCCGCGAGCCCAGCTCGCCGACTTACAACGACAACCCTATTAGCAACAATAAAAGAGGAGTAGAAGCCAACCCCAAACTGACCGATAAGGGCGGAGTCTTTTGCAGAGTCGCCTGAGAGCTTTCCAAAGAACTCTTTGGTACCCGATCGAGCAATGGTGCCAAGGTTGGCAATAACCTCGTCTCGGCTCATGCCAATGCCGTTATCAGCAATAGTGACCGTTCGTGCCTTGGCATCGAAACCCACTGTAATACTGAGTTCGGCATTCTCCTCAAAAAGCTTTTCATTCGATAATGACTCGAGCCGCAGCTTATCGCAGGCATCCGAGGCATTAGAGATAAGTTCTCTAAGAAAAATATCGCGATTACTGTAGAGCGAATGGATCATGAGGTGAAGAAGCTGCTTGACCTCGGTCTGAAAACTCATGGTCTCTTTAGACATGACGAAAAAATCTCCTTAGGAATACGAACTTATTGGAATAGATTGGGACGACTTCGCAGATTTTCAAGGCCGACGATCGAAAAAATCTGCCAGCCGCCATTGGCGGTCCATGTCGTGCAGAACCTAAGCACCAAAGTCTCGAAGTGACGAAGCCTCCGCGGCCGCCTGCGCACTTGTCTGTGAGGCCTACCCGGCTAGAAGCCAGGCCCGCTAGAAAAGGTCAGACGAACACAAGCAATGCGCCTGAACCGCCTGAACTGGAACTGCCGATGGGCTTGCGAGCCCCAGGAGCCAGCGGATATCGGAGGCCTGGATATTCAAGAGTTTCTGCAGGCTTTGCCATTCGGGAGGACTGGAAACGACTGCCCTCACCGACCTTAAAACATCCGAGAGCAAGGCCGACCAGGCGGGCTCAGAAGGCTCGACATACGTAACGTCAAAACCCTGGTCGAGACCTGCCTTTTGTGCAGCCAGTTCAACGGCCTTTTCAAGCCCCCCCAACTGATCAACCAGGCCGCGTTGATGCGCCTGCCCCCCTGTCCAGACCTGACCTTGCGCAAGCTGATCGACTCGCTCCTTTGAAAGATTTCGGGCAAGCGAGACCCGGCCGATGAAGTCATCGTAGGTCTGGTTAACCGAGGCCTGCAAGACACCCTTAAGCCGTGGGTCAAGAGGTCTGCGCGGGTCATAAGCCCCACGCAGCCAGTGTGTTGTGTAGCCATCGGTATTGATGTCAAGCTTGTCAAGCACCTTACTGGCTGATGGGAAGAGTGCAAAAACTCCAATGGAACCCGTAATGGTGGACTCGTCGGCAACAATGGCATCGGCACCTGCTGCAATCCAGTAACCACCCGAGGCGGCCATTCCGGCCATGGAGGCGACGACTGGAATGCCCATCTGCCGAGTGACTTCAATCTCGCGACGAATAAGCTCTGAGCCCACCACACTGCCGCCGGGAGAATCAATGCGAATTACCACAGCCTTCACGCCCTTCTTTCGGCGTGCTTCACGCAGAAGGGCTATCGTTGCGAGCCCACCCACCCCATCCACCGATTCGTCACCGTCGAAAATCGCGCCCTGAGCAACCACAATAGCCACGCCTTCTTTGAAGCTAGGCTCAGGCTGCAACTGCAGGTAATCGAGCCAATGAACTTGAATGACCTCCTGAAACTCATCATCCACGCGGTTGGTTTTCTCCAGCTGCGCCTCAAACTCATCCGGGGCAAGAAGTGCATCCACAAGCCCTGCCTCTAGGGCGTACTGAGCCGGATTGAAGGCCTGCCCTTCCGATAACCTTGGAAGATCGTTAATAAACCCATCGAGCTGCTGCGGCTCGATAGCTCTCGACCTTGCAATGTCAGCAGAGAAGACGCGCCAGAGGTCGTCGAGCAGACGCTGGCTTGCAGCAAGGCTTTCTTTCGATGCGCTTGCGCGCACGAGGGGCTCGCCCGCGTCTTTGTACTGCCCAGCGCGAATCAGGTTAGGCTCTATGCCAAGCCGAGTAAGGGCGGCACCAAAATAAAATGGCCGCTGGCCAAGGCCCTCAAGTGCCAAGACCCCCTTTGGATGCAGGTAAACCTTTGAAGCGTGCGATGCCAGGTAGTACTGCGCCTGACCGAAATACAAACCCCAGACCAGAACGGTTTTACCCGCATCTTTTAAACGCTGCAGTTGCTGACCCACCTGACGAAGCGATACCAGGCTGCCGCCCTCAAACCCCGATAGGTCAAGCACAATGTCATCGACGCGAGAATCCTTCACAAGGGCATCCGTTAGCCGGACGAGATCTCGAACCTGTATGTCTTGGGCTCTTTCCTGCAAGAGCTGACGCGATAGAAAGGGTCCCTTCGGATAGTCTGCCTGCTCAACAATCCGGCCATTGAGCTCAATAAGCAGAACGGTCTCCTTGGCAACCTGGGCGGATGAGAACCCCGATGACGGTTGGTCATGAAGCGCAAAGAGCCCGGTGATACCGAAAAAAAGTCCCGCCAGAAGAATAGGAAAGACCAACAAGCCAACTGCGAAGCGTCCAAGTTTCTCGATGAAGGCAAGAAAAAACTTCAGAATTCGCCAGACAGCTTTCAGAAATATCAGAGCAATTTGAATCACGGTGAGCCCTATTTGCGCTTAAGAGAGAGTCCTCTAAGAGGAAACTCCGTTATTAGAACCTGCTGGCAGGCCCGTCGACTCAATGCGTTCAAGGGTCATTCGAAGATCAAGCTTTTTACCTTTTCGGCCCCTGTGCGCCACATAGTCAAGCAAGGCATCCCTGCTCAGTGTTGTTCTTTGTGGCTTACCCGCTCGGCCTTGTCCAATGAAGTCGAGACCCTTATCTGAAATGACATCGGCATCAAGCACGTAGTCGTCCTTCGCATCCAGGTCTACCAGCTGCACCCCTCGCCCACCGTTTGAGAGCTCTTTAAACTCATTAAGCCCAAAAACAAGAAGGCGCTTGGCAGCTGTAACAACCGCAAGCGCGCCTGCGTGAGCGCCCATGGCCTTAAACACCGCAAGACGATCGCCCTGCTCAAAGCTGATGAACTGCTTGCCGCTGCGATTGCGCCCAACAAGCGCATCAAACCGTGCCATAAACCCGTAGCCGAGACGGCTCGCCAAAAGAATCATGGTCTGACTCGGGGCGACAAGGAAGTGGGTGAGTAGCCCACCCGTATCAAGCTCGAAGAATGACGTAAGTGGCAGACCTTCACCACGGAATCCTGGCAAGGAGGCCACTGAGACGCTATAGGCTCGACCCGTTGCGCTTAAGGCCACGAGCTGATCGGTTGTACGGCACTCAAATGCGGCATAGAGGCTGTCGCCGGTCTTGAAGGAAAAGCCCTGCGCGGCATGGCCATGACCCTGGCGCGAACGAACCCAACCGTTAACCGAGACCACAACTGTGACAGGATCATCAACCACAGGAATCTCAACAGTGGCCTTGAGCTCGGCTTTGACAAGGGTTCGGCGGGCATCAGCAAAGCGCTTGGTGTCTTCCGCTACCTCTTTGCTTACAGTCTTTCGAAGGGTGCGCTCGCTGTCGAGAATTTGGGAGAGCTTATCGGCCTGCTCGCGAAGCGCAGAGAGCTCTTTCTCGATTTTGATGGCCTCGAGCCTTGCCAGCTGCCGAAGCCGAAGCTCTAAAATATCTTCTGCCTGAAGCTCCGATAAACCAAACCGTGCAACCAGTGCGGGCTTGGGCTCATCGGACTCGCGAATCACGGCAATGACCTCGTCAATGCTTGCAAGGGCAATGACACGTCCCTCAAGAATATGAATACGTCGTTGGGCAATCTCGAGGCGATAGGCCGAACGCCTACGGACCGTTAGAAGACGGAAGTCAACCCACTGCCTTAACATCTCCGTTAGAGAGAGCGATCGGGGCCGACCTTGGGTATCCACCGCAACCAGGTTTGCCGAAAACGATGTCTCAAGCGATGTCTGGGCAAGCAAAAGCCGGGCAAACTCATCACGATCGATGCGCGAGGTCTTCGGTTCAAAAACCAGTCGCACCGCGGCCTCTTTGCCCGACTCATCCCGCACAGACTCGCAGTAGCTAAGCATGAGCTGCTTAGTCTGCTGTTGGTCGGGTGACAAAGATTTCTTGCCCGCCTTAATCTTTGGATTGGTAAGCTCTTCAATCTCCTCAAGAATGCGTTGCGAAGAGACCCCATGGGGAAGCTCCGTAATAATCAGCTGCCACTGGGCACGGGCCAGTTCCTCAAACACCCATCGGGCGCGCAGCTTTAGGGAGCCACGCCCTTGTCGGTAGACCTGTTGAATCTCTTCGGCTGAAGAGGTGATCTGCCCTCCCCCAGGAAAGTCGGGCCCAGCAATGCATGCAAGGAGTTCTTCATCGGTAACAACCGACTGTTCGAGCAAAAGACGAACTGCAGCCGATACCTCGTGTAAGTTGTGCGGGGGAATCTCTGTGGCCATACCCACTGCAATGCCCGATGCCCCATTGAGAAGGCAGACCGGCAGGCGCGCGGGAAGACGCAACGGCTCTCTGAACGAGCCATCGTAGTTCGGCCCAAAGTCAACCGTTCCCTCATCAATTTCAGAGAGCAAAAGTTCGGAAAATGCGGTGAGCCTTGCCTCGGTGTATCGCATGGCTGCAGCACCGTCGCCATCGCGGGAGCCAAAATTTCCCTGACCATCAATGAGTGGGTAGCGCATGCTAAAGCTCTGAGCAAGCCTTACCAAGGCGTCGTAGGCGGACTGATCACCGTGCGGATGGTATTTGCCCAGCACATCTCCTACAACGCGCGCAGACTTCACAGGCTTTGCAGCATTGCCGAGCCCCATCTGGTCCATCGCAAAAAGAATTCGTCTCTGCACGGGCTTCATGCCATCGCAAAGGTCGGGAATGGCCCTTCCCTTAACCACCGAGACGGCATAGTCGAGGTAGGCGCGCTCGGCAAAATCGGCCAGCGAGACTTCGGTTACCTCGGTCGACTCAGGCTTATCAGAGACCGGGGCCTCTTGAAAAAGCTCAAGTGACCGATCGTCACCCGAGCTACTTGAACCACTTGAGCCCTTGGAACCCGTTTTATTGGTCATATATCGACCTCCACCTGATGGCCTTTTTCCTCAAGCCAGCTGCGGCGTGCGGAGGACTCGCCTCGCCCCATAAGCAGATTAAAACGAAGCTCGGTGTCAGTGCGACTGACCTCACCAAGCTGAACGGGGAGAAGCCGACGGGTGTCGGGATTTAAGGTGGTCTCCCAGAGCTGCTCGGCACTCATCTCACCAAGGCCCTTAAACCTTGAGATAGCCCAGGCCGTTTCTCGCAGACCCTCCTGCCGAAGCTTGTCGAGAATGTGCGTAAGCTCGCCCTCATCTAGGGCATAGATCTTTCGCGCCGGCCGCTTCGACCTGGCCTCAACATCCACCCGAAATAAGGGAGGCTGCGCGACATAAACGTGGCCTGCCTCAATGAGCTTCGGAAAGTGCCTAAAGAAAAGCGTTAACAAAAGGACCTGGATATGCGAACCATCCACATCGGCATCCGAAAGAATACAGACCTTGCCATAACGAAGGCTTGAGAAGTCAGGGCTGTCCTGCTCGCCATGTGGGTCTACCCCCAAAGCCACGGCAATGTCGTGAACCTCGGCATTCGCAAAAAGCCTGTCCTTCTCCGCCTCCCAGGTATTAAGCACCTTTCCACGCAGCGGAAGAATGGCCTGAAAGTTTTTATCACGGCCCATCTTGGCTGACCCACCTGCAGAGTCGCCTTCAACTAAAAAGAGTTCGTTTCGACTAAGGTCGGTCGACTCGCAGTCGGTGAGCTTTCCAGGAAGCACTGCAACACCCGAGCCCTTGCGCTTCTCGACCTTTGAGGCCGCCTTCTGGCGAGACTGCGCGGCTCGGATGGCTAGGTCTGCAATTCGCCGGCCGATGTCGAGGTCACGGTTAAGCCATATCTCAAACGGACCTCGGGCCTGGTTGGCAACGAGCCTTAGTGCATCGCGACTGGTGAGCCTCTCTTTGATCTGCCCTTGGAACTGTGGATCAAGCACCTTGGCCGACAAGACAAACGAGCAGCGACTAAAGACATCCTCAGGCAGAATCTTCACCCCTTTCGGAACAAGACCCTGCTGTTCGGCAAAGGCTTTTACCGCTGAAAAAAGACCATCACGCAGACCCGCCTCGTGGGTTCCGCCAGCAGGCGTAGGGATAAGGTTAACAAACGACTCGCGCAGAACAGAGCCCTCTTGAGTGAAGGCAACCACCCACTGCGCGCCCTCGCCTTGGGCGAAGGTCTCGTCGTCGGCTCCAACGTAGCCCTCATGGGACCACATTGGAACGAGTAGGGAGGTCTCACCAATCGACTCCAGAAGATAGGACTCAAGCCCGCCTGCATAAAGCCATGAACTGGACTGGGCTGATTTCTCAACAAGGAGTTGTGTGGTCACCCCTGGCAGAAGCACCGCACGGGCCTTGAGACTGCGCGCGAGCTCTTGGCGGGGTACCTGCGCCTCATCGAAGTACTTCGGGTCTGGCCAGACCTGCACTCGAGTGCCTGACCTGCCCGCTGCAGGCCCAAGCTTTTTCAGCGGGGTTTTTACCTCGCCTGAGGCAAACTCAATCTCCCACTGCTGTCCGTCACGCCAGACCGTCACGACGAGACGCAGAGAAAGGGCATTGGTTACCGAGACGCCAACACCATGAAGACCCCCGGAGAAGGCATAGGCGGACGACGCATCCTTTTGAAACTTGCCGCCTGCATGCAGGCGTGTGTAAACAATCTCGACAACGGGCGACTTTTCCTCGGGATGCGGGCCAACAGGGATACCACGACCATCGTCCTGAACGCTAAAGCTGCCGTCGGTATGCTCGACCACTTCAATATGCTTTGCATAGCCCGCCAAGGCTTCATCGGCAGAGTTGTCGATAACCTCTTGAATAATGTGCAGTGGATTTTCCGTGCGCGTGTACATGCCTGGCCGCTGTCGAACCGGCTCAAGACCCTTTAGTACACGAATGGATGACTCGTTATAAGTCGACGATGATTTAGCCACAGCTTAGTAAGAGCAGATGAAACGTAGAAACAACAGGCCTAGGCCTTATGTAAAGACTGACGTGCGACGATAACGCCGTCATCGTCGGCGTAACACCAATTTCCCGGAAAAACCAGCACACCTGCGATATCAACGGGCTGTTGCTGCTCACCCGCACCTTGCTTTGTCCCGCGTCGCGGGTTACTTGCCATGGCCCAGACCGGGATGGAAAGTTCAGAGAGCTCCTGGACATCACGAACACAACCATTCATAACCAGGCCCGACCAGCCATTTTTCTCTGCCATTGACCCAAGGTTACCTCCGACCAGGGCACAACGATCGCTGCCGCCTGCATCAACCATTAGGACACGACCCTGACCAGGCTGCTCGAGGACTTTTACAAGCAGCCCGTTGTCTTCAAAACAACGCAAGGTAAAGACCTCTCCCATCATACGATCGCCTCCCCCATAATTCTGAAAAACAGGGGGTATAACAAAAAGAAGGCCCTTTGAAAAAAGAGCCTCGTGGGCATCACATAGGTCGGCTGTTGGAGTCCATTTCATTGCTACAGTATGCATCAGATCTTTGAAAAGGCGACGGTATGGTTAATTTTGCGCTGTTTTCTGTGGGGCTTCTCGCACTCGTCTTTGGCTCCGAATTGCTTGTCCGCGGCGCAAGTAGGCTTGCTGCCCTGCTAGGCCTATCACCCCTTGTCATTGGCCTTACCGTCGTTTCTATCGGAACCAGCGCACCCGAAATTGCCGTCTCGGTCGAGTCGGCCTGGCGGGGCGTAACCGACCTTACGGTTGGAAACGTGGTCGGCAGTAATATTTTTAACGTGCTTGCAATTCTTGGGCTCTCAGCGCTCTTTATTCCCTTGTCGGTTCATAGCCAGATCATCCGCCAAGAGATTCCCGTTTTGATTGCGGCGGCGGCTCTCCTTCTGCTGTTTGGGATGGACGGGCTTGTTGCGCCAACCGAGGCACTGCTTTTATTGCTCGGCATGGTGGTCTACCTTGTTTTTATCGTTCGTCAGGCAAGAAGGGGCGGCAGTGAGCATGATCCGCTTGCGAAAAAAGGCGAGCCCAAGGAGGCGAGCAGCGCTGGTATTCAGGCACCTGCGGTTCAGACCCTTAGTTTTTTTGCCAGCCCGCTGGGCTCCGCTTTTCTTGTGCTCATTGGCCTGGTGCTTTTGGTTCTAGGCTCTCAGGCCCTGGTGACTGCAAGCGTTTCCTTCGCAAAACTTCTCGGTGTAAGTGACCTGATTATTGGCCTAACCATCGTTGCTGCGGGTACCTCGCTGCCTGAACTTGCGGCATCTGTGGCTGCTGCGATTAAGGGCGAACGAGACATAGCCGTTGGCAATGTGGTGGGCAGCAGCATCTTCAATATTCTTGGATGTCTTGGAATCTCAGGGCTTGTTGCCTCTGGGGGTCTTGTTATACCCAACTCAGTCTTGGTGTTCGATCAGTGGGTCATGCTCGCAGCTTTTCTTGCTTGTGTTCCTGCCTTCATTACCGGACGTGAGATTGCCCGATGGGAGGGTGCGGTTTTCTTGTTCTATTATTTTGCTTACACGGGCTATCTTATTTTGGCCTCCCAAAGCCACCAGGCTCTTCAGCCCTACAGTCAGACTCTTCTTTACGGCGTCATTCCCTTAACTGTCATTGCACTTGCGTTTTCGCTCTGGAAGCATAAAAGGCAGGTCGTGCCAACAAGCTAAGCTGGACACAAAAGGTTTCTGGCAATTTCCATGGGGTCATCCTTGCCCCGAATCGGGCGCCAACCTGTCGGCTCATCGGTATTAAGCGTTGCCTTTCCAGTACCACGCTTACCGGTGAATCGAGCATGAACCCGGGTTCGCGTTCGCTTGCCTTTGCAATCAATCTCCTCGACATGACGACGTGATAAATGCCCAAGAAGGTCCGGGTTAAAAAAATCGTGAATGACCGTGAAGTAACGATTGCCCTCTGGTGTTGAGGCGACTGCAGCTAAGGGTACGTAAACAACCTTTCCGTTGCCTCGTTCAAGAAGCAGGTATTTCGCACCCGCCGCCTGGGACGAAGCACCTAAAAAAACCAGGGCTAGACTAAGCAGCACCCAAGCTCTGGGCTTTGCAGAGCGGCTGGCTCGACTCACGCAACTTTTCATAGTTGACGAATCGACCGCAACCCAGAGAACTTAAAGCCAGCTCAGACAAACCCACCGGCTGCGCCCCACCTTCTGTTAAGCCTTAGCAATACGATCAAGAATGTGATGGGCTGTTAACTCTTCCACCGTCACCCATTTGACATCAGGCAGCTGCTTTTGAATAGTCTGAGCAATTGCGGGGACGGACCCAATAAAGGTCACCTTTTGAAGGTCCACTTTCTGGCGGTTGAGCTCAAGCAGTGTGCCCTTGGCCGCAAGCGAAGAAGTGACCAATACCCACCAGGGTGTACCGTCTTTAGGCAGGTCAATAAGCTCCCGAACAGAACGCGAATAAACCGGCATGCGTACAACACGAACACCACCCGAGACCAACCGCTGGGTGAGTGTATTGGAGTCTTCGGCCGACTCCAAAAGACCGACCATCGTGCCCGGCTTGGCACGCACAAGAATGGAATCAGCGAGCTTGTCGAAATGGCCCGAGACGGTGGGAACAAGGATTTGGCGGTAGCGCTCTGGCCCGAGGTCGTTAGGCTTTAAGGCTTCCCAGAAGTGAAAGGCAGTGTCCTCTCCAATCGCAGCGTATTTTAGGCGAGACTGCCGCGTCTTCATGGCGGCAAGTAGGAGAGGTAATTTTGCGAGGGCCTCAGCCGCTGCTGGGCTGGTTGCAACAAGGTAGAAAGGTCTGTGGTCGCCTGGCTCATCCCAGTCTTTTAGCTCTCTTAGGGCAGCCCGTTGTAAGGTTTCATCTGTGAGCCGGAACTCCTCGGCGGGCGAATGAAAAACCTTTATCCAGTAACGCTCCCCCTCTTTTTTAAGTTCCTCGGCTAAGGGGTCTGTTCCACCGCGCCAGACGGCACGGGTGATAAGTAGGTTTGCAAGGATAACCATGACTAACAAAACTCACTTTTTGAAATTGTCTCAAGAATATTCACAGGCAGAAGATCGGGGAGCTCCATCCAATGCGCATTTGGTATAAGCCGACGAAGAACTGACTCGGTGGAGCGAAAATGGCCCATCCAAAGCATGTGCTCAGGTCGCATCTTTTGTAGACGGAGATCCTGAACGAGAGTCTTGAGTACCGACGAATTCGTTATTAAGAACCACCACGGCAGGTCACTTTTAGGGAGGTCGGCGAGGTTCTGCAAAGAGATTGAAAAGACGGGAAGCCGCACCACTCGGAGCCCCCCCGAGACAAGGCCCCTTGCAATATCGCCACTGTCACTGGCTGATTCAAGTGTGAATACGATGGAGCCATCCGGTGCCGTCTCAATAAGTTTCTGAACGAGCTTATCGGCATGACCGGAGACTGCAGGCGTCATAACCTCTTCGCGACGTACCCGTGCAATACCCTCAAGCTTTATGGTTGCTGCGAACTGCGCAGCCGTCTCGTCCCCCACGGCGGCAAAACGCAGACGTCGTTCGCGCACGGCAAGAGACTGCTTAAGATGACTCAGGCCCGCCAGTGCTTCGGCCGCAGCGGGACTGGTGCACAACAAGTAACAGGGCCGGGGGTCGTTCACATCGTCCCAGTCGTCCAGTTCGCGGACCATAGCCCTTTGATGAGTCTCTGTTGCAAACCGCATGATCTGCATAGGAGAGTTGAAAACGTTGACCCAATAACGACGGGCCTGAGACTCTAAGGCCTCTGCCAAGGGGTCGGTCTTCTTCTCCCAGACACTGCCGGTTACAACAAGGTTTGCCACCGTTACCATCGTCATTCTCCCCAGAGAGTGGGCCGAAAAAGAGCCTGTAGACCAATCTTGCGTGGGATACACTTCGTTCTATGGTCATCAAGCCCCGATCCCTTGAAGAAATTGCGGCAGAGCGCGCAAAAAGTCAAATGGACCCTCGGTCAAACCAGGCGGCCTCCTCCAATAAAAGGTCGTCATCCAAGGGTGAGGACGACCTCTTTGACCCTTTTGAGGACGATTTCGACCAGACACCTAGGGCGTTAAGCAGGCAGCAAGGTCAAGACTCTAACGATCAACCACCCCCTCCTCCCGAGCCCAAGAACTATCAGCTTTTTTTTCTGGCCGGTGGAACCCTCTTGGGAACGGTTCTTGCCCTCTGGATCGTCTACGCGGTCCTGACCAAAGTTGAGATGCCGCCTCTTCAGTCGGCCGTTCAGCCCATTAACGAGTTCCTACTGCCATCACGCGACCCAATTGAGATACGTATTACGCTTGATAACCAGTGCGAGTTCGAAGAAAACGTCTTTATGGTGAAGGTCATGCCCGATGGACCTACGGCGAACTTTACTCAAGGGCAGGCTAGGCTCATCGCAAAGCCCAACGACCGAATAAAGCTTATGGCCAATGAACGGTACCCATTCCTGAGTTACGAGGACGCCTCGGTCAAGGTGGCCCCGGAGGTCACTCTTACCGCAAAATGCTACGACCCCGAGGAAAGAGCGAAGGCTCTTCAGAAGAGTTTTGACGATCGTTTCGGCAAGTGAGTCTCTGGCGCCCATGGTTAGCACCGATGTTTTAAATAAAAGAACCCTTTGAAGAAGGAACCCCGATGCCCTATAAGGCCGAGATCAGTCGCTCCAACCCCACCGCGTTTATGTTCGTCATTGACCAATCGGGCTCAATGGCCGACCCGGTTGGTACGACCGATCTCAGCCGTGCGGAGTTTGTCTGTGATGCCTTGAACCGGGTTGTCATCAACCTTATTACCCGAAGTTCTAAATCGGAAGGGGTGCGCGACTATTTTCAGATTGGAGCCATAGGCTATGGTGGGTCAAGTGTTGGGCCTGCACTCGCAGGGCCACTGGCAGACAAAACGTTCAATCCTATTTCGGACTTCGAACGATATCCACTGCGCATTGAACAACGCGATGGCATGCCCTTTCCCATTTGGTTTACGCCTCAGGCGGGCGGGGGCACTCCCATGCGCAAGGCCATGCGCACGGCCGCTCAGGCGCTTGCGGAATGGTGCGACGACTATCCTGAGTCTTTTCCTCCAACACTCCTTCATGTAACCGATGGCGAGCCCTCCGATGGCGACCCAGAGCCCATTGTTGAGCAACTAAAATCCCTAGGGACCGATGACGGAGAGGTGCTCATACTGAATCTGCACACGGGACAAAGCAAAAGCGGCCCCATCAAATTTCCCGGGTCTGAAGAGGAGGTTACCGATGGGTTCGGGAAAATTCTGTTTCGCATGTCAAGTGTTCTACCTGCAGCCATTGCGTCGGCCGCCCGCGAACGGGGTTACCAGGTTAACGACAATGCCCGGGGGTTTTTCTTTAACGTCGAACCCGTAGAGATTGTTGAGTTTTTCGAAATTGGCACGCGCGCATCCTCCCAGGCCATGATGCTGCGTTAAGAGCCAAGGAATTAAAGCCAGCAAGCCTCTTTTCTGACGGTCACTGCAGAAAATGAAGATCCTCAGAAGCCTTACTGCTCCTAAAGAGCCTGACCACTCTGAATCGAACGAGGACTTCTTTTTCTGGGAGGCGCAAGGCAAGGCCTGCGCAATGAGTGATGGTGCAAGCGACTCCTTTGACTCACGTAGTTGGGCGCGCATTCTTTGCCAGTCATTTACGCAGATCTACAACCAAGTAGCAGCGCCTAGGTTGGACGACAAGTGCGTTGCGCTCGTTCTTTCTGTAGCGAGACCCTTCTTTGAAAAGCAGCTTAAGGCCATTACAACATCCTGGTCCAAACAGCTCGCAGCCAGCAGAGGAAGCTTTGCCAGCTTACTGGGTGTTATTGATGAGCCCCGTCAGGTCTCCATTCTTGCCGTTGGCGATACCGTTGCCATCTGGATGGACCCTCAAGGTCAGCTTCGAAGCTTCACACTTCGAAAGTCGCTTGAGTTTTCCAAAAACCCCGTTTTGCTTGGTTCCGAAAGTAAAACCGACAGCCTGCTTTTTGGAAGCGAGCACAGCCGATGGGGTTTCATCACCATCCCCAAAGTCGAACTGCAGTCTAAGAGGCTCTTTTTAATGACAGATGCTCTGGGGCATTACGTTCTAAGTCAGTATGAGAAGAACAGGCCCTTACCTCTTGATCTGCTGTCCTCCATGGGCCAGCCCGACTTCCAGTCCTGGGTACTCGCCCAAAGGCAGTCAGGTGGGCTTCATAAAGATGACACAACCTTTGCCCTGCTTTCTGTGGACTGATCGAGCGCCATCTCTACACATGTCTCTACCCACTCTTGAAGCCTACCTAAGAGCACTGCAGCAGCCTGCATCGAGGACATTTCGTGACTACGCGCTTCAGCGCTGCGACATAGAAAAAAATACGCTTGGAATGCCTCGGGTTCGTTCAGGTAACTTTGCGCTCGTCTTTCGCATGAACGACGCCACCTCAAAACGCTCCTATGCCCTGCGCGTATTTACCCGTGTCTCTAAGGATGTTGAAGAGCGCTACCAGGCCATTGCCGAGACCATAAAGGCTATTCGAGAATCGCAAGGCTCCTCGTTCTTTGTTGACTTCGACTACCAGGCCCATGGAATGGTGGTCAATGATCAGACCGTACCCGTCATTAAAATGGACTGGAATTATGGGGAAACCCTGGGCGAGTACTTGTATAAAAACTACAAAGACTCCAAGCGCATTGCCAGGCTTCGTGCACAGCTGCGTGAGCTTTGCGCATTTTTGCAGAAAATGGCGATTGCACATGGAGACATCCAGCTTGGAAACATTCTGGTGTCAAAAGATGGTGCGCAGATCAAGCTCATTGACTACGACGGCATGTATGTTCCAGAGCTTAAAGGCCGACTCGCCTCGGAGCTTGGGCAGGTCAATTTTCAACATCCTGGCCGCAAAGAAAGCCTCTTTGGCCCCGAGCTCGATCGGTTTGCATTTATGAGCCTCGATCTATCCCTGGGCCTGCTTGAGCACAATGCCGAGCTCTGGGACCGAACCTACAGTGACGAAGAGGGTGTCATTTTCAGGGCAACCGACTACGCGAATCCACTAGCCTCTCAGACCTTTGGGCTCGCTGCGCAGGTACCTGCTCTAAGCCTTCCCACCAAACAGTTCGCCCTCATGTGCCTCGGGCCTGTCGAAAAACTTCCCGATCCCTTTGAGTTTTTTGAAGGCCGCATCCCCCCGGGAACCTTGGTCTTTAAACCAAGACCCAAACCAGAGGGTGAGGCTGTTAAGAAAGAGGTACAGCCTGAAAGGGTCTACGTAGGCTCCTTTGAAGTTGTTGCGGCGGGTCAGTTTGCGAAAGTGAGCCGCCACGCGGGCAGGCGCGTGGAGGCTGTTGGCAAGGTGCTCGATGTACGTTCCGGCAAAGCCTATTTCGGAAGCAGCAGGCTCCCTCGGCCATACATTTACGTGGATTTCACAGCCATGTCGAGTGGCAATGTCGTGCGCATCAAACTTTTACCAGAAATTCTTGAGAGCTTTACCGGTGAGCGACGGCTCCTTCCCAATGACAGCTGGATCGGGAAATGGGTCACAGTAAGTGAAGTCATTCAGCCCATTCAGTACCTCAGTCACCCTTCATTTCCCCTTGGAATTGGCGAGGCGGGCATTGTGGTGAATGACCCTTTTCAGGTCAAAATTATTTCCCCTGAAGAAGCCGCCTTCCGGCTTAAAGGCAACAACCAGCTGGTTCGTCGTCGCCTTGGAACACGTATGACAACCCGGGAGGTACCGGCAGGAAGCCGAATTTCAGGTAGCCCTGGCCAGAGGCGTAATGCCGACGCTCTGATGCGACTTTCAAAAATGTAAGAAACAGATCGGCGGGGCGTTTTAGTCGTGACGAACTAAAAGGGCAACCCGCTGAGTATCGAGCATGTCGAGCGCAAGCGAAGACTCCGTACCCCGAACCAGAAAATAAACGGCTATCAGGCCGAAAATGAGCCCGTTCGAAAGATCTTCAAAATAGAAAGAGGCGCAGGCAGAGATGAGCATAACGAAAAAGAGCGCCCCGAAAATACGCTGGGTACGTTCATGACGTTCACGTATTGGCCTAATGTAAGCCTCGTACTGCTCAAAGGTCATGGGCTCATCGGGTGCAAGAAGTTCATTTGGAAGCATGATTAAAAGGGTAGCATGCTGTTGCCCGCGCTTCTGAAGTCAGCGCATAGCAAAAACCCTAGAGGCGCTTTTTCCTGAGACAATCTGGGCCATCCATGAAACAGCTTATAAAACGCTGGACACCCTCGGCCGACTCAGTGCGCTCAAACAGAAGCTTGCGATGGCTTGGTCCCTTGCTTAACCGTCCCTGGCTATGGCAACTTAACAGACGCTCGGTAAGCCTTGGTGTTGCGATTGGGGTCTTCTTCGGTTTTCTCATTCCGGTACTTCAGGCGCTCTTTTCTGCGGTATTTGCCTTGGTATTTCGAGCCAATTTACCGGTGGCGATTGTAAGCACGCTGGTATCAAACCCCTTTACCTACGCCCCAATTGGCATTCTTGCCTACGAACTGGGCTCGGCTGTTCTAGGCGAGTCAACCTCCGCTGAACACCTTGCCATATTCGAAGATACGGCAGACGAGATGAACGCTTCAAGCCCCTCAACCTGGGATCAGATTCTTAGTATTGGAAAGCCCGTCTTCTTAGGCCTTGCCATCTTCGCCGTAGTTGGCTCAATTTCAGCCTTTGCTGTTACAAACCTAGGATGGCGCCTTTTAGTAGCAAGCCAAAGGGCAAGACGCCGACGCCAGCGCAGCCTTGCCACTAAAAAAGCTAATGAAGGCGAGGCGAGCTCGAAGCCAGACATCAACGGTTAGCCCCGTCCTTAGCCTTAGAACCTCTAACCCATAACGCCAAGCCAGGCAGCCAGGCCCGAAAAACTAAGAAAAGAGGTGGCCGTTGTAATGAGTATGATTTTGGCAATGCGGCTGTTGTCCGCTCCAAAGTGCTCAGCAAGTAAAGAGACATTGCTTGCTGAAGGCAAGGCTGCCGTTAGAATCAGGGCAGACAATGTCAGCGGGCTTAGCTCAAGGCCCGCTAACCTGGCAACGACCACAGCCATCCCCATAACCAGTAAGGGGTGAAAAAAAAGCTTAAGCACCACGACGTCCATGTAAGGGCTCGGTCGATGGTCTTGATTGCGCGTAAGCAGCTCAGCCCTCCAAAGAACGGCACCTATAGTGAACAAGGCCACGGGCGACGCTGCTGATCCCAGGAGCCTCACAATGGCCTCAATCGGCGAATAGAGCCTCCATTCAAGAGCCGAAAAAAGGCCCCCCAGAAGAATGGAGAGAAACATAGGGTTTCGCGTAATGGCTTTTAGGGAGGTCAATAGAGTGGTTAAAAAACCACCGCGGCGACCCGACTCCGCAATGGCTAGGCATAGGGAGCTTGTAAAAATGACATCGATCGCCATGGTGAGAATGACAGGGCTTGCCGCAGGCTGGCCAAGTAAACTTACCAGCAGTGGAACGCCAATGAACCCCGAGTTGGGAAATGCGGCCGTTATTGCCCCAAAAGCGCCGTCCTTCACGCTTAATCCTCTTAAACGCGCGGCACCAAGGGCAAACAAAACAATAACCAGGGCAGACAGGCCATAAACGACTAAGAGCGCCGGGTCTACGAGCTGATGAAACGGCGCCTTGCCCGCAAAATCAAAGATCATGCAGGGTAAGGCAAAGTACAAAACGAAGGTGTTGAGGCCACCTATTGCATCGAGCGGTAATCTGCCTGCTCGTGCCGCAAAATAGCCAAGAAAGACCAGCCCGAAGAAAGGGGCCGTAACAAGAAAGACCGAGCCCAGAGCGTTCTAGCCTTTAACGAAGAAGACCGAGCGCCTAATACTTTGCGGTTAGAAAGTCGATAATTGCAAGCAGAATTCCACCAAGCAGAATGAGCAAAATATCAAGCTGCTGCACCTTAAAGACGTAAGGCGCGAAAAAGGCTATAAGCAGCGTTAAACCGATTAAACCCGCCAGGCGTTCAACCTTCATAGATCAGCTTTCTGTTGCAATTGAATTAACTAACCAGCGTGCTGACCGTAACAGCCGAGCATCGTCTTGGGCCTTACCAAT
>CAMDMC010000013.1 GCA_945901825.1 Bordetella parapertussis
GAGGCTCGTGCCGATGTGTTCGATTACATCGAGATGTTTTATAACCCTGTCCGGCGCCACGGCCATAACCACGGCCTTTCTCCGGTACAGTTTGAAAAGAAGTTTTCCGTGAGGCCGGTCCGTGTCTAGAAAATTGGTAGCGATTCAAACCCGACCTGCCAATGCGCACACGACCCGTTTTTTTTTCCACAATAAATGCGGTTATCATATAGGATTTTGAATCTATAATGGCAAGCTTTTGTTGGCGATCTAAGCCTCCAGTAAGCTGACCTCATCTACTGATTGCTCACTTTGAGAGATTCAGTTGTTCGGTCTCAAACCCTTTGAAGCCCGACTCGACCAAACGAACCTACGGTCGAGGTCTTCGATTACAAGGCGAGAAGTCTGTGCCTAGAAACAATCTTTTTTTACAACAAACGCTTGCTGTCTCTCGGCGGCTCTTGCTTGAGCAATGGCGGCAGAGGCGTGGGTTGTTTTTCTGGGCTATTTTCCCAGCAACGATGATGCTCTTATTCGGGTTGGTCTACGCGCATAACATTACTATGCGCGCCGGGCTTGATGCAGCCGCCGCCGGAATTTTAGTTGGTGCAGCACTTTTTTTCAGTTGCCTTGGAGGAACGGTTGCTGTCATAGCAGCTGAACGTGAACGAGGCACGCTTCCCCGTCTGCTCACGACACCTCTAAACCCAGCGGCGTACTTTTTGGGCGTGGTAATAGCCCAGCTGTCACTGGCTGTGGTGCAAGTCGTGATGCTCTACAGCATCGCCTGGTACGTGGGGGCCCAATACCATGGGAGCCTTCTTTTGGGTGGGTTGATCTTGCTGCTTTCAGTCTTCACCTATGTGGGAATGGGATTTTTTCTAGGCGTACGTTTTGCTAAACGAAGCGAAGAAGTGGTGGTTGCCTTGTCAGCCATTGGTGTGCCTTTATTGGTTTTGGGGGGAACCTTCTTTCCGCTTGAAATCATGCCCCAGGCCATGCAAGTTTTAGCACAAATCAACCCCATACTGCATATGAACCAGGCCTTTAAGGGTGTTGCTGCCTATGGCATGGGCCTGGTGGATCTTCGCTTCGAACTGATTTTTCTGGTGGTGTTCTGCGGGCTTTCTATGGCCCTGGGCATTCGCTCCTATCGGCGCCTGCTTTCAGTGGACAAGACCAAATGACAACAGCGCTACAAATGAAGGGTGTTCACAAATGGTTTGGCAGCCATAAGGTCCTGGACGGCTTTAACCTGCATGTCGAAACGGGTGAAATACTGGGGCTGCTTGGGCCAAATGGCTGCGGAAAGACCACTGTGCTCAATATCGTCTGCAATTTGCTTTCCTATGACGAAGGTGAGGTTCTTCTCCTGGGTGAACCACTTAATAAACTTAGCTTTCAAGTAAGTTCGCGAGTGGGGTTTTGCACCCAGCGCACTGCCCTCTACCCCGATTTACTTCCAGCCGAAAATCTGCTCTTCTTTGCCCGCCTCTACGGGCTTTCGGAAACGCAGTGCAAGCAACGTGTTGCTGAATTGATAAGTAATTTCGAGCTTGATGCCTTTGCTACGACCCGGGTGGGGCAGCTTTCAGGTGGCTGGCAACAGCGCCTGCACCTCGCGGTATCTTTGGTGAACCGACCCTTGTTTCTAGTGCTTGATGAACCAACAGCCGCTGTCGATTTGCAAGCGCGAATGGATCTTTGGAAGCTTATTGATGGTCTGCGTGAGAACGGCACGACCATTTTGTTAACCAGCCATTACCTCCCTGAGGCAGAGCGACTCTGCAGCAGAGTTGCTTTAATGCGCAATGGACAAGTGGTTGCTGCGGGTAGCGTGCCTGAATTATTGGCCCGTACACCCGGTCAGGCTGTAGCTAAGGTGCAGGCAACCAATAAGGAGGCCATCATGCAACGGGCAATCAATTTAGGATGGCCAGTTCGCCACCATGCCGGTGAGATTCGACTCTTCCTTCCACACCCGTTGGGCTTGCGTGAAATTATTGATGCCCTTGACGGCACCAATGTAAGCGCGGTAAGTGTTCAGCCCGTCACGTTAGAGGATGCCTATCTTGAACTGGTTGGTGAGGATCCATCGACGGTATTGGGCTAAAAAGACGTCATTGAATTTGCTAGCCCCCTGCATGCTTTGGGCCAGGTGCCTAGGCATAGCCCTCAGCTTAAGTATTACAGTAAGCTGCGCCGTCTCAACACCTCCTATCATTCGCCCGTTGCCCTCTCTTCAAACAATACCCTCACAGGTGCTACCGTCTGTGCCTATGCGTTTTGACCTGCCCGATGGCTCGAGCCTGGTCGCGCGGGTCTGGGCCCGGCCTGATCCCCAGCGGATCATCCTAGCTGTCCACGGCTTTAATGACTACAGCAAGGCCTTTGAAGCGTTGGCGCAGTTCCTGTCTGCAGAGACGGGAGCTACCACCTACGCCTATGACCAACGCGGCTTTGGGGCCAACCCTCAGCCTGGCATCTGGACCAGCAGCGATGAGCTGGTAGCCGACCTGCGCAACATCGCCACGCAACTGCGAGAGCGTCACCCAGGATTACCTTTGACGGTCGTAGGAGAGAGCATGGGCGGCGCCCTGGTACTCATTGCAGCAGGCGAATCACCTGGTCTGGTTGCCGACCAAATTATTCTTCAAGCGCCTGCTGTCTGGGGGGCGCAGAGCATGCCCTGGTACCAGCGCATCAGCCTAAACTTTATGAACGCTGTGGCTCCCGAGATGACGTTCACCGGCAGGGCCCCGCAGGCCCTGGGTATTACACCTACCGACGACCTCGAAGTGTTGCGCAATCTTGGTCGAGACCCATTCTTCATCAAAGCCACTCGCGTGCGTAGTTTGGCAGGCGTAACCGAACTGATGGGAAGAGCTCAGAGTCTTCGCCATCCGCCACCTCAGCGCAGCCTAGTTCTCTATGGGCTGCGCGACAGCATCATCCCGCCACCACCTGTGTGCGATTGGCTTACACACCTGGGCGCTAATAATGCGTCAATTCCAAACCTGGATTTCATGATCTACCCCAATGGCTTTCACTTCTTAACACGCCAACTACGAGGCCATGACGTCCTGCAGGATATTCGTGAGTGGCTGAATCAAAGCCCACTACCTGGTCGGGTGAGCGCGCAGCAGGCACGCGATCTGCTTTGTGCCAGGTAGACCTTGAGGGCTAGAAAGATGGTGTATCTTCACGTTGAAACACCACCTACGTACTCCACCCCATGAACGAAACCAACTTTTTTTTCATACGCCATGGTCAGACCGACTGGAACCAGGAACGGCGTATACAAGGTCAGACCGATATCGCGCTCAATAGCGAGGGGCTGGATCAGGCAGAACGGCTATGTCACTTCATTCGCAAGGCAGGCGATGAGTTAAGCCCAATAACCCAGTGCTCGGTTCTCTACTCAAGCCCGCTTGGCCGCGCTGTGCAGACGGCAGATCCCCTTGCCGCTTTCTTAAACAAGCCCATTACACCTCTTGATGCTCTGCAAGAGCGTCACTTCGGAACCATTCAAGGCATGACCTACCCCGAGCTTGAATCCAGAATGCCGCTTGAATCTCAGAGAATAAATCAACGTGACCCTGAATTCCGCCCGCATACGGGTGAAAGCCTTCTCGACCTGCGTGCCCGAGTGCAGGCCTGTCTCTCGTTCCTATTAAAGCAACATGCCGGTGAAACATTAGTTTGTTTTACACATGGCGGAGTGCTCGACCTTATCTACCGAGAAGCTACAGACACTGCCATTGAAACCAAGCGCGCATGGGATATTCCGAATGCAGGTGTGAATCATATTAGTTACCGGCCGCAGGAGACACCACCATGGCGAGTTCAAAAATGGGGCTTTATTAAGCACTTAGAAAGGCAAACAGCAGGCGCAAACACCAACGCCGACTTCTAACAACCACCCTACCCTAAACGCTGCAGCCTCTTTATGGCTTCATCTAAAGTGGACTCTTGCTTGGCAAAGCAAAACCGAATGGTGGTCTGCTCGAACCCGTTGGAATAAAAAACGGACAACGGAATGGCAGCCACTCCCATCTCTTCGGTAAGCCAAATGCAGAAGTCGTATTCGTTTAAGTTTCGCTCGGAAATACGCAGGCCATCGTATCGGGCACACTGAAAGAAGCTGCCCTGGCAGTCAAGAAGCTTAAAGGCCGTGGACTGCATACCCTGCCGGAAACGGTCACGCTTGGCGCCATAAAAGCTGGGCAGGCTTGTATAAGTTTGTGGGTTGGCCATGTAGTTGGCCACACCGTGCTGCATTGGCGTGTTCACAGTAAACACATTGAACTGATGCACCTTGCGAAATTCTTGGGTTAAGGCTGCTGGCGCCACACAGGCGCCTAACTTCCAGCCCGTGACATGAAAGGTTTTACCAAAGCTTGAGACCACAAAGGCGCGCGCATAGAGCCCCGGATACTGACTCACACTGAGGTGTTGACCGGGCGCATACACCATGTGCTCGTAGACCTCATCGCTTAAAAGCAGCGTGTCGGTCTTCTCAAGCAGCGCCTGCAGCTGCAAAAGCTCGTGATCGTGCCAGACAACCGCACTTGGATTGTGCGGCGTGTTGATAATAAGAAGCCGGGTCTTCCTACTTAAGGCAGACTCAATGGCAGCAAAGTCTGGACGAAAACTACCCGGTGTTAAGGGCACCGTAACAACCGTACCTCCAGCAAGCGAAATGGCCGGAATATAACTGTCGTAACAGGGCTCAAGCACAATGACCTCATCACCCGGGCGCACCACTGCCTGCACCGCACTAAAAATAGCCTCGGTTCCGCCGGCTGCAATGGTGACCTCGGTCTGCGGGTTGTAGCTTGCTCCATAAAGCGAGGCAACTTTTTGGGCCACCGCCTGGCGCAGTGGCTCTGCACCTGCCATAGGAGGGTACTGATTAAACCCCTGCTGCATGGCCTGGGTGACGGCATTGACAATGCCAGGGTCGCAATTGAAATCGGGGAAGCCCTGGCCTAGATTAATGGCCTTGCGTTCGGTGGCAAGCGCAGACATGACCGTGAAAATAGTGGTCCCAACATTAGGGAGCTTGGAGCTTAGGTCGGGGGCCCGCGCATTCATACGCCCGTCTCCCTCGCCTTTACAGCAGCGTTCGACGCCCCTGCCGCGTCCTGAGACGCGCCAAGCTCTTCAACCACCTCAAAGCTATGTGAAATATCCGCCGTGAGTCCCAGCATTTTTGTGGCCGAACAGTACTTCTCGTGCGAAAGCCCAATGGCCCGCTGCACTAAATTGGGCTTCACATTATGTCCACGTACCTTGAAGTGCATATGAATACGTGTGAAGACTTTGGGGTCGGTCTGCGCGCGATCGGAATCGGTCTGAACCTCGCAGCCCGTAATGGCCTGACCACTTTTGCGCAGGATAAGTACCACGTCGTAGGCAGTACAGGCAGCAGTACCCGAGAGCACAACCTCCATGGGCCGAGGGCCGAGGTTACGACCACCGCCCTCGGGTGCGCCGTCCATAACGAAACTGTGGCCTGAGCCCGACTCGGCAATGAAGCTCATGGTGTCGGCGCCCGCCCAACGAATGGTGCAGTTCATACAATGCTGTCCTTTTGCCTAAGGGTCTTTACGTTCGTGCACTTCAACATCAATAACATCATCTCGACGTGATGGCGATGTGTAACCAGGACGCGCCGTCCGGTCATTCCGATCGCCCCGGTCGGTACGGTCTGGACGGTCTGGACGGTTCGGGCGACGACCCGAAAGCGCCTGCACTTTTATACGCCCAATCGTAAGCGTAATTAAGAAAGAAATAAGCGAGATAAGCAAGGCGGCAACCACCGCCACCCCGTAACCTGCCAAATGAAAACCAAGCACCAGCTCATCAACAATCATTAGCAAAAGACCATTCAGGAGCGGTAAGGCAAGCCCAAGCGTAAAGACCATAAGAGGCAGCGTAAGCACCATAAGAATGGGTTTTAGAAATATGTTCACAAAGGCAAGGATAAGGCCGCTTACAAGAAGACTGACCCAGCCATCAAGCCAGACACCCTCGAAGAGGGCATCGGTAATGTAGAGGCCCAGGCAGGCGCTAAGCCAGAAAAAAACAAACGATGGAAGGTAGAGACGAAGCCAGGCCATAAACCGAAAGCCTAGCTTGACTGCCAGTTTGGTGTCCAGCCCTTATAAGCCATTTCGTTGAGCCAGAAGGCAAACGACAAGGTTTTGGAATCGGTGATGCTTCCATCGCGAACCATGGTGAAAAAATCGTCCTGGCCTATACGTTCAAGGGTAAGGCACTCTCCCGCCTCAAGGGCTGCCGTACCTTTCACAAGGCCGCGGGCTGCCAACAAATGAATGATCTCGGTGGAATAAGAGATAACAGGGTGCATGCTGCCAAGGTAGGCCCATTGACTCGCCGCGTAGCCGGTTTCTTCGCGCAGCTCGCGACGCGCCGAGGCGAGGACATCTTCACCCGCCTCAAGCTTGCCTGCGGGGAACTCGAGAAAGCTGCGATTCAGTGGATAGCGCCACTGACGTTCCATAAGAAGACTACCGTCGTCGAACATGGGCATGACTGCGGCCGCCCCGGGGTGCAGGGTGTACTCGCGAATGGCCTGATGCCCGTCTGCACAGATGACCTGGTCGCGATGAATTTTTAGCAGAACGCCGTCGTAAATGGCCTCCCCAGAAAGTCGCTCTTCGGCAAGCGCAACGCCCTCGTCGTGGGCTAAGGCGGGCGGCCTTGGGTCGTTCCCCTTCGAGCCTGCGTTGCCCTGACTCATTCTTGCTTATCCTTATCTTCGGCCCGGCTGTCGGTTCCTGCCGTGCGTCCAACGCGGCCGCGACGAAGGTAGCGCCAGACGAACCCTGGGTAAGCCATAAGCACAAAAATACACAAACTAATAGCGTAGAAGTTCCAAGTCTGAGTCTGCAACCGGCCCATAGAACCCTCAAGGCCAAAGCCAATAGCCAGCAAAAGGGAAAAACCCACGAGGAGCTCAAGCATTCGAAACCCCATGGTCTTTAGTCCCTGCCCAAAAATCAGAAACTTCTTCTCACTGACGAAGGGCCAGTTCGCAAGCACAAAGCCTGACACAAGCCAGACGAGGGCAGCGGCGGTAATATTCATGCGGCGAGCGAGCTTCGAACGGCATAAACACAAAACGCCATAAGAGGGCCCGGCAAGAGGCCTAAAAGTAATAAGCCTACACCATTGATACCCAGGACAATGGACTCGGACATGGGTATTGGTTGAACCGCCGCCCCGCTCGCGCTTGCAGGATCAAAGAACATGAGCTTTATAAACCTTAAGTAAAAATAGGCACCCACGAGCGACATAAGTACAGCGAAAATAGCAAGCTCAATGTAGCCCGCGGCAACCGCGGACTCAAGAACAAGAAGCTTGGCGTAAAACCCCGCTGTCGGCGGAATACCTGCCATTGATAACGAAAAAATGAGCATAGTCCATGCGAGCAGAGGATGGGTCTGGGCAAGCCCCTTAAGGTCGTCAAGGCTTTCAAGCTCAAAGCCCTCGCGACTTGCAAGCAACAAAATACCGAAACTACCTAGAGCGGTGAGCGCATAAATAACAATGTAGAAGAGCGAAGACGCGTAGGCATCAATGGCCCCGCCGGTCTGCTCACCGACAACACCCGAGGCAATTGCGAGAACCATAAATCCCATATGCGAAATGGTGGAGTAGGCAAGAATGCGTTTGATATCGGTCTGCACCAATGCCACAACGTTTCCAACAATGAGCGAGAGAACACTAAGAATAAGAAGCATCTGCTGCCAGTCCATGGCCACACCAAGAAGCCCAGACACTAAAAGCCGAATGGTGATAGCAAAGGCAGCGAACTTTGGAGCCGCGCCAATGAGAATGGTGGTGGCGGTGGGTGCGCCTTGATAGACATCGGGCACCCACATGTGGAAGGGCACAACGCCAAGCTTAAAGGCAAGGCCCGAGACAACAAAGACTGTTCCAAACACCATAACCAACTTATCTGCATCCCCAGAACCAAGCGAGCCAGAGATTTCAGCCAGGTAAAGACTTCCAGTCGCCCCATAGATCATGGACATTCCATAGAGCAAAAAGCCCGATGCCAAAGCGCCAAGAACGAAGTACTTCATGGCAGCTTCGGTCGACCCAGTGTCATCACGTCGAAGTGCGACAGCGGCATAAAGCGCTAGAGACAGCAGCTCAATACCAAGGTAGATGGTGAGAAGGTGGGAGCCAGAGATCATGACGAACTGACCAAGAAGCGCAAACAAAGCAAATAGCTGAAACTCGCCCTGCCCCATCGACTGGTGCTGCAGGTAGCGCCTGGCATAAAAAAGACTTGCCGCTGTAACAAGTGCTGCCATGGCTTTAAGGAACTGACTAAGTGGGTCGATGACCATAAGTCCGTTCATGGCGGGCATGGGGTCAACCGACTGTGCTTCCACCGCAAGGCTCAGCCCAAGTATTACGAGACCAGCAATGCTTACAGCAAGGCTTACCGCGGCATACCGTGAACGACCAAAGGCTTCAATAAGAAGAACAACGCTGAGCAGGCCGAAGAGAAAAAGCTCAGCCCATATAGGGGCAAAGACAATGGAATCGACAATGGGCATGGTCATGGCTAGTTCACCGGAAGCTTGGACTGAGCAACATGTCGCAAGAGGCTGTCAACCGACACCATCATAGGGTCGGTAAAGACAGCGGGCCAAATACCCATGAACAGTACAAAAGCAGCAAAGCCCATTAGAAGAATCAATTCGCGTTGGTTAAGGTCTTTAAGCTCGTTCACATGGTCGTTAGCAACATCACCAAAGACAACACGTTTAATCATCCAAAGCGAATAGGCTGCCCCGAGAATAAGCGTAGTAGCCGCAAGCAGCCCGATCCAGAAATTAACCTTAATAGCGGCAAGAATAACCATGAACTCCCCAACAAAGCCGCTGGTTGCTGGAAGGCCCGCATTGGCCATGGCAAACAACACAAAGAGCGCAGCAAACTTAGGCATGCGGTTTACAACGCCACCATAGTCAGCAATTTGCCGGCTGTGCATGCGGTCGTAAAGCACACCAATACAAAGGAACATGGCACCTGAAACAAAGCCGTGAGAAATCATTTGAACAATGCCACCTTGAACTCCCAAGGGCGAGAACAAAAAGAAGCCAAGGGTGACAAACCCCATATGAGCAACCGATGAATAGGCTACGAGCTTTTTCATATCCTCTTGCACAAGGGCAACAAACCCAATGTAGACCACAGCCACTAAGGACAGCACGATCATAAGGTCGGCGAGTTCAATGGAGGCATCGGGTGCGATGGGCAGTGAGAGCCTTAAAAAGCCATAGGCGCCAAGCTTGAGCATTATGGCAGCCAGCACCACAGACCCACCGGTAGGCGCCTCCACGTGGGCATCGGGCAGCCAGGTGTGCACGGGCCACATGGGCACCTTCACTGCAAAGGCCGCCAAGAAGGCGAGGAAAATAAAAATCTGCTCGGTGAGACCAAGCGGCAAGAGATGCCAGGCCAGAATAGAGAAGCTACCCGACTTCACATACAGGTAAAGAATGGCAACGAGTGTTAGCAAGGAGCCCAGCAGGGTGTACAAGAAAAACTTGAAGGCCGCGTAGACGCGACGTACCCCACCCCAAATGCCAATAATAAGGTACATGGGAATAAGCGTAGCCTCGAAGAAAACATAGAACAAAACACCATCGAGTGCGGTGAAGACCCCAACCATAAGACCTGACAGAATAAGGAAGCTGCCCATGTACTGGGCCTGACGGTCTTCAATAACTTCCCAGCCTGCAACAACCACCACAATAGTAATAAGTGCCGTTAAGGGCACAAACCAGAGCGAAATGCCATCGACACCTAGGAAATATTGAATTTGGAACCGATCAATCCAGGCCGTCTGCTCAACAAACTGAAAGCCCTCAAAATTTGGGATAAAGCCAATAAGAACCGGGATGGTGACTAAGAAACTCAGCACGGCTACAGCCAGCGAAGCCTGGCGCACCCGCATCTGGTTAAGAAGAGGACTCGCACCAGAACCCGCCAGTGCAATGAGGAAGCCCATAACAACGGGCAGCCAGATTGAGAGGCTGAGCCAAGGGATAGAGGCGGGTAACAACAAGGGCAGTGTCTGCATTGTCATCGTGCCCCCCTAGCCCAAACCGCCGTCTAAGGCCAAGGGTGCAAACCACCAAAGCAAAAGTGCCACGCCCAGAATCATGGCGATGGCGTAGTGATACAGAAAGCCTGTCTGCCCGAGGCGCAACACGCCTGCAACGGAGGCCACAAGCCTTGCGGAACCATTAACGAAAAAGCCGTCAATAACCCCCTGGTCGGCCTTGGCCCACAGCGAGGAACCAAGCCGTCGGGACCCACCCGCAAAGAACCATAAATTAAATCGATCGAGGTAGTACTTTTCCATCCACAGGGTGTGCAACCAGCCAAAAGACTTCTGAATAGCAACTGGCCACTGCGTGCGGACAATGTAAAGAACGTAAGCGGAGAGAACTCCTGCAAGCATGAGCCAAAAGGCTGGCGTTTGAAGACTATGAAGAGTTAGGCCAAGCGGACCATTAAAGAGCTCACGCAGACCCTGCATGGATGTATGGCCAGGAAGAACGGTTATAGGGCCGGTTAGCATCTCTCCGAAGACAAAGGGCCCGATCATAAAAATGCCCAGTAGAACCGAAGGTATGGCCAGCGCAATAAGGGGACCGGTGACCACCCAAGGCGACTCATGAGGAGGATGCTCGTGAGCCGACCAACGCGGGGTTCCGTGAAAGACCATGAAGAACATACGGAAGCTGTAGAGGGCTGTTACAAACACCCCTAAGAGCAGCATGGGGTAGACAACAGCCGCAGGGCCCTGACTTGAGAATTTCACGGCCTCGATGATCATGTCCTTGGAATAAAAGCCCGAGAAAAAGGGCATGCCAATAAGGGCCAAGGAGCCAAGCAATGACACGGCATAGGTAATAGGCATATGACGCCAAAGGCCGCCCATCTTGCGAATGTCTTGTTCGTGGTGCATACCAATAATGACCGAGCCCGCAGCCAGAAAAAGCAGCGCCTTAAAGAAGGCGTGGGTCACCAAATGGAAAATCGCCACCGAGTAGGCAGAAGCGCCAAGGGCAACGGTCATGTAGCCAAGCTGCGACAAAGTTGAATAGGCCACCACGCGCTTGATGTCGTTCTGCACGATGCCAAGAAAGCCCATGAAGAGCGCCGTAATAGCACCAATAACCATTACAAAGCTCAGCGCAGTGTCACTAAGCTCAAAGAGAGGCGACATACGAGCCACCATGAAAATGCCCGCGGTTACCATGGTTGCCGCATGAATAAGCGCGGAGATGGGCGTAGGGCCCTCCATAGAATCGGGGAGCCAGACATGTAAGGGAAACTGGGCTGACTTTCCCATAGCCCCAATGAACAAACAAATACAGGCCACGGTAATTAAGGAGACCGAGCTGCCTGGCCAAAGACTAACGGTCTGACCTGCCAGTGAATCGGACTCTGCAAAGACCTCGGCGTAGTTAAGACTGCCCGCATAAGCCAGCAAAAGACCAATACCCAACAGGAACCCAAAGTCACCGACTCGATTAACCAAAAAGGCTTTTAAGTTTGCATGAATGGCGGTGGGCTTCTTATACCAAAACCCAATAAGCAGATAGGACACCAGGCCCACCGCCTCCCATCCAAAAAAGAGCTGCAGGAAGTTGTTGCTCATGACAAGCATAAGCATGCTAAAGGTAAAGAGTGAGATGTAGCTAAAGAAGCGTTGATAGCCCTCGTCTTCTTCCATATAACCGATGGTGTAAACATGCACAGCCAAGGAGACGCTGGTAACCACCACCATCATGGTGGCCGTTAAGGTGTCAACAAGGAACCCCACCTCAAATCGCAGACCGCCGATGGTGGCCCATGTGTAGATGGTCTCATTAAAGACACTGCCCGAGAGTGCGTCGGTTAGCACAACCAGTGACAAGATGCAGGAGAGCGCCACCCCTGCAATGGCAACACGATGGCTATTTACTCGGCCAAGCGACCGCCCGAAAAATCCTGCCGCTATGGCCCCAATAAGCGGCAACAAGACAACAAAAAGATAGACGGTTTTCAAAAACTAACCCTTTAACTGATCGAGCCGCTCAACTTCCACAGTCTTAAGACTACGGAAAAGAACGACAAGAATGGCAAGGCCAATGGCAGACTCTGCTGCCGCGACCGTGAGAATAAAGAAGACAAAGACCTGGCCCGCTAAATCGCCAAGGAAGTAAGAAAACGCAATGAAGTTAATATTGACGGCAAGAAGCATGAGTTCGATGGCCATAAGCAGCACGATGAGGTTCTTGCGATTTAAAAAGATACCAACCACGCTTATGGAAAACAAAATGGCCCCGAGAATGAGGTAGTGGGCAAGCGTAATCATGAGTTCCCCTCTGAGGCTGCGCCACCGCCGGAGGAAGGTTCACGATCTGGGCCTCCTGAGCCGCCTTGCGTACCCGATGGGCCAGGAAGGCTTGGTGATGGGCCCGAGTCGCCTACCGCAGGAAGGCTCGCCCCCGGTTTGAACTGGGCAAAACGCAGGCGTTCGGCCGCCGTGACCCTAACCTGCATCGCTGGATCTTGGCCCTTCACGTCTTTACGACGGCGAAGCGTAAGCGCAATTGCAGCCACCATGGCCAAGAGTAACAAGACCGCTGCAACTTGAAAGGCAATAAAGTAATCGGTGTATAGAACGCGCCCGAGCGCCTCGGTGTTACTAAGCCCCTCGTGCATTTCAGGGGCGGCTTTCTGGGGCATTTTAAAACTGCGCAACAAGACAGCAGTCATCTCAAAAATAATGAGAAGGCCCACCGGCAGAGCGACCTTTAGATTTGACCAAAAGCCCTGACGCAGTCGATCAAGGTCGAGGTCAATCATCATGACAACAAACAGAAATAAAACCATTACCGCGCCAACGTAGACAAGCACAAGGGCGATGGCAAGAAACTCGGCTTCCAAGAGCAGCCAGATCGAAGCCGCACTGAAGAAAGACAGCACCAGATACAAGGCCGCATGCACCGGGTTGCGTGCAGTAATAACCCGCAAAGCCGCTAAAACTAGGATAGCCGAGAAGCTGTAGAAGAGGACGTCATTAATAAACATTGTTGTTATAAATTTTTGTAATTGGGTCAGGCTCTACCGATAAGGAGCATCCTTGGCTCGGTCACGAGCAATTTCCTCTTCGTAACGATCACCTACAGCTAAAAGCATGTCTTTCGTAAAGTAAAGGTCGCCTCGCTTCTCGCCGTGGTACTCGTGAATATTGGTCTCGACGATGGAGTCAACCGGGCAGCTTTCTTCGCAAAACCCACAGAAAATGCATTTCGTAAGGTCGATGTCATAGCGGGTGGTTCGACGCGATCCGTCGTCACGCTGCTCGGATTCAATGGTGATGGCCTTTGCGGGGCAGACCGCCTCACAAAGCTTGCATGCGATGCAACGCTCCTCACCATTAGGGTATCGGCGCAGCGCATGCAGACCCCGAAAACGCGGCGACATGGGTGTCTTTTCTTCAGGGTATTGAATGGTGATTTTTCTTGCGAAAAGGTTTCGTCCAGTGACCGCCAGGCCCTTAAGCATCTCAACCAATAGGAAGGATTTAAAAAACTGAACGATGGGTTTCATAACATGCCTAACTCTAGTTGCTCCAGATGGACCATGGCGTCTGAATCCAAATGCCTATAACAACCAGCCAGACGAGCGTGACGGGGATAAAAATCTTCCAACCCAGGCGCATGATCTGGTCGTAGCGGTAGCGGGGAAACGAGGCCCGAAGCCAGATAAACATGCTTACAACGAGGAATGTTTTTAAGCCAAGCCAGATCCAGCCCGGAATAAAGGCAAGTTCGGCAAGCGGTGCATCCCAGCCACCCAAAAACATAATGGCTGCCAACATGGAAAGAAGGATCATGTTGGCATACTCGGCCAAGAAGAAGATGGCAAAAGACATACCTGAGTACTCCACCATATGGCCTGCAACAATCTCAGACTCTCCTTCGACGACGTCGAAGGGGTGACGGTTGGTCTCGGCAACAGTAGAGATGAAATAGACCACGAAAATGGGCAGTAGGGGTAACCAGTTCCAAGACAAAAAGTGAAGGCCGGCCTCGTGGAACTGACCTTTTTGTTGGCCCAGAACAATCTCGGTAAGGTTCAAGCTGCCGGAGACCATCAGAACAACCACCATGGCAAAACCGATGGCAAGCTCGTACGAGACCATTTGGGCTGAGGCGCGCATGGCCGCAAGAAAGGCGTACTTCGAGTTCGACGCCCAGCCCGCAAGAATGACGCCGTAGACTTCAAGCGAGGTAATGGCCAAAAGAAACAAAAGGCCAGCGTTTATATTGGCAAGCACCACATCGGGCCCAAAAGGAATCACAGCCCAGGCAGCTAGGGCCGGCATAATCGTCATAACCGGTGCAAGAAGATACAAACCTTTGCTTGCCTGGGTGGGAACAATAAGTTCTTTGGTAAGCAGCTTGAGGCTGTCAGCAATCGGCTGAAGAAGGCCCAGCGGTCCCACTCGGTTGGGCCCAAGGCGCACATGCATCCAGCCAATAAGCTTGCGCTCCCACAGGGTTAGGTAGGCAACGGCCCCAAGAATGGGAACCACGATCAGCATGATCTTCAGTAGGTTGTATACAACTGGCCAGGCAAGCCCCAAGTGGGTCTGGCCTAGCGTTTCAAGTGAAACAAAGAATTCGGAGCTAAACAGACCCACGCTAGGACGGTTCCTTTAACAGGGCCTTACTGGTGGCTGTAGCCTGACCCTGTGAAGCCTTGGTGACTGGCTTTATAAACACCTTGCCATAGCCGATATGAATGGCCTGCAAGGCAGGGTGGCCCAGGCTTAGACGAATGACATCAAGAGCAAGGCGTGGATCGCTTGCGAGTTCAAGCACAAGCTCTGAGTCGTCTTGTCGAACCTTTGCAGACATACCTGGAACCAAAGACAGTTCTTTCAATTTGTCAGGATGCAGCCAAGCCTTGGGCGCCTCAGACTGCTGGGTCTGGCGAAGGCATTCTGAACGACGCACGATGCTGTCGACCATGTAAATGGGAAGGTCGGGCAGGCGCTCGAGTTCGGCATGACCAAGGCTAGCCGGCGTAACGGTTTCGGTGAGGATCTTTGACTCGTCAACCGCCCAGTAAAGGTTCAGAAGACCGTTGGGCTGCGGCGCATACCCTTCAAGCGCCTGACGACGAACCTGCTCGGAACTGGTCTGCTCAAAACCTTCAAGGTCAAGCATGTTGCCCAGAACCCTAAGAATCTTCCAGCCAGGACGAGTCTGACCTGCGGGGGGCACGGCGGCCTCAAAGCTTTGCAGGCGGCCTTCCATGTTGACGTAGCTGCCCGAGGTTTCTGAAAAAGGTGCCATGGGCAGCATGACATCGGCCACCTGATCAACCGCGGAGCGATAGCTGGTGAGGGCCACAACACCAAGACCAGACTTCAGCCCAGCCACCACAGCGGGCGCATTAAAACAATCGAGAGCAGGCTCGAGCTGGCAGAGAAGGTAGGCCGAGGCCGGGTCTTCAAAGGCGGATACAGCCGACTTTCCTCCGGCTTCGACTTGAGGCAGTGCACCAGCAAGACTGGCACCCACCCAGTTGGCACCGGGCGTAAGCACGGCAAGCTTGCCGCCGCGCTGGCTGGCAAGTTGCTGCGCCAAAGCCAAAAGACGCGAGGCCTGAGGATGCCGCAGCGCCTGTTCTCCAAGAACAACAATAAAAGGCACGGTGATGGTCTCGGCCTGGGGGCTTACAAAATGACTGGCTGAAAGCCAGCTATGCAGGGGCTGCAGAGCAGAGGCTGCTGAGGCCAGGCCTTCGACTGCCGCGTCCTTCGTTTTCGCCTTTGCTGACTTTGCCTTGGCGGGCTTTGGGGGCTCTTGATTGTCGAGATCGGCAACGAGCGCCTGAAGTGCCGGGACCCATTGCGATGGGGGCAGGGCCACCGAAGCGTGAACGGGCATTAAAAGTGCATCGTGCATAGCCGAAAGGCTTGCCACCTGGGCGCCCTGCCTAACAGCCTGCCGGATACGCTGGGCAATAAGCGGTTGCTCGGCACGCAGTTGAGTTCCAATAAGTAAGACACGTTGAGCCACAGAGAACTCGGCCACCGGAAAACCAAAGGCTAGGGCACCCGAGACCGCCCGATCGAACTGGGGATCGGATAGCCCAACACGAAAATCGATGGACTGGCTCTTTAAGCCACGCGTGAGTTTGGAGGCAAGATGGGCCTCTTCGACTGTGACCATTGGCGACAGGAGAGCGCGAACACGATTGGCACCGCGCGCCGATGCTGACCTTAGGATACCGGCGGCTTTCTCAAGTGCTTCATGCCAATCGGCCTCACGCCACTGACCTCGTTCATCACGCACCATGGGGGTCGTGAGACGGTCGTCGCTGTTGAGCCCCTCGTAACTAAATCGGTCGCGGTCGGAAATCCAGCACTCGTTTACCGCCTCGTTCTCAAGCGGTACAACTCGAAGCACCTTGCCTGCCTTAGACTGAACAACCAGGTTTGAGCCAAGGCCATCGTGGGGGCTGATACTGCGCCGGCGGCTAAGCTCCCATGTGCGGGCGGCATAACGGAAAGGCTTGCTGGTTAGAGCGCCAACCGGGCAGACATCAATCATGTTGCCCGAGAGTTCACTTTGCACTGCGCCACCAACAAACGACATTATTTCTGAGTGCTCGCCGCGGTGAGCCATACCGAGTTCCATAACACCAGCAATTTCCTGGCCGAAGCGAACGCAGCGCGTGCAATGGATGCAACGAGACATTTCTTGGGCAGAAATAAGCGGGCCCATGGGCTTGTGAAAGACCACACGCTTGGCCTCGCTGTAATGCGAAGCAGAAGGCCCGTAGCCCACGGCGAGATCTTGCAGCTGGCATTCACCGCCCTGGTCGCAGATAGGGCAGTCAAGCGGATGATTAATAAGCAGGAATTCCATAACGCCCTGCTGTGCAAGCTTGGCCTTCTCAGAGGCCGTAAACACCTTCATACCCGCGGCAACAGGCGTTGCACAGGCGGGTAAGGGCTTAGGCGCCTTCTCGACTTCAACAAGGCACATACGGCAGTTGGCCGCAATGGAGAGCTTTTTGTGGTAACAAAAGTGCGGTACATAAAGCCCGAGCTTATGGGCTGCATCCATAAGCATGCTGCCGGCAGGTACCTCGACCTTTCGGCCGTCAATTTCAAGCTCAATCATAGCCATGAGGACTCACCAGACAAGTTTTGTGAACGATGTGATGCTCGAATTCACTGCGGAAGTTCTTGATAAATGCACGAACCGGCATGGCTGCTGCATCACCCAGGGCACAGATGGTTCGCCCCTGAATGTTATTGGCAATACGATTGAGCTGCTCAAGATCGCCCTCATTGCCCTTGCCATCTTCAATGCGCTTGACCATACGCCAAAGCCAGCCTGTGCCCTCGCGACAGGGCGTGCACTGTCCACATGACTCCTCATGGTAAAAGTAAGAAAGACGCAAAAGACTGCGCACCATGCAGCGCGTCTCGTCCATAACAATAACTGCGCCCGAGCCCAGCATAGAGCCTGCCTTGGCAATGGAGTCGTAGTCCATGTCGGTGGCCATCATGACCTCGGCAGTTAACACAGGCATCGAGGAACCACCAGGAATCACTGCCTTCAGGGCATTGCCGTTGCGCATTCCCCCTGCAAGCTCAAGCAGCTTGGCAAAGGGTGTTCCCAAAGGAATTTCATAGTTGCCCGGCCTCTCGACATCACCACTAATAGAGAAGACCTTGGTGCCTCCGTTGTTCGGACGGCCCACTTCAAGGTAGGCCTGACCACCATGGCGAATAATCCACGGTACGGCAGCAAAAGTTTCAGTATTGTTAATGGTGGTGGGTTTGCCATAAAGGCCGTAGCTTGCAGGAAAGGGCGGCTTAAACCGAGGCTGACCCTTCTTACCCTCAAGCGACTCAAGCAAGGCTGTCTCTTCACCGCAAATGTAGGCTCCGTAGCCGTGATGTGCATGCAGCTCGAAATTAAAACCCTTACCCAGAACATTTTGGCCAAGAAGACCTGCAGCACGGGCCTCGTCAAGGGCCTCCTCAAAACGCTCGTAGGCCGAGAAGATTTCGCCATGAATGTAGTTGTAGCCTACCGTAATACCCATGGCATAGGCCGCGATGGCCATGCCCTCGATGAGCACATGGGGGTTGTAGCGAAGGATGTCACGGTCTTTGAAGGTGCCTGGCTCGCCCTCGTCGGAATTACAGACCAGATACTTTTGAACCGGAAGCTTTGCGGGCATGAAGCTCCACTTCAGTCCAGTTGGAAAGCCCGCACCCCCGCGTCCACGCAGGGCCGAGGCCTTGACCTCGGCAATGACCTCTTCTTGGGTCATGCCAGGGCCGCCATCGGCACCCAGAATTTTACGCAGCGCCTTGTAACCGTCGCGCGCCTCGTAGTCGCGTAAACGCCAGCCGTCGGGGCTGAGGTCGGCAAGAATTTGCGGCGAGATATGTCTGCCATGAAAGCAGGTATCAATAATTGGAATATCAGGTGCGCCCATGAAGTTCGGCCTCCTCTCTAAGTTCTTCCAACAAAGCATCGATGCGTTCAAACGACATGAAGCTGCACATACGATGGTTATTCACAAGCATGACGGGCGAGTCACCACAGGCGCCCATGCACTCTCCTTCTTGAAGAGTGAATAGGCCATCGTCAGTGGTCTCATTAAGGCCAATACCAAGCTTAGCCTTAAGGTAGGACGCAATTTTTTCGCCATCACGAAGAGCGCAAGGCAGGTTAGTACAGACCGTTAACTTGTAGCGACCAATGGGAGACTGGTTGTACATGTTGTAGAAGGTCGTGACCTCGTGCACAGCCATGGGGGCCATGCCCAGGTAGGCTGCAATTTCAACCTCGACCTCAGGCGAGATAAAACCCTTTTCAACCTGCGCAATACGAAGGGCTGCCATTACCGCGGACTGCCGCTGATCGGCAGGGTATTTAAGAAGTTCACGGTCGATCTGTCTGTAGGCTGCTTCCGATAGTGCCCTTGCCGGGGGGCTGAGTCCACCGGCAAGATCGATAGGCATCTGCGCCAGCATAGGCTGGACCTTAACCACCTGAGGCTTATTGCCGGTGCTCAACGGTCGATCTCCCCAAAGACAATATCTTGGGTACCAATAATAGTGACCACGTCGGCAAGCATGTGACCTTTCGACATCTCTTCAAGCGCCTGAAGATGAGCGAAACCAGGGGCACGAATTTTAACGCGCCAGGGCATATTGGCCCCGTCGGAGACGAGATAAATGCCGAACTCACCCTTAGGATGCTCAACGGCCGCGTAGCACTCGCCCTCAGGCACATGAAAGCCCTCGGTAAAGAGCTTGAAATGATGAATAAGCTCTTCCATGTTCGACTTCATGGATTCCCGATCGGGTGGGGCCACCTTGTGGTTGTCGGAAATCACCGGCCCAGGGTTGGCGCGCAGCCACTGAACGCACTGTTGAACGATACGGTTGCTTTCCCTCATCTCGGCCATACGCACCAAATACCGGTCGTAACTGTCGCCCTCAGTGCCCATGGGCACATCGAACTGCAGACGGTCGTAGACCTCGTAGGGCTGGGTTTTGCGTAGATCCCACTCGACACCCGAGCCGCGCAGCATGGGGCCTGTAAAGCCCAGGGCCTTGGCGCGTTCCGGGCTAACCACACCAATGCCCACAAGCCTTTGTTTCCAGATACGGTTGTCGGTAAGCAGTGTTTCGTATTCATCAACGCAAGACGGGAACCTCTGTGTGAAGTCATCAATGAAATCGAGCAAGGACCCTTCACGGTTTTGATTCAGCCTGCGAACCTTGGAATTACTGCGAAGACGATTCACCTGGTACTTGGGCATAGCATCGGGAAGATCGCGGTAGACGCCGCCTGGCCTGTAGTAGGCCGCGTGCATTCGTGCCCCCGATACGGCCTCGTAGCAGTCCATAAGGTCTTCACGCTCGCGGAATGCGTAAAGAAAGACCGCCATGGCACCCACGTCGAGCCCGTGGGCACCGATCCACAAAAGATGGTTCAGGATGCGTGTAATTTCGTCGAACATGACCCGGATGTACTGGGCGCGAATAGGAACCTCCACGCCCATTAGCTTCTCGATGGCCATAACATAAGCATGCTCGTTGCACATCATGGAGACGTAGTCGAGTCGATCCATGTAGGGCACGGACTGCAAAAAAGTTTTGGACTCGGCAAGTTTTTCCGTGCCCCGATGAAGTAGCCCAATGTGCGGATCTGCGCGTTGCACCACCTCGCCATCGAGTTCGAGCACAAGCCTTAGTACGCCATGGGCAGCCGGGTGCTGTGGCCCGAAGTTGAGCGTGTAGTTTTTAAGCTCGGCCATACTGCTCCTCGCGAACAACGCGGGGCGTAATGTCGCGCGGTTCAATGGTGACAGGCTGATAAATCACTCTGCGCTGTTGTGCGTCGTAGCGCATTTCAACGTAGCCCGACGTGGGAAAGTCTTTACGAAAAGGATGACCGACAAACCCGTAATCGGTAAGAATGCGACGAAGGTCATTATGGCCCGCAAAGACAATGCCATAGAGGTCAAAGGCCTCACGCTCGTACCAGCCAGCGGCCGGCCAGACCGAGACAAGGCTTGGCACCTGCGGTAGATCGTCATCGGTGCAGAAAACCTTTAAGCGAATACGCTGATTGCGCACAACCGAGAGCAGATGAATGACCACAGCGAACCGAGGCCCTTCATAGCGACCGTCTTTAAACCCCATGTAGTCAAGGCCGCAGAGGTCGATAAGCGTGTCGAATTCAAGGCCAGGGGTGTCGCGCAGGGCAAGCCCAAGTTCAACAAGCGTGGCGCCGGGTGCCTCGACAGTTACCTCACCGAGGCTTTCGTAGGCGCGCGTGACCAGGCCCCCAAGCTTTGCTGAGGCAGACTGAACAAGCTGCCCCGCAAGTGAGAGGGGTAGGCTCTGGGTCTCGAGCGTATCGTTCGTTAAAGGCGTATCGGGCATGGCTGAGGAGACCCTTAATTTAGCCGCGCGCGATGGTGCTGGTGCGTCGTATTTTGTTTTGCAGTTGAATGATGCCGTACATAAGGGCCTCAGCCGTTGGCGGGCAGCCGGGCACATAGATGTCGACTGGCACAATGCGGTCACAGCCACGCACCACGGAATAGGAATAGTGGTAGTAGCCCCCACCATTGGCGCAGGAACCCATGCTAATAACCCAGCGCGGCTCGGGCATTTGATCGTAGACCTTGCGAAGCGCGGGCGCCATCTTGTTGCAAAGCGTGCCTGCAACAATCATGAGGTCGGACTGCCGAGGGCTTGGCCGAAAGACCACTCCGAAACGGTCAAGGTCGTAACGTGCCGCACCCGCATGCATCATCTCGACCGCGCAGCAGGCCAGGCCAAAAGTCATGGGCCAAAGTGATCCTGTGCGCGTCCAGTTAATCACCTGGTCGGCTGTGGTTGTGATGAAGCCTTGCTTCAGTACGCCGTCTATTGCCATGGTCTACTCCCAGTCAAGGGCTCCCTTCATCCACTCATAAATGAAGCCCAATACTAAGATGGCAAGGAAGGCCATCATCGAAAGAAACCCGAAGAGCCCAATGGAATCAAGACTGACTGCCCAGGGAAAAAGAAAGGCGATTTCGAGATCGAACAGAATAAAAAGAATTGCCACGAGGTAATAGCGCACGTCGAACTGCATTCGCGCGTTCTCAAAGGCCTCAAAGCCGCACTCATAGGGTGACAGCTTTTCGTCATCGGGCCGACTGGGCCCAATTAACTTGCCTAGCACCATGGGGCCTACGCCCACGCCGATACCCACCAAAATAAAAAGCAAGATGGGAAGGTAAGACTCAAGACTCATAAACCCCCCTAACTGGTGCCGACGGCGAGACTCGAACTCGCACAGCTTTCGCCACTACCCCCTCAAGATAGCGTGTCTACCAATTCCACCACGTCGGCTTAAAACGAGGCCATCAAAGCACTACTTGTCCGGGCTTGTTTTGCTTGTGTCTGAAGAGCCGGGCACCGGAACCTCAGGGTTCGACGACGGCGCCTTTTCTGCCGGAATATTCTGCATGATACCGCCAGAATCCCCTGTTGTTCCTAAGCTACGGCTACCGAGATAGGAAAGCCCCAGGGTGGTGGTAAAAAAGATTGCGGCCAGAACGGCCGTGGCTCGGGACAGAAAGTTACTGGAGCCCGAGGCACCGAAAACAGAGCCTGAACTACCCGAACCGAAGGCCGCCCCCATGTCGGCCCCCTTGCCCTGCTGAAGCAGCACAAGAACAATGATGGCCAAGGCAGAAACGACCTGGACGATGATGAGTAAGTTGGTGTACCAAAGCATGGCTATGGGATGTCCTATTGAGGGCTTTGAGCCGCGGGTAAGGCAGACTGAATAATCGTGGCAAACTCGGCAGCGACAAGCGAGGCGCCACCGACAAGCGCGCCGTCGATATCGGGCTGCGAGAAAAGGTCGACGGCCGTTGCAGCCTTGACGCTACCACCATAAATGATGCGAATGGCCTGCGCCGCTGACTTGGACTGCTGAGAAAGCTCTTCTCGGATTGTGGCGTGCATGGCCTGTGCATCGGCACTTGATGCCGATTTACCGGTTCCAATGGCCCATATGGGCTCGTAAGCAATGACCAAGGCTGCAAGCTGTTGGTCGTTCAAGCCCTTGGTGGCCTCCCGAACCTGCCCAACCACAAAGTCTTGGGCGGAACCTTTTTCACGCTCAGAAAGTGACTCGCCCACACAGACAACAGGGGTAAGACCATTCTTGAGGAGCTGGCTAAGCTTAAGGCCAATAATTTCATTGGTTTCAGCCGACCGTTCACGACGTTCGGAGTGGCCTACCAAGGCAAACTGGCAGTCGAAATCTTTAAGCATGTCGGCAGAGATTTCTCCCGTGAAGGCACCGGAGCCCTCGTTGGAGCAGTCTTGACCGCCCCAAAGCAGGCCTGACATACGCAGCCGGGTGGCCACCTGAAAAAGATACGGCGCAGGAACAGCCACGCCTGCCTGCAGGCTATCGTGCTTGATGGCGTTGTCTGCCTCAGGGCTAAGGCTGCCAAGCAACCCCTGAAGCAGAGCCTCGTTGGCCTGAACCGAACCGTTCATCTTCCAGTTTCCGAGGACAAGCGGCACGCGCTGCATAAGGGCTAGGCCTCGCTCCCTGCGTTGCCCTCGGCCGTCTGCGCAACAGCGCCGGGCTCCTCGAGCAGCGCCTTCATAGAAAGCCGTAGCCTGCCCTTTTCATCGGCCTCAATCACCTTCACTCGAACCTGTTGGCCCTCTTTAACAAAATCGGAGACCTGGTTGACGCGCTCATGGGCAATCTGGGAAATGTGCAGAAGTCCGTCTTTACCAGGAAGAATGGAGACAATGGCGCCAAACTCGAGAAGGCGAAGAACCGTGCCCTCATAGACCTTACCCACCTCAACCTCGGCCGTGAGTTCCTCAATACGCTTGATGGCATTACGAGCGGCCTCGGCGGTAGTGGCTGCAATAGTAATGCTGCCCGACTCGTCAATGTCGATGGTGGTACCGGTTTCTTCTGTAATGGCACGAATGGTGGCGCCGCCCTTACCAATGACATCGCGAATACGCTCTGGGTTGATCTTGATGTTGTAAAGACGCGGAGCGAACTCGGAAAGCTCTTCACGGGCTGTGCCCATGCAGTCTTTCATCTTGCCAAGAATATGCATACGGGCATCTTTGGCCTGCGCCAGTGCAACCTGCATGATTTCCTTGGTGATGCCCTGAATTTTGATGTCCATCTGCAGTGCAGTAATGCCGGTTTCGGAGCCTGCCACTTTAAAGTCCATGTCACCCAGGTGATCTTCATCGCCCAGAATGTCGGTGAGCACTGCAAAGCGTCCGCCCTCTTTAATAAGTCCCATGGCAATGCCGGCCACATGTGCCTTTAAGGGGACACCAGCATCCATAAGCGCCAGGCAGCCACCACAGACCGAGGCCATGGAGGACGAGCCATTGGATTCTGTGATTTCGCTAACCACCCGCATGGAATAAGCGAAATCTTCGGCCTTGGGAAGCACGGCAATGAGGGCGCGCTTGGCAAGGCGTCCGTGACCAATTTCACGACGCTTAGGCGTACCCACGCGACCGCATTCGCCCGTTGCATAGGGAGGCATGTTGTAGTGAAGCATGAATCGATCTCGGTACTCGCCGCCTAAGGCATCGATAATTTGTTCATCCCGGTTGGTGCCCAGAGTAGCGACAACAAGTGCCTGGGTCTCACCGCGTGTGAAAAGCACCGAGCCATGGGCGCGAGGTAGCACACCATTACGAATCGAGATGGGCCGAACCGTTCGGGTGTCACGGCCATCGATGCGAGGCTCGCCGCCAAGAATTTGGCCACGAACCACCTTGGACTCCAGGCCGAACAAGGTGTCATTCAGAAGGTTACCCGCCGGTGCGGCCAGACTTCCGGCCTCAACCAGCTCGGCCACCTTGGACTCGACGCCGGCATAAATTTCTTTCAGCCGTGAGGACCGGGCCTGCTTGTCGCGCAGCTTGTAGGCTTCTTCAAAGGAGGCCTGGGCAAGCTCGGTAATTTTCTCAACAACAGCCTTGTCTTGGGGCTCGGCAGTCCACTCCCACTCGGGTTTGCCAGCCTTTTCAACCAGACGGTTAATGGCATGAATGGCCGCCTTCATCTGCTCATGGCCGAAAACGACGGCACCCAACATGACATCTTCGGGAAGTTGATCGGCCTCGGACTCCACCATTAGAACCGCTGATTCGGTACCTGCGACCACCAAGTCCATTTGCGATTGAGGCATGTCGGACACGTTGGGGCACAGCACATACTGGCCGTTTATGTAGCCAACGCGGGCTGCCCCGATGGGGCCATTGAAGGGAACGCCAGCGATAGCAAGTGCCGCCGAGGCACCAATCATGGCGGGAATATCGGGATCAATGTCAGGGTTTAACGAGATGACAGTACAGACGACCTGCACCTCGTTGTAAAAGCCTTCAGGGAAAAGAGGCCGCAAAGGCCGGTCGATAAGACGCGAGGTAAGTGTCTCTTTCTCGCTGGGACGACCTTCACGCTTGAAAAAACCGCCGGGAATTTTTCCTGCAGCGTAGGTTTTCTCCATGTAGTCGACGGTAAGAGGAAAAAAGTCTTGACCCGGCTTGGACGACTTGGCTGCCACCACGGTGGCAAGGACAACGGTGTCTTGCATGTTAACCACAACAGCCCCCGAAGCCTGACGGGCGATTTCGCCTGTTTCAAGGGTGACAGTGTGCTGTCCGTAGCTAAAACTCTCGGTTGCAATATTGAACATGCGCGACTTCCTTTTTGGAACAGTTGACGTTACGAGGCCTGCACAGACAGGCGGCCGCAACCCTTCTCAGGGCTAGGACCGCCTTCTAAACCGACAGGCAAGATGGAGGGGGCAGGTGCGTTGCGGGTCACTACTTACGAAGACCCAACTTCTCGATAAGCTCGCGATACGACTGCAGATTCGTTCTCTTCAGATAGTCGAGAAGCTTTCGACGACGACTGACCATTTTTAAAAGCCCCCGACGGGAGTGATGGTCTTTGGCGTGCGACTTAAAATGCCCGGTGAGATGGTTGATTCGCGCGGTGAGAAGCGCAACCTGAACTTCGGGCGAGCCCGTATCGCTTTGGGCGCGTTGAAAACTGGCGACAATATCGCCTTTTGTCATTTCGGCAACGGTCATGGAAATCTCCTATTAATATGACCGGAGAGCGACAGACTTAGGCAAAAAGACGCTCTTTGCCTAAACAACCCTCCAAACGTGCGATCGCATCTGCCGGATGCGTCGTGTAAGCATTTGATTTTAAGTTAAAACCAAGGAATACGCAAAAACCCTGACGCGGGGAACCGGTTTCGGGGTCGCCCGGGCTTTTACGCCTGGAACGACCCCTTCTGGCTAAGGCTGCTGAGGATTCGCCTTTGGCGCCGTGGAGAGCCGGTTAAGGGCATTAAGGTAGGCGATGGCCGAGGCAACAACGATGTCGGGGTCTGCTCCCACCCCATTGACCACCCTACCCGCCTTCTGAAGCCGCATGGTAACTTCGCCCTGAGACTCCGTTCCGGTTGTGATGGCATTCACCGAGAACAACAAAAGTTCGGCGCCGCTCTTGGCCTCCTTCTCAATCGCCTTGACTGTGGCATCAACCGGGCCATTGCCCTCTGACTCCACGCGAACCTCCTCCCCCCCAATGCTAAAAACCACGCGAGACACAGGCTTTTCCCCCATCTCGGAACTCTGTGACATAGAAATAAGCTTGTAGCGCTCGCTGCTTGGTCCCGCCTCGCCGGCAACAATGGCCTGAAGGTCTTCGTCAAAAATTTCAGACTTACGATCGGCGAGTTCTTTAAACCTTGAGAAGGCCTCATTAAGGGCCTGCTCGGACGAGGGCGCTACGCCGAGCTCCTCAAGCCTTTGCCGGAACGCATTCCGCCCCGAGAGTTTCCCGAGCACAATGCGGTTGGCCGACCAGCCTACATCTTCGGCTCGCATAATTTCGTAGGTTTCCCGGTGCTTAAGCACGCCGTCTTGGTGAATACCCGACTCGTGGGCGAAGGCATTGGCTCCAACCACGGCCTTGTTCGGCTGAACGGGGTATCCCGTAATTTGGGAGACAAGCCGCGACGATGGCACGATCTGAGTGGTATCAATATTGGAATCGCAGGCAAAGACATCGCGGCGGGTTTTCACTGCCATAACAATTTCTTCAAGGCTTGCGTTGCCCGCCCGCTCACCAAGGCCGTTTATAGTGCACTCCACCTGACGGGCACCGTTAAGAACCGCCGATAACGAGTTGGCAACCGCCATACCGAGGTCGTTATGACAATGGGTCGACCAGACAACCTTGTCTGCGCCTGGCGTTCGCTCAATAAGCTTGCGCATGCGCTCGCCCCATTGGCCTGGAACGCTGTAACCGACCGTATCGGGTACGTTAATGGTGGTTGCCCCTGCCTTAATCACTTCACCAAACACGCGAACAAGAAAATCGATGTCTGAGCGCACGGCATCTTCGGCCGAGAACTCAACGTCATTTGTAAAGGTTAAGGCATGCCGAACGGCAGCAATGGCGGCCTCCACCACCTGGTCGGGGTTCATACGAAGCTTTTTCTCCATATGAATGGGACTTGTGGCAATAAAAGTATGAATACGCCCGCGTGCCGCAGGTGCGACTGCCTTACCCGCAGCATCGATATCGCTGGTGGTCGCCCTTGCCAAGGAACAGACGGTGCTGTCTTGCACCGACTCGGCGACCGCACGGACGGCTTCAAAGTCGCCAGGACTTGCCGCCGCGAAGCCCGCCTCAATTACATCCACACGAAGACGTTCGAGCTGCTTGGCAATTCGGACCTTCTCGTCCTTGGTCATGGAGGCGCCAGGGCTTTGTTCGCCATCGCGCAAGGTGGTATCAAAAACAATTAAACGATCGGAATTCATGTGATTCCCCTTTGGACACTTGATTTTAAAGTTGATTAAAGCCTGCTGGGTAAGAGGTCGGCACAGGCCACCGACGCGGTCGAGGATTAGCGCCCGAAGCGCAGTCGACCTAGGGGAAGGAGAAGCAGAGTTGGCGAACCAATGAAGGACGTAGACCTCATAGAACTGAACTATAGCTCTTTCTTCTCGCCCTCTGCAAACATACTCACGGGCTCACCGTTGGCTTTACACCACACAAAATAAACATAGCCTGACACTGAATACAGAAGCACCAGAGTGAAGAGGATGGAAGGGGGGTCTTGCGAGACCACGACAAGCACCAGTGCACCCAAAGCAACAAAGACGAAGGGAACGCTTCGCCGTAAGTTCAGTTCTTTGAAGCTGTAGAAAGGAACGTTGCTCACCATGGTAACCCCCGCATAGACCATAAGCACCCAGACAATCCAGCCCAGGGTTACCGGGTCGAGGTTTACAAGGCCCTGAGGAGCCCAATCGGTAACGAGCCAGACCAGACCAGCAACAAGAGCGGCAGCTGCAGGACTGGGCAGGCCTTGAAAAAAACGTTTATCAACCACCCCAATATTGGTGTTGAAGCGCGCAAGTCGAAGGGCCGCCCCTGCCAGATAAACGAAGGCTGCAACCCAGCCAAGCTTTCCCATATCTTTCAGGGCCCAGACGTAGCCCACAATGGCCGGTGCAACACCGAAGGAGACCATGTCGGACAGGCTGTCGTAGTTCGCTCCAAAGTCGGATGTGGTGTTTGTGAGCCTTGCCACCCGGCCATCGAGGCTATCAAGCACCATGGCTACAAAAATGGCAACCGCAGCATGCGAGAACTGCCCGTTGATGGCCATAACGATGGCATAAAAACCACTGAAGACGCAGGCCGTTGTAAACAGGTTCGGCAGCAAATAAATACTCTGTCGCCGACGTGGCATTTGCGTCCTCATGGACTGGGCACTCTAGGTTTCGGGCCCCGACGCGGGCCATTGGGCAAGAACGGAACGGTGGGCAGAGACCTTGTCGCCGACCGCAACCTCTGAGCGTGAGCCCTCAGGCAGAAAAAGGTCAACCCGCGATCCGAAGCGAATAAAACCATAGCGCGCGCCCCGCCCAAGCTGATCGCCTTCTTCGACGTAACAAAGAATGCGTCGGGCAACAAGACCTGCGACCTGCACGCAGGTAAGGCGACGACCCTTGGGGTCGACGAGAACAATAAGGTTGCGCTCGTTCTCGAGCGAAGCCTTGTCGAGTGCAGCATTTAAAAATCGGCCTGGGAAATACTGAACATGTTTGACCTGACCCGCAATCGGGGCACGATTAGAATGCACGTTAAAAACATTCATGAAAACACTGATTTTTAATGCCATTTCGTTTGTTACGGGATCCCTTTCGGGCCCAACATAGACCACACGGCCATCGGCCGGTGCGGCAATGGCCTGAGGGTCGGATGGCCCGGTACGTGGGGGATCGCGGAAAAACTGAACGACAAAAATCGCAATAATCCACAGGGGAATGGCCGCGAGCTCGGCGCCAAGCCCGGTAACAATAACGGCAAGGCTTACAGAGAGGGCGACAAACCCCCAGCCCTCTTTCGCAATGATGGGATGGGGGTAACGCTGAATGTCAGGTGAATTCAAAATAACGATTAGTTCTTGGTTTGATCGACAAGCTTGTTGGCTTTGATCCAGGGCATCATGGCACGCAACTTCTCTCCCACCTGTTCAATGGGATGCTCGGCCATAAGCCGACGGCGCGACAAAAGGGTGGGCGCCCCTGCACGATTTTCCAAAATGAAGGCCTTGGCATACTCCCCGGTTTGGATACGTTCAAGGGCCTCTTTCATAGCGGCCTTTGCCTCGGGGCCAACCACCTTCGGGCCTGTGACGTACTCGCCAAATTCGGCATTGTTCGAGATGGAGTAGTTCATGTTGGCAATGCCGCCCTCGTAAATAAGGTCGACGATAAGTTTAAGCTCGTGAAGGCATTCAAAGTAAGCCATTTCAGGGGCATACCCAGCCTCAACCAGGGTTTCAAAGCCCGCCTTAATGAGTTCAACCGTTCCCCCACAAAGCACAGCCTGCTCACCGAACAAATCGGTCTCGGTCTCTTCACGGAAGTTGGTTTGAATGATGCCTGCCTTACCACCACCGATGGCGCTGGCATAGGCCAAGGCCACATTACGGGCATTGCCTGTGGTGTCCTGGTGAACAGCTATGAGGCAGGGAACCCCACCGCCTTGCGCGTAGGTGCCACGAACCGTGTGCCCTGGGGCCTTAGGAGCGATCATAATGACATCGAGGTCGGCCCTTGGCGAAACCTGACCGTAATGCACATTAAAGCCATGGGCAAAAGCCAAGGCGGCGTTCTGCTTAATAACAGGTGCAATATCGGCCTGGTAAACCGATGCAATGGTCTCGTCGGGCATAAGAAGCATCACCAGGTCGGCATCTTTCACGGCATCACGAACTTCAGCAACCTTAAGGCCGGCCTTGGCTGCCTTACCCCAGGAGGCACCTTCTTTGCGAAGCCCGACGACAACGTTCATCCCGCTGTCATTCAGGTTTAGAGCATGGGCATGCCCTTGCGAGCCATAACCAATAATGGCAATGCGCTTGCCTTTGATTAAGGAGAGGTCACAGTCCTTGTCGTAGAACACATTCATGGGGAGACGCCTTTCGCTGTGGTGAAGTACTTAAAACAATTAAACCCGCAGAACCCGGTCGCCACGGGCAATGCCCGAGGCCCCTGTTCGTACAGTTTCCAAGATGCAATCGGACTCAAGGGCCTCAAGAAAACCATCGAGTTTGGAGCTGTCACCAGTGAGCTCAATGGTGTAGCTTTTATCGGTGACATCAATGATGCGGCCGCGAAAAATATCGGCCATACGCTTCATCTCCTCGCGCTCACGGCCCACGGCGCGAACCTTGACCAGCATAAGCTCACGCTCAATATGAGGCTGCTCGGCAAGGTCCATAAGCTTCACCACTTCGACAAGTCGGTTAAGGTGTTTGGTGATTTGCTCAATAACATCGTCCGACCCCCGAGTGACGATCGTCATACGCGAGAGCGAGGGATCTTCGGTGGGGGCAACGGTTAAAGACTCAATGTTGTAACCGCGGGCCGAAAAGAGCCCAACTACGCGCGACAAGGCCCCTGGCTCGTTTTCGAGCAGCACAGAAATAATATGTTTCATTGTTCTTGTCCTTATCTGGCTTAGAGCTCTTCGGCACCTAAAAGCATTTCAGTAAGGCCTTTGCCCGACTGCACCATGGGCCAGACATTCTCTGTTTGGTCGGTGATGAAGTCCATAAAGACAAGCCGATCTTTCAGCGCAAAAGCCTCGCGCACAGCACCTTCGACATCGGCCGGGTTGTCAATGCGCATACCCACATGGCCATAAGACTCGGCCAGCTTCACAAAATCGGGCAAAGAGTCCATGTAGCTCTCGGAGTAGCGGCTGCCATATTCAATTTCTTGCCACTGCCGAACCATGCCCAGGTAGCGGTTATTGAGGTTCACGATCTTGATAGGCAGGCGGTATTGATGGCAGGTGGAGAGCTCTTGGATGCACATTTGAATCGAGGCCTCCCCTGTTATGCAGACAGCCTCCGCTTCGGGGTTTGCGAACTTCACGCCCATGGCATAGGGTAATCCCACACCCATGGTGCCCAGCCCACCAGAGTTAATCCAGCGTCGCGGTTTATCAAACTTGTAATACTGCGCCGCCCACATTTGGTGCTGACCGACATCGGAGGTGACAAAGGCATCGCCCTTGGTATGACGCCAAACTGCCTCGACCACTGACTGCGGCTTAATAAAGGTATCGCTGGTCTTGTAAGCCAGGCAGTCTTTCGTACGCCACTGCTCAATTTGCGACCACCAGTTTGAAAGGCCCTGGGAGGCGGGTTTTTCACCGGCTTTGATTGACTCTTTCAGAATAGACAGAAGCTCCGTTATGACCTCTTTCACGTCACCCACGATTGGAACGTCCACCTTGACCCGCTTGGAAATGGACGAGGGGTCGATGTCGATGTGAATAATCTTGCGTGGGTTCTGTGCAAAATGTTTAGGATTGCCAATAACGCGATCGTCAAAGCGCGCGCCAATAGCAATAAGAACATCGCAGTTCTGCATGGACATATTGCACTCGTAGGTTCCATGCATCCCGGGCATTCCAAGAAACTTCTTGTCTGTGGCCTTGTAAGCACCAAGGCCCATGAGCGTGTTGGTGCAGGGATAGCCCAGCAGATCAACCAGTTCATTGAGTTCTTTGGAGGCATTGGCAAGAATGACCCCGCCCCCGGTGTAGATCATGGGGCGCTCGGCCGAGAGCATCATTTGTGCAGCCTTACGAATCTGCCCCGAATGCCCTTTCACCACAGGGTTATAGGAGCGCATGGAAATGGTCTGCGGGTATTCGTACTTGCATTTAGCAATGGTGATGTCTTTGGGGACGTCAACGAGCACGGGGCCTGGCCTGCCTGTACTGGCGAGGTGGAAGGCCTTCTTCATGGTGACCGCCAGGTCTTTAACGTCTTTGACCAGGAAGTTGTGTTTGACGCAGGGCCGGGTAATGCCAACCGTGTCGCACTCTTGAAAGGCGTCAAGGCCAATGGCGTGGGTTGGTACCTGGCCACTAATAATAACCATCGGAATGGAGTCCATATAGGCCGTAGCGATACCTGTAACGGCATTGGTTACCCCAGGCCCGCTGGTCACAAGGCAGACCCCAACCTTTTCGCTCGAGCGAGCATAGGCATCGGCTGCATGCACTGCAGCCTGCTCATGACGCACGAGGATGTGCTGAATGGTTTTTTGTTTGAAGATTTCGTCGTAGATGTAGAGCACAGCCCCGCCAGGGTAGCCAAAGAGGTGCACTACTTTTTCTTCCTGGAGGCAACGCACCAGGATTTCAGCGCCAGTTAATTCCATGTGTTTCGGTCCTAAACAGTTCCAGAGTTCCCTGCCCGCCGGCGCCACCGAGCAGACTCGGCGACACAGACCTTGGTACGGGGCCTTTGAGCTGATGGATCGCGGGCGGGGAGTCTTTTTGGGACAACCACCAACGGTATTCCTTTATCAGTCGCTCACCAATGGTTTTTGGCAAGCCCTAGATAATAGGTGGCTGCAATTATTCGGTCAAATCAGTTACGCCAAACGGGGCTGCGGACTTAAAGGTTTTCTATGTACGATGAATTAATTGGGTGCCCGCCATAAGGTCGTGCAGGGTCTGACGGTCGCGCCTAAAAAGTGGAACGAGTAGCCAGAGACCCGTCACCAGGCTAAGGGTTGCCCAGCCGAATCGTTTAAACGCCTGAACGCGGCTTACCGGACCTCCGGATTCGCGATCAACGAGCTTAATCTGCAGGGTCTGCATGGGAAGCGTGACCCTTCCAAGGCTCCAGCCCCAGACGAAATAGGCGGCAATGGCCCCATAAACGCAGAGCTGAAGACCGATTCGGCGCAGAAGTTCGTGCACGCCCTGCACGTCATGGCCCAGCTGTGCGGTGGAGGCGCCCTGTGGCGTACCGGCCTCAGCCGCCGTGCTAGCTAAGCCTGGACCACTTGAGGTTGCGGCAGCCTCGGGAAGTGTTTCAGACGGTGGACTTCCGGTAAGGACGGTGTAGAGAAAGGCAACCACAAGCACCGGGCCCACCAGCAGGAAGACCTCGTAGCCCATGCCGACAAAGCGGCGCCAGATGGAGACAAAACGACGCTGGTCGGCTGGCACGGGTGCGAGCCACTGGCTGCGCAACTGCGCCTTAGTGGACGATGCGCTCAAAGGACAACACCCCTTCTTTCAGATCAACAGGAACAACATCGTTGGGCCCAAAACGGCCCTGCAGAATGAGCTTAGCCACAGGGTTCTCAATACGCGACTGAATAGCACGCTTCAAGGGTCGTGCACCAAAAAGAGGATCAAAGCCCACCTTGGCAATCTCGTCAAGGGCTTCCTCAGACACTTCGAGCTGCATATCGCGCTCCGCAAGACGGGCGGCGAGACGCTGCAGCTGAATGCCCGCGATGCGTCGAACATGGTCCTGGCCCAAGGCATGAAAGACCACAATTTCATCAATGCGATTAATAAACTCAGGCCGGAAATGATTCTTCACTTCCTCCATAACAGAAAATTTAATGTCGGCAAGTGGCTGGCCTGCCATACGTTGAATTTCGTGAGAACCTAAATTCGAAGTCATGACCACCACGGTATTTCGAAAGTCCACCGTGCGGCCCTGACCATCGGTAAGTCTGCCATCATCAAGCACCTGCAGCAGTACATTGAAGACATCGGGGTGCGCCTTCTCAACCTCATCAAGCAAGATCACGCTGTAGGGCTTACGCCGCACTGCCTCGGTTAAGGTACCGCCTTGGTCATAGCCCACATAGCCTGGAGGCGCACCAATAAGCCGTGAGACCGAGTGCTTTTCCATAAACTCGCTCATGTCGATGCGCACCAGGTGGTCTTCGGCATCGAATAGAAACTGGGCCAAGGCCTTGCAGAGCTCAGTCTTACCAACCCCTGTGGGGCCAAGAAATAAAAAAGAGCCGTAAGGCCGGTTGGGGTCGGAAAGCCCTGCGCGCGATCGACGAATAGCATCGGCAACCAAGGTTACCGCCTCATCCTGCCCCACGAGCCGATTGTGCAAGGTTGCCTCCATGTCCAAGAGCTTCTCGCGCTCCCCCTGCATCATCCGACTAACTGGAATGCCCGTGGACCGCGAGACGACCTCGGCAATCTCCTCGGCACCCACCTGGGTTCGCAGCAGTTTGGGGCGCTGCGTACCAGGGGCGTTACGCCCGCCGTTGTTCGCAATGTCATCGGCAGTCTTTAGCTTTGCCTCAAGTTCAGGCAGCCTGCCGTACTGAAGCTCGGAGACTTTTTGCCAGTCGCCCTTGCGGGTGTGCTGCTCAATCTCAAGCTTCGCACGCTCGATGTCTTCTTTGATGAACTGCGTGCCCTGCACTGCCATTTTCTCGGCCCGCCAAATCTCTTCAAGGTCGGCTGCCTCGCGCTCAAGCTTGAGAATCTCCTCCTCGATAAGATCAAAGCGCTTCTTCGAGGCATCGTCTTTTTCTTTGCGGACGGCCTCACGTTCAATCTTGAGCTGGATAAGCCGGCGGTCGAGCTTGTCCATGGACTCGGGTTTGGAGTCGATCTCCATCTTGATGCGGCTTGCAGCCTCATCAATAAGATCAATGGCCTTATCGGGTAGAAAACGGTCGGTAATGTAGCGATTGGAGAGCTCGGCAGCCGCAACAATGGCGGGGTCGGTTATTTCAACCCCATGGTGCAGTTCGTAACGTTCTTGGAGGCCACGAAGTATGGCGATGGTGGCCTCAACCGAGGGTTCACCCACGACCACCTTCTGGAAACGTCGCTCAAGTGCTGCGTCCTTCTCGATGTACTTGCGGTATTCATCAAGCGTTGTGGCGCCGATGCAATGCAGTTCGCCACGCGACAAGGCGGGCTTAAGCATATTGCCTGCGTCCATGGCACCCTCGGCCTTGCCAGCGCCAACCATGGTGTGAATCTCGTCGATGAACACAATGGGGTGGCTGCCTTGTTCGGACATGGCGGCCACGTCTTTAAGCACAGCCTTCAGCCGCTCTTCAAACTCGCCGCGAAATTTGGCGCCGGCTAATAACGCTGCCATATCGAGGCTAAGCACCTTCTTGCCCTTTAAGCCTTCTGGCACCTCGCCATTGACGATGCGCTGAGCCAAGCCCTCGACAATGGCCGTTTTGCCGACGCCAGGCTCACCAATAAGTACCGGGTTATTCTTCGTACGCCTTTGCAGAATTTGAATGCAACGCCGAATTTCATCGTCACGACCAATCACAGGGTCAAGCTTGCCCAAAGTGGCCCGCTCGGTTAAGTCAATGGTGTATTTTTTCAGTGCCTCGCGCTTTTCTTCCGAGTCGGGCGCATCCACCGTGCCGCCGCCGCGAACGGCCAGTATGGCAAGTTCAAGGTTCGAACGGGTAACACCACCCTCGCGCAGCAGCTTGCCCGCCTCGATCTTGTCATCAACCAAGACCAACAAAAAGAGCTCGCTGGCAATGAACTGGTCGCCCCGCTTTTGTGATTCGCGGTCGGTAAGGTTTAGCAACCGACTAAGGTCGGAGCTAATGGTGAGCTGCCCGCTGGGCTGCGAGAGCTTTGGCAGACGCTCAAGCCCCTGCCGAGCCTGTTGCGTCAGTTTTTGCACATTGCCGCCTGCGCGGGCCAACAGTGATCGAGTCGAACCCTCGGGCTGCTCAAGCAAGGCAAGCAGAAGATGCATGGGCTCGATGGCCGTGTTGTCCTGGCCAATGGCTAGGCTCTGGGCATCGGCCACAGCCTGCTGGAAAGCCGTAGTCAGTTTTTCAAGTCGCATGATTCGTCCTTCTAAATTGTAGGCGGCCCTATGACCGCGATTACCTTAGAAGGTGGGGGCTCAAACAGAAAATTCAAGCCTTGGGTAGGGTTACGCCTGTCTGCCCTTGGTACTTGCCGGCCCGATCCGCATAAGACGTGGCGCAGACCTCGTCGCTTTCAAAGAAAAGCATCTGTGCGCAACCCTCACCTGCATAAATTTTCGCAGGAAGGGGCGTGGTGTTCGAGAACTCAAGGGTCACGTGGCCTTCCCATTCGGGCTCAAGCGGAGTGACATTCACCACAATGCCCACCCGAGCATAGGTGGACTTGCCAAGGCAGACCACCAGGGTGGAGCGGGGAATACGGAAGTACTCCACCGTGCGGGCAAGCGCAAAAGAGTTCGGTGGAATGATGCATTCGTCGGCCTTTAAATCAACAAAGGAGCGGACATCAAAGTTCTTCGGGTCGACAATGGTGCTGTTGATGTTGGTGAAAATCTTAAATTCGTCGGCACAGCGCACGTCGTAGCCATAGCTTGATGTGCCATACGAAATCATTCGGCCGCGGGGGCCCTCGCGCACCTGGTCGGGCTCGAAGGGTTCAATCATGCCGTGGTCCCGGGCCATGCGACGAATCCAGTGATCGCTCTTAATTGTCATGCCGGCATTATCACCGATCTGCGTCTACACTTACGGCCTTATGACCAAGCGCTCCATTTTCCTAACCTCCGCCCTTCCCTACGCCAACGGCGCCATTCATTTGGGCCACCTGGTGGAATACATTCAGACCGATATCTGGGCACGGTTCCAACGCATGTTGGGCAACGAGCTTGTCTACATCTGCGCAGACGACACCCATGGCACGCCCGTAATGTTGAGAGCAGAAAAAGAAGGAATCTCACCCGAGGCCCTGATTGACAGGGTCTGGACCGAGCATTTTCGTGACTTCTCGGGGTTTGGGGTGAAGTTTGACCACTACTACACCACGCATTCCGAAGAGAACCGAGAGCTTGCCGAAGGCATTTACAAGGCCTTGCATGCCCAAGGCCTCATTGAAATTCGACAGATTGACCAGATGTACGACCCGGTAAAGAGCATGTTTCTTCCCGACCGCTTTATTAAAGGGGACTGCCCGCGATGCGGAGCGTCTGATCAGTACGGCGACTCCTGCGAGGCCTGCGGGGCCACTTATTCCCCCACGGACCTTAAAAACCCTGTCTCTGCTGTGTCGGGGGCAAAGCCCGAGACCCGACAGAGCGAGCACCATTTCTTTAAATTGTCCGACCCCCGATGCGTTCAGTTTTTAAGACAGTGGGCATTGCAAGACAATCGACTGCAGCCCGAGGCTGCGAACAAGTTACGGGAATGGCTCGGCTCGGGCGACAACCCTGAGGAATCCGAGCTTGGCGACTGGGATATCTCACGCGATGCCCCCTATTTTGGCTTTGAGATTCCGGGGGCGCCAGGAAAGTATTTCTACGTCTGGCTTGATGCACCGATTGGCTATTACGCAGGGCTAAAGAACTGGTGCGCCAAGAATGGGCGAGACTTCAACGCCTTTACAGCCCCAGACTCAACAACCGAACAAGTCCACTTCATCGGCAAAGACATTCTTTATTTTCACACCCTCTTCTGGCCCGCCATGTTGCAGTTTGGTGGCTTTCGGCCGCCTTCGCGGGTCTATGCCCACGGGTTTCTTACTGTCGATGGCGCGAAAATGAGCAAATCGCGCGGCACCTTTATTACGGCTGAGAGCTACCTAAAAGAAGGGCTGAACCCCGAATGGCTAAGGTACTACTTCGCCTGCAAGCTTAATGGAAGCCTTGAGGACCTTGACCTCAACTTCAACGACTTTATTGCCCGGGTGAACAGCGACCTAGTGGGTAAGTTTGCGAACATCGCAAGCCGAACGGCGGGTTTTGTACGCAAGGTTTTTGAGGGGCGGCTGCTTAATGATGCAAGGCCCGAGGCCTTGCAAGCGGGTGCCTTGGCCATAGACGACCACCAGGCGCTTGAGGCTCTGTTTATTGCGCGCGCGCCTGCCATCGCCGAGGCCTACGAGACCCGAGACACGGCCAGGGCAACCCGGGAGATCAGTCAGCTTATGGACGCCGTGAACACCTACATTGATCAGTTCAAGCCGTGGGAGCTTGCCAAGTCAAGTGAGGCCAGCGACCTGCCCAAGCTACACCGTGTCTGCTCAACCAGCCTGCGCTGCTTTGCCCGGCTCTGCGTTTTATTGCAGCCTATTCTTCCAGTGGTCTGCCAGCGCGCGCGCGAGGACGTCTTTGGCCTCCAACGGGCACAAGGCGATCAGGCCTGGCTTTGGAGCGAGATCGACCGCCCCCCCGTCACCCAGGTTGAGCCGTTTGGTCATTTGTTTAGCCGGGTCGACCGCAGTCAGATTGATTCCTTAATTCATGCGAACATACAAGGCTGAGTTACCTAACAGGCTGCCCCATGCGTCTTAGTCGCCCCCATTACGAGTCGGACATCACCACGTTTCTTACAGAGCTAAAAGCGCAGGACCCTCAGCTTGAAGCACGCCAGGTGCAGGGCCGGCTGCGGCTTTGGGACCGCCCGGCGGTCAAGCTTGACGAGATGCAGCGGGGCCAGAAGGCCAAAGTCGCACAAAAGGCTTATGTCTACCAGCCTCAGTGAGGTAGGGGCAGAAGGGCTTATTCCAGCCGATGCCATTGCGAGGCTTTATGGCCAGCCGTTTCTAGACCTTCCCAAAGATCTTTACATTCCGCCCGACGCCCTCGAGATTATTCTCGAGGCCTTCGAAGGGCCGCTCGACCTTCTGCTCTACCTCATTCGTCGCCAGAACTTCAACATTCTGGATATTCCCATGGTGGAGGTGACACAGCAGTACCTTCGCTACATCGATGAGGTGCGCTTGACCAACCTTGAGCTTGCGGCCGAATACCTTCTTATGGCGGCCATGCTTATTGAAATTAAGTCACGCTTGCTTCTTCCCGTAAGGCCCAGAGATGGCGAGGAGGACGTTGCCGATCCAAGAGCTGAGCTTGTTCGCCGCCTTCTTGAATACGAAAAGATTAAGCTTGCTGCCCATAAAATTGATGCTATTCCGCAGCTTGGCCGCGATGTCGTGGCGGCCCAGGTTTATCTTGAGCAGAGTATGCCAAGGCTCCCGAACATTGACCCAGTCGACCTTCAGGCAGCCTGGCGTGACCTTGTACGGCGTGCGAGGCTGGTTGCACATCATCAGATTAGTCGTGAGGCGCTCTCGGTGCGCGAGCACATGGCACGTATTTTAAAGGCCTTGAAAAATCAACGCTTCATAGAATTTCGCGAGCTTTTCTCAGAACCTATTGCGCCGGGCAAAGGCATTGCCGTCATTGTTATTCACTTTCTTGCCCTGCTTGAACTTGCCAAAGAGGGGCTCATCGACATTACACAGGCAGTGCCATTTGCACCCATCTACGTGCGTCTAAGCTAGACGAATACGCGCCCGAGAGCGCTACGACCACCGCCATGCCCATACCCCTTCAATCGCTCAATACACTCGGGCTTGCCGCCTGGACCGATGAGCTTGTAAGGGTCACGGGTTCCACACAACTGCCCGCCATCAGCCAGGCCGTCGCCAACAAAGATCGCTTTATTCTTGGCGGGGGAAGCAATCTGGTTCTGCAGTCAAGCCAAGACGCGCCCCTTGCCTTGGTCTGCGTTCAATCAAGCCTCAAGGGTATTGTTCGGCTCCCCGCACGCGAGGGGCTTAGCCGACTGCGCTGTGCAAGTGGCGAGAACTGGCACGACTTTGTCATGTGGACCCTTGCCCATGGGCTGGGTGGCCTTGAAAACCTCGCGCTCATTCCAGGAACGGTGGGCGCTGCACCCATTCAGAACATTGGTGCCTACGGCGTGGAAGTGGGTGAACGTATTGAGGCCGTTCATGCCTGGGACTTCGAGCGCCACGACCATGTTGTCTTTCCTACCGAAAGCTGTCAGTTTGGCTACCGCCACAGCCTTTTTAAAGAGATTAGCTTTCAAGGGCCGTGGAATAGGCCTCGTTTTTTTATTACAGCGGTTGACTTCGCCCTCGCACCCGCCACAAAAACCCATCCCACTTTGAGCTACAAAGGGATCACTGAAAGGCTTGCTGAGCTGGGCGTTACCGAGCCCCCACTGCCCATGCAGGTGGCCCATGCGGTCATCTCGCTGCGCAAAGAAAAACTTCCCGACCCCAACGAGGTTGGTAATGTTGGCAGCTTTTTCAAGAACCCTGTGGTCAGCGAGGAGTTTGCGAAGGCATTGGCCTCGCAGAACCCAGGGCTACCCGTTTTCAATCAGAACAATCAGACCAAGCTGAGTGCGGGCTGGCTTATTGAGTCTGCTGGGATGAAAGGTGTTCAGCGGGGCGAGGCAGCTGTGTCTGCAGACCATGCACTTGTTTTAACCAACCTGGGTGCGGCAACAGCCCGTGATGTTCTGGGCCTCGCCCATGAAATCCAAGAGGCCGTCATGGCCCGCTTCGGTCTGTGGCTCGAACCCGAGCCACAAATTATTCCGCCTGTTTAACCCAGGCCGTTCGTATCGGCCTCGGTACGACGAAACACAGGCTGCAGGGGCTTGGAGGACTGGGCATCGAACCGGTAGCCCTCAAGGTTGAAGGCTTGCAGTTGCTCGGGCTTACGCGCACGCTTTTGCAGAACGAAACGCGCCATAAGCCCTCTTGCTCGCTTGGCGTAAAAGCTTATAACTTTGAACTTGCCCGCCTTCTCATCTTGAAAGACGGGGCTAATCACCTGCACCGCCTTGCCGTTAACCTGATGCTTATGAAGACCCTGCGCAGCCTTAAAGTATTCGTCCGAGGCAAGGTTGAGCACGTATGGGTTGGGACCTAGCCCGGCAAGCTCTTGACCAAGCGCCTCAACCAGCTGGAGGCCCCAGTAGTCGTAGAGGCTGGAGAAGGCCCTACCCCCTGCATGGCCCTTAAGCGAGGTGCTCATTTCGAGCCGATAGGCCTGAAAGACGTCCATGGGCCGCAAGACACCATAAAGCCCCGAGAGCATACGAAGCCGGCTCTGCGCGTCTTCAAGCTGGGCCTTGGTAAGGCTTGAGGCCTGAAGGCCTTCGTAAACGTCCCCATTGAAGGCAAAAACTGCGGGCCGAACAGCGCTTGATTTCGGGCGTGCCGACCACTGCGAGAACCGTTCAGCATTAAGACTGGCAAGCTTGGGACTTACACCCATGAGCTTTTCAAGCTCCGCCGCAGGCATGGGCTGAAGAATCTTAACGAGCTCTGCAGCCTGACTCATGAGAGCGGGCTTCGTTACCTCGAGTTCCTGGGCCTGCGTGGGCAGGGGGGTTTCAAAATCGAGTGTTTTTGCAGGCGATAAGAGAATAAGCATGATGTCGTCTACACAATGAGGGCGGTGAAAGCGGGAAAAGCGATAAAACTACTGCTGCTCCTGGTGAAACATGGAGGCAAAGAAGACACTTTTGGATTTGTCACTGGCGATGCTCTGCCAGTCGGGGTCGGGAAGGTCGTGGAATGCATCTTGCAGCAGTTTGCCCCAGCGCGAACGAATGCCTTCAAAATAGGCGTTGCCCTCGTTGATTTTCGCGACCCTTGAAACGGCAAGAGCGTCTGTTTCATACACCAAAAGATCAAGCGGAAGGCCCACCGACAGATTGGACTTCAGCGTGGAGTCCATTGATATAAGCAGGCATTTCGTGGCGTCATCAAGCGAGGTCTCGGGTTTAAGAACACGGTCGAGCACGGGCTTGCCGTACTTCGACTCGCCTAGCTGAAAATAATGGCTCTCAGGTGAAGTCTCAATAAAATTACCTGCCGTGTAGACGTTAAAGAGGCGGCAACGCTCACCACGAATCTGGCCTCCCACAAGAAAGCTGCAATTAAACTCAAGGCCGAAGCCGTTTAGGGCCATCTGATCGCGCTGATGAAGTTGGCGCAGAGCCTCTCCCACCACCACCGAGATATCGGCCATGCTGGAAGCCGACCACATCCTGTCGGACAAGGGACCATGGCTAAGGATCTCGATAACATTCTGGGAGATGGATAAATTCCCAGAGGTAAGCAGCACGACCACCCGATCGCCCGCCCTCTCAAAGACCGTCATTTTGCGATAGGTGGAAATTTGGTCCATCCCGGCATTGGTGCGCGAGTCGGACAAAAACACAAGGCCTTGGTCTAAAACAGCGGATACACAGTAGGTCATGCGAGCATTCTAATCGGTAGTGCCTGAGGATGCTTCAAGTGGAACAAGAAACTCATGACTAATAATGACACCAAGTTCATTCACCTGGGTTACGAACTGCTTTAAGAATCCGTGCATCTGGTCTTGAAAGGTTTCATCGATGCTGAGGTACTCAAGGTTTGAACGTATACGACCGGCCTGTTTAAGAGCCTTCTGTCGGCCCGGGCTACTGACATGGCTAAGATTCATCAGAAGTTCATCCAGGCAGGCTCGAAGCGAGCGCGGCATGTCACCACGTTGAATAAGAAGTTCAGCAATACGCACGGGCGTGAAGCTGTCGCGGTAGACCTTTCGATAAATTTCATAGGCGGACACCGACCGAAGAAGGGATGACCAAAAATAAAAGTCCGCACGCTCTTCAAAGTCGTCCTGCACCATCAGATACTTCACATCAAGAATTCGGGCGGTGTTGTCGGCGCGCTCTAAGAACGTGCCCGTGCGCACGAAATAAAAGGCTTCGTCTTTTAGTAAGGTTCCAATCGTGACACCACGAAACAGATGCGACTGAAGCTTCACCCATTCGAAGACGCGCGCGGGTTCCTTCACAAAACTGCCATCCTTCACCATGCTTCGGGCCTCTAGCCATATGTTGTTCACCACCTCCCAGATGTCCGTGGTAAGCACCCCGCGAACCGCACGTGCATTCTCGCGGGCGCGTTCAAGGCAGTTAATGATGCTCGAAGGGTTAGAGCTGTCGACAAGCATGAAGCGCAAGACCTTATCGGCAGAGAGCTTGGCATAGCGCTTGTCATAGGCTTCCTGAAGCTCGTTCAGGTCAAGCAGCGTCTTCCACTGAGCGTCAATGGAACTGGCTTCACTGGGCAGCATCGCTGCCTGCAACTGAACATCGAGCATGCGCGCAGTGTTCTCCGCGCGTTCAATGTAGCGCGACATCCAAAACACATGGTCAGCAAGCCGGCTAAGCACGATGCAATACCCAGGTGTCTTTTGTGCCCCCGCCTTGCGAGGAATTCACCACCAGCGAGCCGCGCTTTAAGGCAACCCGGGTAAGACCCCCTGCCACCATCGATACCGTTTTGCCCGAGAGTACGAAGGGACGCAGATCAACATGGCGCGGTGCAATGCCTTCATTCACAAGGGTTGGGCAGGTTGAAAGGGCAAGTGTGGGCTGGGCTATGTAGCGGCTGGGATGGGCCTTGAGTCTTGCACGGAAGTCTTCAAGCTGAGCCTTGGAGGCCTTCGGGCCAATGAGCATGCCATACCCACCCGAGCCCTGCGCCTCTTTAATAACAAGGCTTTCAAGATTGGCCAGAACAAACTCAAGCTCTTTTTTTCTGCGACAAAGGTAGGTTGGCACGTTCTGCAAGAGCGGCTCCTCCCCAAGGTAAAAGCGAATCATATCGGGGACAAACGGGTAGACCGCCTTATCGTCTGCAATACCAGTACCAACGGCATTGCAGACAGTGACACCCCCCTGTTGCACAAGCTCGACAAGCCCAGGAACACCCAGCGTGGAGTCGGTACGAAAACAGCGCGAGTCAAGATAGTCATCGTCCACACGGCGGTAGATAACATCGACCCGCCGCGGCCCAGAGGTGGTCTTGGAGTAAAGCCGATCACCCTTCACAAAAAGATCTTGGCCCTCGACAAGCTCAACGCCCATCTGTTGGGCCAGGTAGGAATGCTCGAAATACGCGCTGTTAAAAATGCCGGGTGTAAGGACCACCACCGTGGGGTTGTCAACACCCTCCGGGGAAACAGAGCGCAGTGTCTTGAGCAGGAGGTCGGGGTAGTGCTCAACCGGAGCAACCTTATTTAAAGAAAAAAGCTCCGGGAAAAGCCGCATCATGACCTTACGGTTTTCGATCATGTAGGAGACACCTGAGGGAACGCGCAGGTTGTCCTCAAGCACGAAGAAGTCGCCCTCGCCGGCCCGCACCAGGTCAACACCTGCAATATGGGCCCAAAGGGATCGCGGAAGGCTTACGCCCTGCATCTGTTTGCGATACTGCTCATTGCCAAGAATAAGTTCCTTGGGAATCTTCTTCTCATCGAGAATGCGCTGCTCGGAGTAGATGTCTTGCAAAAAGGCGTTCAAGGCCTGAACCCTCTGCACAAGCCCGCGCTCAAGCTTTTTCCACTCCGCGTTAGGAAGAATTCTAGGAATGAGATCAAAGGGAAGGAGCCGCTCTGCCCCTGCCTCATCACCATAAACATTAAACGTAATGCCCACGCGACGAAAAAGCAGATCGGCATCTTGCTGGGCCTTTTCGAGCACGGACTTCGGTTGCTCGGTGAGCCATTGCCAGAAAACCTTACTGTGCGGGTAGGCTGTTGCTGAACCAAGACCCGCGGCTCCACCTGGCATGCATGCAAGCAGTTCGTCAACAAAAACAGGGGTTCGCGGGTCGGACATTCTTTTTCCACCTTCTGTGTGGTCTCAGCAAGCCATGTGCCAAGCCCTAGGTAAAAGGGCTTCTGCGATACTTGGCCCAGAAAAGTAAAGCGACGCACCAAGAAAAGGCAAGAATGCCCAAAGCAAAGGCAGGTCCCCGCACCACCCTCGATCAGTCAGCGCCCGATTACTGGGATGCTGCCCTCGCCCATTTGAGCAGCCAAGACCCCGTCATGCGCGATCTCATCCAAGCATACCCGGGTTCCTTCTTGCGCAGTCGGGGCGCACCTTACGAGACGCTTATGCGATCCATCGTGGGGCAGCAGATTTCTGTTACTGCTGCAAACGCAATCTGGGAGCGGCTTGAGGCACGTCTTGGTAAGCCTGTCACACCCCAGGCAGCCCTTGCTTTGGGTGAACCTATTCGCGAGGTTGGGCTCTCGGCCCGTAAGGCAGGCTACCTGCTTGACCTTAGCCAATGGTTCGCACAAACCAAAGGCCTTGAAGACTCTTTTTCGAGTCTAACCGATGACGAAGTCGTTGCATGCCTGGTGGCGAGGCCTGGCATAGGCCCCTGGACAGCCGAAATGTTTTTAATGTTTTGCCTGCGACGCCCCGATGTCTTTGCCGCTGCCGACCTCGGGCTGCTTAAGGCCATTGAGCGCCTGTACAAGAAAGATCGCAGCCAGGCAAAAGGCATTGCCGACACCTGGCGGCCCTACCGTACAGTTGCGAGCTGGTTTCTTTGGCGCAGCCTCGACCCCATTCCCGTGGAATACTAGCCCATGTTCGCCTATCGCCATGCCTTTCACGCCGGCAATCATGCCGATGTTATTAAACATGCTGTTGCACTTAGCTGCCTGAAACTTATGCAGCAAAAAGAGGCTGCGATCATGGTTGCCGACTCGCATGCGGGCTCGGGGCTCTATCGTATCGGAGAGGCCCTTATGCGCGGACGCGGGGAATTCCCCAATGGGCTTGCGAAGCTCTGGCCTCATCGCACAGCCCAGATGCCCGCGCTGGTTCAGGACTATCTACAGTCTGTCATCGGTTTTAACCAAGGACGGTCGCTTGAATGGCTACCGGGCTCACCCGTCATGCTGGCTCGCGCCCTGCGGTCGCACGATCTGCTTTACGCCTACGAGATTCACTCCTCGGACTATCCCCTTCTCGAGACCAATCTCTCGGACTACGGCCGCCGGGTCAAGTCCTTTCGCACAGATGGTTTTCAGTCGGTGCTGTCACTGTTACCAACCGTTTCGAAACGCGCTATGTTTTTGGTGGACCCGCCCTACGAAGACAAACGCGACTATGAGCGAACCTTTGTGATGGTGCGCGAGGGCCTGCAGCGTATGTCAAATACTTGCTTTGTAGTCTGGGTTCCCATGGTGGCGCGTTATGACGTTGAGCGACTGCTCAAACGACTCCAATCCCTTGCGGGCGAAAAGCTACGCATTGATCTTTGTGTCCAGCCGGCAGCCTTGGATGGTCTTGGCCTTACGGGCAGCCACCTGCTTGTTGTAAACCCCCCCTTTGGTCTACAGGCTCTGTGCGAGGAAGCTCTGCCCTGGTTATTTAAAAAACTAAGCCAGACACCTTTCGACCAGGCAAAAAAAAGGGGGGTCTTGGCCCCCCATTTCAAAGTCTCCCTCCAGCCCCCACAACCTTTACAAACGTTTAAACCTGTTAGGCAACCTTCTTTATCTCAGACCGTGTATCAAAAAACTGCTCGTCCTCGGTCGAGCCCTTCAGGGCTGCCGTCGAAGCCTCGCGCTCGATCGTCGTCGTAACCGCATCGAAGTAACCCGTGCCAACCTCACGCTGATGCTTAACAGCGGTGAAGCCACGCTCGGCCGCGGCGAATTCAGCCTGCTGCAACTCCACAAAGGCAGTCATGTTGCTACGCGCATAGCCGTGTGCCAGATTGAACATGGAATAGTTCAGGGCATGGAAGCCAGCTAAGGTAATGAACTGGAACTTATAGCCCATAGCCCCAAGCTCACGCTGGAACTTGGCAATGGTTGCGTCATCCAGGTTCTTCTTCCAGTTAAATGAAGGCGAGCAATTGTAGGCAAGCATCTTGCCGGGGAACTGCTTGTGAATAGCCTCGGCAAACGAGCGTGCGTAGGCAAGGTCGGGGGTTCCCGTTTCACACCAGATCATGTCGGCATAAGGCGCATAGGCAAGACCACGGGCAATGGACTGATCAAGACCATTGCGTGAACGGAAGAAGCCTTCAACGGTGCGCTCGCCGGTTAGGAAGGGCCTGTCATTGTCATCGACGTCTGACGTAACGAGATCAGCGGCCTCGGCATCGGTGCGGGCAAGTAAAACGGTTGGTACGCCCATGACATCTGCCGCAAGACGCGCAGCGACAAGCTTGGCCACGGCCTCGCGGGTGGGAACAAGAACCTTACCGCCCATGTGACCGCACTTCTTCACAGAGGCCAACTGGTCCTCAAAGTGCACGCCGGCAGCGCCTGCATCAATCATGGACTTCATAAGTTCAAAGGCGTTGAGCACGCCGCCAAAGCCCGCCTCTGCATCTGCAACGATGGGAAGAAAGTAGTCGGTGTAGCCTTCGTCTTCAGGATTTTTGCCCTCCGACCATTGAATCTGGTCGGCACGGGTAAAGGTGTTGTTAATGCGGCGAACAACACTGGGCACCGAGTTGGCGGGGTAAAGCGACTGGTCGGGGTACATCTCGCCCGATAGGTTGGCATCACCAGCCACCTGCCAGCCCGACAAATAAACAGCTTTCAGGCCGGCCTTAGCCTGCTGCAGCGCCTGGTTACCCGTGAGTGCGCCGAGGGTGTTCACAAAGGGCTCGGTGGTGACGAGGTTCCAGAGCTTTTCAGCACCACGCTTGGCCAGCGTGTGCTCGGGCTGTAATGAGCCACGAAGACGAATAACGTCCTCCGCCGTGTAGCCCCGCTTTATCCCTCTCCAGCGGGGGTTCTCAGACCAGTCTTTTTGAAGCTGCTGGGCAGCCTGCTCGCGTGCATTCATGGGTCAACTCCTTTAATAGAGAAAAAAGTAAAAAGTTTGTGACACTATGATAGGAGCATCTGCTGTCCTGCATTATATTTTTTTTAGTTGGCGAGCGCTATTTTTTATTATTAAAATCATGATATTAGAATAATATTTCATAATATGAAAGCGTAAGGCGGCATTTGGAAACTGATCTTGCGGCTACGCAACACAACTTTTCATAATACAAAAAGACAATTTCGCTATGCGAAATACCGGCGGATTTCACCGCCTAGGCTTGCAGTCTTCGAAAGGCCAAGATAGGAGGGGTGGATAAAACCTGGCGTAGGGCAATCCAGCCCGCGCCAAGACTTACAAGGCTACCCACCAAGGCGCCAATCAGCGGCCA
>CAMDMC010000014.1 GCA_945901825.1 Bordetella parapertussis
CGTGCGTAGGTTGAATAAAGAACAGGGCCTCTGATGCAGGTGGTTTTGGCAAGTTCAAACCGGGGCAAGCTGCAGGAGCTCAATAGCCTGCTCAGTGGCCTGAACCTCTCGCTTGCGCCGCAGTCCGACTTTGGCGTGACACCCTGCGAGGAGCCCTTCGAAAGCTTTCTTGAAAATGCCCTGGCCAAGGCTCGGCATGCAAGCGCCTGCACGGGGCTCCCGGCTCTTGCAGACGACTCGGGCCTCCTTGTTGATGAGCTTAGAGACTGGGCGGGGGTTCGTTCGGCGCGCCTATACGACGACTGGCTCGATCAACGAAAACGCATTCCCAGCCCCGATGATCAACACACTGTAGGGGGGTCACTTGGCTTTCATAAACGTTATCAGCAGGGGCAGATAAGCCGCGATGAGGCGAATCTTTTCTGCCTTATCCATCTGCTGCAAAAGCACCGGTATGCCTTGGGGGGCGATGGGTCGTGCCCAATAACGGCTCGTTTTGTTGCTGTTTTCGTCTTCGTGCGTTCTGCCGACGACCCCCTTCCGCTTGTTGGTCAGGGCCAGTGGTGGGGCGAGCTTTTACTTGAGCCACGAGGCCATAATGGCCATGGCTACGACCCCATTTTCTTTGACCCCAAGCTTGGACGCACGGCCGCTGAACTTAGCCTAGAGGAAAAAAATACATGCAGTCATCGGGCGCTAGCAGCGCAAGCCTTTTGCGAGGCCTTTCAGGCCTAAGCCTCTACGTTCATCTTCCTTGGTGCATTCGTAAGTGCCCTTACTGCGACTTTAATTCGCACGAAATCAAGGGGGAGGTTCCCCAGGAGGCTTACCTCAACGCCCTAACGCGGGATCTTCAGGCAAGTCTTCCGCAGGTCTGGGGGCGCACAGTGCAGACTGTTTTTATCGGGGGTGGCACGCCGAACATCTTTGGCCCCCAGGCCATAGACATGCTTTTAAAAGCCTTGCGCAGTCTTCTGCCTCTGTCTGCCGACTGCGAGATCACCATGGAGGCAAATCCTGGCGCGGGTCGATTTTCTCAAGAGGCAACCGACTGGCAGGGTTATCGGCAGGCCGGGGTGACACGCCTTTCTCTGGGAGTCCAGTCATTTGATGCAGCAAGTCTTAAGGCCATTGGGCGGGTGCATGACGCGACCGACAGCCTTGAGGCAACCCAGGCCGCTGCGAAGGTCTTTGACCGGCTCAACATTGACCTTATGTACGGTCTTCCGGGGCAGTCGCTTGAGATAGCCATGCACGACCTCGAAACGGCCTTGTCCTTTGGTCTTGGGCATCTCTCGCTCTATCAGCTCACGCTTGAGCCCAACACGCTCTTTGCCTCGCGTCCGCCGGTACTTCCGGTGGATGATGTTCTTGAGGCCATGCATGACCAGTTGCTCTCGCGTCTTGCAGCCTCCGAGCTTGATCGCTACGAAGTTTCAGCCTTCGCACAGAAGGGTCAGGCCTGCCGACACAACACCAACTATTGGCGCTTTGGTGATTACCTTGGCATTGGCGCTGGGGCTCATAGCAAACTCAGCCTTCCCGACCTTGGTGTCATTCGCCAAACCTGTACGCGTCATCCTGGTGACTACCTTAAGGCTGTTGATGTTGCAGACGGCTCGCATCGCAGGCAGGAGCCTGTTCCCCGTGACCGGCTGGGTTTTGAGTTTATGTTGAACACCATGCGCCTTGTTCACGGGGTCGAGGCCGATTTGTTTGAGCGGGTCACGGGGCTCTCCCCGCAGCATCTTGCTCGCGCAATGTCGAAGGCTCAGGCACGGGGGCTTTTGGACTGCAGTCAAGGGCGTTGGGCACCCACTCGGCTTGGGCTTGATTTTTTAAACGATCTTCACGTTCTCTTTCTGCCCCAATAAGGTGCGCGTATTATAAACTGGTGCATAAATGCATTAAAAAAGTGCATACATGCATCATCTAATTTTTAATCTATTGATAAATATAGACTTTATAGATCGGCACGAAATCTGCAGTAGAAGGGCTGTTCAAGCATTTTTGAAGTAAAAGGCATTGGATTTTTACTAATTTTTAGAAAAGGAGCCACATTCAATGGCGAGTGCAAAAGAAGTAATGAAGTTGATTGCCGACAACGAAGTAAAGTTTGTCGATTTTCGTTTCACCGATACCCGCGGCAAAGAGCAGCATGTGTCTGTTCCCGCCTCCATGGTGGACGACGACAAGTTTGAGTCGGGCCACGCCTTTGACGGCTCCTCCATTGCCGGTTGGAAAGGTATCGAGGCCTCAGACATGCTGTTGATGCCTGACCCCGATACAGCGGTACTCGACCCCTTCCGTGAAGAGGCCACGCTGAACATCACCTGCGACGTCATCGAGCCGTCTGATGGTAAGGGTTACGAGCTCGATCCACGTTCTCTTTCAAAGCGCGCAGAAGCCTTCCTGAAAGCCTCTGGTGTTGGCGACACAGCCTTCTTTGGACCGGAGCCCGAATTCTTTATTTTTGACGGGGTCACCTGGACATGCGACATGTCGGGTTCAAGCGTCAAGATCAAAACCGAAGAAGCAAGCTGGTCAACCGGTATCGATTACGAAGGCGGAAACCTCGGTCATCGTCCCACCGTCAAGGGAGGCTACTTTCCTGTGCCCCCTGTTGACTCACTCCAAGACATTCGCTCCGAGATGTGCCTTATTCTTGAACAGATGGGGGTGCCGGTTGAGGTGCATCACCACGAGGTTGCCGGAGCGGGTCAGTGCGAAATTGGAACGAAGTTCAGCACGCTGACCCAGAGGGCTGACTGGAACCAGATTCTTAAGTACGTGGTGATGAATGTAGCGGCAAGTTATGGCAAGACCGCAACCTTTATGCCCAAGCCCATCGTTGGCGATAACGGCTCGGGTATGCATTGTCATCAGTCGGTCTGGAAAGACGGCCAAAACCTGTTTGCCGGGAACGGCTATGCAGGCCTTTCCGATTTCGCGCTTTATTACATCGGTGGAATTATCAAGCATGCTCGCGCGCTGAATGCCATTACGAACCCGGGTACCAACAGCTACAAGCGGCTGGTTCCTGGTTTTGAGGCGCCGGTAAAGCTGGCCTACTCGTCGCGTAACCGTTCGGCCTCTATTCGTATCCCTTATGTTAGTAACCCCAAGGGCCGCCGAATCGAGGTGCGTTTCCCCGATCCCACAGCCAACCCCTACCTGGCCTTCTCAGCCATGCTTATGGCGGGTCTTGACGGCGTCATGAACAAGATTCATCCGGGCGAGCCGGCAAGTAAAAACCTCTACGATCTGCCACCGGAAGAGGACAAGGCTATTCCCACGGTTTGTTCGTCCTTGGATCAGGCGCTTGATGAGCTTGATAAAGACCGCGGGTTCCTTACGCGTGGTGGCGTCTTCTCTGACTCCATGATTGATGCATTCATCAACCTCAAAATGGAAGAGGTCACGCGGTTCCGAATGACGACCCATCCTGTTGAGTTCGATATGTACTACTCGCTGTAATGCAGGCTAGGGGAACGGGTGTGCGAACAGAGCCCGTCAGCCGCCCGAACCCCTTCGACCTGCTTGCCACAGCTGTCGTGCTTCTTGATAGCTCTGGGAAAGTCGCCTTCATGAATGGCGCAGCCGAGAACCTTCTAGGCGTATCGGCTGCGCAGTTCGAGGGTCAGTCCTTAGCTCTACTGGCTGGCGATGGTCAGGCCATTGAGGGCCTTCTGCAAGAGTGTCAACAGCGTCTCTTCTCGGTTAAGCGTCAACAGCTGAACTTTAACCTTGCAGGTCGTGCCGCTACAGCGCTTGACATAACAGTTTCCGTTCTTGAAGAGCCCGGCTTATTGGCCAGTGTTGAGCTTCGAGAAATTGACGCTTACCAGCGCATTGACCGCGAGGAGCGTCAGGCGGCCCTGATGCAGCTCAACCAGTCACTTCTTCGTAATCTAGGCCATGAAATCAAGAACCCTCTTGGTGGCATACGTGGCGCTGCGCAGCTGCTTGAAACCGAGCTTCCAACACGTTCCTTGCGTGAGTACACCCAGGTTATTGTTAAAGAGTCCGATCGACTCTTGTCGCTTGTTGACCAAATGCTCACACCCGTTCGTCGCAGTGTGTCGCGAGAGGCTGTGAACATTCATGAAGTACTCGAAAGAGTGCGCAGGCTGGTGCTTTCGGAGTTTCCCACCGGCCTAACCATTGTTCGCGATTACGACACAAGTCTTCCTGAAATCCTCGGTGATCTCGAGCAGCTCATTCAGTTGGTGCTGAACGTGGTTCGTAATGCGGCCCAGGCCATGGACGGGCAGGGCAGCATATGGTTGAAGACGCGTGCAACGCGTCAGGTCACACTGCATCGTCAGCGCTATGGCTTGGCACTCTCAATGTCCATTCGTGACAACGGCCCAGGCATTCCCAAGTCGTTGCGCGATGAAATTTTCTACCCCTTGGTATCGGGCAATCCCAAGGGCCACGGCCTGGGTCTCACTATTGCTCAGACCATCGTGCATCAGCACGGAGGCGTTATCGATTGCCGATCCGAGTCACAGCCTGCGTCTCTAAGCGGAGTTCAGGGCTCCGCTCTGCCCCAGGCCAATGACATCGGTACCGAGTTCACTATTGTTCTGCCTATCGGTGAGCCCATCAAGCCGGTCCTCTCCAAGGAGACGTTTTAATGAAGCCAGTATGGATTGTGGATGACGATGCCTCCATTCGATGGGTTCTTGAAAAGGCCCTTCAACGTGCCCAGTTGCCTTGCCGTCTTTTTGAGACCAGTCAGCAGGTAATGCGCGCACTTCAAGAGGAAACGCCCCAGGTTTTAGTCTCCGATATTCGTATGCCCGGTGAGTCCGGGCTCGCATTGCTTGAACAGGTCAAGGCGCGACTTCCTGAACTGCCGGTCATTATCATGACGGGCTTTTCCGATCTCGACAGCGCGGTATCGGCCTTTCAAGGAGGTGCCTTTGAGTACCTTCCCAAGCCCTTTGATGTCGAGGAGGCCACCGCGCTTATTCGCCGGGCCTGCTTGGAGTCGCAGGGGCAAGAAAGCACTGCGGCAGTAAGCTCTCGCAACCCAAGTCTCGACATGCTCGGTCATGCACCCGCCATGCAAGAGGTCTTTCGAGCCATCGGTCGGCTTTCGCAGTCTGCGGCGACCACGCTTATTACGGGCGAATCCGGAACTGGAAAAGAGCTGGTTGCGGGTGCCTTGCATCGTCACAGCCCCCGTGCCCAGATGTCTTTTGTCGCATTAAACACAGCAGCTATTCCTCACGATCTTCTTGAGTCCGAGCTCTTTGGCCATGAGCGCGGGGCATTCACAGGCGCGCAGTCGCTGCGCCGTGGACGGTTTGAGCAGGCTGAGGGTGGAACACTTTTTCTGGACGAAATTGGAGATATGTCGCTCGATCTACAGACGCGACTTCTTCGTGTCTTATCCGATGGTCATTACTACCGTGTTGGCGGGCATCAGCCGCTTAAGGCCAACGTACGTGTCATTGCTGCGACCCACCAAAACCTTGAGAAGCGCGTTCGCGATGGTCAGTTTCGAGAAGATCTTTTTCATCGGCTCAACGTTATTCGGCTGCGTCTTCCTCCTTTGCGGGAACGCCGAGAAGATGTTGCAGACCTTGCAATGCATTTCCTTGCGAAGTCGGCCAAGACGCTTGGCGTGGAGTCAAAGGCCCTAGCGCCCTCTGCCCTAGAGGCCATGATGTCTTATGCCTTTCCAGGCAATGTACGAGAGCTCGAGAACCTCTGTCATCGGCTCACTGTTATGGCGCCAAGCCAGCGTGTTGAGTTAAACGATCTGCCTCCTGAATTGCTTGAACCCTATGGGTCTCGGGAGACTCAGGCCACGACGCTGTTTCAGGCAAGGCCCGACCATGGGTCTGGCTCCACTGAGACGTCAAGGCCGCCTGGTGAGACATTGCCGTCAGAGTCCAGCCGTCACGGGCCAGCGCTTGATTGGCGTGGGCTGCTTAAGCAGGAGCTTGAAAAGTCGCTGCGTCAGGCCAGTCGGTCGGGGGTCTTGGCCGCTGATCCCTCGGTTAGTTTTGAGCACTGGTCCAAGCAGTTCGAAACACTGGTGTACGGAACAGCCCTGGAAATAACAAGGGGTCGTCGTATAGAGGCAGCCCAGATTCTTGGCGTGGGGCGAAACACCATTACACGGAAAATAGCGGAACTGGGTCTTGAGTCTTAACGGGGTTCGTTCGTGGGTGCTGCTCGGTGGGCAACGTAGCTTGCAGGCTTTGATGCCGGTGGGCGTGCAAGCATGTAGGTCATCCCGCTTGCGAGCGCTGAAAACCCCCAGAAAACCATAAAGCCAAGCCCATAGGCCTCGCGACGCTCCAGTTCAAGCTCAACACCAAAGAGCACCAGTTCGCTTGGGTCGACTGACGAGAAAAACAGACCCGTTAAAGCGGCTGACGCAAGAAACGACGGCCAGGCAATGCTCATTGCCGCCTTAGCTAAGCAAGGCGTTGATCGGTGGTCACGCACGCCATCTTGATTTATTTCAGCCATGAAATCTCCTGAATTTATTTGGCCCGAGGGGTGGGCTCTAAGGTCTTGCTAACGTCAAGCCTAGTACGAACTCTCCAGTCTTTCTCTGGAGGATAGACTGCCGCATGCCAGTAGGCGGCTGCAAGTGGCTCGGTCTGAATACGGTAGCTTAGGCTACTCTTTGAGACTCGGCGAAGAACAAGCTTTCGGTCGAGTTGCGCCAAGGTGGGGTGAGAGAGCTCAAGAACTAAAAAAGCTGGAGATGGGGCCGTAACGCCAGAGCGTACAACGGCAGCCTCGGGTTCGCGTGTCTGAAGCTCGATGGTTAGCTCTGAGATCGTTAATGGGCTTGAGGTATAGCCAAGTCTTGCCGTCACGCCCAGTTCAAAAGCCCGTTGATCTTTTTCAAGCCGCTGGTTAATGCCTCGACCTTGCTTGCTGTAGTCGTCTGCCACAAGGCTGTCGCGGGTTGTAACGGCCAAGTAAATGGTGACCATACACGCCACGATGACACTTGAAAGCATAAACAGAATAATCCAGGGCCAGCGGTGCTGCCACCATGGACCTGAGGTGTTGTTGACGATCCGATTAGCGTGGGACAAAGAAGGCTGCCTTTTCATTTATGACTAGGCTGGGATCGTCCTCAGAACGTACCCGCAGAAGAATTTTATGTGAGCCCTTGTTAAGGGATTCAGCTATTGAAATAGGAATCCGTAAGTCGATAATGGCAGTTGCATTGGCCGATGGATCGACTGTAATTTTTGTTTTTCCGTAGCTTTCAAGTTCTGGCAGGCCGCTGCCTTCAATAACCAGACGCTTCGCCTCGTGGCTCTTGTTGGTAATTTGAAGCCGGTAGACATTCTCAATGAACTGACCCTCAACTTCGCGTGCCAGGGCACCCCGGTCGCGAATAACATTCACGGTTAATGGGCTTCGGTTTAATAGTGATGCAAAGACCACGGCTGAGACAATCAGAAGAAGCACGGTGTAAATAACAACGCGTGGTCGCAAGAAGCGCCGACGAATGTCTGCCTCTTGTACAACGCCATCCAAGGCATTCAGTGTGGTGTAGCGAATCAGCCCTCGGGGGTATTGCATACGATCCATAATCTGGTTGCAGGCATCGGCACAAAGCCCGCAGCCAATGCACTCGTACTGCAGACCGTCTCGAATGTCGATTCCTGTTGGACAGACTTCAACACAGACCCCGCAGTCAATGCAGTCCCCTTTCCCAGAGGCTGATTGATCCTCAGCTTTGGAGCGCTTGCCGCGGGGCTCACCACGGCTCTCGTCATAGCTAACAATCAGCGTGTCGGGATCAAACATGGCACTCTGAAATCGTGCGTAGGGACACATGTACTTGCAAACCTGCTCGCGCATGAAGCCCGCCTGAAGCAGGGTAAAAAATGAATAAAAGAGCATCCAAAACCATTGCCAGAAGCCTAGGCTTGCATTCAATACCCCCTGACCCAGTTCATGAATGGGCGTGAAATAACCTGCAAAGGTAAAGCCTGTCCAAAGTGCCACAAGGGCCCAGGCGAAAAACGTCAGCCCTCGCCTCGGTAGGCGTGCAAGCAAGGAAAGCTCTTTGTCACGTCGCATGCGTGCATGACGATCGCCCTCAATCCATCGCTCGATCTGCATAAAGATCTCGGTGTAGACCGTTTGTGGGCAGGCATAGCCGCAGAAAAGTCGACCCGCAATGGCTGTAAATAGAAATAAGCCAAAGGCAGATAGGAGCAGAAGTGCTGTTAGGTAGATAAAGTCTTGCGGAACCAGCAGAAGGTCGAGGATGTAGAAGCGCCGCGCTTCAAGGTCGAACAAGACAGCCTGCCGGTCGTTCCAGGACAACCAGGGTGTGAGGTAGTAAAACGCCTGCGTGATGAACACAAAGAACCAGCGCCAGTTGTTGAACCAGCCCTTCGTAGCCTTGGCATAGATCTTTTTGCCCGGGGCATAAAGAAGAACGGTCTGTTCAACAACGGGAGAGCTAGAGGGTTCGGACATTGGCTTTTCTGGAAGCGTTAATAAAGAGTTCCCCGTTGCTAGGGCAGTCCCGCAACGGGGCCAGACTAATCTGCTGAACTATTGATTGCTGGCAACTGCCTTGGGCTTTGCAGTCAGGCTGTAGACATAGGCTGCAACAATGTGCGACTTCTCTTCGCCAAGAATATCTTTCCAGGCGGGCATGACGCCATGACGACCGTTGTTAATGGTTTCAACGATGGCTTTGGCTGTACCGCCATAGACCCAGATTTTATCGTTCAGGCGCGGGGCGCCCATGGCAGGCCCGCCCTCACCCTTCGCGCCGTGACAGGCGGCGCATGCCGCAAACTTTGTTGAGCCTAGGCTTGCCTTAATGGAATCGTGGGCGCTTCCTGCAAGACTTAGAACATAGTGGGCGACATTCTCAACATCGGCGGGCGAGCCAACCGCAGCCGCCATCGGAGGCATGATGCCTTGCCGGCCTTCAAGTACGGCTGTTTTAATAGCGTCGCCTGACCCCCCCCAGGTCCAGTCGTTATCGGCAAGGTTCGGGAAGCCCTTTGCGCCTCGGGCGTCGGTGCCGTGGCATTGGGCGCAGTTGTTTACGAACAAACGCTGCCCAATGGCGATGGCTTCTGGTTCTTGGGCCGTGTCCTCAACCGGCATGGCCGCAAACTTGGCATAAATGGGCCCATAACGCGTATCGGCCTTTGCCACTTCCTTTTCGTATTGTTCTTTCGAGCTCCATCCCAGGCTGCCTTGGCTCGTGCCCAGCCCTGGGAAGAGGACGAGGTAAAGGAGGGCAAAGGCGATGGTGAGGTAGAAGAGAATCATCCACCAACGGGGCAGTGGATTATCGAATTCGGCAAGGTCTTCATCCCAGGTGTGGCCGGTTGTTTGCACTGCACCTGGCTTAATTTTTTTGCGCGACAAAAAGTATAAGAAGACTCCGCAGGAAAGAATGCTTACCAGAACGCCTGCGATGACGAAAAGATTCCAAAACCCGCTCGTAAAGTCAGCCATGATGTTTCATCCTGTGTTCGAACAATCCTTGTTAGGGCTTAACGGCCCTGAGATGGTTTAGAGCCATCTGTCTGTTTGGCCTCCGTCGCGGGAGGCTCGTCAAGAAGAGGAATACGCGAGGCATCCTCCATGTTCTTCTTTTGACCACGGCTGTATACCAAGGCCACGATTCCAAGAAAGACCAGAAGGCTTAAAAGCGTAAAGATGGAGTGGAAGGTGATCATGAGCGCTTCTCCTTAATGGCAAGGCCAAGCGATTGCAAGTAAGCAATCATGGCCTCAAGCTCGGTCTTTCCGTTAAGGTCTTCAACAGCACTCGCAATGTCTTCATCGCTGTAAGGAACGCCCACGATGCGAAGTGTTGCCATCTTGGCCTGAACTTGTTCTCCATTGACAATGCCCGTGGCAAGCCAGGGGTAGGCGGGCATATTGGACTCTGGGACAACATCACGCGGGTTGATGAGGTGCACGCGATGCCACTCATCCGAGTAGCGGCCTCCCACTCGAGCAAGATCGGGACCGGTGCGCTTGGAGCCCCATAAAAAGGGGCGCTCATACACGGACTCGCCGGCAACCGAGTAGTGGCCGTAGCGTTCGGTCTCTGCGCGGAAGGGACGAATCATCTGAGAGTGGCAGCCCACGCAGCCTTCACGTACATAAACCTGCCTTCCAGCAAGCTGCAAGGCGGTATGGGGCTTAAGCCCAGTGACAGGCTCTGTTGTGGACTTCTGGAAAAAGAGGGGGACGATTTCGATGAGCCCACCAATAGCCACAACAATAAGCACAAGCACAATCAGAAGGCCGGGGGACTTTTCAACAATATCGTGTTTCATGGTGTCTATCTCCCTTTGCTTAACCGTGCGCCACTGCAGGAATCCGAGCATTTACAGGCTGGGGTTGGCGCAAGGTCATTGCGACGTTCCAGGCCATGATGAGCATGCCGCTTAAATAGAGCAGACCTCCGCCGAGTCGAATGACGTAATAGGGGAAGCTGGCCTTTACGCTCTCAACAAAGCTATAGGTAAGCGACCCGTCATCGTTAATGGCGCGCCACATTAGCCCCTGCATAACCCCCGAGATCCACATGGCGGCGATATAAAGAACAATACCAATGGTGGCAATCCAGAAGTGAAGCTCAATGGCCTTCACGCTGTGCATCTGAGTCTTGCCAGCCATACGTGGAATTAGGTAGTAGATGGCTCCCATGGTGATGAAGCCTACCCACCCCAAGGCACCTGAATGCACATGGCCAATGGTCCAGTCGGTGTAGTGACTTAATGCATTGACGGTCTTAATGCCCATCATGGGACCTTCGAAGGTCGACATGCCATAAAAGGAGACCGAGACAATTAAGAACTTCAGAATGGGGTCGTTGCGCAGCTTATGCCATGCACCCGATAAGGTCATGATGCCGTTGATCATGCCGCCCCAGCTCGGTGCCAAAAGAATAAGCGAGAAGACCATTCCAATGGACTGAGTCCAGTCGGGTAGTGCCGTGTAGTGCAGATGGTGGGGGCCTGCCCACATGTAGGTAAATATCAAGGCCCAGAAATGAACAATGGATAAGCGGTAGGAGTAAACCGGTCGCTCGGCCTGTTTAGGAATGAAGTAGTACATCATTCCAAGAAAGCCAGCCGTCAAGAAAAAGCCAACGGCATTGTGGCCATACCACCACTGCACCATGGCGTCTTGAACACCTGCGAAGACCCCCACGGAATCCCACATACCCACGGGAATAGCTGCACTACGAACAATGTGCAAGAGGGCGACAGTAAGAATGAAGGCACCGTAGAACCAGTTGGCCACATAAATGTGTTCGACTCGCCGGCGCATGAGGGTTCCAAAAAAGACAATGGCATAGGCAATCCAGACCACGGCAAGCAAGAGGTCGATGGGCCAGGCCAGTTCGGCATACTCATGCGTGCTGGTGATACCTAAAGGCAGGGTAATTGCCGCAAGCACAATAACTGCCTGGTAGCCCCAGAAGGTGAACAAGGCGAGACCGTCTGAAAAAAGCCGGGTATGGCAGGTGCGCTGAACAATGTAGTAGGACGTGGCAAGTAAGGCAGACCCACCAAAGGCAAAAATAACGGTATTGGTGTGAAGAGGTCGTAGCCTGCCGTAGGAGAGCCAGGGAATTCCCTCGGCGAGGGTTGGAAAGGCAAGTTGTGCGGCAATCCAGACGCCTACCGACATGCCCACAAGGCCCCAGACCACGGTAGCAATGGCAAAAAGTCGAACGACGTCGTAGTTGTATTCCTCGGCGATGGCCCTGCTTGCATAGTGCGCGGCATCGGCCTTACTTGGGGTAAGGACAGCAGACATGGTGTTGTCACTCCACAGAGAGTTTTATATTTCTAATGTATGCATTTTCCCACAGATACACTCCGACCCTCGTCAATTAGTCGAATGGCCGAGTGTTTTACTGGGGTTTACCCGAGTGGCTCTCTGGTGATGATTGCGATGTCACTTCGCCCTGGTCGTCGTCAAGCAAGATGCGTTGGGCGGGGGAGTCAAGGTCGTCAAACTGGCCATTGCTGGACATGCGAAAGTAAATCCAGACCACAAGCCCCACCACCACAAGGCTTATACCGACCAGAATAGGGAAGACTTCCATTGGGGCTTATCGTAACAACCGGGCGGCGTTGGCCATAACCAAAAGTGAGGAGCTGGCCATACCAATGGCTGCCCAGGCTGGCCCAAGGAGGCCAAGGGCGGCCAGGGGGACGGCGGTTAGGTTGTAACCAATGGCCCAGGCGATGTTTTGGTTAAGAATGATTTTTGTGCGTTGGGCGGTGGCAACAAAGCCTGCAACACCCAACAGACCGGGGCGCAGCAGGTAGACATCGGCTCGTTGCTTTGCAAGGGGGGCACTTGCGCTTACTGCAATGGATAAATCGGCCTGTGCCAGAACCGGCGCATCGTTAATACCATCGCCAACCATGCCAACTGCAAGGCCAGTACCTTGCAGTTGGCGAAGCCTGTTGAGCTTCGCCTCGGGAGAGAGCTCTCCCACCGCCTGCGCATCAGCAAGTCCAAGCATCTTGGCCAAGACCATCACCCGCTCGCTGCGGTCGCCACTTAGAACCCAAAGGTCGAGCCCGAGTTCTTTAAGTGCTGCCAGCGTGGCATGGGCATCAGGCCTGGGCTGGTCGTTAAGCCAGAAGCCCGCAATAACATCGCCCTCAAGGCCCAGGTAGAGGCTTGCAGCCTCGCCATACTCAGACCCTTTGGAAATCGCCGACCCAGAGGCTGAGCCCCCAACAAAACTTGCTGAACCAAGTCTTATTAATGTGCCGTTGGCCATCCGACCTTGCATACCGAGTCCCGGCTTCTGTTCAACGGCCTGCAGCCCAAGCCGGTCTAGGCGAGCTTCGCTTGCTTGGTTCAGCCCAAGCTTTGAGCATGAGGCACGAAAAAGTGCGACCGCAAGCGGGTGATGGCTGTTTTCTGTCAGCTGGGCAACCAGAGCCCAGATCTCGGCCTCAGTGTAGGCCTTGCTTCCCCTCACCTTCATAACAACTGAGGACGATTCGGGCTCGGTGAGTGTCCCGGTCTTGTCAAAGGCCAGAGTCTTAAGCGCCCAGCCCTTGGCCAGACTGTCTGGGCTCGAGACCGCAACACCCTTTTCCAGCAACTGCGCAAGGCTCGCAGCATAGGCGGCCGGCCCTGCAACCGAGAGGGCACAGGGGCAAGAGACCACCAAAATAGCAACAAGCCGAGGAAGCCATTGGTCCAAAGGCTCCTGGAAAACAAAGGCCCAGCCGATTGATGCGATGGCAATCGTCAGAATCCCAAGAGTGAATCTCGCGGCGACACGGTCGGCCCAGTGGCTCCACTGGGGCCTTTCGGCGGCGGCGGCCTCGGCAAGCTGGCCCAGGCGCGCAAGCGACCCCTGCGCACCAGAGCCCTGCACACGCCCCTGGAGTTCAGGGCCCAGATTGATGGCGCCTTCTGGGCAGAAGTCACCGGAGTGTTTGCGAACCGGGTGAGGTTCGCCCGTGAGCGAGGAGATATCAAGCTCGGTTCCAGCGCCCAAGTGATCCACAAGCTCAATATCAGCGGGAAGCCGAGCACCGGAAGGCACACGAATACGATCACCATCCTTTAGGTTCCATGGAGGGCAATCCCCTGATTCGGGCTCGAGTCGATGGGCAAGCACAGGCGGCTCAAGAGAGAGTTCTTCACGTCGGCGCATGGTGCGGCGGCGAATGACGGATTCAATGCGTCGGGCCCCAAGCACCAAGAAAAGAAACATAGTGACCGACTCGAAATAAACATCAGAGGCCTGAGCCCAGAGGCCATAGAGGCTCCCAAGAAACGCAAGAAGCAGCCCAAGGCTGATAGGGACATCCATATTTAGGCGGCCCTGACGCAGGACCATCAAGGCGCTTGTGAAGAAACCTGACCCACTGTAGAGCAGCACAGGAAGACAAAGTACCAGGGAGGCAAGCCTTAGGGTCAGCAGGGCATCGGCTTCCATTTGGCTGCCATGAAGGTACTCGGGCAGGGCAAGCATCATCACTTGCGCCCAGCCCAGCCCAGCAACAAAGAGGCGGCGATTCTCAAGTTTTTCTTGGCGTCTGCGCTGCTCTTCAAGTTGGCTCGCGCCAAGGGGCACGGCTGCATAGCCAAGCCTTAGAAGGCTCTGACTTAATGCATTGAGGCCCGTGAGCGTCGGATTCCATCGCAGTCGAAGTCGCGCGGTGGATGCGTTGGCGCGGGCGTGAACAACACCCGGGGTCTGCGAGAGCACGCTTTCAATAAGCCAGGCGCAGGCGCCACAGCGCAGGCCTTCAATGGCGAGCGTTGTCTCCCTCTGGTCTGTGTCCTGGTTAGACTGGGCTTGGCCAGGTATCTGGATACGGGATGTCACGGTTTGAATGTGGCGGCCCGTCCAGGCAGGGTCTTCAAGAAGGTCCGCCCATACCGAGAGTCGTTCAAGCTGCTTTGGCTCAAGGGCTGTGGAGGTTCGTTGCGCGTAATAACTCTCTCCACCTGAGGCAACAATGGCCTGCGCGACTGCCTGGCAGCCTGCGCAGCACATCGGCCGATCCTCGCCAAGCACCCAGGCTGACCACAGGCCTTTCGCAGGAACAGGCTCGTTGCAGTGGTAGCAGCGCAGGCTGAGGGTCATCGAAGTCTCACGGCTTTATGGAGTGATACAGAACAGATCAAGCCAGCCGGGTGGTGCAAGACCTAAGGACCTTGCAAGCCCCCACAGCGCAAAGCTAACAACAAGAAGGCCTGCCACTTGACGAATACGGTCGGAGCGGGGCCCCGATAAGACCATGCCCGATGCCCAGGAGGCTACAAAGAGCGAGGGTATGGTTCCAAGACCAAAGGCAAGCATCCAACCAAGACCCGTCCATGCACTTCCTGTAACAGCGGCGGTCAGCACCATGCTGTAGACAAGTCCGCAGGGCAGCCACCCCCAGAGAGCGCCTACCCGAGCCGCTCGAGCAATGCGACCCGCAATGGCCGCCGAGGAGGTCAGACTTTCTGTCTGGCTTGCGCCCGAGGGCGTCAGGCTTGCTACAGCAAAGGGTTGAATAAATGCCCAGACTCGACCGAGCCGCGACTCGAGCTGGGTAATAAGACGGCTGATCCGAAGAAGATGCAGACCAAGCGCAAGCAGCATAAGGTTGGCTAACACCATAGCGGCATGCCGGGCCGTATCAAGCGCAGTGAAGGCAAGAAAGGCGCCACCTACTGCCCCAGAAATTGCTCCCATCAGGCTGTAACTGCTTACCCTCCCAAGTTGCCAGGCAAGTAACTCGGCCCAACGTGCGGGTGGGCTAACCAGACCCGGGGCCGAACGACTGCGATGACCAGCCGCTGCGGCCAGACCGCCACACATCATGAGGCAGTGCCCTGAGGACCAAAGGCCAAGAAGAAAGGCGGGTAAGGGAAGGCTGATATCCATCGCCGATGCCCTTTCGGACGAGGTCTTAGAGTCTGAAGCTGGCCAGGGCAGGGGCGTGGTCGGAGGGCTTCTCCCAGCCCCTTGGCGTGCGATCAATACCGACCTGCTCGCAGTGTTTCATAAGGGCGTCGCTGGCAAGCAGATGATCGATTCGCATGCCTTGGTTACGACGAAAGCCGCCTTGACGGTAATCCCACCAGGAGAAGGCCTGGTTCTTTACGCCGCTCTGGGCCCGAAAGCTGTCAGTAAAACCCAGGCCTAGAAGGTCTTGGAATCTCTGGCGTTCTTGCTTTGAGCAGAGAATCTTGTCTTGCCAGGCCATGGGGTCATGCACATCAATGTCGTCAGGCGCGATATTGAAGTCGCCAACCACGCAGCAAAGTGGGTAGCTTGCCTGCTCTTCTTCAAGCCTGAGGCGCAGTGCGTCAAGCCACTGCAGTTTGTAGCTGTATTTTTCGCTGCCGACCTCTGAGCCGTTGGGCACGTAAAGGTTTATGAAGCGAATCCGGGTATCACCCTGCAAGGTTGTAAGGCTTGCCGCGATGAACCGCTTCTGGTCGCCGGGCAGCCGGGGTTCATTACAGGTCCATTCGTCGATAGCCCGAAAACTAGATGCCTTGGCAAGTATGGCTACACCGTTATAGGTTGGCTGGCCCGAGAAGACACAGTGGTACCCAAGCGCCTGAATTTCGGCAACGGGAAATTTGTCGTCGGTGAGCTTGGTCTCTTGCAGGCCAAGGGCATCGGGTTTCTCAAGCGCAAGCCACTGACCAAGGTGCTCAAGCCGTACTCTTAGAGAATTCACATTCCAGCTTGCAAGCTTTAACAAATCTTAGACCCCGTTTGGTTCTATGCCGCTTCAAGCAAGCCAGAGTGCCGAAGCAGAGCCTCTGGGCTTGGCTCACGTCCCCGAAAGGCTTTAAATGACTCAATGGCTGGGCGTGATCCGCCCTTGGAGAGAATCTCTTTCCAGAAACGTTGCCCTACCGTCGCATAGTTCTGAGGGTCTTCCTCGAAGGCCGAGTAAGCATCGGCCGACAGAACTTCGGCCCACTTGTAGCTGTAGTAGCCCGCTGCGTAGCCGCCCGCAAAAATATGGCTGAAGCTTTGCGGAAACCGTTGAAAGCTCGGTGGGTGAAGAACAGCCACCTGCGAGCGAACCTCGTTAAGCGTTGCCATGATTCTCTCGGATGCTTTTTGCAGGTCGGGCTCAACAATCTCATGATGAATACGCAGGTCAAAAAGTGCGAGCTCAATCTGGCGAAGCATGTAGAGACCACTCTGAAAGTTCTTGGCCCGTATCATTTTTTTATAGAGGTCTTCGGGAAGGGGCTCACCGGTCTCAACATGACGGGTCATGGCCTGAAGCTTGTCCCATTCCCAGCAGAAGTTCTCCATGAACTGGCTCGGAAGCTCGACGGCATCCCATTCCACTCCATTAATTCCCGAGACCTCTAGCTCGTCCACCTCGGTGAGCAGATGGTGAAGCCCATGGCCGAACTCGTGGAACAAGGTGGTGACATCGTCGTGAGAGATGGTGCTTGGACGATGCTCGCTGGGGGGCATGAAATTGCAGGTCAGCATGGCCACCGGCTTTTGAAGCTGCGAGGCGAGTCTGCGCCGGCCACGGCTGTCGTCCATCCAGGCGCCGCCTCGTTTGGTGGGCCGTGTGTAGAGATCAAGAAACAGGTAGCCAATAGTCTCTGCCCCACGCCGAACGCTGTAGAGGCGGACATCGGGATGCCAGGGGCATTGGGCAAGATCAGTCTGAGCTTTCGAGGCATTGCCAGTGGGTTCAAAATCGGCCTTGCTTGTCTCGCGAAGCTCAACTCCAAAGAGCTCTTGCACCAATTCAAACAGGCCCGCTAAGACGTGTTGCACCTGGAAGTATTGGCGAACCTCGTCTTCTGAAAAACTGAACTTTTGCTGGCGCAGCTTCTCGCCTACATAGCTTACGTCCCACGACTCCAGGCTCTCAAGTGCAAGGTGCGTCTTTGCAAAGGCCTTTAGTTCGGCGACATCCTGTTCAGCAAAGGGTCGAGCTTTTTTTGCTAGGTCAAGCAAAAACTCCATGACCTGCTTGGGCGATTGGGCCATCTTCGAGGCCAGTGAGAGCTCGGCCGCCGATGCAAAGCCCAGTGCCTTAGCCTGTTGTTGTCGAAGATAAAGAATTTCTGCCATGAGCAGGCTGTTGTCATGATCGGGGCCTTCCTCTGCCAGCTCGGAGGCACGGCGAGCATTCTTCGAGTACATCTCTTCGCGAAGCGGTCGGTCGTCGGCAAACTGCAAAACCGGAATAAGGCTAGGCTGCTGAAGGCCAAAGACTGCTAGCGCATCGAGCTTTTCAGCCTTCGCCTTCTCCTTGGCAGCCTGGGCAACGGCCTCGGGCAGCCCGAGGAGCTGATTGGCATGGCTCACCAACACCTTGGACGCATTGGTGCTGTCGAGCAGATTCTCGGAAAACTGCTGCGATAAAGCGGCAAGCCTGGCCGACCTTTCAGTAAAGGCCGTTTGCGCATCAGAGTTGAGCTCCACCCCCCCAAGCCGAAAGTCACGAAGGCTGTTCGTTAGCGCCCGCTGGCGAGACTCGGAAAGCTGACCACCGGCAGGATCAAGCGTAATGGCAGCGGTCTTTTCAAAAAGAGCCTTATCTTGCGCAAGTCGCGACCAGAACCGAGAGACTTTTTCAAGGTTGTTATTGGTCAGCTCACGCCATTGCGGACTGTCCATCACCGCACCCATGTGGTGAATCGCAGACCAGAGACGCCCGAGGCGCTCTGTTGCGCTTGTTAAGGGCTCAATAACGGTTTCCCACTGGGCGGTCTCGCTGCTACGGGAGATCACCGTGAGCTGCTCCTCGGCCTCGTTTAGAAGGTCCGTGAGGGGTTGTTGGACGTCCTCGGGCTTGAGCAGCCCGTAACAAGGTATTTCGTTTCCAAGGAATTGTTCGACAGAAGGGGTCATGAAAGTATTTTGGTGCCGTTTAGGTTGACGAAGGGGCGAGGGATTCCGCCGCATCGAGAGTATTTTGCAAAAGCATGGCAATGGTCATGGGACCAACCCCGCCAGGCACGGGGGTAATGGCCTTTGCCACTCTGGCAACGCGATCAAAGTCGACATCGCCCACCAGTTGCCCCGATTCAAGCCGGTTGATACCCACATCAATTACAACGGCCCCGGGCTTGACCATCTCGGCTGAAATAAGTCCAGGCCGTCCAACGGCCGCAACCAAAACGTCAGCGCGCCGTGTCTTTTCTTCGAGGTTTTGGGTTTTGCTGTTGCACAGGGTGACGGTTGCCCCGGCCTGCAGCAGCATCATGGCCAGAGGTTTACCTACAATGTTGCTTGCACCGACAACCACTGCCTCGGCTCCGCGCAAGGCGGTGTTGTGGTGTTCAAGCATCACCATTACGCCCAGAGGGGTGCAGGGCTTAAGACAGGGCTGGCCCGTAAAAAGAGCACCCGCATTAACTGGATGAAACCCATCCACATCTTTGCCGGGCGCAATAGCCTGAATGATTGTTTTCTCTGCAATGTGCTTGGGCAGGGGCAGCTGCACCAGAATGCCGTCGACGGTCCGATCCTTATTCAGGCGGCCAATTTGCTCAAGCAGGGTCTCACTTGAACACGATGCATCGAGCCTTATAAGCTGCGAGGCAATACCAGCCTTTTCACAGGCCGCAACCTTATGCCGAACATAGACCTCGGAGGCGGGGTTACTTCCTACCAGAATAACCGTGAGCCCGGGCGCACGCCCATGCAGACTTAGAAAGCGCGCAGCACGCGAGCCAACCTGTTGGCGCAGGGTTTCGGCAAGACTCTTTCCGTCAATTAACTGAGCAGGCATGGAAAGATCCTAGCATGGTGCTAAAGTCAGCTAGACAATGCGTCAGAGTTTCTTTATAGTTCGCGGTTTGCCGTGTTGTTGATTGGGGCTATAGCTCAGCTGGGAGAGCGCTTGCATGGCATGCAAGAGGTCAGCGGTTCGATCCCGCTTAGCTCCACCAAAATCTCGACGTCAACACGATTCGTAGATCTGATTTATCATCCAGTTTCGCTCTAGTCCCCTTCGTCTAGAGGCCTAGGACATCACCCTTTCACGGTGAGTACAGGGGTTCGAATCCCCTAGGGGACGCCATTTACTTGGCCTCAATTGTTTTAAAGTGCTTCGGTGGCGAAGTCGGCAAGCCTGGACCTCTCGCCCCTTTGCAGGGTCACATGGCCCCCATGTTCCCAGCCCTTAAACCTATCCACGGTGTAGGTCAGCCCTGAAGAACCCTCGGTAAGGTAGGGTGAGTCAATCTGAGCAATATTGCCCATGCAGACAACCTTGGTTCCAGGCCCCGCCCGGGTAATAAGGGCCTTCATCTGCTTAGGCGTTAGGTTTTGTGCCTCATCGATAATAAGAAACTTGTTAATAAACGTGCGTCCGCGCATAAAGTTCATCGACTTGATTTTGATGCGACTGCGAATCAGGTCGGAGGCAGCCGACCGGCCCCAGTCACCTCCCGCCTCCATGCCACGGTTAAGCACTTCAAGATTGTCTTCAAAGGCCCCCATCCAGGGCTGCATTTTTTCCTCTTCCGTTCCGGGAAGAAAGCCAATGTCATCGCCTATCGGCACGGTGGCACGCGTGACGATAATTTCGCTGTAAAGCTTGGTCTCAAGGGTCTGTGCAAGGCCCGCTGCAAGGGCAAGCAGGGTCTTGCCCGTACCGGCCTGGCCAAGCAAGGTTACAAAGTCGATGTCCGGGTTCATGAGGAGGCTTAGTGCGAAGTTCTGCTCACGGTTTCTTGCCACGATGCCCCAGACTGCGTTCTTGGTGTGCGCATAGTCCCGCAACACGCGTAGGGTAGCCGTCTGCCCACGAATTTCTTGCACAACGGCGTGCAATGGACGTTCGCCGTCTTCGTATACAAACTCGTTCAGATGCAGCCCAGAGCACAGAGGGCCAGCCACTCTGTAATAGGTCGTTCCCGCCTGTTGCCAGGACTCCATGTTCTTGCCGTGGGTCTCCCAGAAGTCCTGGGGCAGGGCCATACTCCCGGTGTAAAGCAGGTCGGCATCGTCAATGACCTGGTCGTTGAAGTAGTCTTCCGCAAACAGGCCTAGGGCATGGGCCTTGATGCGGATGTTGATGTCTTTGGAGACAAGAACGACATCCCGATCGGGATGTCGCTGAGCAAGTGCGCGCACCACACCCAGAATCTGGTTGTCGGCCTTGCCCGTTGCAAGCCCGGCAATGGGCTCGATTGCAAGCGGCTCGGTCTGAAAAAAGAGCCGCCCCGTGGCGTCGGAGTGCCCAATGCTGGCAAGTGGAATGCCATCGGATAGGCAGTGGCGTGAGGCCTCAGGAAGCGCCTCAATAAGAGAGTCGAGGCTTCTTGAAACCTGACGGACATGACGGGAGACTTCCGAGAGACCCTTCTTGTGTCCGTCAAGTTCCTCGAGGGTCATCATGGGAAGGTAGACGTCATGCTCTTGAAACCGGAAGAGGCTTGAGGGGTCATGCATGAGCACATTGGTATCAAGAACAAAAAGCTTTGGTGCTGCCGAGCTGGACTGCCTGCTGCTTACCAGGGCTGTCTGCCTGGGCCTTGAGGCGCCATTCGGAGTCCCAGTGCGGGAATAACCGGGTCGAGCGACCGGCTGGCCCATCTGCCTTGCTTCAACAGGCAAGGGCTGAAGGGCTCGGCCCGAGGCCTTGCCCGCAACCACAGAGGCAGACGGTTGATTGGGTTCAGCCGGTTGGGCAGCAAGAAGTTTGGGTTTGATTGGCGCGCGCAAGGGGGTCTTGGCAAGAAGGGTCTCATCGGCTTCAAGAAGGCTGGCGGGTTTTGTTGGGGCTTTGGGTAAGGGCATGTTTGCTGGCTTTATTCAGAGGATCAGGGGAGGTGTTGAGTGTTGGGTTATGCGCTAAGCGCACGAGCAGCGGCAAGCACACTCTCGGCATGTCCGGGAACCTTGACTGCGCGCCACACGGAACGAACCATACCTTGGCTGTCCACCAGAAAAGTGCTGCGCTCGATGCCGCGAACAGGCTTGCCATACATCGACTTCTCTTTGATGACGTGAAAGGCTAGGCACAGGCTTTCCTGGGGGTCGGCGGCCAAGGCAAAACTAAGGCTGTGTTTTGCAATAAAACGCTCGTGGCTCTTGAGGCTGTCACGGGAGACGCCAAGCACCTGGGTGTCTGCTTTAAGGAATTCAGAATGAAGACGGCTGAAGTCGAGCCCTTCGATGGTGCATCCAGGCGTGTCGTCCTTGGGGTAGAAATAAATAACAAGCTGGTGCCCAAGGTAGTGCGAGAGTCGCGCTGCCCCAAGATTGGTCTCAATAGGCAGGTCGGGCACAAGGTCACCAACTTCGGGAAAGTTCTCACTAGGCATAGCTGCTTTACTCCTTTACGAGATTGCCTGGTTGCCAATTGGGGGCCTGCGCCCCGGGAAGAAGTGTGGCCAAAACCACGCGACGGTTCTCTGATGCGAGCAGGTTGAAGGTGCGGCAGGCTGCTGCACTTGTCATGAACTCAATGCCGACCGAGGCCTCGCGGCAGAGATCGGACCAGATGCTTGGGTGGACAAAGACCTGCTGGGCTCCGGTGCCAATTAATAAAATATCGGGCTCGTGACCAATAAGATCTTGAAAGTGGCTGGGCTGCAGAGACTTGTCGACAGACACAACCCAAGGCTGCGGTGCGAGGGAGCCGCTCAACACAATGGATTCGAACCACCGCTGGTCGTTCACAGCGATAAAGTCGCTTTCCAGGCCGGTGATTTGGTACCGTGCACTTAGTGAGTCAGGCTGTAGTTTTGCGCCCATGAGACTTGAATCTAGCAGGTTTTTGTGAATTTTTGAGCAGGCGCAGACTAGGCTAAAGTTACTGTTTTCCCTAATACCTTAATAAAACAAAGACCTTCATGAAGACCTTTTCTCGTATCCAGCGCCTGCCACCCTATGTTTTCAACATTACGGGCGAGCTCAAGATGGCGGCCCGACGACGTGGAGAGGACATTATTGACATGAGCATGGGCAACCCCGACGGGCCCACCCCTGCGCATATTGTTGAGAAGCTGGTGGAGGTTGCCCGAAAAGAGCATACCCATGGGTATTCGGTCTCAAAGGGGATCCCCAGGCTTCGGAAGGCCATAACGGGCTGGTACAAGAATCGTTACGGGGTTGACCTTGACCCCGATAAAGAGGCCATTGTCACCATAGGGTCGAAGGAGGGCCTCGCCCACCTCATGCTTGCCACCCTCGACCGTGGTGACACCGTGCTTGTGCCTAACCCGTCTTACCCCATTCATATTTACGGGGCGATCATCGCCGGAGCAGATATCCGCTCGGTACGGATGACCGGCGAGGTCGATTTTTTTGAAGAGCTTGAGCGGGCCATTCGTGAGTCTCTGCCTCGGCCTAAGATGATGATTCTTGGCTTTCCCAGTAATCCCACCGCGCAATGCGTCGACCTTCATTTCTTTGAGCGTGTGGTTGCCCTTGCCAAAGAGCATGACATTCTTGTGGTGCACGATCTCGCCTATGCCGACATTGGTTTTGATGGCTACAAGGCGCCTTCCATCATGCAGGTTCCCGGAGCGCGCGACGTGGCCGTGGAGTTCTTTACGCTAAGCAAGTCCTACAACATGGCGGGCTGGCGTATTGGTTTTATGGTGGGGAATTCGGAGCTTGTAAATGCCCTTGCACGAATAAAAAGCTATCACGACTACGGAACCTTCACGCCCATTCAGGTGGCGTCCGTTATTGCACTTGAGGGACCTCAAGAGTGCGTCGAGGAAGTTCGACTTAAGTACCAGCGCCGGCGCGATGTCCTGGCAAAGGGTCTTATCGAGGCGGGCTGGCCAATCGATATTCCCAAGGCATCCATGTACATCTGGGCGCGCATTCCCGCCGATTACCAGGCGATGGGGTCCTTGGAGTTCGCTAAAAAGCTACTCATTGAGGCCAAGGTTGCGGTCTCACCTGGCATTGGGTTTGGTGACTATGGCGACACCCACGTGCGTTTCGCGCTTATTGAAAACGAGCATCGAATTCGTCAGGCCGTGCGCGGCATAAAAGAGATGTTTAGAAGGGATGGCCTCCTGGAAGTCCCCAAAGACACAACAGAGGAGGGGGCACACTAATGCCTCAGTCACTACGAGTTGCCCTCGCAGGTCTTGGTACCGTGGGTACCGGCGTTCACACGGTTTTAACCAGAAATGCTGAGATTATTCAGCAACGCTCGGGACGCTCGGTCGAGCTTGTAGGGCTTGCAGACCTCGACCTTAAGAAGGCGACGGCGCTGAGTCAGGGTCAATGCCCTGTCTTTTCCGATGCCCTGGTCATGCTGCGCGAGCTTAAACCCGATGTCGTAGTGGAGCTTATTGGCGGCTATGGCTTTGCGCGTGAATTCGTTCTCGCGGCTATCGGCCAAGGCTGCTCGGTGGTCACGGCAAACAAGGCCTTGCTGGCCGTCCATGGCCGCGACCTATTCGACCAGGCTCAGAAGGCGGGCGTCACCATTGGATTTGAAGCGGCCGTTGCGGGGGGCATCCCCATTATTAAGGCGCTGCGTGAGGGCCTCACCGCAAATCGTATTGAATGGGTTGCAGGCATTATTAATGGCACCACTAACTTTATTCTCTCTGAGATGCGCGACAAGGCGCTTTCTTTTGAGGAGGCTCTGTCACAGGCCCAGGCCCTGGGCTATGCCGAGGCCGATCCCACCTTTGATATTGAAGGCGTTGATGCGGCCCACAAGATCACCCTCATTGCCTCATTAGCCTTTGGCATGCCCGTTAATTTTCAGGCGGCGCATATTGAAGGCATTTCAAAGTTGAGCTCGCAAGACATTGCCTATGCCGAGCAGCTCGGTTACCGAATAAAGCTTGTTGGGCTGACCCGCCGTCGGGAAAACGGGGTCGAACTGCGTGTTCATCCTACACTGGTACCTAGCCGTCAGTTGCTTGCCAATGTTGAGGGTGCCATGAATGCGGTGCTTGTTAAAGGTGATGCGGTAGGCCAGACCCTCTACTACGGAAAGGGTGCGGGCTCAGAGCCAACGGCCAGCGCGGTTATTGCCGATCTTGTCGACCTAGCGAGGCTTAATGCAAGTTCGGGTCAGACAACCTCGGTTCCTATGTTGTCCTTCCAGCCCGAGCATCTTCAAGACCTTACCGTCCTTCCGATCGCCGACTGCGAGACAGGTTTTTATATTCGGCTGCGGGTTCTCGATCAGCCCGGTGTGCTTGCCGACATTACAAGGGCCTTGGCAGACGGTGGTATCTCCATTGACGCCTTTGTTCAGAGGCCGCCCCAGCAAGGTGTGCAAGAGGCAGAAGTTGTGCTTCTTACCCATCGTTGCATCGAGCGTAACCTTCGCCTTGCCATTTCTAGAATGGTGCAGTTGCCCTCGGTTCTGAATGAACCCATTACGTTACGCGTAGAAGACCTTGCCTAGGATTTAGCCTTATGACGATGCAGTATGTATCGACCCGCAGCCCGAGTGCGATGGGGTCCTTCACCGACATTCTTCTAGAGGGCCTTGCCCATGATGGCGGGCTTGCTTTTCCGCAGGCCATACCCCAATGGTCGGCTGAGGCCATTCAGTCGCTCAGTCAGCTCACCTATCCACAGCTTGCGGCCAGGGTTGTGCATGCCTTTGCCGATGACCTAAGCCTTGAAACGTTGCAGAGTCTTGCCGCAAACGCCTACACCGAGGAGAAGTTTGGGCATCTCGCCATTGCGCCTCTTACTGTTCTGCAAGAGGCTGCGCACAGTCGGCTTGCCTTGCTTGAGCTCTCCAACGGGCCCACCATGGCTTTTAAAGATATGGCAATGCAGCTCTTGGGCCAGCTCTTTGAGTATCAGCTTAAGCAAAAGGGTCAGACCCTCAACATCCTTGGAGCAACCTCGGGCGATACCGGCAGCTCCGCCGAGTACGCCATGCGCGACAAGCAGTCCATTTCGGTCTTCATGCTCTCGCCCGAAGGGCGTATGAGCCAGTTCCAGAAGGCGCAGATGTACTGCCTGCAAGAGCCACATATTCACAACCTAACGGTCAAGGGTTCTTTTGACGACTGCCAAGACATGGTAAAGGCCGTCTCGGCCGACCTGGCGTTTAAGTCGAGCATGCGCATTGGGACGGTCAACTCGATCAACTGGGCACGCATTACTGCCCAGGTGGTCTATTACTTCACCGGCTATTTTCAGGCCGTTAACGCCTTCGGGCTTCGCTATGGCGACCCGGTTGATTTCTGCGTACCTTCGGGTAACTTTGGAAACGTCTTGTCGGGTCATGTGGCCAGGTCCATGGGCCTTCCCATTGGGCAGCTTGTCGTAGCAACCAATGAGAACAACGTACTTGATGAGTTTTTCCGAACAGGTCGTTACCGACCGCGAAAAAGTGCGGAGACCTTCATCACCTCAAGTCCATCGATGGACATTTCGAAGGCCTCGAACTTTGAGCGTTACGTTTTCGATCTGGTTGGTCGTGACCCTCAGAGGCTTGCCAGCCTCTGGTCGGAGCTTGCAAGCCAGGGAGAGTTTCATCTAGCAGGGACGTCGGCCTGGTCGGGCATTGCCCAAACGGGGCTAGTCTCGGGGGCAAGCCATCATGCTGCGCGGATTGAGACCATCCGTAAGCTTCACGACCGTTTTAATCGTATGGTCGACCCGCATACGGCCGATGGCCTTTTTGTGGCCCAGCAGTTTCTTCGTCCACCGGTCCCCATGGTCTGTCTGGAAACCGCCCTGCCTGTTAAGTTCGAGGAGGTCATTCTTGAGGCCTTAGAAAAACCCGTTCCCAAGTCAGTCGAGCTACAGGCCATGGAGCGCCGTCCGCAGCGCACCGAGCCTATGGGTCAGGACGTGGAGGCCCTCAAGGAATTTATTCGCCAGCATGCCCTGGTAGCCTCTTAAGGCGGGGCAGACGTGACTCCTGTTGCCGAGGCGCTTCAACAGATACTTGCTGAGATTGGCTTTGTTGCGGGCACCGAGTATGTCGAAGTCAGCCAGGCGTCGGGAAGGGTGCTTGCCTCAAACCCAGTATCTCCAATGGCTGTGCCTGCCTTTGCCAACAGCCAGATGGACGGCTACGCAGGACGCTTTGATGACTTTCAGTCCCACTCGTTTATGCCTGTGGCCATGCGGATCCCGGCGGGCTCGAACCCCTCTACGCTTGCCCCCGGGGCTTTGGCGCGAATTTTTACGGGTGCCCCCATTCCCTCTGGTGCCGATACGGTTGTGATGCAAGAAGACGTGCAGACCGAGCAGCGTGAAAGCCAGCTTTTTGCGCGGCCCGTAAAGCCGCCTGAGGCGAGGGGGCAGTTCGTAAGGCAATCAGGCGCCGATCTGCAACCGGGTCAGCGGCTCTTTGAGTCGGGCCACCGGCTGGGTTCGGCCGATGTCGGGCTTTTAGCCTCCATAGGAATTGGGCAGGTTCATGTCACTTGTCGCCCGCGGGTCGCCCTTTTCTCCACCGGAGATGAGCTCGTTCAGCCTGGAGAAGAGCCTCAGCCAGGACAAATTTTTGACAGCAATCGACCCATGATGCGCGCATGGTTTCGTCATCTCGGGCTGCATGTGACTGACCTTGGGTGTCTGCAAGACAAGGCCGAGCTCACCCGAGAAGCACTGGCAGAGGCCAGCGCAAGCCACGACCTGGTTCTCACCTGCGGCGGTGTCTCGGTGGGCGAGGAAGACCATGTCAAGGCGGCAGTCAGTGCGCTTGGGCGGCTGAGCCTGTGGAAGCTTGCGATGAAGCCCGGTAAACCTTTTGCTTTTGGTCAGATTGGAGACTGTTACTTCGTCGGCCTTCCAGGCAATCCTGTCTCCGCCTGGGTCACTTTTTTTGTACTCGGGCAGCTGATTGTTCGGCGGCTGGAAGGTGAACGCGCGCCCACGCAACTAAAGGTTAGCCTACCGGCTGGCTTTCACTGGCCCAGGCCTGATTCGCGCGAGGAGTTTCTTCGGGGAGGCATTGACCTTCAGGGCCGTCTGCAGATCCATGCGCGGCAAGACTCTCATATTCTCTCGTCCTTGGCGCAATCCCATGGTCTGGTGCGAGTGCCTGCAGGCACATGCGTTGCGCCAGGCGATCTGCTTGATTTTTTCCCCTACCGTTTCTAGTCTTCGCCTCCTACTTACCCAGTTACTTGCTACATTCAGGCTCTCATGTCCCATTTCATTGAACTTAAGTTCTTTGCCTCCATCCGAGAGCAGCTTGGCCTGGCGGAGCAGACCTTCGAACTGGCCGAACCATGCTCGGTTGGCGTTATTCGTTTAGAACTTGCGGCCAGGGGCGGGGCATGGAAGCTGTCTTTGGGACCTCAGCAACGCGTGCTTGCCGCGGTCAATCAAGAGGTTGTCGATGACCAGACCTTGGTTCAGCCCGGCGATGAGCTTGCATTCTTTCCGCCGGTCACGGGAGGCTAGAGAAAAAAACCATGCCCGTTGCCTCTTCACCTGAAAATGCCGTGAATGCCCCGAGGCTAAAGGTCTGCATCCAGACCGAGCCCTTTGACCCTGGGCAGGCCCTGCATGCACTGCGCTGCAATCAGAGTGGCGAGCCCGATCCATCCATTGGGGCGGTGGCGAGTTTTATTGGCCTGGTTCGTGAGTTCAATGAGGGCGATGATGTAAAAACCCTTGAACTCGAACACTACCCTGGTATGACCGAGAAGGTTATTGAAGGCATTCTCGATCAGGCGCTTGAGCGCTGGCCGCTTCATGCGGTTCATGTTGTTCACCGTGTTGGCCCACTGGCGCCCACCGATTTAATTGTCTGGGTGGGCGCCGCAAGTGCGCATCGTGAGGCGGCCTTGCAGGCCTGCGCATTCGTGATGGATTTTCTAAAAACGAACGCGCCCTTTTGGAAAAAAGAGCGCAAGGCCGATGGCAAAGCGCGTTGGGTAAGCGACCGCGCGTCGGACTACCTGGCGGCCGATCGTTGGAAGACATAGCCCAGAGGCATTGCCAGCCTCTTTCGTTCCTCCTGGCCTGCATTGAAGGCCTTGAGGTCGTCTTCTGAATCAATGTCAACAAAGAACCCAGGCCGTGTTGTTGGAAACGCCAAGGCTTTGCCGGGATTGCCCCGACGCCAGTCTTTTCCAAGCATGGCTTGCTTCTGAGAGACAAACCAGTCTCGAAGCGCGGGAGTAACGATTACAGGGTTACCCGGTTCGCCCTTTGGCGTCTCAGGGTAGACCATGTCCACACCCGCTTTGCGCTTGCGAAAGGCACAAATAAGACGGCGTAGGTCTTCTTTGTCTAGCAAGGGTTGGTCGCCCAGGCAGACCAGATAGCCGTCAAGGTCCTGACCAAGCTGCGTCAGCCCAAGCTGTTGGCTTCTTGCCTGCCCGGCGCTGGGCTCCGGATTTTCAACATGCTGCACCTTAAGTCCATCAACCAGAGGTACCAGGGCACCGGCATGTCCGCCGTGCACCAGGCAGACTTGGTCAATCCCTACCGAAAGAAGTGCTTTGACAGTCTGGCTTAGGATGGAACCCTGTTGGTTCTCCAGCAACGCCTTGGGCTGACCGTGAAACCGAGATGCAAGCCCTGCCACAAGTACCGCGGCCCCAAGCTTAATGTTGACCTTGGGTTTGGAGTAACGCAGAAAACGGTACCGCAGGCCCGAGGCGCTGCTGACCTGCCAGTCGCCCGCCTTGCAGTTTGGGAGGCGGGCGTTTTCCCACCCCTTGGAGCCCCAGCCTGGCAGGAAGGCATCGCCTTCGGGCTCGAGCTCCACCTCGGTAAGCTCGGCAGTATCAGCCATGGCCTGCGTGGCGGTGTAAAGCTCCGCTCCGCCGATCACGAAGAGCGTGTCTGCAAGCCGGTTGTTGGCAGCCTGGATGGCCTCTTCAATGCTCTGCACAGGCTGCACCTGATGTGCGTGCTCGGGCTGGGGTTGCCAGCGGGTGTTGCGGCTAAGAACCAGGTGGTACCTGCCAGGAAGTGGCCGGCCAAGCCTTTGAACGATGGACTCATAGGTCTTGCGACCAAGCAGCAGGGTGCCCTCCCGCGTCACAGTCTTAAAGTGCTGCAAATCTTCGGGTAGGTGCCAGGGCAGGTCGTTATGGCGGCCAATGCACCCGTTCGTTGCAACCGCGGCTACGAACACAAGCCGTGGCTGATCGCAAGGATGGCGATTCGGTTGCATAGCGCCTAAACCGCCACCTCGGCCTTGATGGCCGGGTGATGCGTATAGCCCTCAATAACGACATCTTCAAAGCTGTAGCTGAAAATGTCCTGGGCCCTTCGGTTAAGTTTGAGTTGCGGTAGGGGGAATGCGGATCTTGAGAGTTGTTCTTTGGCCTGCTCGATGTGATTGTTGTACAGGTGGCAGTCTCCCCCTGTCCAAATGAAGTCGCCTGGTTCAAAGCCTGACTGGTCTGCAACCAGGTGGGTAAGTAGGGCGTAGCTTGCAATATTAAAGGGCACACCCAAAAAGATATCAGCACTTCGCTGGTAGAGCTGGCAAGAAAGCTTGCCTTTGGCAACATAGAACTGGAACATGGTGTGGCAAGGGGCAAGGGCCATCTGATCAAGCTGCCCGACGTTCCAGGCATTCACAATAAGACGCCGAGAGTCGGGGTTCGTCTTAAGTTCCTGCATCAGGTTCTGAATCTGGTCGATGGTTCGGCCGGGGTCAGCAGCCGAAGGCGCTGGCCAAGACCTCCATTGCCGTCCGTAGATGGGCCCAAGTTCTCCGTGGGCATCGGCCCATTCGTCCCAGATGGAAACGCCGGCTGCCTGGAGGCTTTTGACGTTGGTCTCCCCACGCAGAAACCACAAGAGTTCATGGATGATGCTTTTGGTGTGGAGCTTTTTTGTGGTGATGAGCGGGAATCCCTCTTCAAGCTTGAACCGCATCTGCCAACCAAAGACAGATCGTGTGCCGGTTCCTGTTCGATCACTCTTTTCTGCACCATGCTCAAGTACATGCTGCATGAGCTCGTGGTATTGCTTCATGACTCGGGTCCCATGGCCGCCATAATATTAAAGCCCGAGTCCACATAGGTAATTTCACCGGTAATGCCGCGTGCGAGATCGGACAGCATGAAGGCGCAGACGTTGCCAACCTCCTCGATGGAGACATTGCGTCGCAAGGGGGCTTGCTTTTCGACCATCGACAGAATCTGGCCAAAGCCTTTAATACCGCTTGCCGCCAGTGTTTTAATCGGCCCCGCAGAGACGCCATTGACCCGAACGCCCAGCGGGCCAAGGCTAGCGGCGGTGTAGCGCACGGCAGCCTCAAGGCTAGCCTTTGCAAGGCCCATGGTGTTGTAGGCGGGTACAACCTTTGAGGCCCCGTGGTAGGTAAGTGCCACGATGCTGCTGTCGTGACCTTCCATAAGTGGCTTAAAGGCTTTGGCCAGAGCAGGCAGGCTGTAGCTTGAGACATCGTGGGCAATTCGGAAGCCCTCTCGGCTTAGTCCCTCTAAAAAGTCGCCCGCAATGGCCTCCCGTGGAGCAAAGGCAATGGCATGCACCAGGCCGTCGAGCTGCGCCCAATGGCCAACGAGCTTTTCTGCAAGGCCATCAATTTGGCTGTCTTCGGAGACATCGCAAGGCAGGCAAATGGCACTGTCAAAGGCCTTGGCCAGGTCTCGAATGCGTTCCTCAAACCGATCATTTTGGTAGGTAAATGCCAGCTGCGCGCCCTGCGCATGGCAGGCTTTTGCAACACCGTAGGCAATCGAGCGGTTTGATAACACCCCTGTAATGAGAATTCTTTTGTTCTGAAGAAAAGACATGCTTCTTCCTGTCTGACGGGTTATAAGGCTAACTTCGCTACACTACCATCCCATTGGTCGTCAATTTTCAAGGTCTCAATGGTCGTGCTCTTACGCAAACCGTTAAAGCTGTGGTTAACCGTCGCTTTCGCGAGTCTGCTAACGCAGCTTAGCTGCTACCCCGGCAGTCAGGCCTATGGCAACGAGGCCCCAACGGCATCAATGCTCCAAGGCGGCTTTGTTACCTCTCTGGCCTTAGGGGCGACACCGAAGTATTCCAGAGACTTTTCTCATTTTAGCTACACCGACCCCCTGGCAAAGCCGGGAGGCGAGCTGCGCCTGGCAGCCATGGGCAGTTTCGATAAGCTCAATCCGTTTACCCTGAAGGGGATCGCGGCCCGCGGAATCTCCGAGCTTGTCTTTGAGCCGCTTGCCATTGGCAGCCTGGATGAGCCCATGTCCATGTATGGCTTGTTGGCTGAATCGATGCGACTTGCGCCTGATGAGCTCTCGATGACCTTTCGGCTCTCGCCCAATGCTCGGTTTTCAAATGGCCTGCCCGTGCTTGCTGCCGACGTCAAGTTTGCCTTTGACACCCTTCGTAGCCCGGCAGCAAGCCCCATCTGGCGCAACTATTGGGCCGATGTTAAAGACGCGGTGGTTCTCGATGAACGAACGATTCGGTTTAATTTTCTGCGCCGCAACCGTGAGCTTCATATGACTGTGGCGAGCCTGCCGGTCTTCTCAAGAAGCTGGGGAGGCGAGTTGCCCTTTGACCAGTGGCTCATGCAATCTCCAATTGGTTCGGGCCCTTACCGGGTGGCCCGCGCAGACATGGGAAAGTCGGTGGTCTACGAGCGCCGCGACGATTACTGGGCGAGGAATCACCCCGCAAGGCGGCACCAATTTAATTTCGATCGAATTAGTTTTCGCTATTACAAAGATGTCTTTGCCCGACTTGAAGCCCTAAAGGCCGGGGAGTTCGATTTTATTCACGAGAACACCGCAAAGAACTGGGCTCGGTCGTACAAAGGCCGGCCATTTCAGTCGGGTGAACTGGTCATGGAAGAGCTTCCCAATTCAAATGGCGCTGGACTTCAAGCCTTTTTCTTTAATACCCGCAGGCCGCTTTTTCAGGACGTGCGCGTTCGGCATGCCCTGTCGCTTGCCATGGATTTTGAGTGGATGAACCGGCAGCTCTTCTACGACCAGTACATTCGCTCAAACTCGTACTTCACCAACTCAGAGCTTGTCGCATCAGGCTTGCCCACTGAGGCCGAGATCGAGCTTCTACGTCGTCTTGCAAAGCAAAGCCGGTTGGAAGTGGAGGAGGGCTGGCTTGTTACGCCGGTGCCCGAGCCCCCGTCTGCGAAGGGAGCCGATGGCCTTCGACAGAACCTGCGAGAGGCGAAAAAGCTTTTGCAGGAGGCGGGCTGGTCCTTGCAGGATGGGCGCCTGGTCAATGCCAGTGGAGATCCCTTTGAGTTTGAAATTCTTATTAGTCAACGCAATTGGGAGCGAGTGATTGCGCCCTTTGCGAGGAACCTCGAAAAGCTTGGCGTGCGTGTCTCAACCCGGGTCTCCGATGCCTCGTTGTACAAAAAGCGCCTGGATAGCTACGACTACGACATGATGGTGCATTGGTACCTTTCGGGCCAGAACCCCGGTAACGAGATGCTCTTTCGCTTCACTTCGTCCTCGGCAAAAGAGCCTGGCGCGGACAACTATGCAGGCATTGCCAGCCCCTGGGTCGATGCGCTTATTTCTCATCTCGTTGCCGTCCGTAATCGGGAGGAGCTGGTGACGGCCGCACGACTTCTTGATCGGGTGCTGCGACATGGGCATTACGCCATCCCCCACTGGCACAACAGAGTGCATCGAGTCGCCTATCGACGTGGCCTTCGCGCACCGGCGAAGCCACCTCTTTACTACCACTCTGAAGACTGGGCGATGGCCGCCTGGTGGTGGGAGAAGCCATGAGCGCCAATCTTCTGGGCTACATCGTCAAGCGTCTTTTGCTCATGATTCCCACGCTGTTGGGAATTCTTCTTGTGACCTTTACCCTTGTCCAGTTTGTTCCTGGCGGCCCAGTGGAGCAGATGGTGCAGATGCTCAAGGGCGATCATTCAGCCACCGGTATTGCCGTTCCGGGGGGGTCTGCCGCAGGAGATGTTGGCCAAGCCTCGGGGGTGTACCGCGGTCGTGTTGGGGTGGATCCGCAAAAGCTCGAGGAGATCAAGGCCCTTTATGGCTTTGACAAACCGGCCACTGAACGGTTTGTCGATATGGTGATTGGTTTCGCAAGCTTTGATCTGGGCACGAGTTTTTTTTACAACCGTAGCGTCTGGGAATTAATCGTAGAGAAGCTTCCCGTATCGGCCAGTCTTGGTCTCTGGAGTTTTCTTCTGACTTATCTGGTCTCCATTCCTTTGGGTATCTCAAAGGCTGTTCGACATGGGTCCTCCTTCGACCTCTACACCTCGCTGGCCATTCTTATTGGGTACGCCATTCCCGGGTTTGTTCTGGGCGTCATCATGCTGGTCTTTTTTGGGGGAGGCAGCTTTTTTCAGATTTTCCCCCTGCGGGGTCTGACCAGCGATGACTTCGAACAGTTAAGCCTTATTGGCAAGGTCTTGGATTATTTCTGGCACCTTGCACTGCCGCTCACCTGCCTCGTCATTGGTAGCTTTGCGGTCATCACCATGCTCACCAAGAACACCATGCTTGAGGAAATTCGGCGTCAGTATGTTTTGACCGCACGCGCCAAAGGCCTTGATGAGCAGGTTGTCCTGTGGCGGCATGTGCTGCGCAATGCCCTGATTCCAATCGTTACGGGATTTCCTGCGGCGTTTGTAGCTGCCTTCTTTACGGGCTCTCTTCTTATTGAAACCCTTTTCTCGCTCGATGGTCTTGGCCTGCTGTCTTACGAGGCGGTCATGAAAAGGGACTATCCCGTTGTGATGGGAACGCTTTTCTTCTTCTCTCTGCTTGGCCTTGTTGCCAAACTTATTAACGACCTCTTGTACGTGGTTGTGGATCCCAGGGTTCAATTTGAGGCTGGCCAGAAATGACGGCTTCTGAGGCAGGCACCCCATCAAGCCAGTCCCTAGGGCGTCGCGCGGCAAGGCGTTTCTGGGCGAATCGCCGAGGGAGGGTAAGCCTTATTCTCTTTCTTGCTGCCGTTGTCGTTAGCCTCTTTGCTGAACTTTTGTCCAACGAACGACCCTTGGTGGTCTCATTTCAGAATGAACTCTACTTCCCGCTCATTCATGATTATCCCGAAAGTACCTTTGAGGGTGATTTTCAAACGGCAACCGACTACCTCGACCCTTTTATTCGCAAGCAGTTTGATGCCCCAGGTAATTGGGCGCTCTATCCAGTCAATGAGTATTCCTACGACACCCTGAATTACTTTGCCTCGCAGCCTAACCCCGCACCACCCTCGTCAGAGAATTGGATGGGCACAGACGATCGAGGCCGAGACATTGCAGCAAGGCTGCTTTACGGATTTCGGGTGTCTGTGTTTTTTGGTCTTGCGCTCACGGCAATTGGTGTCTTGCTGGGTATTTTCTTTGGAGCCCTTCAGGGCTATTTCGTGGGTAAGACCGACCTTTTCTTTCAGCGTTTCATCGAAGTCTGGGGTGCCATTCCAGAGCTCTACCTTCTTATTATTTTGGCTTCTATTTTTGAGCCAGGGCTGCTCATCCTATTAGTGATTCTTTCTCTCTTCGGATGGATGGGGCTGTCGGATTACGTTCGCGCGGAATTTCTTCGCAACCGCAGCCTCGACTATGTCACTGCCGCGCGCGCCCTAGGCCTTCGCCACGACCAGATCATTCTTCGTCATGTGCTTCCCAACAGCCTGACACCCGTCATTGCATTTCTACCTTTTCGGATGTCGGCCTCTATTCTTGCGCTTACAAGCCTCGACTTTCTTGGCCTTGGTGTGCCCTCCTCAACGCCGAGCCTAGGCGAGCTTCTTGCGCAGGGCAAAGACAATCTTGATGCCTGGTGGATCACGGTTCCTACCTTTGGAGTGCTTGTAGGCACCTTGCTGCTTCTCATTTTCGTGGGTGAGGCCCTGCGGGATGCACTTGATACGAGAAGGGTGCAATAGCTTATGGCAAGCCTTCTTCAGCTTCGAGAGCTCAGCATTCGCTTTAATGCCTCGGTGACCAACCAGGAATCCACCCCACCAAATGCAGACCCTCTCGTAGTCTCTGCAGCCCCGCGCCTTGTGTGGGCGGTTGATGGGCTCAATTTGTCAATCGATAAGGGTGAGCGCGTGGCGCTGGTTGGCGAGTCGGGCTCAGGCAAAACCATTACGGCCTTGGCTGCCCTTGGTCTTTTGCAGGATGTCGAGCTACGAGGCTCCATTCAGTGGAAAGGCGAGGAGCTTCATGGCGCCTCGCCAACGCGCCTGCGTAGGCTGCGCGGAAAAGAAATTGCCATGGTCTTTCAAGAGCCCATGTCGGCGCTCAACCCGCTTCTTACAGTGGGGCGACAGGTGGGCGAGGTGCTTGAAACCCATGAGGGACTTACGAAGGCTCAGGCCCACGAGCGGGCTGTGGAGCTGCTTCAGAAGGTGGGTATCGATGACCCAAGTCGCCGGGCTCGTAGCTACCCGCATCAACTCTCTGGGGGCCAGCGGCAGAGGGTCTTAATTGCAATGGCCCTGGCCTGTCAGCCTGAGCTTTTAATTGCCGATGAGCCCACAACCGCCCTTGACGTTAGCTTGCGGCAACAGATCTTAGAGCTTTTATTAAGCCTGCAAGAAGAGACTGGCATGGGTATTTTGCTTATCACCCACGACCTTCCCATTGTGAAGCGTTTTGCCTCACGGGTTGCCGTGATGCAGGCTGGCAGCATTATTGAAACGGGCGATGCCGAGTCGGTCTTTCAAAGGCCCTCCCATCCCTATACCCAGCGGCTCGTGCAGAGCCAGCCCCGCCCGCTTGTGGGGGCGCCTGGCCCGCGGGACATCCTCCTTGATGTGCGTCAGCTTCACTGTGACTACGCCATTCCCACAGGGCTTTTTAGAAAGCGGCGATTCACGGCGCTTCACCGAGAGAACTTCGTGGTCTCGCGGGGCGAGACCCTTGGCGTGGTCGGTGAGTCTGGCTCGGGGAAGACCACCCTTGCGATGGCGGTGATGCGCCTGGTCCAAGCCCGCGTGACGGGTCTGGTGAAATTAAGTGGCGTTGACCTGCTTGGCCTAGGATCCACAGCGCTGCGAAAAGAACGGCGGCGTTTTCAGCCGGTTTTTCAAGATCCTTACAGTGCTTTGTCGCCGCGACTCACGGCACGTCAAATTCTTGAAGAGGGCCTGAGGCTTCACCGGCCAGAACTCACCTGGCAGCAAAGGCTCGATCGGTGTGAGCTGATCATGGCGGAGGTTGGTCTCTCCCCAGAGGGCCTTCAGCGTTATCCGCATGAGTTTTCGGGCGGGCAACGCCAACGCATTGCAATTGCACGGGCGGTGCTTCAAGAGCCCGAACTCATTATTCTTGACGAGCCCACCAGCGCGCTAGACCTCTCCATTCAGCAGCAGATTCTTGAGCTGCTCGTCATGCTTCAAGAGACCAAGGGCTTTGCTTACCTTTTCATCTCGCACGACCTTCATGTCATACGATCGATCTCGCACCGTTGCCTAGTGATGCAATACGGCAAAATTGTCGAGTTCGGTGCGACCGAACATGTCTTGACCAGCCCCCGCCACGCCTACACCCAGCAGTTGCTTGATGCAGCGTTTCCGGAAGAGAGGCTTCAGGCGCTTGAGCGTGATCGTCTTGAAGCCATGGCCAACCGACCCGTCCCACGAGCCCTCAGGCTAAACGAGCAGCCCTCTTAGCCAGGGCAGAAGGGGTGGGATAAGAAGAGCCCCTGCAATACCATGCAGGCCCATGGCAATGCTTGCAAAGGCGCCGGCGTCGGGGTGGACGCTAAAGGCGCGCGAGGTGCCGATGCCATGGGCGGCAATGCCTAGTGCAAATCCCCGGTCGGCCCATTGGCGCATGCCAATGGCGTCCAATAGGTAGCGGACGCTAATGGCTCCGAGAATGCCGGTTAGAACGGCGTAAATGGCTGTAAGCGTGGGTGATATTCCTGTGCCATCCACAATGCCCATGGCAATGGGCGCAGTAACCGATTTGGCGACAAGCGGAAGCAGCAGGGCATCGGGAAGGTCAAGCAACAACCCCAAGAGCGAGGCGCTGGCAATGGAGACCGCACCGCCCGCAAGCGTTGCCATTAACAAAACGGGAATTCGGCCCTTTAAAAGCCGCCAGCCCTGGGCAATGGGCACTGCGAGCGATACGGTTGCAGTGCCGAGAAGAAAGTGAATGAATTGGGCGCCCTCGAAGTAGGTTTCGTAAGGCATCTCGGCCACGACCAAGACGGCCAGTACGATGAGAATCGCAACCGCAACGGGGTTCACCAGGGGTTGGCGGCCTGACCAATGGTGCAGGTGAAGACCAATCTCGTAGGCAAAAAGGGTCAGCACAAGGCTAAAAAGCGGCAGTCCCGACAGGTAAACCCAGATCTCTTGCAGGTCGTTCATAGCGGGCTTTTCAATCTCCGAGGGCCTACCGGCCTTTGAAAGGCTTGGCTTTGCCCGAGCCCTCGTCGGATTCGGCCGCTGTGAACCCGGGACTTAGTAGGCGCAGTACGAGGGCCGTTGTGACGATGGTGATTGCGACGCTAAGCAGAAGAACCAGCGCCACTGCCCAGCCATGGGTGCTAAGAACAGGAAGAAAGCTAACCACCCCCACAGCTGCGGGCACGAATAAAAGCCCGAGATGCTGGCTGAATGACGCCGCAACGGTTGCCAGATCGGTGTCAATCTTTTCCCTCAGCAGTAAAACCACAAGCAAGCAGGCCATGCCGATCACCGGCCCAGGGACGCTAAGCGAGAATCCGGTTGAAATGAGCTCTCCGAGACCCTGGAAAAGCATTAAAATGAGAAGGCCTCGAATCATCTGGGGGTAACTACCGAGACCGGTTGTTCAGAACAAAGCCCAGACTTTCTATATAGTGTTTGTTGGGCAGTAATCATTTAAGACCCGTTTAATTGGAGGATTTATGGAAAATACGAAGGAGCTTTCGTCGGTGACGAAGTTTGCCACAACCGCTGTTTCACGTCGAAAAGTGTTAACTGGCGCCACTGCTGTTGCCGCAACCGCGGCTCTTGCCGCCTGCGGTAAGAAGGAAGAAGCTGGCAGTGCGGCCCCGGCCGTTTCCACTGGCGGTTCTACCATTACCCTGAAGATGCAGGGTTCTTGGGGCGCAAACGACATCTTCTCCGAGATGGCTCAACTTTATGTGAACCGTGTCAACGAGATGGCCGGTGGCCGCTTGAAGATCGAATACCTGCCCGCAGGCGCTGTGGTCAAGCCTTTCGAAATTATCGATGCAGTAAGCAAAGGCGTGCTTGATGCAGGTCACCACGTCTCGGGTTATTGGTACGGTAAGTCGAAAGTAGCCTCCTTGTTCGGCACGGGCCCTGTTAATGGTGCCACCCCCGAAATTGGTCTTAGCTGGATTCATCGTGGTGGTGGTCAAGAGCTCTGGGATAAACTTGTAACTAAGCTTAACCTCAATGTTGTGGGCTTCTTCACCTTCCCCATGCCCTCACAGCCTCTCGGCTGGTTTAAGAATCGTCCTCCCCAAAAGGGCGCCGATCTTAAGGGCTTCAAGTACCGAACCATTGGTCTTGCTGCCGACCTCATGCAAGAACTTGGTATGGCTGTTGCCCAATTGCCCGGTGGCGAAATTGTTCCTGCCATGCAGCGTGGCGTTATCGATGCCTTTGAGTTCAACAACCCTACTTCGGACATGCGGTTTGGCGCTCAAGACGTTGCCAAGTACTACTCCATGGGCTCGTTCCACCAGGCCCAAGAGTTCTTTGAGATTGTTTTCAACAAAGACAAGTACAACTCGCTGCCAGCCGACCTTAAGGCAATCCTTAAGTACGCGGCCGAGGCAGCCTCCACGGCCTCTACAGCCCATGCACATGACAACTACTCCAAAGACCTCCAGGAGCTTATCGTCAAGCATAAGGTTCAGGTTTCACGAACCAGTGCAGATGTCTACAAGGCACAGCTCGCAGCCTGGGACAAGGTCGTAGCCAAGCTCGATAAAGAAGTGGATATGTTTAAGGAAGTCAATGACTCCTTTAACGCCTGGGCTAAACGTGTAGCCTTCTATCACTTCACAAACGAGTCCGATTACAAAATGGCTTACGAGCACGTGCAAAAGACAAAACTTCCCCGTTAAGTCTTTAGGTGCTTTCATGGGAACTGCCGGATCCTCCGGCAGTTCTTATTTCTAGCCCTGTTTTTGTGAGTTGCCCATGCAGTCTTGGATACGTATTACCGACATTTTCAGCAAAGCCATTGGCCACGCCTTTGCCTGGTGCATCTTGGTGCTCACAGCTAGCACCTGTTTCGAAGTCTTTATGCGGTATGTTCTTGGCGCACCCACCGTCTGGGCCTTTGACATGAGCTACATCCTTTACGGTGCGCTCTTTATGATGTCGGGTGCCTACGCCTTATCCAGGGGCTCCCATGTCCGGGGTGATTTTATTTATCGGAAATGGTCAGCCGTAACTCAGGCCAAGGTCGATCTGGTCCTCTACTTTTTATTCTTCTTTCCAGCCGTCTTTGCCATGGTCTTCACAGGTGCGCGTTATTCGTTTGAGTCGGCGCGCATTCTTGAGTCCAGTGTGAATAGCCCAGCAGGCATCCCTGTCTGGCCCTTGAAGTTAATTATTTTTGTAGCAGGTCTAACCCTGCTCATGGCGGGCATTGCCGAGGTGATGCGTTGCATTCTTTGTATTAAAACTGGCGTCTGGCCCGCACGCTCGGGCGATGTCGAAGAGTTGGAGGTTGTTTTAGTGAAACAGCATGTACATAAAGAGGGGGATGTGACTGCCCCGGAGGCTCGCACGTGAGTGATCCCGTTATCGCCCTGGTCATGCTGGGCCTTTTTATTATTTTTATTTTCTTAGGCTTTCCTATTGCCTTCACCCTCATGGCGATGGGCCTAAGCTTTGGTGCCTACGCCTACTTCGACTACAGCACCGCCTTCTGGGATAACCGCATTTTTTATCTCTTTACCCAAAATACCTTTAGCGTCATGAATAATGACGTTCTTATTTCAGTGCCGCTTTTTTTGTTTATGGGTTACATCATTGAGCGCGCGAACATTCTAGATAAGCTGTTTTTTAGTCTACAGATTGGGCTGCGGTTTCTGCCCGGTTCGATGGCGGTGGCCGCCTTAGTCACCTGTGCGCTTTTTGCTACGGCAACAGGCATCGTGGGAGCCGTGGTCACGCTCATGGGCCTTATTGCGCTGCCTGCGATGTTAAAAGCAGGTTACGACCAAAAGCTCTCGAGCGGGGTCATTGCAGCGGGTGGCACATTGGGTATTCTTATTCCGCCTTCCATCCTTCTTATCGTCTATGCCGCCACGGCCAGTGTCTCGGTTGTGAAGCTTTATGCGGCTGCGCTCATTCCAGGCTTCATGCTTGCGGGCTTTTATGTGGTCTATGTAATTGCTCGAGCGATTATCAACCCGTCGCTCTGCCCAAAGCCTAAAGACGCGGTGGATTACGGAATTTTTAAAAGCCTCCTGCTTGTTTTTCAGGCCTTCGTACCTCTTGCTGCACTTATTCTTGCCGTGCTTGGCTCCATTCTGTTCGGGCTTGCGACACCAAGTGAGGCCGCAGCCATGGGGGCTCTCGGTGGCATTATTCTGGCAGTTGTTTACAAGGCTTTCACCTGGGAGCGTCTGCGTGAGTCGGTTTACCTAACTGCGCGAACCTCTGCCATGGTCTGCTTCTTGTTTGTAGGTGCTGCTACCTTCTCCTCTGTTTTCTCGTACCTGGGTGGTGAGCATGTGGTCAAGGACCTCATGCTTGGGCTTGATCTCTCCCCGGTGCAGTTTTTACTTCTTGCTCAGCTCATTATCTTTATTCTGGGCTGGCCGTTGGAATGGAGCGAGATCATCATCATCTTTGTTCCGATCTTCTTACCTCTTCTGCCGTATTTTGGGGTTGATCCCATCCTATTTGGAATACTTATCGCCATTAACCTTCAAACGTCCTTCTTGACTCCGCCAATGGCCATGTCGGCCTACTATTTAAAAGGGGTGGCACCCAAAGGCCTGGAGCTTTGGACAATCTTCAAGGGCTGTTTCCCATTCGTTGGTATGGTTCTTTTAACGCTTGCCATTACTTACCTCTACCCATCGGTCGTCACCTATCTGCCGGATGTGTTGTTCAACCAGGCTGTCGAGATTCCGTTCGACCCCAACGACTCCTCGGTTGTCAACCCCAATATCTTTAAAGGTATGTAGGCCTTCATGGCAACTGTCTCGGTCACCGAACTCACAGCCCTTGACCTTCATGCGTCCTTGGTAAGCGGGGAGACTCAGGTTGAGCCCTTCCTTTCAGACCACTGGGAGTTCGTTGCCGACCTCGACACCCAGGTCAATGCATTCTGTGCATTCGATAAAGAGGTTGTCGCCGGCCAGGCCGCCGATTTAACGGCCTTAAGATCGCAGCCTCAGCCTTTGGGCTCCCTGTACGGTGTTCCCATCGGTATCAAAGACATTATCGACACCATCGACTACCCCACCTGTTTCGGCAGCGCCATTCACCAGGGTCGTTATGCAGTGGTGGATGCAAGTCTGGTGCGTCGTCTCAAGCACGCGGGCGCCGTTATTTTCGGAAAGACGGTGACTACGGAATTCGCAACATTCGTTCCAGGGGCAACCCGTAACCCACACAATCTTGGGCACACCCCTGGGGGTTCCTCAAGTGGCTCGGCTGCCGCTGTTGCTGCAGGTATGGTCCCTGTTGCCATTGGCAGCCAGACCAATGGGTCCGTTATTCGGCCTGCCTCTTACTGCGGAGTCTATGGCTTTAAGCCTTCCTTTGGCGTTATTCCACGCACGGGGATGCTCCCTCAGTCGCCGTCGCTTGATCAGATCGGCGTCTTCGCCCGGTCAATCGAAGACCTGGCTTTGGTCGCCCAGGTTATCTCGGGCGATGACGGTATTGACATCGGGACAAGCCGACGAAGCCCGCAGCAGTTGCTTGATATCTGCCGCACCGAACCGCCACTTCCCCCTAAATTCTGTTTTGTGAAGACACCTTGGTGGGATAAGGTAGACCCACAGGCTCGAGAGGTCTACGAAGCCTTTGTTGCATCCAACGACAGCATTGTCTGGGCTGAATTGCCAGATGTTGTCGAGGAGGCCGTCCGCTGGCATGCGTCCATTAATGAAGCGGAACTGCTTTTTTCTTTGCAGCGCGAGCTTCGTATGAATCCTGATGGCTTGAGCCAGGCGCTTAAAGATAGGCTCGATAGGGCACGTTCTGTAACCACCACTGAATACCTGCTTGCCAAAGACCGCATCCCGCATGTTGCTGCTGCATTTGATGAGTATTTCGATTATTTCGATGCCATTCTTACTCCAGCTGCTCTTGGAGGTGCACCCGAGGGCCTTGAAAGCACAGGCGACCCCATTATGCAGACGGTCTGGACGTTCGCCCATCTTCCCAGCCTTAACCTCCCTCTCTTTCGACTCGACAATGGCCTTCCTTTGGGTGTCCAGGCTATTGGTAAGGCCCAAGACGATGCTCGGCTGTTACGGTCAGCACGCTGGTTAGTTAATTCAATTGCAACAGAAAGCTGATCTATGAAGGTTGAACGCCTGGCGGGTTTAATCGGTTTAACGCTGCTTATAGCCTTTTTCGCGCCTTACGT
>CAMDMC010000015.1 GCA_945901825.1 Bordetella parapertussis
CAGGGGTGGACCTCGCAGTAAACGTGAAGCTCGCGCAGGCGCCGGGCAATGAGCTGCGTGAGCTGTGAGCCGAAATCAAGAATAAGAATCTGGTCGTGGTTCAACCTTAGTCTGCCCGGTAGTTGGGGGCTTCCTTGGTAATTTGCACATCGTGCACATGCGACTCTCGTATACCGGCATTGGTAATTTCCACAAACTCGGCCTTGGCATGCCACTCGTCAATGGAGCGGCAGCCGCAGTAGCCCATGCTTGCTCGAATGCCCCCCGCAAGCTGGTAAATGATTTGCCGGGCGCTGCCCTTGTAAGGAACACGCCCTTCAATGCCTTCCGGAACGAGCTTGTCAATATTGGGGTTGTCGGAGTCTTGGAAGTAACGGTCGGCCGAGCCCGCCTGCATGGCGCCGAGCGACCCCATGCCGCGGTAGGCCTTGTACGACCGCCCTTGAAAGAGCACCACTTCGCCAGGGGCCTCTTCGGTACCGGCAAGCATGCCACCCATCATCACAGAGCTTGCGCCGGCGGCAAGTGCCTTGGCGACATCGCCAGAAAAACGCACCCCACCGTCGGCGATGATGGGAATACCTGAACTGCCAAGTGCCTTAGCCACATCGGCGATGGCTGTAATTTGCGGCACGCCAACACCTGCAACAACGCGGGTGGTGCAGATGCTGCCTGGTCCAATTCCCACTTTCACGGCATCAGCCCCGTGGTCGGCCAGAGCCTTGGCTGCATCGCCCGTGGCGATGTTTCCGCCAATGACATCCACATTGGGAAACCTGGATTTGACCCATTGGACACGGCTTAAGACACCCTGCGAATGGCCATGGGCAGTATCAACCACAATGACATCAACACCGGCCTCAACAAGTCGTTCAACACGCTCCTCGGTTCCTTCACCCACGCCGACAGCGGCGGCTACACAGAGCTTGCCTTGGTCATCGCGGGCAGCATGGGGGTACTCAATGCCCTTCAGTATGTCTTTGACGGTAATAAGACCCTTAAGCTCAAACTGATTGTTTACCACCAAAACGCGCTCAAGTCGGTGGGTGTGCATAAGTGTTTTTGCCTCCTCAAGGGAGGCCTTTTCGTCAACCGTCACAAGCCGCTCGCCTGGGGTCATGATGGACCGAACAGGCTCATCGAGCCGGGTTTCAAACCGCAGGTCGCGGTTGGTAACAATGCCAACCACCTTACCGTTCTCAACCACGGGCAGCCCCGAAATGCGACGCTCTTTGGTGAGCTTTAAGACCTCCCAAATGCGCATGGTTGGCGGTATGGTGATGGGATCCTTCACCACGCCCGCCTCAAAGCGTTTCACCTTAAGTACCTCGGCAGCCTGAGCCTTGGCCGTGAGGTTTTTGTGAATAACGCCGATGCCGCCTTCTTCAGCCAGAGTGATGGCGAGGTGGGACTCGGTAACCGTATCCATGGCTGCTGAAATAAGGGGAAGATTGAGCCGCAGTCTTCGTGTGAACTGGGTCTGAAGGCTGGTTTCTTTCGGCAACACCGACGAGTAGGCAGGCACAAGCAGGACATCGTCGAAGGTAAGCGCTTTTCGCAGTCGTTCCATGTTCGGATTCTACCGGTTGCGGGTCCAGCGGTCGAACTGCCCTTTGCTTGCCCGCTCCGAGCGACGGGTCTGCACGCGCTGACGGCGCGCAAGTTTCGGGTCGGCGAGAAGCGGGCTGAGAAGCTCAAGCCGGTCGCCATGGTTAAGGCGGGTATTGGCGGGAACGGCCTTGCCAAAAATTGCAAAGCCCGCCGCACTGTTGAAGGCATCCGCCAGCCCTTGCAGATCTTTGACGTTCTGGCTTGAAAGCCAAAACTGCAGGTCTTCGATCGTCATGATGCCGGGCAATTCAAGCGAATACTTGGTGGCAAGGTTTAACTCAGGCTGGGTGTTTGTAACCACCATTTCAATGGCAATTCCTTCTTGCATGCTTGGAGCCACAACCTCGGCGTGCGGCTAGTCGGAGGGTAGCTGATGTCTGAGCTCAGCCTGCTTCACGAAGGCATCAACAAAGCTTGCGGCAATCTGGTCAAAGACCGGACGTACCACGCGCTCAAGCAGACCACCGGCAAAGTGATACTCAAGGTAAAACTCAATTCGGCAGGCCTGATCGGTAATGGCATGAAACTGCCATTCGCCTTGCAATGACTTAAAGGGGCCCTCGTGGAGCTCCATGGCAATGCGTTGGCCGGGCTCATGCTGGTTGCGCGTTGTGAAAGACTGACGGATACCCTTAAACTGGACGTCTACCCGGGCAAGCAAGCTTCCATCGGCTTGTGGGATCATCTGGGAGCCCGAACACCAGGGCAAGAACTCCGGGTACTGGGGAACGTTCGAGACCAGGTTAAACATAGCGTTGGCCGAGTAAGGTACCAGCACGGACTTTTTCACGACGGACATTTTAGGATTGTATGTCGATCATCGATAACAAGAAGGCCTTCCACGACTACTTCATTGAGGAAAGGTTTGAGGCTGGGCTGGTTTTGCTGGGCTGGGAGGCCAAGGCCATTCGCGCAGGACGCGCGCAGCTTAAAGAGGCCTATGTGGTGATTCGACGGGCTGAGCTCTACCTCATTGGTGCACATATTTCCCCCTTAAGCTCAACCTCCACCCATGTTACTGCCGACCCTGTACGAACGCGAAAGCTTTTGCTTCATGCTGCCGAAATCGGCAAGCTCATTGGCAAGGTTGAGCGCTCGGGCTATGCCCTTGTGCCGCTGAATTTGCATTACAGTCGAGGTCGAATAAAGCTTGATCTAGGTCTTGCCAAGGGCAAGAAGCAGCACGACAAGCGAGCCACCGAAAAGGAGAAAGAGTGGAACCGCGAGAAGCAGCGCATTCTGCGAGAGGTTGTCCGCACATCCTGATTTCGGTTCAGGCTCAGCGTCTTTACCTTTTTGATCCTGACCCCAGCCAACTCGACATAGGTAATCCCCCGTTGCGGTCCCCGCGTGCCGAGTTTGTTGTCTCAACCTCGCGCAACGGCACAGGCCAAGAGCAGGGCAGTTTTAGAACCCCTTTGGGCAGGCATTTGGTTCGCGCAAAAATTGGAAAGGGTGCAGCCCTTAATACTGTCTTTGTAGGCCGAAGGCCCACCGGAGAGGTCTGGACCCAAGAGCTTGCTGCAAGCAGTCCTGGTCGAGACTGGATTCTCACCCGAATTCTGTGGCTCTCGGGCCTGGAGCCTGGGATAAATCGGTTGGGTAAGGTAGACACCATGCGGCGCTATATTTACATTCACGGCAGCCCACCTAGTGTGGTGATGGGGGAACCAGGGTCGATAGGCTGCATTCGCATGCGCAACCAAGACATTGTTGATCTCTTCGACCTTGTCCCCTACGGAACCACCGTTGACATTCAAGACTAGATCGGTCTCGGCGTGCTGAGCGACGCCAAGGACCGCCTGAACGATGCCTAGAAAGGTAGCGTTAAAACTATTTACTTAATGCTGGCCTTACTTCGCAGGGACTGCTGAAAGTTACTTAGCTTCTGGCGCTGCAAGCCCTCAACAATTTGTGTACGAACTTCGGTGAGTGGGGGTGGTGCAGTTTCACGAATATCGTCAAGCCGAATGACATGCCAGCCGAATTGAGTCTGAATGGGCTCTGCCGTAAGACCGCCCTTCTTAAGCGAGGCCATTGCGTTTGAGAAGGGTGCTACAAAGGTGTCCGCAGAGGCCCAGTCAAGATCGCCGCCATTGCCGGCTGATCCGGGGTCTTTCGAGAGCTGCTTTGCCAGCTGCTCAAAGGGCTCCCCCTTTTTAAGACGGACAATCAGGGCGCGCGCCTGATCTTGAGACTCAACCAGAATGTGTCGGGCGCGATACTCGGTAGCCTGACCCGCCGTCATCCGCTTGTACTCTTGGGAGATCTCGTCGTCGGTTACCGGATTACGTCCAAGCTCATCTTGAACCAGAGACTGAATAAGAATCTGGGTGCGCGCGGTCTCAATTTGAAAGCGCGTCTCTGACTTAGCTGGAAGCCCTCGGCGCTCAGCCTCCTGCAAAAGCACCTCACGATCCACCAGTTCTTGACGCACAAGCGAGGCTAGCTCGGGGCTGGCCTGTTGGCCTTGACGCTCAAGCTCTTTAATAAACAAGTCTGCCCGCTCTTTCGGGATGGGGCGGCCATTGACCACCGCGATATTCTGGGCCTGTACCGCCGTAAGGCACAGACTGGTCAAACAAAAGACTAAGAGGCTTTTGCCAATATACGTAGGGGTCATTTCACCTCCGAAGGGCTACGCGCGTCGATGGACAGCGCGTGTATTTGTTTGGGTAGTAGATCTGACAGCGCATCATACACAAGCTGGTGTCGACGAACTCGGCTAAGACCCTCAAAACCAGTGCTGACAAGCATGAGGTCGAAGTGACCCCCACCCGATGCCGCGCCTGCATGCCCTTTGTGGGCCTCGGAATCGTCATGGAGCTGAAAGGCCTCAACATCCATCTTCGCTCGCAGCCGAGCCTCAATTTCCTCACGAAGTGTCATGTCAGTCGCTTGTAGTTAGGGTTTTGACGACTTGTCAGGCTCTGGTTCGGATTCGGACTTCATGAAGCGACCCATGTAAAGCGCCTGGGCGACAACAAAGGCAAGTGTTAGTCCGAGTGTTCCGAAGACTTTGAAGTCGACCCAGATATCTGTAGAAAACACAGTGGCTACCCAGGCATTAAGAGCGGCCATGGCAAAAAAGAAGAGGGCCCAGGCCGTGTTGAGCAGCCGCCAGGCATGGGCGGGTAGCTCGATGCGACCTGCCATAAGTTTTTCAATAAGGTGAACTCTTTTTAAGAGCTGCGGCACGATAAGCACGAGCCCGAAAAGCAGATACAAAAGACTGGGCTTCGCTTTAATAAACCGCTCGTCTTGCAGAAACAATGTTGCGCCCCCAAAGACAACAATAAGGCCAAGGCTAATCCACTGCATCTTGTCGATGGGCAGGCCGCGCCAGCGCATGAGTGCAATCATGAGTAGGCTAATAACAATGGCTGCTGCCGTTGCCGCATAAATATCGACGGTTTTGTAAAGAACGAAAAAGGCCACCAGGGGAAGCCAGTCGGCAAGAAGTTTCATTTCGACTCAAATGAGACGGAGGCTGAGTTCACACAGTACCGCAGCCCCGTCGGGGCGGGACCATCGTTAAAGACATGGCCAAGGTGTGCATTGCATTGACCGCAAACAATTTCGGTTCGGGTCATACCGTGACTATGGTCCGCTATTTCTTTGATAACGCCGTCGGTGAGCGCTTGGAAATAGCTGGGCCAGCCACAACCCGCGTCGAACTTGTGATCGGAGTGAAACAAGGGGGTATCGCAGCAGATGCAGTTGTACTGCCCCTGGTCCCAATGGTTCCAGTAGGTACCTGTAAAGGCCGGTTCGGTGTGCTTAAGCCGTGCAACGGCGTACTGCATGTCGGTAAGCGACTTTCGATAGACGTCGTCAGGCTGCTCGAGTGGGGCTGCGTGTGTGGATGGTCTGGTGCTGGGTTTCATGAGTGCATAAAAGGTGGGAGGGATAGAACCTTCATTCTAAGCCTAGCTGGAGCAGCTTAAACCTAGCTGGAGCAGCTTAAGGCAAGCCCCTTGGCCCAGTCGGGCGCTGCTCCAAGCCAGGCTTGGTTGATTGGGCTGTCATCGAAGGGGTTCTTAAGCAGGGCCATGGCTTTGTGAAGCGGGGCCACATCCCCCTCGTCCTCAAGCGCACGAATCACCTCCTCAAGCACCCAGTTACGGAGAACAAACGAGGGGTTCGCGGCAAGACGTTGGTCGGACCATTGGGTCGCATAGGCCTGGCTTGAAGTCTGTCCCATTAAATGTCTGGCCTTTTCACCCTCCTGAAGCTGGGCCTCTAGTGCAGAGACAAACTGCCTTGAGGCCTCGGACTTAGGAAGACAGGTGGCAAGGCCCGCCCAGCGCGCCTCGAAGGAGAGTGCGGTGTTAAACGGTTGGCAATGGCCAAGACGTCGGAAGAAATGGGTAAAGTCGATGGACTCTTTCTGCATAAAAAGAAAGCAGCGGTCAATGGTGGCAAGCAGCTCGGCGCGTTCGCAATGCTCAAGCCCAAGCTTGTTGCGCATTCGGCCTTCGAATCGGTTGTAGAAGGCGGTCTCGTAATTGGACTGGGCCTCTTCAAGAAGGCTTTGGCCTGATTGGCTTTTAAGATCGACATCGTGGAGTGCGGCAAAGGCACTTAGAAGGCGTTGAAGATTCCAAAACCCTATCGAGGGCTGGCTTGCATAACGGTACCGGCCCTCGTGATCGCTGTGGTTGCAGATGAAGTTGGGATCAAAGGCCTCCATAAAACTGAAGGGTCCGTAGTCGATGGTGAGCCCTAAGGCCGAAAAGTTATCGGTGTTCATGACCCCATGCATGAATCCCACGCTCATCCAGTCGGCCATCAGGCGGGCCGTTTTTCGGGTAATGATATTTAGAAAGTCAGTGACCTGATTAAAGCCCGAAAGACCTCGCAGAGACGAAAACCCGGGGTCAACTTCGGCCAGCGATCTCAGCATGGCTGCGGTCTGCTGTTGGGCAAGCGACTTTGCATGGGGGTCGGACTGAGCGCGGGTTTTAGCGCGATGGGCAAAATATTCGAAATGCCCAAACCTAAGAAAGCTTGGGGCCATGCGGCAGACCACAGCGGCTGGCTCAAGGCGTTCGCGCACCACGGGGGTCTGCGAGACCGCCAAAGACAAGGCCCGGGTGGTTGCAATGCCAAGCCCGTGCATGGCCTCAGAGCAGAGAAATTCGCGCACGGACGAGCGCAAAACAGCACGACCGTCGGCATGCCTTGCAAAAGGGGTTGGCCCGGCACCCTTGAGCTGAAGCTCCCAGCCGTTGAGCGTGCCCAGGTTAAGCGCGCGGCCATCGCCCAAGCGTGGCACAAAGACGCCGAACTGATGGCCTGCATAGACGGTGGCGTAGCAACGAGGTTGCTCCAGGGCGCAGCTTCCCGAGAGCCATGCCGCCCAGGCTGGGCAGCCCTGAATGGTCTGGGCCGACTCGCCAAGGCATGCGGCTGCCTCGTCAGAGACCGCAACCAAGACGGGCTCTTTGAGAGGCGTCGGATCGCAGGGGTAGACCAGAGGCTCCGCAGCCCAAGGCTGCTCAAGCGCTGAAAGCCCTTTGGTCACTGGCAGGCCCGAGCCAACGGCCTGCAGCGAGGAAAACGTCGTCAGACTCTGACGCCTTGCTGTCCCCGATGGGAGATGTGGGGAGAGTGGAGGAAGGTCAAAACTATTCATGCGATGCAGTGTAAGACTTGGTATGGTTGAGCCCATGGATTCCCCTTCGTATCCCCCGGAAAGCCCAAGTCACACGCCCTTTATGGCGCATCTTGAGCCTCACTATGCCTCGGCGCAAGACGGCAACGCCCGGCTGGAACTGAAACTGCAGCCTTGGCAGCGCAATGGCATGGGCGTAGCCCATGGAGGCGTGATTATGACCTTGTTGGATGCCGTGATGGCCATGGCTGCTAAGTCGGCCGACCCTGCTGGGGCCTGGGTGGTGACCATCGAGATGAAGACGAGTTTTCTGCGGCCGGGGCGCGATGAACTGATTGCCTTGGGTATTTGTGAGCACAGGTCGACCAGCATGGCCTTTTGTCGTGGGGAAATTAAAGACCCCTCGGGAAGGCTCATTGCAACGGCCATGGGTACCTTTCGACGCATGACGGCTCTTGCAGGCAGAAGGGCCCCCACGCAGACGGCCGATGACCCCTAGGCTATGAGGGCCCGTTTTTAGAGTTTGGGGCGATTGGGTACCTGAGGCTCGCGGGGTACGGCATAAGGCACGTTCTGAAGTTCAAGTAGCACTCTAGCCCCCGAGGATGCAACAACACCAACGACTGCAGCTTGATCGCGAAAGGGCTCGAGTTTTAGGCTCACCAGGTAGTGCGCCTTTTGAGATGCTTCAACCGGCGTCACGGTAACCACTTCACCGATAGGCTGCTCGCTTAGTGCCTCGGCCGAAGCAAGAAAGACATCCCCGCCCGGCAACAGGCCGGCGGGCCCTTCAAATAAAAACATCCGTTGATTAAGTTTGCCGAGGTAGTGACTGCGGGCAACGATCTCTTGGCCCGGGTAGCAGCCCTTGGAGAAACTGACACCGTTGAGAAGGTCAAGGTTAATGGTCTGGGGGACAAACCGTTCGCTGAGCTCCACCTCAAACCAGGGCAGTCCCTGCTGAATTTCAGCCTTGGCCCAGTCGCTTGGCGAAAGTAACTCATAGTCGTAACCAGCAGATGTAAGCGCGTCGAGTTGATCCTCGAGGTAAGGCGCCTGCAAAGCAGACGATTCAGTCTGACCAGCATGACCGGCTTGGGCTGCTTGGATATCAGGAACCCGAGTCGGGGTTAAGTTTGCGGGTCTCTCAGCCATTGGCGGACTGGCGTCAGGTTTGATAAGCCAGTAGCGCCGTGCCGAGGCATCAGGGCCCTGCACCGGGGGCCATTCGGCAGGCAACAGAGTCATGCCGTTTAACGCAACCTGTGGGGTATCCAGCGCCCGGGGCAGTGTTAGTCCATAGATCGCTGAATCTGCTTGGCGGATTTTTACTTTGGCTCGCAGCACAAACATGGAGAGCCTCTTGACGAGGCTAGGTGCAAGTGAGGCCGGCATGAGCAGTTGGAAGCGCTCCGGGTTCTCGCGCCAGATCCAGAAGACGGCGTAGAGCCGGCCCTTCGCATTGCAATAGCCTGAAAGCTGAGCCTGCGTTTTTTCTTCGGGCTTTTCAGTTGAGGACCAGCAGGCGAGGGCACTCACGTCGTTGCATAGCTGGGCCTGAAGAAACGAGAGGGCATCAGAGCCCTCAACAGTGACAAGACTGTAGTTGAGGCGTTGTTCTGGGACAAGGTTGCTCATAGGCTGGATAATAGACCCTAGGTTGGTCGCCTAGGGTGAGCAAAACCTACTTATTCAGCGGAAATAGAGGCCTTGCGACGTTTTCTTCTTGCACTTGTTGTCTTACTTTTCTTTGGGCTTTTGACCATGGCGGCTGGGCTCGTCTGGCTGACGCAGCCGGTAGTCCCCGCGCTTGCGCCTTCGGTGGGTCCAGTTAGCAAGCAGCCTGCCTCCGTGGAGGTCGCTATTAAGCCAGGGGCATCGGCGCGTGCGATTGGCCTCGTCCTAAGGGACCATGGGGTTGAGGTCACGCCCGAGGGCTTTGCCCGCACCGCGAGGCTTTTAGGGCTGCACGATCAACTTCAGGCCGGGGTCTACGGTTTTCCTCAGGGTTCGTCCATTTGGCAGGTGCTAACCATCCTGAGTCGCGGCCAGGAGCTTCAAGAGTCTGTCACCTTGCTTGAAGGCTGGACGTTTTCCCAGATACTTACCGCGCTTCACGGCCATCCCCAGATAAAAAAGACGCTGACGGGCGATGCCCAAGCGGTTTCAAGGGCTTTAGCCGAAGAAATGAACCTGCCATTTCGCTCGGTTGAGGGCTGGATCTTTCCGGATACCTACCTCTTTCGTCGCGGCCAGACTGACCACGACCTTTTAACGCGGGCCATTCGCCTTCAGAAGGAAATGCTTGCGGAGGCCTGGGAGAAGCGATCTTCCCGCAGTGCGCTGACGTCCCCCGAACAGGCCCTTGTTCTTGCCTCCATTATTGAAAAAGAGACGCAGGCCTCAGAAGACCGTGCCCGTGTCTCTGCGGTCTTACAGAATCGACTTCGCATTGGCATGCGACTTCAGTCTGACCCAACAACCATTTATGGGCTTGGCTCGGCCTTTGATGGAAACCTGCGCCGCAAGGACTTAAGCCACCCTTCACCCTACAACACCTACCAGCACAAGGGCCTGCCGCCCGGGCCGATTGCAAGCCCGGGACGTCTGGCCCTGGTTGCTGCGCTCCAGCCCGCCGACACCTCGGCGCTTTACTTTGTGGCCAGAGGCAATGGGCGTTCTTACTTCAGCCATGACCTTAAGCAGCACAACTGGGCGGTGAATTATTTTCAAAGGGGCATTGGACAGCCCCCGCCTGCGGAAAGAAGTCTGTGAGTCTTTTTGGGTCCAGCCAATCGCCAAGCCCCGAGGGGTTGGCAGAATTTGGCGCTGCGGGCTCGCGGTTTCTGGTGCTTGAGGGTATTGACGGTGCAGGCAAGACCACCCACCTTCAGTTTCTTGCCTCGCAGTTACGCGGGGCCGGCCAGTCGGTTCTTATTACGCGCGAGCCTGGGGGAAGCCCCCTGGCCGAGTCGCTTCGCGAAATTGTTCTTCATTCCCCCATGGATGGCCTGACCGAGCTGCTCATTATTTTTGCAGCTCGTCGCGACCACCTGCGGCAGACCATCTGGCCGGCCCTAGACCGCGGCCAATGGGTCATCTCCGATCGTTTTACCGATTCCACGCGTGCCTATCAAGGCACCGCGCGCGGACTGCCCTCAAGCCTGATAGAGGCTATGGCGCAGGCCGTCGAGGCAGAGGGCAGGGGACCTGATCATGTTTTTTATTTTGACCTTCCTGCAGAGGTTGCAGCCAAGCGACGGCGGGACCGTTCGGCGGGCGCCTTGCTTGCCGAGGAGACCGACCGTTTTGACAGCGAGACCATCGCGTTTTTCGAGAGGGTGCGGCTTGGCTATCGACTTGCTGCTGAAAATCGAGCTGACCGGCAGACCTGGATTGATGCCCAGCGCCCGGTTGAGGCTATTCAGCAAGACCTTGCCAGGCTGATGAAGCCCTGGCTAGCGGGTGGTTCTTCGGTTTCTGGGGCGGCATCACCATGAGCCAGGCCAGCCAGCCGAGCCCATCGGGTGTGGGGGCCTCTTGTCTTGTCTGGAAGCCCTGGTTTGACGACTGGTGGGTGCAGTCCAAACCGTTTTTACATGCAGAGGCCCAGGCCGGTCTGCTTGTTGGTCCCGCCCGAATGGATCTTGGGGCCTTCGCGCTTGCCTTAGCAGCTGCACGCCTTTGTCATCAACCCGCCTCCGATGGTCGCGCCTGCGGCCAGTGCCCAAGTTGCCGCTGGGTTGCTCAGGGCCAGCACCCTGACTGCCGCTGGATTCGATCGGCCATGGAGCAGGGCGCCGATGCCGAGGCCGCTGAGGACGAGTCGGACGATAGCAACGACGAGTCAGACACTGCTCCGGACTCTGGTGCAGAGGCGAGCGAGTCCGAGTCGTCTGGGAAAGAGAAAAAGCAGAGCGCACAGATTCTTATTGCTCAGGTGCGCCAGCTGCAAGACTTTGCGGGAGTGAGCTCGCATCGAGGAGGCTCACGTTGGGCGGTCATTGGGTCCATTCATCGGCTCAATGTCTTTTCCGCAAACGCCCTGCTTAAAGGTCTCGAGGAGCCTGAGCAAGGCATGCGGTATTTGCTTTATGCCGAGCGACTTCGTGGGGTTCCTGCAACGATTCTGTCGCGCTGCAGGCGCGTTGTACTGCAGACCGACGCTCAGAGTTTACAAAGCCAGGCGCTTGGCGCCAATGAGGCCAGTCAGTGGCTTTTGCCTTTTCTTACGGCACGCCCGGTCAGGGTCCAGCCCGCGGGCTGGGCGGCGCGGGTGGGAAAGACCACCTCCATTGCCGATGCGGTCGAGCTGCTTTTGCGCTGGCTCACTGACATGGAGCGGTGTCGCCAGGGTCTTGAACCTCGTCATTTCCCGCTTGAAGCCGTTGCGCTAAGTGGCTGGGCACAGGCAGCCTCGCAGCAACGAGTAACCCTGCCTTATTCCGACCGCTATGCCAGACTGCTTGATAAGCTTGTGGTCTATGCTCGTGGCAGCTACCACCCTGTGAATGCCCAGCTATACCTTGAGTCGGTCTTTGAAGACCTTCGCCAGTTGATGTTTCCTGAGAGCCTGGGCCGATGACTAACGGAGTTCGTCCTGATGCTGACTGAGTTTGCCGATTCGCACTGCCATTTGAACTACGAGGGCCTGTCGCTGCGAACCGATACGGTGTTGCAGGCCATGGCTGCGGCCGGGGTAACGCGGGCCTTAAACATCTGCACAACCCTTGAAGAGGCAGACAAGGTGCTTGAGCAGACGCTTGGGCGCCCCCGGCTTTGGTGTTCGTTGGGGGTTCACCCCGATTACGACGAGGTAGCTAGTGAGCCCACTGTGGAAGAGCTTGTGCGGCGTGCTGACCATGAAAAGGTTGTGGCCATTGGCGAGACGGGCCTCGATTATTACCGCCTTAAGGGCGATCTTAACTGGCAGCGCGAACGCTTTCGGGTTCATATTCGCGCTGCTCGCACAGTGAACAAGCCTTTGATCATTCACACGCGCGAGGCTGCCAACGACACTCTAAGCATCCTTCGAGATGAGAAAGCACATGAAGTGGCAGGTGTAATGCATTGTTTTACTGAGTCTATTGAGGTTGCTTGGGCTGCCATCGATATGGGTTTTTTCATTTCCTTATCGGGTATCGTGACTTTTAAGAATGCCCAGCAGGTGCACGAAGTTGCGCGCGAGATTCCGCTCGAGCATCTACTTATTGAGACCGATGCGCCGTTTCTTGCGCCCGTGCCATTTCGAGGCAAGACCAATGAGCCCGCCTATGTGGTGCATGTGGCGCAACGCATTGCAGAACTTAAAGGTATTTCGGTGGATCAGGTGGCCGAGGCCACAACCCAGAACTTCTGCCGTTTTATTGGCCAAGCCGCCTAGCCACGTCTGGTCGAATTAACGGTCCTGCTATCTCCGTTATGCTCATAATGTATATTATGTTAACTAATGGAAATAAAAGAAAGGGGTCCCAGCGACCCCTTTCCCCGAAGCACACCTCTCGCCGATGCGGTTCGCAGGCCGAACCTAAAAAACTAGAGCCTCTCGAACACCACCGCAATGCCCTGGCCACCTCCAATGCACATAGTGGCAAGGCCATACCGGCCGCCACTGCGATGCAGCTCGTGAATGCACTTGGTTGCAATGACAGCGCCCGTTGCGCCAACAGGATGACCTAGCGCAATAGCCCCGCCGTTGATATTGACCTTGGCGGGATCAAACCCAAGCACCTTGGTCACGGTTAACGCCTGGGCCGCAAAGGCCTCGTTGGATTCAATGACGTCGATCTGATCAAGCCTAAGACCCGCGCGCTGCAGCGCGATTTTGGTGGATGGAATAGGCCCCTCGCCCATGATGTCGTTTGGAACACCCGCCACGGCATAGCTGACCACCCGTGCGAGAGGCTTTGCGCCGCTCTTAGCTGCGGCCGCCGCCTCGCCAAGCACGAGGAAGGCCCCGGCATCGTTAATGCCAGAGGCATTGCCTGCGGTCACGGAGCCATCCTTTTTGAAGGCGGGTTTCATTGCAGCCAGTTTCTCAAGGCTGGTTGCGCGAGGATGCTCATCAGTATCAAAAACAATATCGCCCTTCTTTGAGCTAATGGTGATGGGAACGATCTGGTCTTTAAAGCGCCCCTCGGCAATGGCCTTGGCCGCACGGTTCTGGGATTCAAGTGCGAAGGCGTCTTGTTGATCGCGCGAAAGGCTGTGTTTTGTTGCAAGGTTCTCGGCGGTAATGCCCATGTGGCCTACGCCAAAGGGGTCGGTCAACACAGCCACCATCATGTCAACAACCTTGGTGTCTCCCATGCGTGCCCCGGTTCGCATGGCCGGGCTCAGGTAACCGCCACGGCTCATCACCTCAACACCGCCACCAACACCAAAGTCGGAGTCCCCAAGCAGGATGTTTTGCGTAGTGGAGACAATCGCTTGAAGGGCTGAACCACAGAGCCGGTTGATGGTCAGTGCAACAGAGGTCATCGGGAGCCCCGCCTGGATGCTTGCAACACGCGCGACATAGGCCGATCGGGATTCTGTTGGAATGCAGTTGCCAACGACGGCGTACTGGATAAGATCGGCGTGCACCGCCGACCGGGCAATGGCCTCTTTCATCACCATACCGCCAAGTTCGCTCGGCTCAAGGCTTGACAGGCTTCCTCCAAATCCGCCTATGGCGGAACGTACAGCACTTAGTACGACCACTTCCCTCATATTGCTCTCCTTCGCTTAGGTTTCAATTCGTTGGACTTTTTTCTGAGTAGACGCGGGCTCGGACGCAACCCAGATGGCCTCAAGGTCGTAGGCATCGCTCTCGACAATATCAACATCCGCCCATTCGCCAAGCCTTACAGGCATGGCATGCCGTGAACTCGGGTTGGGCCAGATGCGGACGATGCCATCGATGTCAGGTGCATCCCCTGGGCCGCGGGCAATGAGGCAGCCCTCCTCTTCATCCATCGCGTCAATCAGCACCCGAACCCGTCGGCCCACCCAGCGTTGGAGTCGCGCCTCGGAGATGGGAGCCTGGTGGGCCATGACCCGGTCCTGACGCTCTCGCCGGAGTTCCTCGGGAACCGGATTGGCCAACTGATTGGCGGTTGCCCCCTCCACAGGACTGTAGGCAAAACATCCCAGTCGGTCGATTTTTGCCTCACTGAGAAAATCCAGCAACACCTGAAACTCCTCTTCCGTTTCCCCAGGAAAGCCTGCGATAAACGTACTTCGGAGGGTTAGGTCGGGGCAGATCTTGCGCCAGTTTTGAATTCGCGCAAGCACCTTCTCCGCGGCCGCTGGCCTTTTCATGCGCTTTAGAACCTCGGGATGGCCATGTTGAAAGGGGATGTCCAGATAGGCAAGCAGTTTGCCCTCGGCCATGAGGCCCAGGACGTCGTCAACATGAGGATAGGGATAGACGTAATGCAGCCTTACCCAGACACCGAGCTCGCTTAGCTCTTTTGCGAGCTCATAAAAATGGGTCTTCACCGGGCGGCCATTGACAAAGTCGGTTCGGTGCCGAAGGTCGACACCGTAGGCGCTGGTGTCCTGGGAGACAACCAGTAGTTCCTTGACCCCTGCTCTTACTAAAGCCTCGGCCTCACGCATCACCTCGCCGATAGGCCGTGAGACAAGATCGCCACGCATGCTTGGAATAATGCAGAAACTGCAACGGTGGTTGCAGCCTTCGGAGATCTTGAGGTACGCGTAGTGGCTTGGCGTAAGGCGTACGCCCTGCTCAGGCACCAGGTCTGTGAATGGGTCGTGCGGCTTGGGAAGATGGGTATGAATGGCCTGCATAACCTCTGCAGTGGCATGCGGTCCCGTAACGGCAAGAACCTTAGGATGCGTTTTTTGAACAAGGTCCCTCTTGCCAAGACAGCCCGTAACAATGACCTTGCCGTTTTCTTCAAGTGCCTCGCCAATGGCATCGAGACTTTCTTGCACCGCCTCGTCAATAAAGCCACAGGTGTTCACAACCACAAGGTCAGCACCCGCATAGTCTGCGGAAATGGCGTAGCCCTCGACTCTAAGCTGCGTGAGAATGCGCTCAGAGTCCACAAGCGCCTTGGGGCAGCCAAGCGAGACGAAGCCAACCGTAGGACTGGTCACGCGACGCGCACTGCCTTAGTCGTTCTTAGACTTTGAGGCCGGACGCTCATCGCCCTTGGGAAACCCAAAGGACGACATCACATTGCGCGTATTGGCCTGCATTTGTTCTTCCATCTGCAGAAAAACTTTTTGGCTCTGGTCGAGGTAACTGGACATGAGGTTTTGCATCATGGGGGCCTGACCTGCCATGAACTGCGTCCAGGCCTCTTGGTTAACAAGCCCCTTGTTGCTCGACATTAACGCCTCAGATTGTTTCTGAAGTTTCATCTGCATGTCCATGAATCCTTGAATATTTTTTTCAAGGTAGGTGCCCATTAAGCCCTGCATGGCATTGCCATAAAAGCGAATGATCTGAGCCAGTACATTGACCGAAAAGATGGGCATACCTGCTGACTCTTCTTCAAGGATGATCTGCATCAGAATGCTTCGTGTCAGGTCCTCAGAAGACTTCGCGTCCACGACCTGGAATTCTTCTTGGGCTAAGACCAGCTCTTTGACGTCCGATAGGGTGATGTAACTGCTGGTACGGGTGTCATAAAGCCGCCGATTGGGGTACTTCTTTATAAGGCGACCATCTTTTTTGGAAGAGACCATTTTGTACCTACCTAACTCATGTGCAGGCCACCGTTGAGCGAGAAGTCTGCTCCGGTGGCAAAGCCGCTGTCGTTTGAGGCAATCCAGGTCACCATGGAGCCGATCTCTTCCGGCTCGCCTAGGCGTTTAACTGGGATGGTCGCCACAATTTTTTCAAGTACCTCCGGTTTAATGGCCCGAACCATATCGGTACCAATGTAGCCCGGCGAAATGGTGTTCACGGTAACTCCCTTGGATGCAAGCTCTTGGGCAAGGGCCATGGTGAAGCCATGGATACCAGCCTTTGCCGTGGAGTAATTGGTCTGGCCAAACTGGCCCTTTTGGCCGTTTACCGACGAAATATTAATAATGCGGCCCCAGCCCTTGGCTACCATGCCCTCAACAACCTGCTTGGTGACATTAAAAAGGCTGTTCAGGTTGGTGTCGATCACAGCACCCCACTGCTCAGGCGTCATTTTTAAAAAAATGCCGTCCTTGGTAATACCTGCATTGTTGACAAGCACGTCGGGGTTGCCGTGCTCAGCCTTAACTTTCTCGAAGGCTTGGCACGTGGACTCCCAGCTTCCGACATTGCCCACTGAGGCATAAAAGGTGTAGCCATCCGCGGCCTGCTCGGCAATCCACTTCTGATGATCTCGGCTTGGGCCACAGCCCGCAATAACCGTAAAGCCCGCATCATGCAGCTTTCGACAGATCGAGGTACCGATACCCCCCATCCCTCCGGTCACGTATGCAACGCGTTTCTCCATCACGCCTCCTCCAGTAGTCATGTTCTATGAAATTCTTTCTATGTTGTGTCCTCTTGCCAGGCTAGCCCTAGGTTTGGTTCTCTGACAAGAGGTCTGCTGCCTTTTCTTTAACGTAGTGACCCGGTGCAGGCTCAAGCGGCTTGTAGGTACCAGTTTTACCGAGCCGCTTGGGCGCGACAATGTCTTTGCCCTTGTAAGGCTTCAACCATGCCGCCCAATCATTCCACCAGCTTCCAGGATACTCCTTCGCCTGGTTCAGGAAATCCTCCGGGTTCTTGCCCATGGTCTTCGCGATGCTAAAGCTTCGTTTGTTCTTTACAGCCGGGTTGATACTTCCCGCAATGTGGCCACTGGCTCCAAGTACGAACCGTATATTGGCTCCTACTAAAGCCCTTGCTGAGGCCCAGGCCGAGGTCCAGGGCACGATATGGTCTTCGCGTGCACCAAAGGCATAAACAGGCATTTTGATTTTTCGTAGGTCGATACTTTGGCCGCAGACCTTAAGCTTATTGGGCTTAACAAGATTGTTTTCTAGGTAGGTGTTGCGCAGATACCAGGCAAAGAAGGGTCCTGGAAGGTTGGTGCTGTCCGAATTCCAGTAAAGAATGTCAAAGGCGGGCGGGGTTTCGCCCTTCAGATAATTGCGCTCAACGTAATTCCAGACAAGGTCGTTGGGACGCAAGAACGAGAAGGTCGTTGCCAGTTCTTGGCCTGGTAAGAGACCGCCCTGGCCAATAGTGGCCTCGCGCATGGCGACCTGGGACTCATTAATGAAGACATCCAGTACCCCCGTTTCGGAAAAGTCGAGCAGGGTCGTCATGAGCGTAAGCGTCTGCACCGAGCTGTCGCCCTTGGCTGCAAGCACAGCCAGTGCGTTGGTGGTCATGGTGCCCCCTACGCAAAAGCCAAGCGCGTTGATAGTAGGGCTGCCTGAAATGGCCTTCACGGACTCTATGGCCTTAAGAATGCCCTTACCAATGTAGTCGTCCCAAGTGGCATTCGCCTGGGGCTGACCGGGGTTTTTCCAAGAGACCAAAAACACCTGATGGCCCTGGTCAACAGCAAACTTCACAAGAGAGCTTTGCGGGCTGAGGTCCATGATGTAGAACTTATTGATGCTTGGCGGCACCATAAGAAGCGGCACGCTACCCACCTTGGGTGTTGAGGGCTTGTACTGAATAAGCTGAAAAAGCTCGTTTTGGAAGACAACGGCGCCAGGTGTCGTGGCCAGATTTTCTCCAAGAGCAAAGCCTGACTCGTCCGTCTGCGAGATACGCCCCTTTTGCATGTCATGCAAAAGGTTGTCAATTCCGGCACGAAGGCTCTCACCCTTGGTTTCGATGAGGCGACGTTGCGCCTCGGGATTCGTGGCAAGAAAGTTCGTTGGTGAAAGCGCGTCAATCCATTGTTGGACAACAAACTTGAGCTTCTGCTGGGTCTTTGCATCGGCATGCACGGCATTGGTCATGGCCATGAGCGTCTGGCTATTTAAGACATACAGCGCTGCCAGGGTACTGTAGGGGCTCGATTGCTGCCAGTCGGGGGTCGTGAAACGTCGGTCTTGTGAGGCAACGGACTGGGCATTTTGGTCGGAGGTAAGAATTTGGCTAAGTTTCTGGACGTAACTGCGCTGAATTTCGGCAAGCTCGTCTGCAGAAATTGGGCTCACGTTCTGCGGCATCTAAAAGTCCTCCTTGACTATGCACTTTAGTACGAGTCTACCCTGCCTGAGACCGGGGTTAACCCGTTATGAGTCAGCGAATCGCCAAATTAGAGCCGCCATACGTCCTGTTTTTGCTTCTCGGCGGTAGGAATAAAAGCTGGACGGGTTACTGAAGGTGCATGCGGTGTCTTCGGCAATGCCTATTTGGGGTAGGCCACGCGCAGCCAGTTCCACTTCAATCTGCCGCGCTGCAATTTGGGGTAGGTCTGCCAGCCAACGCCCTGCTGCAGAAGGCTTGAAATGGGCCTCGGTGGCCAAATTGGCCTTTAAGGCCTCCAGCACTTCGTCGCCGACTTCAAACTGGTCAAAGCCGATGCAGGGGCCAAGCCATGCCCAGAGCCCATCGGCGCAGCCTAGAGGACTTGCCTCTTGCATCGCTTCAATGAGGGATGCAATGACCCCATTGGCAAGCCCTCTCCAGCCGGCGTGGGCTGCACCCACAACCTGACCGTTGGCAGAGGCCATCAAGACGGGTAGGCAGTCGGCGGTAAGGATGGCGCAGGCATGCCCGGTGATGGTGGAGACGCTGGCATCGGCCTTCGGACCAAGCCCCAAGACGTTTTCAGCCTGTGGGTCTGGCGCATATTCCAGATGTACAACCTGCCTGCCGTGCACCTGCTGAAGCCACAAGGGCCTAACCTGGAGTGCATGCTCGAGCGCCCTACGGTTGGCCTGAACAACGGACGGATCATCGCCGACATGCAGTCCCAGGTTAAAGGCCTCATAGGGGTTACTTGAATGCGCCGCCCATGCATGAGACGGTGCATTGCTCCCGCGTTTTGTGTAGGCAACGCCAACGCCTTGAACGGGGCATTCCACGCGAACAATGGGCAGACGTTCGGGGGTCATTTGACGGGAAGCCCTGCTGCGTTGAGCAGCGCAAGGAAGTCTGCGGGAGGGGCCTGCTCGAACTGCAAGGGCTTACCAGTTGCTGGCTTAATGAGTCCAAGACTTTGGGCGTGCAGCGCCTGGCGATCAATGGGCGGCTTTGCCTGACGTGGCGCACCGAGGTGATAAACGGGATCGCCCACAATAGGATAACCGATGGACTGTAGATGCACCCGGATCTGGTGGGTCCGCCCCGTCTCAAGCTGACAGGCAAGCAGCCGAACAGGCTGGGCCCCAAGAAGCCCAGAGGCCAGCACCTGGTAGTGGGTCGTTGCCGGCTTGCCCCGCTCTCCATTGACGATGGCCATGCGCTGACGGTCGCTAGGGTGCCGGCCCATAGGCGCCTCAACCTTACCTTTTATAGGCCCGGTTCGACCGCCGGTGCCCGCGGCCTGTCGATGCCAGCAGACGGTAAGGTAATGCCGAAAGACGGATTTACTCTGCAATTGCCGGACCAGGCTGGTCTGGCTGGTCAGCGTTTTGGCCACCACCATAAGACCCGAGGTGTCCCGATCGAGACGATGAACAATGCCGGCCCGCGGCAGTTGTTGCAGCTCGGGCCATTGGTGAAGAAGTCCGTTAAGCAGGGTGCCGGACCAATGCCCTGCTGCAGGATGCACCACCAGGTTGGCAGGCTTATTGACGACAATAAGCTCGTCGTCTTCAAAAACAATGGCTAAATCCATCGCCTCTGGCCGCCCGGCCTCAACAGCCTGCAGCCTAGGAACACGAACTCGATACGACTGGCCGGTTGCCACCGTTTGGCTGCCTTTGGTCATGGCATGGTTGAGAAGGCTGACCTGCCCAGCTGCGATCCATTGTTGAATTCGCGATCGCGAGTGGTCGCGAAGGCAGCCTGCTAAAAATGCATCAAGCCGCCGACCGGTCTGTTCAGGCTGGACCTCAAACCAAAGCTCCTCGCTATAATGGGCCTGGTCGAGTTCACTGGCCTCGTCGACTTCCAAAAGGTCATCGCTCAGTGGCTCTGGGTTGTTGTGGGTATGAAGGTCGGTCAATGTGAAGGAGTTCCTGTCTTGATAGCCGAACGTGTTGGAGGCTTGCGTCTATTTTCCCTTTTAATTCTTGTTTTGGCTTGTCTGTCACTAAGCCTTACGGGATGTTCCACAACGGAACGTGATGAAACGGTGAACTGGTCAGCAGACAGGCTGTACTCCGAGGCCAAAGATGAAATGAACGCGGGCAATTGGGCCACAGCCATTGGCCTGCTTCAGAAACTCGAGTCTCGCTACCCTTTCGGTCGTTATGCCCAACAGGCGCAGCTTGATACCGCTTATGCGCATTGGAAGGACGGAGAGCTTGGCCTGGCCCTCGCCGCCATAGATCGGTTTTTGCGTCTCTACCCAAACCACGAAACTGTCGACTACGCCATCTACTTAAAGGGCCTCATTAACTTTAACGATCGATCAAACCTCTTCTCGAAAATTACCGGGGAAGACCTGGCCGAGCGAGACCCTAAGGCAGCCCGCGAGGCCTTCGATAGCTTCAAGCGTCTTATTACCGAGTTTCCATCCAGCCGTTATACCCCTGATGCCACGGCGCGCCTTCAGTTTCTTTTAAATACTCTTGCCTACAACGATGTGCATGTCGCCCGTTACTACCTGCGTCGAGGGGCCCACATGGCTGCAGTCAATCGGGCCAAAGAGGTTGTCTACAGCTATCAGGGAACCCCCGCCATTGAGGAGGCCCTGGCCCAGCTTGAACTGGGCTATGCAAGCCTTGGCTTAACCGACCTGCAAAAAGACGCACGGCGTGTCTTGGAGAAAAATTTTCCCGAGAGTCTTTACCTCAGGCATGGCTACGACCCCAAAGAGCGGTTTGGCCTCACGGAATCCCTTCGCGCCAGCTCGCCGGGCTTCTGGTCGCGGCTTAAGTTTTGGAACTAAGGTCAAGGCGTCAGTCAGTCTTACCCACAAAGCTTTAACCTTCAGCCTTACCCGCCCCTCAGGGGTCGAGCGTTTTTGCAAATTGGGCCGCGTCCGATAAATTCTGCGACTGTCGAAACTTCGGTAAGGCTGCCAGCATCTTACGCCCGTAGCCCATCTGCACAAGCCTGCGGTCTCCCAGAAGGCAAATGCCTCGGTCGTGCTCGGTTCGTATCAGCCTTCCCACGCCCTGCTTGAGCGAAAGCAGCGCCTCGGGGCATTGAATGTCTCGAAAGCCGCTTCCGCCTGTCCTTTCACACTGCTGGATGCGTGCTCTAAGTACCGGGTCATCGGGAGGCGCAAATGGAAGCTTATCGATAAGCAGCATCGACAAGGCCTGCCCAGGCACATCCACGCCCTCCCAAAAGCTCGCACTGCCAACCAGAATGGCGTTGCCATGTTGCCGAAAAAGTTCCAGCATGGATTCCCTGCTGCGTTCGCCCTGCACAAGGAGCAGGCGGTCTTCAAGCCAGTTTGCGTAATGCGACCGAAGTTCTGCCGCAGCCAGGCTTACTGCGCGAAGGCTTGTGCAAAGAACAAAAAGCCCACCGCGCAGTTCGGCAAGAACGCCTTTCAGCTCAGGCATGCGCAGCAGTGACTGAATATGGTCGGGCAGCTTTGGGTCGGGAAGGTCTTTCGGAATGACCAACAAGCCCTGCTCTTCATAGCAAAACGGGCTCTCGAAAAGACCCTCGCGAGCACCGTGAAGCCCGAGCCGATCTTTAAAGTACTCAAAGGGTTTGTCGCTGCTCCCCCCAAGGCTTAGGGTGGCAGATAAAAATAGCCAAGGCGCCGCCGCATTTTGCATCACCGGAGCAAGTACATCGGCAAGCGACAAGGGCGAGCGATGAAGGCTGAGTCCGAAGCTGTTCTGCTCAAGCCACTGAACATGCGCCTGGTCATCGTGCGTTGAGGCCCCTTGAAAGAGCCCTACCCTTGCTGAACAGTCATGCAGCCGAGCCTCAATGCGCTGCAGCTCGGGATCGTCGGTACTCATTTCGGTAAAGACAGACTGAACTTTTCTGAGTGCGTCCTTAAGCTCCGACAATGCGGAGGTAATCCCTTGGTGACTGTTAGACGATGGCTCGGGCCAGCTATATCGACCAAGACCTAAGGCCTGCGCTGCAAGTCGCAGCGATTGTGCCGAGCGCTCAAGCCCTGCCGCTAGTTCCGGCCAGTCGGCACGACTGGCGGCAAGAAGCTGGCCCGCTGCCAACAGGTCACGTGCAAGTGTGGTGAGTGACTGGCTTGAGACTGTCTGTGTGAACTGGTCGGATGCAATGTCGAGAAAGCTATGAGCCTCATCAATGATGTAGGCCTGAGGCTTTGGCAGAAGCTCAACGTCTTGGTCCTGAAGCAGCCGTAAGGATGAACAAAGCAGGTGGTGATTCACAATCACGATACTTGCCTCAAGTGCGTCCTCGCGCGCCCTCATAACAGCGCACTCTGAAATATGGTCGCAGCGATGACCAAGGCAGTTCTCCATGGTCGAGGTTACTGTTGGAATTAATCCGGGGTGACGGCTAATGGGGTCAAAGCCGCTTAGATCCCCGTCGGGTGAAGCCCTAGAAAACTCGGCAAGTTGATGAAGCAGGCTCTGCTCCTGCATGTTAAAGCCAAGCTGCCCGCCAAGGGCACGATTGAGCCGATGAGCACAAACGTAGTTCGACCGCCCCTTGAGACGCGCCACTTTTACTGGCCTGCCTATGACCTCTGCAAGCCGGGGCAGGTCCCGGTTGTAGAGCTGGTCTTGCAGGGTTTTGCTTGCCGTCGATAAAACAACCGTGACGCCCGCCGTTAGCGCAGGGATAAGATAGGCGAAGGTTTTACCAATACCCGTTCCTGCCTCAGCAATGAGTGACTCGCGGTTGACGAGACAGCCTAAGATGGTTTTAGCTAAACGGTGCTGTTCGTCCCTGTACCTGAAATCTCGTGACGAGCTTAGCAACAGCCCATCGGGCCCAAGGTAGGTGTCGATAAGGGCTTCGAGATCCTGATAAGGGGTCTGCTTAAGCCTATCCCGCCCCTCAGGCTGGTTCATTCGGTGCGTTCAGGGACGCAAGGTAAGAAATCTGATCTTTCAGCTGAAGCTTTCTTTTCTTAAGACGACGCAAGGCAAGGTCGTCCGATGAGACCCCTTCGTCTTGAAGCGACTCAATTAACTGGTCAAGCTCTCTGTGTTCGGCTTCAAGTTCTAGGAGACGAATTTGGCCGGTTCGAATGTCATTCATTGCCCTAATCTAACCGAACTTTGTCTGAAGCGAAAGGGCTTGGCTCGCCCACAGGCGTGCCGGATTTGCTCTGGCGCTCCCTGCGGGCTGCATCGGCGTCCAGCCGCTGCCGATAACGAACATCGGCTTCGATCTGCCGTATATCTCTACGCAAAAGCTCTTTTGCAAGCTCGTATTGACGCCGTGCCTGGGCTGCATCACGCCTAAGATCGTTAAGGCAGGCGGCGGAGATGAACTTGGATAAACAGACCTGCTCTTGCGCAGAGAATTCACCGAGCTGATTCTGATAGTCACGATCAAAAAGGCCAAGGCTTTCATTAAGCGCCTTGACGCGGTCCTTCTCTTGGGCGGTGAACCCTTCTGCAGCAAAGCTTATGAAAGCTAGGGTTAAACCCAAAAGCAGGATAAGACCGTTAAGCGCCCTAAAAGCGTTGGTTTGATGTCGGACCATTAGAACTGACTAAGGGTAGCGCGGTGGCCAAGCCTTAGGTAACGCTCCGTTCGCATTTCGGTTAGACGACTCACAGTTCTTTCAAACTCTCCAGATAGAGGACCCTGCGGGTACAGCAATGATGGGTCCGTTCGCGCAGACACCGCAAGTCTAACGCGATGATCGTAAAAAATATCAATCAGCCAAGTAAGTCTGCGGGCCTCAGAGAACTGTGCGCTTGAGAGCGGTTCAAGGTCTTCAAGCAGAATAAACGCGTAGCGTTCGGCCAGCCAGAGGTAGTCATGCATTGAACGCGGCCCGTCGATCAGGGTTGAGGCTTTAAACCAAATGGCAGTGGCCGATTTTTTCTCAAAGGCAACGTTTCGACCTTCAATCTCCAGGCTGCCTTTCTCCTCAACGGGCGATCCCGCCGCATGATCGAAAAGCGTCCTAAGTGTTTGTGAGACCTCTCCAGTATGGCTTACCTGGTAGAAGCCCTCTGGCTTTATAAAATCCAGCCTAAGCCAGTCGTCCTGGCTATTCTTTGCAACGGAGACTCGATTACCAACCCCGCTTCCCTCTGTGCTCATGACCCCGCGTCGGTAGTCCATACCGGGGCCGAGACCAACAACTTCCTGATTGTGTTCAAGCAAGGCAATGGCAGGAAGAAACCGGTCTCGATGCAGGCCATCGGGGTAAAGTCCAGAGGGTGGGTAGTTTGATGTCATAACAAAACCAACACGGGCATCGACCAGAGCCTGAAGAAGCCGTTGAAGGATCATTGCATCAGCTATGTCGGAGATATGAAACTCATCAAAACAGATTAATCGATAGCGTCTCGCCACACGCAGGGCCACCTCGGCTAAGGGGTCCTCGGTGCCCTTAAGATCGTTCATTTCCTTGTGCGTAGCACGCATAAAGGCATGGAAGTGGACCCTAAGCTTGCGCTCGATTCGAACAACCTGGTGGAAGGCGTCCATGAGGAAGGTCTTGCCCCGCCCCACACCACCCCAGAGGTAGACACCTCGCGGTATGGGTGGATGGATAAACACGCGGGCAAGACGACCACCGCGCTGAGCCTTGTAATGCTGCCAGTCCGAGGCGCAACGTTCGAGAGCGGCAAGCCCCGCAAACTGTCCTGCGTCAAACACCTGCCCCTCTGCTCCTAGACTCTCTTGGGCTGCCTTCTGAACGGGCCCCATAACTAGGCCTACATGTTAAGCGCGCGTTTATCGACCGCAAGTGCTGCCTCACGCATCACCTCAGACAGCGAGGGGTGTGGATGGCAGACGCGGGCAATGTCTTCGGCTGATGCTTTGAACTCCATGGCCACCGCAGCCTCACTAATAAGATCGGATGCGGCAGCAGAGACAATATGCACCCCAAGCAGCTCATCGGTCTTCGCATCAGCCAGTATTTTTACGAAGCCCTCGGGTGTGCCCATTCCAAGCGCACGGCCGTTGGCCATAAAAGGAAACTGCCCCGTCTTGTAGGCCTTACCCTCAACCTTAAGCTGCTGCTCAGTCTGACCCACCCATGCAATCTCAGGCATGGTGTAAATTACCCACGGGATGCAGTTGTAATCAATATGCGTTGCCTGGCCCGCAATACGCTCGGCAACCATAACCCCTTCGTCTTCGCCTTTATGGGCGAGCATGGGTCCACGCACGACATCGCCGATGGCAAAGATACGAGGATTGGCGGTGGCGCAGTAGTCGTCAACAGGAATAAACCCTTGCTCGTTCACCGATAAGCCCACTGCCTCAAGGTTAAGGTTCTCGGCGTTGGGGACACGACCCACCGACACGATAAGCCTGTCGAACTGAACCTCGGTGGCGGAACCCTCTGCGGAGTTATAGGCCACGGTTACGCCTTTGCTGGAGGTCTTGACCTCGTTTATACGAATGCCCATCTCAATTTTTAGGCCCTGCTGGGTAAAGAGCTTAAAGGCTTCTTTACTCACCGACTCGTCGCAGGCCGCCAGAAACTGCGGCGACGCCTCAAGCACATGAACCGTTGACCCAAGACGACGCCAGACCGAGCCGAGCTCAAGACCAATCACTCCCGCGCCAATAACGCCAAGCTTTGCAGGAACTTTATCGAAAGTTAGCGCCCCTTCGTTGTCACAAATAAGCTTGTTATCAACCGGAATTGACGGAATATGGCGCGCCTTTGAGCCAGTGGCGATTACAACGTGACTTGCACTCACCGAGTCAACACCACTGGCGCCCTGCACTTCAAGCAGAACCTTATCGGTCTGGGCACCAACAAACCTGCCCTCGCCTTTCAGCCAGTCGATTTTGTTCTTTTTAAACAAGAACTCAATACCCTTGGTCATCTTCGAGACAATGCCGTCTTTGCGCGCAAGCATGGTCTTAAGGTCGAAGCTAGCACCCTTTACCGTGATGCCATGGTGAGAGGCATGGGTTGAGATATTTTCAAACTCCTCGCTTGATGCAAGAAGCGCTTTGGATGGAATGCAGCCTACGTTGAGGCAGGTTCCACCAAGAACCTGCTGCCCCTCGGGGTTGATCCATTTCTCGATACAGGCCGTTTTAAAGCCGAGTTGAGACAAGCGAATGGCGGAGATGTAGCCCGCAGGGCCCGCACCAACCACCACCACATCGTAGTGTTTTGTAATATCAGCCATGGCGACTCCTAAGGTTAAATTTCAAGCAGGAGACGCGCAGGATCCTCCAAAGCGTCCTTCATTGTGACCAGGCCAAGCACCGCCTCTCGGCCATCAATAATGCGATGGTCATACGACATGGCAAGATAGTTCATGGGCCGAATAACGATCTGGCCGTTCTCGACTACGGGGCGCTCTTTGGTGGAATGAATGCCTAGAATGGCCGACTGGGGTGGGTTAATAATGGGCGTGGACAACATCGACCCAAAAACACCTCCATTGGAAATGGAGAAGGTGCCACCCGTTAATTCCTCAAGGGTAATTTTGCCCTCACGTGCACGAACTCCGAAGTCGGAAATGGTCTTCTCAATTTCAGCAAAGGTAAGCTGATCTGCATTACGAATAATAGGAACGACCAGACCTCGTGGAGAGCCAACAGCAATACCAATGTCGAAGTAGCCGTGGTAAACAATATCGTTACCATCCACAGAGGCATTAAGCACTGGGTATTTTTTGAGCGCGGCAACAGCCGCCTTTACGAAGAACGACATAAAGCCAAGCTTCACGCCATGCTCTTTCTCGAAGACTTCGACGTACTGTTTACGAAGGGCCATGACCGGAGCCATGTTGACTTCGTTAAACGTTGTAAGAATGGCATTGGAGGCCTGCGATTGAAGAAGGCGCTCGGCAACGCGCGCCCGCAGACGGCTCATCGGAACTCGTTGCTCAGGACGCCCTTCCAGCATAGCGTCTGGACCCATCGGGACATTCACAACAGGTAAAGACGAGACACTGACTGGTGCGGCAATGCCTTGCGTTGACCCTGCAGTGGTGGATACCGCCTTTGCAGCGAGGGCCGTGGCCGTTGGGGCGGAGGCTTGCGCCGCTGTTGCAGACTGTGCCGCGAGCACATCTCCCTTGGTAATACGCCCACCCTTACCCGAGCCTTGTGCAAGGCTAACGCCCGTTTCTGCCATAAGCTTAGCCGCAGCAGGTAGGGCAGCCGCCGTTGAGGTAGGTGAAGTATGTACAGGGCTTGCCGATGAGGCCGTGGCAGGTGCAGCGGGTTTCTCGGATGCTGGTGCAGCGCTTGCCCTCGCATCGGTATCGATACGGGCAATGACCTCGTCTGACACCACCATATCGCCATTGACCTTTACATGCTCACTTAGCACACCAGCCGCAGGAGCAGGCACCTCAAGAACCACCTTATCTGTTTCTATTTCGATAAGAATTTCATCTTGTGCCACCGCCTCACCCGGCTGCTTCTTCCACTGAAGGAGTGCGGCCTCAGCAACCGATTCAGAGAGCTGAGGAACTTTCACGTCATGTAGGGCCATTGTTATCTCTTAAAAGTTGTCAAGTAAAGGTACGTGGGCTTAGGCGTTCTTGATGCGGGCAAAGGCCTGCTCGAGCAGTTCCTTCTGGCGCTTTACATGGACCTCGTAATAGCCAGAGGCCGGTGCAGCCATGGCAGGGCGGCATGCATGACCAAGCTTCGTCCCCTCTGGAATATGTTCACGAAGGTTGTGCTGTATTTGGAACCAGAAGCCTTGGTTCTGGGGCTCCTCTTGCACCCAAACAACGTCGCTTAGGTTGGGGTATTTCTTAAGCTCGGCCACAAACGCCTTATGCGGAAAGGGGTAAACCTGTTCAATTCGAACAATGGCAACGTCTTCACGCTCGCGCTCACGGCGCTGATTCACAAGGTCGTAATAGACTTTACCCGAGCAGGCTATAACCCGCTTAATCTTCTTGGCTTGAATGGCGGGGTCGACTTCGCCAATAACCGTCTGAAAATGGCCGAGTGAAAGCTCTTCCAGAGCCGAGCTTGCGTCCTTGTTACGAAGCAAGGACTTCGGTGTGAAGACAACCAGTGGTTTGCGGAAGGGCCGAATAATTTGGCGGCGCAGAAGGTGAAAGACTTGAGAGGCTGAGGTGGGCTGACAGAGCTGCATGTTGGTGTCGGCACAAAGCTGCAAGAACCGCTCGGGCCGTGCAGAGGAGTGCTCGGGCCCCTGACCTTCCTGGCCGTGGGGTAACAAAAGCGTGAGCCCGCTCTGGCGACCCCACTTCACCTCGCCCGAGGCAATGAACTGGTCGATGACCACCTGTGCACCATTTGCAAAGTCACCAAACTGGGCTTCCCAGATAACGAGCGTGTTGGGCTCAGCGGTGGAATAGCCATACTCAAAGCCAAGCACGGCCTCCTCGGAAAGTACCGAGTCGATGACTACAAAAGGGGCCTGCTCCGGCGAGACATTCTGTAAAGGAATATGGGTACCAAGGTCGTAGCGCTCACGGGCCTGATCGTGCAGCACGGCATGGCGATGGGTAAATGTGCCCCGCCCGCAGTCCTGGCCACTTAAGCGCACGGCGTAGCCACTTGCAACCAGAGAGGCATAGGCCAGGTGCTCACCCATCCCCCAGTCAAGGTTAATTTCGCCTCGGCACATGGCTCGGCGATCGTTAATTACTTTCTCGACCAGGGGGTGCAGCTTGAAGCCTTCGGGAACGGTTGTTAAACGCTCGCCGAGCCTTTGCAGTTCCGTAAGTGGAAGACCTGTGTCGGCATCATCGGTCCATTTTTTGTTTAGGAAAGGCGCCCAGTCAACTGCGAATTTGCTCTTATAGTTTGTAAGAACGGGCTCGCGGGTGCTACGACCCTCGTCTAGGGCAGCCCGATAAGCCTTTACCATTGCATCGCCCTCGCCAGTTGCAATAACGCCCTGGGCTTCAAGACGGTCGGCATAGAGTTTTCGAGTGCCTGGATGCTGGCCAATAACCCGATACATGAGCGGCTGGGTCATGGCGGGTGTGTCTTGCTCGTTGTGCCCAAGTTTTCGGAAGCAGACGATATCAATGACCACGTCCTTTTTAAACTGCATCCGGTAATCAACGGCCAGCTGCGTTACGAAGACAACCGCTTCAGGGTCGTCTCCATTCACATGAAAGACTGGCGCCTCGATCATCTTGACCACATCGGAGCAATAAATGGTTGACCGTGTGTCGCGCGGGTCGGAGGTGGTGAAGCCAATTTGGTTATTAATAACAACGTGGATGGTTCCACCCACACCGTAGCCGCGAGTCATTGCGAGGTTTAGCGTTTCCATGACAACGCCTTGACCTGCAAAGGCAGCGTCTCCATGCACGAGCACGGGAAGAATCTTGCTTCCTTCGCTGTCGCCGCGGCGGTCAAGACGTGCACGCACCGAGCCGGTAACGACAGGGTTCACAATTTCCAAGTGAGAAGGGTTAAACGACAGCGACAGATGAACAGGGCCACCCGGGGTTGAGACATCGCTTGAGAAGCCTTGGTGGTATTTGACATCGCCTGCGAGTAAGTCATCGGAATGCTTACCCTCAAACTCGGCAAAAAGGTCTTTGGGCATCTTGCCAAGTGTATTCACCAAAATGTTGAGCCGGCCTCGGTGGGCCATGCCTATAACGACTTCCTCTACACCACGATTTCCCGAGGCATCAACAATTTCATCCATGCAGGCAATAAACGACTCACCGCCCTCCAGTGAAAAACGCTTTTGACCAACGTATTTGGTGTGCAGGTAACGTTCAAGACCCTCAGCTGCCGTAACCTGCTGCAGGATTTGAACCTTTTTTTCGGGCGGAAAATGAGGATTGGTTCGGGATGACTCGAGCTTTTCCTGAATCCAGCGCTTCTCGGTTGGATCGGTAACGTACATAAACTCGGCGCCGATCTTCCCGCAGTAGGTCTCCCGCAGGGCCTGCACCATTTCGCGCAAGGACATCTGCTCCTGGCCGAAGTAGAGGTTGTCTGCTCGAAAGGCGGTGTCGAGGTCTGCATCGGAGAAGTCGTAGAAGGCAGGCTCAAGTTCAGGAAAAGACGGGCGCTCGCGCAGCTTTAAAGGGTCAAGGTCCGCCCATTGATTTCCAAGGTTGCGGTAGGCCGCAATGATGGACTGCACATGGAGCTGCTTCCGCGCAATGGAAAGGTCGCGCTCGGCGACCCTTGGAAGAAACTTGTTGGTCTTTGCGCGCTCGGCGAAGGAGGCTATAACTGGCGCGTGGGCCTGATCGGACGCCTCGGGATCTAAGCCCTGGGAAGGAACATTCTGAAGTTGATCGAAAAACCGTCTCCAGTTGTCGCTGACAGACCCTGGGTTATCGAGGTAGGACTCGTAAAGTTCCTCAACGTAGGGAGCATTCGCACCAAATAGGTACGAGTTGAGCTGAAAGCTCTTCATGACCATCGCAATTCACCCTTCTGGGCCTTCAGCCCTAAACGATGCAGGTTACCCTTCTGTTCCCCAACGACGCCGGTTCCCAGACAGGCTAAGTTATAGACGTGATTCACTACAAAAAGCAAGAGGGGCCATGCCCCTCTTGTAAAAAACCGCGATTAACGTTGCGAAATGGGCATAGCCTGTCTTTCAGTAAGCCCGGTGTAGAGCTGACGAGGTCGGCCGATCTTGTACTCAGGGTCGACAATCATTTCTTTCCATTGCGCAACCCAGCCAATTGTTCGGGCAAGGGCGAAAATGCAGGTGAACATTGAGGTCGGAATTCCAAGCGCCCGCTGAACAATGCCCGAGTAGAAGTCCACGTTCGGATACAGCTTACGCTCAACGAAATAGCTGTCCTCAAGGGCGATCTTCTCAAGGGCCATTGCGAGCTTAAAGAGCGGATCGTTCTCCAGACCCAGCTCGGCCAAAACCTCGCGACAGGTTTCTTGCATAAGCTTAGCCCGCGGGTCAAAGTTCTTGTAAACCCTGTGACCGAAGCCCATAAGGCGTACACCCGAGTTTTTGTCTTTTACCTTTTCCATGAACTCGCCCACCCTAGCAAGCCCACCGTCGGCCTGGATACTCTCGAGCATTTCCAGGCAGGCCTGATTTGCCCCGCCATGAGCGGGGCCCCAGAGGCATGCAACACCGGCGGCAATGGCCGAGAAGGGGCTTGTACCCGAGGAGCCGCAGAGCCTTACTGTTGATGTCGAAGCGTTCTGCTCGTGCTCGGCATGCAGTGTGAAAATACGGTCGAGGGCACGCACCAGAACAGGATTCGGCGTGTACTTTTCGCAGGGCGTCGCAAACATCATGTGCATGAAGTTTGCGGTGTATGAAAGATCATTTTGGGGATACATATTGGGCTGGCCAATGGAATACTTGTAGGCCATGGCAACCAGTGTTGGCATCTTGGCAATGAGCCGAATGAACGAGATGTCTTGTTGCTCGGGGGAATTGATATCGAGACTGTCGGGGTAAAAGGCGGCCATGCTTCCCGCAAGACTGGTTAAAACCGCCATTGGGTGCGAGTCTCGTCGAAAACCCCTAACAGCAAACTGCATCTGCTCGTGAACCATGGTGTGGTGCATAACCAGATGTTTAAACTCCTCGAACTGACTGACGTTAGGAAGCTCGCCGTAGTAGATGAGGTAACAAACCTCAAGAAATTCGCAGTGAACCGCCAACTGCTCAATGGGGTAGCCTCGGTAGAGCAACTGTCCCTGATCACCGTCAATGTAGGTAACGCTTGAGGCACACGACGCAGTCGATAAAAATCCTGTGTCGTAGGTGAACTTACCCGTTTGCGAGTAGAGCTTGCGAATGTCAATAACATCGGGGCCAACCGATCCCTTCAGAATGGGAAACTCAACGCTGGGTGTGCCATCTGAAAAGCTTAATGTGGCCTTGTGTTTGTTTTCGTTCATATTACTGCCCCCTTCCTCATTTAAATCGTAATGGCCGCTTGGCCTTAGATAGCGGCGCTTGGCTGACGTTGGCCAAGCCTGTCGCTACTTGGCTGGTCTTCGCCCAACCTGCGGATTGCCTCAAGCACCTGAAGGACCCCGGGAGTTTGCAGCTCGCCCTTTGGCTCTTGACGTTCAAGTATGAGATCAAGCAGTTCGTTATCAGGAAGTTCAAGTAAACGGGCAAGCCCGTCGTGTTCAAGCTGAGAAAGCCTGCCATCTTTAACCTGCAGGAATTGTGTGAGCAAGAGGTCGTTTTCAAGAAGGCCACGACGCGAGCGCCACTGAATACGCCGAAAGCACTCCTCGTCAACTAAGACGGCCTCGGTATCGCGCGGCTCTACGGACTGATTCATCGTCACGAGTTGGCTGAACTGGACATACCCTCACTACACCGCACGTCGAACCATCAGTTCTTTGATCTTACCAATTGCCTTGGTTGGGTTTAAGCCCTTGGGGCAGACATCGACGCAGTTCATGATGGTATGGCACCGGAATAAACGGTAGGGATCTTCAAGATTATCCAACCGTTCACTCGTGGCCTGATCGCGACTGTCGGCAATAAAACGATAGGCCTGCAGAAGACCTGCCGGGCCAACAAATTTGTCTGGGTTCCACCAGAACGAGGGACAGCTGGTTGAACAGCAGGCACAAAGGATACATTCGTAGAGTCCATCAAGCTCCTCGCGCTCCTCGGGGGACTGGAGTCGTTCTTTTTCGGGTGGCGGGTTCTCGTTAATAAGAAACGGTTTGACTGAATGGTATTGCTTGAAGAACTGGGTCATATCGACAATAAGGTCGCGCACAACAGGCAGCCCAGGAAGCGGTCGAAGAACAATAGGCTCTTTCAGTTCATTGAGATTCGTGATGCATGCAAGACCATTCTTGCCATTAATGTTCATGGCATCGGAGCCGCAGACACCTTCACGGCACGACCTTCTGAATGACAACGAGTCATCCTCGTCGCTCTTAATACGCATAAGGGCATCAAGAAGCATTTTGTCGGTTGGCTGTAGCGCAACCGTAATGTCCTGCATACGCGGACGACTGTCTTTATCGGGGTCGTATCGGTAAATGGAGAAACGAATCGAACGTGCTGTCATGGTGGCGATACCCCTGATTAAAAAGTTCGTTTTTTGGGTTGGAAGGTTTCGACTGTTAGTGGCTTGAGATTCACCGGCTTGTAATCCAGACGATTGTTATCGCTGTACCAGAGCGAATGGCGCATCCACTGGGCATCGTCACGATCGGGGAAGTCGCGGTGCGCGTGGGCGCCTCTGCTTTCCTTTCGTGCTTCAGCGGAGACAATGGTTGCCCTTGCTGTTTCCACCAGGTTGGCCAGTTCAAGCGCCTCAACGCGTGCCGTATTGAAGACCTTGGACTTGTCGGCAATGTGAATGGCATCGGCGCGCTCGGCCAGTTCGTCAATCTTGCTGACACCCTCGGCGAGTAGCTCACTGGTTCGGAAAACGCCGCAGAAGTTCTGCATGGTGTTTCGAATGTCGTTGGCCACCTCTTGAACCTTCTCGCCCTGGGTCGATGCATCAAGCTTTGCAAGACGCTCAAGCGAGGGATCCGCTGCGTTCTCGGGCAGGTGCCTGTGCGAAGCCGCCTGAAGGTTCTGCTCAACAATAAAGTTGCCTGCAGCACGGCCAAAGACAACCAGGTCGAGCAGCGAATTGGTGCCCAGACGATTTGCCCCATGCACAGAGACGCAGGCGCATTCTCCAATGGCATAAAGCCCATCCACCACCGAGTTGGGGTTGCCACTTTTGGGCGCAACCACCTGCCCGTGGATGTTCGTGGGGATACCACCCATTTGATAGTGGATGGTCGGAACAACTGGGATGGGTTCCTTAATGGGGTCAACGTTGGCAAACTTAATTGCAATCTCACGTATGGAAGGCAGTTTTTTAAGGATTTTCTCTGCGCCTAGGTGATCGAGTTTTAAGAGCACGTAGTCTTTATTTGGGCCGCAACCTCGACCTTCTTTAATTTCCTGATCCATGGACCGGGAGACGAAATCGCGTGGGGCCAAGTCTTTCAGCGTAGGGGCATAACGTTCCATAAAGCGCTCCCCATTGCAGTTCAGCAATATGCCACCCTCACCTCGCACGCCTTCTGTAATGAGGACCCCCGCGCCGGCTACGCCCGTGGGGTGGAACTGCCAGAACTCCATATCTTCAAGGGGAAGCCCAGCGCGAGCTGCCATGCCCATACCATCGCCGGTATTAATGAAGGCATTGGTTGAGGCTGCCCAGATACGACCCGCACCACCCGTTGCGAAGACCGTGGCCTTTGCCTCAAGAACCATAACCTCGCCCGATTCCATTTCAAGGGCAACCACACCCACGCAGGCGCCTTCGGAATCGCGAATGATGTCGAGTGCCATCCATTCAACAAAGAATTGGGTTCGTGCGCGAACGTTACGTTGATACAGGGTATGCAAAAGCGCGTGGCCTGTGCGGTCTGCAGCTGCACAGGCTCGTTGGACAGGCTTTTCGCCCAGATTCGCCGTGTGCCCTCCGAAGGGTCTTTGATAGATCGTGCCGTCGGGGTTGCGATCGAAAGGCATGCCAAAGTGCTCCAGTTCATAGACCACTTTGGGCGCTTCCCTGCACATAAATTCGATGGCGTCTTGATCACCGAGGTAGTCAGAGCCCTTGATGGTGTCAAACATGTGCCAGTACCAATTGTCTTCGCTCATGTTGCCCAGTGATGCACCAATACCGCCCTGTGCAGCAACGGTGTGCGAGCGTGTTGGAAAGACCTTTGACAAAACGGCCACGTTCATCCCTGCCTCTGCAAGCTGCAAGGAACAACGCATGCCTGAGCCCCCTGCACCCACAATAACTGCGTCAAACCTTCGACGAGGAAGATTTCGTGTCTGGTTAAGCTGTAACTCGGCCATGATTAAACACACCCCCTAAAACAGAAACCAAGAAAGACAGAAAATGAAAACATCTACGTTTGAGGACCTACAACTTCAATCGTTAAGCCGCTAAACACGCCAGACTACCTCGACCGCCCAGACAAAACTTCCAAGCAACCACAAAATAGTGAAAACCTGCAAGGCAAGGCGTATGGCTAGGGGTTTGACGTAGTCCATCCAGATGTCGCGCACACCCACCCAGGCATGGTAGATAAAGGCAAGAAACGCAACCAAGGTAAAGACCTTCATCCAGGTCTGCGCAAACAACGAAGCCCATCCGTAGTAGCCAGGCTCTGCCGCGGCAAGCGCCGCAACAAGCAGGATAAGACTGTAACTGGCTAAGACCATGGCAGTAATTCTTTGGGAGAGCCAGTCGCGTAGGCCGTAATGCGCGCCTACAACCAGGCGCTTTTGTCCGATGTTTCGCCCGGCCATGGTTAGATCACTCCAAAAATTGCAAAAAAGGCAAGAAGGCTTGTAAGTAGGCTTACCACCATAAAGCCGGAGGCCATCTTAGGGCTCGCCTCTCGGCTGATGCCAATATGAACATCGTTCACCAGGTGTCGAATTCCACCCCAGAAATGATGAATGAACGCCCAGGCGATGGCGCAGAGCAGCAACTTGGCCGGCACGGAATCGACCACGCCTAAAAGCTCGGCATAACTCAACTCAGAGGTGAGACTCTTGTCGAGCAGCCAGACAACAAGGGGCAACAGAAGAAACATCACCGCACCACTGACGCGATGCAATATCGACATGATGCCTGCCAGAGGCAATCGGTAGCCGATTATTTGCGTGATGTGGATATTCCGAAACTCCGGCCTTTTTTTTGCAATGGTTTGCGGCATAGACCCCTCGGTAAAAAAGCTCGCAAAATCAGCAGGCTAAGGAGACATACCCCCTTGCCCATCCGACTCGCGCGGATTGAATTCTTAAGACTCCCTGACCTGTATTATAAAGTTCTGGTTTTGACACCGCCTAGGGTCAACCCTAAACTTCACTATATAAAATCAAGGAGGCCTTTTCCATCATGACTGATAAATCACCCGTTCGCGTCTCGGTTACTGGAGCGGCTGGCCAAATTGGCTACAGCCTGCTTTTTCGTATTGCCAGTGGAGAGATGCTGGGTAAAGACCAGCCTGTGGAGCTGCAACTTCTTGAAATTCCTGAAGAAAAGGCCCAAAAGGCCCTCAAAGGCGTAATGATGGAGCTTGAAGATTGCGCCTTTCCCCTTTTAGCGGGTATGTCCGCCCATTCCGACCCCTTAACTGCCTTTAAGGACATCGACATTGGCCTTTTGGTGGGCGCACGCCCCCGCGGCCCCGGAATGGAGCGCAAAGACCTCCTCTCAGCGAATGCCCAAATTTTTACTGCCCAAGGCAAGGCCCTCGACCAGGTTGCCTCCCGCCAGGTGAAAGTTCTGGTGGTGGGGAACCCTGCAAACACCAATGCCTACATTGCCATGAAGTCGGCCCCAAGCCTGCCCCGTGAGTGCTTCACAGCCATGCTGCGTCTCGATCACAATCGCGCCGCCTCTCAAATTGCGGCGAAAACGGGTCTCGCGGTAAAAGACATTGAGAAGCTCTGTGTCTGGGGCAACCATTCACCCACCATGTATGCGGACTATCGCTTTGCCAGCATCAACGGCAAGATGGTGAAAGACCTTATTAAGGATCAAGACTGGAACGCCACTACCTTCCTGCCTACGGTGGGTAAGCGTGGCGCGGCTATTATCGAGGCGCGAGGTCTTTCTTCAGCTGCCTCCGCAGCCAATGCGGCCATTGACCATGTTCGCGACTGGGTTTTGGGTACCGATGGCCGATGGGTCACTATGGGCATTGCCTCAAACGGCGAGTACGACATCCCCAGGGATGTTATCTACGGTTTCCCCTGCACCTGCGCTAATGGCAAGTACGAGATGGTCAGGGGCCTCGAAATTGATGCCTTTTCACGGGAACGTATGAACCTCACCCTTCAGGAGTTGTTGGACGAGCAGGACGGTGTTAAGCACCTTTTAAGCTAAGGGTCCCGAGATGCCTCTTCACCCGCGAGACGTCTTGCGATCGACGGGGGCTGACGACCACTGGCTCGTTCCTAATTGCGAGCACTATGCCGGCAGCCCACGCAAGCTGCTCAAGGCGCTTGATCTGCAAGCTGATCGCGGCTTTGATTTCGATGTCACCCTAGACCTTGAAGACGGCGCAGCCGCGGGGGCTGAGTCCGAGGCCGTGCGAGAACTAGTGGGCGTTGTGAATCAGCATGCATCCTTTCAGCCGGGCCAGAGCCACCGGCTAGGCTGCCGTGTTCATCCTTTCGACCACAACGCCTTTGCAGACGACCTTCATTGCCTGGCCTTCGATCTGGTGGCACCACTGGCTTACCTAACGCTACCAAAGGCAGAGAGTGTCGAGCAGGCTCAGGCCGCCATGCAAAAGGCCAGCCAGGTGTTTCGTGCTGGCCAAAAGCCTTTGCCAAGTATTCAGATTCTTGTCGAAACCCATGGGGCTGTGCGCGATGTTTTTGCCATTGCGGCCCTTCCCGAGGTTCGTTTTATCTCGTTTGGGCAGATGGATTTCACAAGCGCGCACGGTGGTGCAATACCCGCAAGCTGCATGAAAAGCCCCGGACAATTTGATCATCCGTTACTGCGACGAGCTAAGCTGGAAATTGCAGCAGCCTGTCATGCCTATGGGAAAACCCCAACGCACAACCCTACGGTGGATTACAACAACACGGCTCAGACGCTGCAGGATGCCGAGCAGGCTCGCTGGCTGGGCTTTGGACGTATGTGGAGTATTCATCCAGACCAGGTCGACCCCATTTTAAAAGCCTTTGCGCCAGCGTCTGAAGAAATAACCAAGGCCACGGCCATTCTTTTAGCAGCCCAGGCCGCCGACTGGGGGCCCATAGCCTTTGAGGGCGAGCTACACGACAGGGCAAGTTACAGGTACTTTTGGGGTCTGTTGCTTAAGGCAGATGCCATGCATCTCGATTTACCGGAGGAGGCGCAGGCCGCATTCTTCTCGAACTAAATTATTCTTTTCTATCGTTTTCCTCTTGGGGGCTTTTCATGTCGCACAACCTGCACAACTCACTTAAAACCTTCAACACCAGTAAGGGGGAATCCCTTTCTTACTACAGCCTTCCAGCGCTCGAGGCGGCAGGTGTTGGGCCTATCTCTCGCCTGCCTGTTTCTATTCGAATTGTCCTCGAGTCGGTCTTGCGTAACTGCGACGGCAAGAAGGTGACCGAGGAGCATGTGCGTCAACTGGCGAACTGGGCTCCTACTGCTGAGCGTGTCGATGAGATTCCTTTTGTTCTCGCGCGTGTTGTTCTGCAAGACTTCACGGGTGTTCCCCTTCTTGCTGACCTCGCCGCTATGCGCAATGTTGCGCAGACACTGGGTAAGGACCCTAAGCGTATTGAGCCCTTGGTACCTGTTGATCTTGTTGTTGACCACTCGGTCATGATTGATCATTTCGGGCAGAAAGATTCGCTTGATCTCAATATGAAGCTTGAGTTTGAGCGCAATGAAGAGCGCTATCAGTTCATGAAGTGGGGCATGCAGGCCTTTGACACCTTCAAGGTTGTGCCTCCAGGTATTGGCATTGTTCACCAGGTGAATCTTGAATATCTGGCTCGTGGTGTCCATCAGCGCAAGGGCGTCTGTTTCCCCGATACCCTGGTAGGAACCGATAGCCACACGACCATGATCAATGGCATTGGTGTCGTAGGTTGGGGTGTTGGAGGCATTGAGGCCGAAGCGGCCATGCTGGGTCAGCCCCTTTACTTCTTAACGCCCGATGTTATTGGTGTAAACCTTACGGGCCGCCTGCCTGAGGGCAC
>CAMDMC010000016.1 GCA_945901825.1 Bordetella parapertussis
CTGGCCTCGAACGTCACTGCGTACTGCGGCACCCGAGTTTGTCTGAAAATCATGACCATAAGCTTTGAATTTTTCCCCCCAAAATCGGCTGAGACCCAGGCCCAACTTGGGCTTGACAGTCAAGCGCTTGCCAGCCTAAAGCCCAGCTATGTCTCAGTTACTTATGGGGCAGGCGGCTCAACCCGGGATGGCACCCGGTTAACCGTTGAACAGATGAGGGCCCAGTTTGGCGATGTGGCCCCCCATGTTTCTTGCATTGGTGCAAGCCGCGCCGATATTCAAAGGCTTCTTGAAGACTATAAGGCTATGGGTATTCGCCGCATTGTCGCCCTGCGAGGCGATCTTCCCTCAGGCTACGGCCATGGCGGGGAGTTTATGCATGCCATCGATCTGGTTCGATTCACTCGGGAGAAGTTCGGTGACCAGTTTTTTATTGAAGTGGCAGCCTACCCCGAGTTTCACCCGCAGGCGCGGACCGCCGATCTTGACTTGCACCATTTTGTCGAAAAAATGAAGGCCGGCGCCGATGGCGCAATTACCCAATACTTCTTCAACAGCGATGCCTACTTTCGACTTGTTGACGAGGCCTATGCCAAGGGCGTCGACCAGCCCATCGTTCCGGGCATCATGCCCATTACTAACTTTAACCAGTTGGCACGGTTTTCAGATGCCTGTGGAACGGAAATTCCACGATGGATTCGGCAGAGGCTGCAGTCCTATGGCGATGACACGGCCTCCATTCGGGCCTTTGGCCACGAGGTTGTCACCGACCTTGTTGACCAACTCCTTACGGCAGGCGTTCCCGGCATTCACTTCTACACCATGAATAAGGCGGAGCCCATCTTAAAAATCGCTGCGGCGCTCAAGCTTGATGGGCGCGATGGGCTCTGTCGGGCTGGTTAAAAAACAGAATGCCCTCTTCGGTGAGGCAGGCATCAAGCACAAGGTCGTGTGCCTGAGCAAACGAGGTCGGCACGAGCCCGGCCTGAAAACAAATGCCAATCATCGCGGGTCGCTGGTCCGGCTTTAGCGCAGCGATGGCCCTGTCGTAAAAGCCCATGCCGGCACCAAGGCGTTCGCCTTCGGGCCCAACGCCCAGGCAGGGGACCAGCCAGGCGTCACAGACAACCACCCCGGCTGAGGCAGCAGGCGCCCTAAGTCCAAGGGCATCGTGCTCAAGCTGGCTCGTCGTGGGTTCCCAGTTGCGCATCTCCATGGTCTTGCGGTCTGCCAGACAGGCCGGCAAGGCAAGGGCATAGCCCTGCCGGTGCAGTTCGTGCCAGGCCTTTGTTAGGTCGGGCTCGCCACGCCAAGGCAGAAACACGGCACAGCGTTGCCAGGGCTGAGTGGCAAGGAAATCTTTAAGACGTCCCGCCATTTTTATCTCGGCCTCGTGGCGGTGCACGGACGTTAAATCTTGCCGTTGGGCTAAAAGTGCCCTCCGAAGAGTCGATTTAACAATGGAGAGCGAGGATTCGGACATTCATGGCAATTTACCCTTCTTTGTCGCTTTTATTGCGACCATTCCTCGCGCAGTCTAACCAATCGGGCTATGCTTTCCCAATGGTCTTTGCACGATTGACGTCTGCTCTTGGTGGATTTGCAGCCTGCGCATTGCTGGCTCAGCCACTCACGGCAGTCGGTCAGCAGGCGGCCAAGACTGCCGTTGCAGTCCATCCGGTTGTTGATGCAAAGACAGCCTTTATGCGCAAGGACAGTCAGGGCCTTGCCCGCTCCCGTGCAAGGCTTGCGGCTCAAGACGATCCACTGGTGGTCTGGGCCGACTATTGGGAAGCCCGGCTTCTTATTTCGAAAAAGCCCTTCCAGCCCGTTGCAATTGAGCGTCTCCGGAGCTTTCAGGCGCTGCACCACGATCACCCGCTTGCACGGGCCTTGCAGAACGACCTGCTTGTTGCAGGTATTCGCGGCCGAAGCTGGCCCGATCTTGCAAAGCTTCTAAACAACCTGCCCCCGGACCCGCACCACCCCGAGCCCACCGGCATTGCCTGCTCCCGTGCGCGGTTGGTGCTAACCAACGAAACCCTGGGAGGGGCCATGGGGCTCGCCCGCGGCAACGAGACTCTGGAGGGCTGCCTGAGCCTCATGGAAGATGCGGCGCTCAAGGGACTGCTTAACCGCAACGAGATCACCATCCGAGCGCGCTGGGCAGCCTTAATGGGCAGCCAGGCATCCGGTCAAAGGTTGTGGAAGGCCAGTCAGGCTGCCGGTATTCGGCCCATGCCCTATGAGTTCGACCTGCTGAGCATTCTCGCCATCAGTCGCTCAAGCTCGGCAACCGCAGCCGATCGCTTCGAGCCCCTTGCCAAACGCTTAAACCTCGAGCAGCAGTCTTTTGCGCGGTTTGCGCTGGGCTCTCGCCTCTGGATGCGCACAGACCGACGTGCATGGTCCTACCTTGCTCTGGGCATTGCCTCGGCACCCGACCAGCCCCCTGAGATCATCGAGGCCGCAGCCAGGCTTGCCTTACGGCGGGCCGAGCCCGAACTTCTGCGGCCCATTCTTGCGGCCATGCCCGAGCTCTTGCGTAATCAGGAGACCTGGGTCTATTGGCGTGGCTGGCTTATGGAGCAACAAGGCAGGCCTGAGCTCGCCCGAGCCCTTTGGGAGACCATTCCCGAGGGCTGGTCGTTTTATCGGCTGCTGGCCTCCGAGGCTCTCAACCGGCCCTTGTTGCCCATGAAGTCCGAGCCCGACTACCCGGAGCGCTACACCATTGGCCTTCTCCGACCATCGGTTCTCAGTGACCCGTTTCTTGGTCGCAGCCTTAGCCTGGCAAGCCTTGGGCTGCGCGCCGAGGCCATTGTGGAGTGGAATGCCCTTATGAATCGGCTTCCAGACCTCGGGCTACTTGCGGCCAGTCAGCTTGCCCTTGAGGCAGGCCTTCCCGACCGGGCTATTGCCGCAGCCATTCGAACCCAAGATGTGCATGACTTCCGGCTTCGCTATCCCAAACCCTTTAAGGAGCTCATCGAACAAGAAGCCGACCGCAAAGGGCTTAAGACAGGCTGGGTCATGGGCCTCATTCGCCAAGAGTCAAGGTTTCTTCCCAAAATCAAGTCGCCCGTCGGGGCGGCAGGTCTGATGCAGATCATGCCGGCCACAGCCAATTCCGTTGCTCGGGGACTTGGCATGGGCCGTGTGGATGCCCACAGGCTGGTCGAGCCCTCTTTCAATCTGCGCCTAGGAACGGCCTACCTGCAACAAATGCACAGCCGCTTTAATGGGTCGGCTGTACTGGCAAGCGCCGCCTACAATGCGGGGCCCTCGAGAAGCCAGCTCTGGCAGAGCTCCATCGATCGCCAGGTGCCTGGGGCTGCCTTCGCAGAGTCCATTCCCTTTACGGAGACACGTGATTACGTGAAGCAGGTACTCGCCAACACAGTGATGTACGAGACCATGCTTGCCCTGAGCCAGACCCCCTCTCAGCCGGCCCAGCTCGATGATGCCTCCTCGCAGCGTCTATCGGCCTGGCTCTCGCATATCGAGCCCTCGAGTCATTCCTCCTCAAGCCGCTAGAGCCCTGTGAATCGGCCTACAATTTGAGGCTATGACGCAACAGGCAATCATCTCGATTCTTGGGGGTTCCGGGTTCATCGGTCGCGCACTGGCGGAGGCTCTTACACGGGAGGCGCAGGGTACGGGCCGAACCATTCGAGTCATTACCCGATCCCGCTCAAAGGCCAAGCAGCTCTGGAGTCTTCCGGGCATACAGATCGTAGAGGCCGACGTTCGACAAGAAAGCGAGCTTGGCGATGCCATTGAAGGCAGCCAGGCCATTGTGAACCTGGTGGGGGTCCTTCAGAGCCGCCTTGGCAAGCCCTGGGGACCCGACTTTGACGAGTGCCACGTCAAGCTGCCCTCAAGACTTGCGCGCTGCCTTATTCGGCTTGGCATTCGCAGGCTCATCCATGTCAGTGCGCTTGGTGCCTCCGACCAGGCCCCCTCTATGTACCTGCGTTCAAAGGCCGCCGGCGAGGCGGCCCTTCGGGGCACGCTGTCGATCGACCTCACCATTTTGCGGCCCTCGGTTGTCTTTGGGCCGGGCGACCGGTTTCTCAATTTGTTTGCCGAACTGCAACGCTTTATGCCCATCGTGCCGCTGGCGACCCCGCATGCCAAGTTCCAGCCTATTGCCATCGACGATCTGGTAACGGCCCTGATTAGCTGCATTAGAAATCACGAGACGCGAGGAAAGACCTACGAGTGCGTGGGCCCTGAGGTTCTAAGCCTCTATGAAATTGTGCATTGGGCGGGGTTTTACAGTGGGCACCCGCGACCCATCCTGCCTCTTTCAGATAGCCTCGCATGGATCCAGGCCCTCATCATGGAGAGCCTTCCGGGTGAACCCCTGCTTACGCGCGACAACCTGGCCTCGGCCTCGGTACCCAACGTTGGCAGTGGCCCCATGGCTGCGGAGCTCGGTGTGCCAAAGCCCACTAGCCTGCATGCAGTGGCCGATGCCATTCTTGGCGGGCAGACCCCAAGGGGGCGATTATTTGCCCGGCGTGCCAAGACCCTCTAAAGGCCTCAGCAGTTTTGGGTACTGAGGGCCTTAAGAGCCCGGGGCACAAGGGCCAGGACCCACTCGCTTGGCTTGCGCCGGACCGATCCGATCCCTGTCTCGCAGGTCTTAACGCCAGCATCGCCATTTATTGTGTTGGCGGCGCAGTGCGCGATGCGCTGATGGGCGATCAGGGGGTCGACCGGGACTACCTGGTGGTGGGCGCACGACCTGAGGATCTCCTTCGTCTGGGCTTTAAACCGGTGGGAAAAGATTTCCCGGTCTTCCTTCACCCCGACTCTAAAAATGAATACGCACTTGCACGCACCGAACGCAAAATAGGCGCAGGGTATCGGGGCTTTGAAGTTCATGCCGACCCATCCGTTCGTCTTGAAGACGATCTCTCTCGTCGCGACCTCTCAATCAATGCAATGGCTGTGGATGAGCACGGCAGGCTTCACGACCCTCATGGCGGCCTCGAGGACCTGCAGCGAAAGAGGCTTCGTCACGTGAGCCCCGCCTTTCGAGAGGACCCGGTACGGCTTCTTAGGCTTGCCCGGTTTTTAAGTCGCTGGCCTGAGTTTCAGGTCAGCACCGACACCCTCTCCCTCTGCGCGGCCATGCGCGATGACGGAGAAGTTCAGGCCCTTGTTGCCGAGCGCGTCTGGCAAGAGCTCTACAAAGGCCTTCATGAGAAAACACCCGGGCGAATGATTGGCTTTCTTAGAACGCTTGGCCTGCTTGAGCCCGTGCTGGGCCTTGCGGAGCCGCAGGCCGACTCAGGGCTTGAAACCAGGCTTGATCAGGCCTCAACGCTCGGACTGCCCGCTGAGGTTAAAGCCGCGCTTTTACTTGCAGGGGCAAAGGGGACTCTTCGCGACAGGCTGCCCAAGAAGGTCGAGGAATGGATCGCGCTTATGCCTGGTTTTTCTGCTCTTGAAAGGCTGCTCGAGACACCGACGACCTGGCCAGAGAAGCTGCCCACATGGGCGAGCAGGGCCGACGTTTTTCGCAGGCCCGAACGCCTGGGGGCCATGGGTTTACTTGGGCAATTCTTGCTTGCCGACCAAGGCCAAGGGACCAACGGCAAGCTTCACGAACGATGGAGCCTTTGGATGCAGCTTTGCGACGAATTAAGCCACCTTTCCGTTAGCGCGGTTGCGCAGAGTCAGTCTGCGAACGATCCCTCGGCCATTCGAGAGGCCGTCGAGGGCTATCGGCAGTCTTTCGTTCACAAACGCCTCGCAGAGAGCACCATAAACGACTGACCCATGGCGGAGTCGCCAAGCAGCATCTGCAGCTGTGAGAGCTGAGCCAGCGCAGTGCGGTCAGACGGTACAGCGCCAGCGGCTCGACCCACCCCTTCAAAAAGAAGATCGCGTGCCTGGTCAAGAATGCCTTGGTCAAGCATCCAGGCTGCCTGAGTATGCAGACCCACCTCGAAGCCTTCGTCCAAAAAGGCTTGCGCAAGCTCAGTGAAATTGACATGGGCAGTTAGGTCAATCGTCCCAGGCCGGTTAATTAGTTCTTCCCGGTCATCAATGCGACGATGCCCGCTGTGGCCTGCAAGCGTCCCGAAGGGTCGGTCGCAATGGTCAAGCTCGTAGGCCTCGTAGCCGTAATCGACCACCAAGACCTCGCCGGCGAGAAGCTGTTGCGAAACGGTCTGAACCCACGGCCTGAGCCCAGGGCACCACTCCCCCCGATGGCCAGGCCGCCAGCCAAGGCCGCGTTCGCAGGCGGCTTGGGCACGGGCAATCACCTGCTCGCGCAGTTGAATGTCTGCGGCCCGGGCCTGCCACTGCAGCTCTACCGGCCCAGCAAGGCCAAGCCCCCACTCCAAAACCGGACCATCCGAATGATCGGGCTGCCATTCGAACAGGCGAACGGGCAGAGCATCGAGAAACTCGTTGGCAACGAGGAGTCCTGACAAGGGGCTTAGGGTCTTGGCCCACTGAAGCCTGGTTGCAGTGGAGATGCCACCGAGGTCGCTCATAAGCAGGTCTGCCTGCTCCCTCTGACGGGCTGCGCTGGCCTCGATGAGTTCATAGTAATTGGGCCGGAGACCTTGCCGACCCATGCCAGTAAGCAGGTCGAAGGCAAGCCGACCGTTGCCTGGGCCGTACTCGCAAATGGAAAAGGCCTGATTAAGCGCCTCAATCTGCGGCGCCAGATCGACAGCCTGTTGCGCAACAAGCCGGGCCAGCCAGTCACCAAGCAGGGGCGCCGTCACGAAGTGCCCATCGCCTCCGAAGACCGGGCCCGCCTGACTGTAAAAACCGTGCTCGGGGTCCAGCAGCGCAAAACCCATGAATCGATCAAAGCCTATCCATGGGTCTTCACCGAAAAGCGCCTTCAAAGCCATTTGCATCGTCAAGACCCAACGCCTTTGGGGGCCCGAGCACTGCACAGAAAGCCGGGCCTGCAGGAAGGTGACGAGGACGCTTTTGCGGGGTGAAAGGGTAGTGGCATGGCAGGATAGGGTATCAAAGCTAAACTTGCGCAATGTCAGCCACTCAATCAGCCGCTTATGCGCCAACCGCGCTCGTAACTGGCGCTGCCCGCAGGCTTGGGCGTGCCATTAGTCTTGCCTTGGCCAAATCCGGCTACAGGCTTGCCCTTCATTACAACCAGTCGCACGAGGAGGCTCAGCACCTTGCCCGCCAGATTCGAGAACAAGGGGGGCAGGCCGACTGCTTTGGCTTTAACTTTCAGGCTAAGCTCGACCATGAGGCGCTTGACTTGCTTTTAGGCGACATCAATACCCGACTGGGCCCGGTGAAGCTCTTAGTTAATAATGCCTCCTTGTTTGAGTTCGATCTGGCGAACTCCACCAACTACGAGCAACTGCTTGGTCATGCCCAGGCCAATCTTTTTGCCCCCGTGCTTCTCGCCCAGGCTGTCCACCGGCAGTGGTCGGCCGCGGAATCAGACAAGGGTTTTGCCGACAACCATGCCGTCATCATTAATATTCTCGATCAGAAGCTTGCCAACCCCAACCCCGATTTTTTCAGCTACACCCTCTCAAAGGCTGGGCTGCTCGAGGCCACGCGGCTCATGGCCCAAAGCCTAGCGCCCGCCTGTCGCGTTGTTGGGCTCGCCCCCGGGTTTACCTTGCCCGCGGCGGGTCAATCTCAGCAGGCTTTTGATGAGGCGCACAAAATTTCACCACTTGGGGCCTCAAGCCGGCCTGAGGAAATTGCCGAGGCCGTCTGCTGGCTTGCCCAGGCCCGCGCCATCACGGGATCAACCCTATTCGTGGACGGGGGCCAACACCTTATTGCCTCAAACCGCGACCTTCAGTTTGGACTTTCATGATGCTTCCCCACGACCTGCACGGCTGCGACTTTCGCCGTGTTTTCCTCAAGGGCTTTCAGGTTCAGGCCTCAATAGGCTTTCATTCGCATGAGACCCTTCAAAGGCAGCGCATCGTAATTGATGTTGATCTTTACATCGCACGCGACCAGGCCCCCATCGAGCGCGACCAGATCGATGAGGTTCTCGACTACGACTTTCTTCGCGATGAAATTAATGCCCTCACCATGAAGCGCCATTTCAATCTGCAAGAGACCTTGGCGGAGACCATTGCCGATCGGGTGCTCACCCGCCCGCTTGTGCAGCTGGTCCGCGTGCAGATTCAAAAGCCCGATGTCTACAAGGACTGCGAAAGCCTTGGCGTTGAAGTGCTTCGCCGCCAAAAGAAAACCCCATGACAAACGCCAGCCTTAATCTGACCACCGCGGTCATTGCGCCACCTCGGCCACGCGCCCTGCGCAACGAGACCGAAATCAATAAGCTCTCCAAGCGGCTTTACAGACTTGTAGGCCAGGCCATTGCCGACTTCCGAATGATTGAAGACAGCGACAAACTCATGGTCTGCGTCTCGGGTGGCAAAGACAGCTACGGCATGCTTGATATTCTTTTGGGCCTTCAGGCCCGCGCGCCTGTTGGCTTTGAACTTATTGCTGTCAACATTGATCAAGGCCACCCCGGCTTTCCGCAAGACACCCTGCCCAACTACCTTAAAGAGCAAGGTGTGGCCTTTCATATCGAGAACCAGGACACCTACAGCATCGTGAAGCGTGTGATTCCCGAAGGCGACACGATGTGCTCGCTCTGCTCAAGGCTTCGGCGAGGCATCATTTACAGGCTTGCCGATGAGCTTGGCTGCAGCAAGATTGCCCTTGGCCATCATCGCGATGACATTATTGAGACCTTTTTTCTCAATCTTTTCTTCGGGGGAAGCCTTAAGGCCATGCCGCCCAGGCTCACCTCCGACGATGGGCGGCACATTGTGATTCGACCCCTGGCCTATGTTGAAGAGGCTGACCTCGTAAGTTGGTCAGTCCATAAGCAGTTTCCCATCATTCCCTGCGACCTCTGTGGCTCTCAAGACAATCTCCAGCGCCAACAGATCAAACTCATGCTGCAACAATGGGAGAAGCAAAACCCCGGGCGAATGGACTCTATTTTCAAGGCGCTCTCAAACGCCAAGCCCAGCCATCTGCTCGACCCGCGGCTTATAAAGCCATGAGATCGATCTTTCGAATTCTGACCATTGTGCAGGTTGTACTGCGGTTTGGCCTTGACCAGCTCGCCGTCGACGGCGCCAGACGTGGGCTTGATTCCCGACTGCTCGGCGTTCTGCTTTCACTGCTTCGGCTAGGCCGGCGGTTTGACGAAACGCGAGGCGCACGCATTCGTCAGGCGCTCGAGAGTCTTGGGCCTATTTTCGTGAAGTTCGGCCAGGTGCTCTCAACGCGCCGCGACCTTCTGCCCGAAGACATTGCCGATGAACTGGCAATGCTGCAAGACCAGGTGCCGCCCTTTGAATCCCATTTGGCCATCGCCACCATCGAACGGTCTCTGGGTAAGCCCTTAAACGAGCTCTTCGAATCGTTTGAGGAGACGCCGGTTGCTAGCGCCTCCATTGCTCAGGTGCACTTTGCAAGGCTGCATGACGGCCAGGACGTGGCCATTAAGGTCTTGCGGCCTGGCATGCTCTCCATTATTGATAAAGACCTAGCCCTGCTGCATCTGTTTGCGCAGCTCGCCGAACGGTTCTCATCGGACGGTCGACGACTCAAGCCTCGCGAGGTCGTGGCCGAGTTTAATAACTACCTGCACGATGAGCTCGACCTTGTGCGCGAGGCCGCCAATGCCACGCAGCTGCGCCGTAACTTTGCAAATTCGCCGCTTCTGCAAATTCCAGAAATGCTCTGGGATTACTGCAAGTCCGACGTGATTGTGATGGAGCGGGTTTACGGTATTCCTATAAACCGAATGCAACGCCTTAAAGAGGCAGAGATCGACCTTAAGCAGCTCTCCCGCGAGGGCGTTGAAATTTTCTTCACCCAGGTGTTTCGCGACGGCTATTTTCATGCTGACATGCACCCAGGCAACATTCTGGTGAGCGATCGTGGCCCGCACAAGGGCCATTACATCGCCCTTGACTTTGGCATTGTTGGAACCCTCTCGGAGTTCGACAAAAACTACCTTGCTCAAAACTTCCTTGCCTTTTTCCGCCGAGACTACCGACGGGTTGCTGAGCTGCATGTTGAGTCGGGCTGGGCACCCGCCAACACCCGGGTGGATGCCCTTGAGGCTGCAGTGCGAGGCGTCTGCGAGCCCTTTTTCGATAGGCCACTAAAAGAGATTTCTCTCGGCCAGGTGCTCCTGCGGCTTTTTCAGGCCTCGCGTCGCTTCAATGTCGAAATCCAGCCGCAACTGGTGCTGCTTCAGAAGACTCTGCTCAACATCGAAGGGCTGGGCAGGCAGCTTGACCCGGACCTCGACCTCTGGGTCACGGCCAAACCCTTTTTAGAGAAATGGATGAAGGAGCAGGTGGGACTGCAGGGCCTTCGTCAGCGCACAGAGCGTGAGGCCGAGCGCTGGTCGGCCATGCTGCCCGAGCTACCCCGGCTTACACACATTGCGCTTAAGCGGCTAGCCTACCCCGAGCCCAATGCGACGGCCGCAATGCTTGGCCAGCTTATTGAAGAGAACCGCCGTACACGGCGATGGGTCGTTGTTCTTTCTTTTTTGGTATTTTTGCTTCTGGTTAATATGCTGGCCCTGCTTATTAAGCTCTGGGGCCTTTTTCTGCTCCCACCTCCCGGAGGCTAAACCATCATGCTTCTTAATCTGGTTGCAATCTATCTTGTCGTCTCTATTCTCATTGGTCTTGTTGCTGCACGTCGGGTGCATTCAGCAGCCGATTACATTACGGCAGGCCGCAACCTGCCAATGCCCGTGGTCATGGCCATGGTCTTTGCCACCTGGTTTGGGGCTGAGACCGTACTAGGCATATCCGCCACCTTTCTTGAAGAGGGCTTTCGTGGGCTCATCTCCGACCCGCTGGGCGCCTCAATCTGCCTAATTCTCTTTGGGCTTGTCTTTGCCCTTCCCCTTTACCGGCTCAAGCTCCTGACCCTGGGCGATTTTTTCCGTGTACGTTACGACCGCCGAATTGAACTGGTTGTCTCCCTGTGCATTGTCATCTCTTATCTGGGCTGGGTCTCGGCACAAATTACCGCGCTTGGCCTGGTCTTTAACGTGCTCTCCGACGACCTTATCAGCATGAACGAGGGCATGCTTATTGGCGCTGCCGTGGTCTTGCTCTACACCCTGGTTGGTGGCATGTGGTCGGTGGCCGCTACCACCTTCGTGCAGATGATTGTCATCGTGGCGGGCTTACTTGTCGTCACCTCCATGGCGGGCGAGATGGCAGGTGGCATCCCTCTGGTTATCGAGAAGGCCGCGGCCGAAGGCAAGTTTGACTGGCTTCCAAGCCTAAATATGGTCGATATGCTGGGCTGGATTGCCGCGCTGCTCACCATGGCCCTAGGGTCCATTCCACAGCAAGACGTCTTTCAGCGAGTGAACTCCTCAAAAAATGAGTTCATCGCCGTCTGGGCCACCACGCTTGGCGGTGTGGCCTACTTCTTTTTTGCGGCAGTGCCTTTGTTTTTGGCCTACACCGCAAGCATCATCGACCCCGCCATGACAGCGGCCAAAATGGCAGAAGACTCGCAACTGGTTCTACCCACCCTAGTCGCAAATTACATGCCCTTCTGGGTGCAGGTTGTTTTCTTTGGGGCCCTGTTGTCGGTCATCATGAGCACGGCCTCAGGCACGCTCTTGGCCCCTTCGGTCACCTTTGCCGAGAATGTTATTAAGGGCGCCGTACCGAACATGACCGATCGACAGCTTTTGTTCACCACGCGTCTAACGGTCCTGGGCTTCACTGTATTGGTGACCAGCTACGCCATCATCACCGACGCAAGCATTCACGCCATGGTTGAAAACGCCTACCGCATCACGCTGGCGGGCGCCTTTGTGCCACTTGCCGCTGGGCTCTTCTGGCGACGTGCAAGCAACCTTGGGGCGGCCCTTTCAGTCTCTCTCGGCCTTGGCGTCTGGCTCATGCTCGAGGCAACGGGTGCGGAGTTGCTTGTGGAGCCGCAACTGGTCGGCCTTGTTTTTAGCCTGCTGGGCATGATTGTTGGTAGCCTTATTTCACCCAACCCTCATGCCCGCAATGCCAACTGCATTCCCCTGCGCGCTGCCTAGGCTATGAACGTCATTGTGCTTGCCGCTGGCAAGGGCAGTCGTATGAAAAGCGACACGCCAAAAGTGCTGCACCCTGTAGCGGGCACACCCATGCTCGGGCATGTTTTAAGAACGGCGGCAAAGGCCGGTGCCACACGCCTCATTCTGGTGGTCGGCCATGGGGCAGCCCAGGTGCAAGACTTTGCTCGGTCGTTTTGCGCCCAGCATGGACTGCCCAGCCCGGACTTTGCGCTGCAAGACCCGCCGCAAGGCACTGGCCACGCCGTTGCCCAGGCTATGCCCATGGTTGACCCAGCCATGCCAAGCCTAGTTCTCTATGGCGATGTACCGCTTATAAAAGGGGCAAGCCTGAGGGCCCTGCGGGCAAAACTAACGGGCCAGGTGGCGCTTGCAGTGCTCACGGCGAGGCTTGCAAACCCTTTCGGCTACGGCCGCATTCTGCGCAGTCCGCAAGGTAACCACATGATCGGCTGCTGCGAGGAAAAAGATGCCAGCACGGACATTCGTGCCATTAACGAGGTGAACTCCGGCATTCTTATCGCGGACACACCCAGGCTTAGAGACTGGGTGGGGCGCTTACAAAACAACAATGCCCAGGCCGAGTACTACCTCACTGACACCTTTGCTTTTGCCCATGCGGACGGGGCCGGCATTGACACCTATGAATGCCCAGAAGCTGTTGAGATTCTGGGTGTGAATTCACAAAGCCAACGGGCTGAAATTGAGCGCCAGTTTCAGCAACGCGAAGCCCAGGCACTGATGGACTCGGGTGTCCATCTGGCAGACCCCCTGCGCATTGATGTTCGCGGCGAGCTTACCTGCGAGGCCGATGTTCAGATTGATGTGAACTGCATTTTTAGTGGTGCAGTCTGGCTGGGTAGGGGCGTTAGCATTGGACCGAATTGTGTGCTGGACACTGTCTCGGTCGGCGAGGGCTGTCGAATTGAGGCCTACAGTCACCTTAGTCATTGCAAGGTTGGGCCGCAGGCTGTGGTGGGGCCCTATGCCCGCATAAGGCCGGGTAGCGAGCTGGGCGAGGGCAGTCATGTGGGTAATTTCACCGAGGTGAAGAACACTCGGCTTGGACGGTTCTCTAAGGCAAACCATCTTAGCTATCTGGGCGACGCGGTCATTGGTGAGCGCGTGAACGTGGGCGCAGGCACCATCACCTGCAACTACGACGGCGCCGAGAAGCACCTGACCATCATTGAAGACGATGTCTTTATTGGCTCAGACACCCAGTTGGTTGCGCCCGTTACGGTGCATAAGGGGGCCACCCTTGGCGCAGGTACAACCCTTACCAGCGACGCACCGGGGGACGCATTAACCCTCTCGCGAACGCGTCAGACCACCCTCACGCGCTGGAAGCGGCCAAGAAAGAAGGCTCATTAACTTTTATGTGTGGAATCGTTGCGGCCCTAAGCAATACCAATGTTGTTCCTTTTCTTATCCAGGGGCTTCGGCATCTTGAATACCGTGGCTACGACTCCGCAGGCCTTGCGGTGCTGAGCGGGCCAGATCAGGCTGCCAATGCAAACACTATCCAGCGGGTTCGCGCCGTGGGCCGTGTCGCCGAGCTCGACGCTGCAAGCAAGGGCCTTGTGGCAGACATTGGCATTGCCCACACCCGCTGGGCCACCCATGGTGCCGTCACCCAAGACAATGCCCACCCGCATTACTCCAGTGGCCAGGGCCTTGAGATCTGCCTGGTTCATAACGGCATTATTGAAAACCATCAGACCCTGCGCGCCGAGCTCTCACAGGCGGGCTACCGCTTCAGTTCCCAGACCGACACCGAGGTGGTTGCGCATCTATTGCACCAAGAGCGGCTTCAGGCGGGCTGTCTTATGGATGCCCTTCATGCCTGCTGCAAGAAGCTCAAAGGCGCCTACGCTATCGCTGTGCTCTCCAGTCACGACCCTGATCAAATTGCGGCGGCCCGGCTTGGGGCACCCCTGCTGGTCGGCCTTGGCCGCAACAGCCAGGAGCTCTTTCTTGCCTCCGATGCCTCCGCCCTGCTGGAACTGACCCATCGGTTTATCTACCTTGAAGACGGGGACCGATGCCTCATTCAAAGGCAGGATCAGGATCGAGGCCACTTAACCACAGGCCAGCCAGACCCCGCCAAAACCGTGCGCCTCCAGGTCTACGACAAAAGTTTCAAGCCCGTGGACCGTGTTGTAACCGAGTCAAGCCTGCGTGCGCAAGACGTTGCATTGGGTCCTTATCGGCACTTCATGCAAAAAGAAATTGCTGAGCAGCCGGGGGCGCTTGCCGCCACGCTGGAACATGTCATAGGGGCCAACAGCCTGTCTCCGGAGCTCTTCGGGGTTGATGCTGCTAAAGAGCTTCAGTCGACCGACCAGCTTCTTATTCTTGCCTGCGGCACCAGCTACCATGCCGGCCTTGTTGCCAAATACTGGGTCGAGAGCCTTTCCGGCATTAGCTGCCAGGTTGAAATTGCAAGCGAGTACCGCTACCGACAAAGTGTTACGCGCCCTAATACTCTGGTGGTCGCCATTTCACAGTCTGGCGAGACCGCTGACACACTGGCGGCCATTGAACATGCCAAGGCCAATGGCGTTGCAGCCTGCCTGGCCATCTGCAATGTGGCCGAGTCCTCGCTGATTCGAGCCTGCAACCTTAGGTTCCTCACCCGCGCAGGCCCCGAAATTGGAGTGGCCTCCACCAAGGCGTTTACTACCCAGCTTGCCGCCTTGTTTCTGCTGGCCTTGGTTCTTGGAAAGCTCAAGGGCAGGCTCTCGGCCGAGGACGAGGGCCGAGAGCTTACAGCCCTTCGCCATCTGCCTGCGGCGGTCTCTTCAGTGCTTCTGCAAGAAGACCGTTTTAGCCAATGGGCCTCGCAGTTTGTTGATAAAAACCATTGCCTCTTTCTTGGCCGCGGCCTGCACTACCCCATTGCCCTCGAGGGTGCCTTAAAGCTTAAAGAAATTAGCTACATTCATGCAGAGGCCTATGCAGCCGGTGAGCTCAAACACGGCCCGCTTGCCTTGGTTGACCGCGAGATGCCTGTGGTGGCTGTGGCCCCCAACGACCAGCTTCTTGAAAAACTAAAAAGTAACCTCGAAGAGGTGCGTGCCCGCGGGGGAAGGCTTTATGTAATTGCCGATCAGTCCTCGGGCTTTGAGGCCTCCGAGGGCGTTGAACTTATTACGCTTGGCGACCATGCTGGGCTGCTCTCACCCATCCTGCACGTGGTGCCCTTGCAGCTGCTTGCCTATCACGTGGCCCTTGCCCGTGGTCACGATGTCGACAAACCTCGTAACTTGGCAAAAAGTGTAACGGTGGAATAAAAACCCCAGAGGCTTACCTAACAGCCCCAGGCCTTGCGGTAGTCTTCCACAGCCTGCCAGTGGCGTTTCAGCTGCGAATCGGTGTGGCCCTGCAAAAGCTCTAAAAGCCCATCAAGCCCCGCAAGGGCAACCACCGGCAGCCCCAAGGTCTGCCGTACTTCATGAACTGCAGAGACTGCTGCGGGCTGCGCCGCTGTCCCGCCCTTTTCCATGCGGTCAAGGGCAATAAGTACCCCCACCGGCCTGCCCCCCGCCTGTTGAATAATGGCCACCGACTCCCGAACTGAGGTGCCTGCCGAAATGACGTCATCAATAATGACAACCTCTTGGTCTTCTAGGCTTGCACCCACAATCACGCCGCCCTCGCCATGGTCCTTGGCTTCCTTGCGATTAAAGCTAAAGCCCAGGTTATAGCCATGCTGGCTTAGTGCCATGGCCGTGGTGGCGGCTAAAGGTATGCCTTTATAGGCAGGCCCGAAAAGCATGCTGGCCTGAAATACCTTGGCTTCAACTGCCTTTAGAAAACACCGGGCATAAAAACCCGCGAGCTCGCCAATTAGGTCGCCGGTTCGAAAAAGGCCCGCGTTAAAAAAGTAAGGTGAGAGGCGTCCAGCCTTGGTTTTAAATTCGCCAAAACGCAGTACCTCGGCCTTCAGTGCAAAGCCTAGAAAGTCTTGTTCAAGGGCGGGGTCAAGTACGGAAGAAACCTGATTGGCGCTCGTCATAATGGGTCTTTGCAATAAATCGAGAAGGACGCTGGCAATGCGTGTTGTAAGCCTTAACCTTAACGGAATTCGGTCAGCCCATCGCAAGGGGGTCTTCAGTTGGCTGGCCGAGCAGTCGGCCGACCTTATCTGCATGCAAGAGTTAAAGGCCCAGCCCCAGGACCTAGCCGAGGAGATGCGATCGTTCAAGCTGGGCGCAAAAACATTTGACTCGGCCTTCAGCTGCGCGCTAAAAAAAGGCTACAGCGGCGTCGGTCTCTACAGCCATTGGCAGCCCTCTGAAGTTCGTGCGGGCTTCGGTGTTCAAGAGTTCGACGAGGAAGGCCGGTTGGTTGCAGGCTGCTTTCGCCCCGAACAAACCGGCCTGGATAAGCCGCTTTGGGTAATGAGCCTTTATGCCCCCTCGGGATCAGCCTCTGAGGAGCGACAGGCCTCAAAGTTCCGCTTTATGAAGGCCTTCTACCCGCGGCTTGACCACTGGCTTCAACAGGCTAAGAGCCTAGACCATCACATTCTCATCTGTGGCGACTGGAACATTGCCCGCACCGAGAAGGACTTAAAAAACTGGCGTGGCAACCAGAAGAACTCAGGCTTTCTGCCCGAGGAGCGGGCCTGGATGAATGGCCTGGTCGACGATCTTGGCTGGGTGGATGTCTACAGAAATCTCTACCCACAGGCCGAGGGCGAGGGCTACACCTGGTGGTCAAACCGAGGCAATGCCAGGGCAGACAATGTGGGCTGGCGCATCGACTATCAGCTTTCAAGCCCCGATCTCGCTTCGAAGGCAACAAGGGCCTGGGTGGTTCGCGACCCAAGCTTCTCTGACCATGCCCCCTTGGTGGTGGACTACCTGGGTTAGGGCAAATCCTCCACCGACCTGCCAATGGCCTTGGCGTAAAGGGGCAGAACCCTGGGCAGCACCATCGAGATTTCTTCCATTCGGGCATTACCCGACGGGTGGGTGGACAGCCACTGAGGAGGCGCGCCCTTATTCGCCTCCTGCATCTTGCGCCAAAGCGACAGGGCGGCGCGAGGATCAAAGCCCGCCCGCGCGGCGATGTCGAGCCCGACCAGGTCGGCTTCTTTCTCATCGTCGCGTGAAAACTTCAGCCCAAGCAGCTGCGTGCCAAAGCCGAGTGCCTGTCGGCCCAGCTGACCAAAGCCCAAGAGCTCCGAGACAATGGAGGCGCCCATGTCGGTGAGCTGCGACTTGGCAAGCCGGTCACGGGTGTGTTCGCGCAGGGCATGGGCCATTTCATGGCCCATCACCGCGGCAATCTCATCGTCACTAAGATTAAGTTTTTCAATCAGCCCGGTGTAAAACGCGATTTTTCCACCGGGCATGCAAAAGGCGTTCAGCTGATTGGACTTCAAGACAACCACCTCCCATCGCCAACGTGAGGCATCGGCATTCCAGGCAAGGGCATGGGGTTTAAGCCGGTCGGCCATGGCAAGAAGCTTCTGACTTGTTGGATGGGAAGCCGGCAGCAGCGCACCCTTCTTGCGTGCCTCGTCTTTTAAAGCATCGAACTGCTGAGCGGCTGTGCGCTCAAGCTGCTGGGCTGGAACCAGCCTACGAACCTCCGACTTCGAACCCACACCCACCGCATCGTTGACATCGGCTGAGGCCATACGCGGGCCTGCACAGCCCGCCACAAGACCGATCAGAACAAGGCCTGTCAGCCCTGTCGCAAGGCCTGGCCTAAAAACTCCGATACTCTTAGCGGACATGCAAGAAACCCTGTTAAAAAAAAGCCTAAAGAAAAGTGTAATCGCTAAGGGGCTGTTGTGAACCAACAGGCCTCCATGGTTGCTGCTGGGGTTCCAAGAGGGCTGCTCTTTTTTACCCTTGCCTTAGGCTTTGCCAGTGGACTGCCACTGGCATTGTCGTCTGGCACCCTACAGGCCTGGCTCACCGTCGAGGGTGTGAACCTCACCACCCTTGGCTGGCTCACCGTACTGGGCGTCCCCTACACCTACAAATTCGCCTGGGCCCCGGCGCTCGACCGCTTTCAGCTTGGCGGAAAAAGAGGGGGCCGACGGCGCGGCTGGCAGGTTTTTCTTCTTTTGGCACTTGCTGCAAGCACCTGGGCGCTCTCGCTTGCCGAACCCATGGCGCCCAACGGCCTTATCTATATCTCCGTTATAGCCCTCCTGCTCGTCATCTTCTCAGCAAGCTTTGACATCGTCTTTGACGCCTGGCGGGCGGAATCGTTAACCCCCGAGCAACGAGGACTTGGGGCGGCCTGGTCGGTGATTGGCTACCGTCTCGCCATGCTGGTCTCGGGTGGTCTTGCACTTATGCTTGCCGACCTCTACCTGGGCTTTGCCGGGGCCTACCAAGTGATGGCAGTCATTCTTGTTGGGCTTGCACTACTTGCCATCTTTGTGCCCGAACCCTCCGAAACAAACCCGCCCAAGAGCCTGCGCGAGGCGGTTGTCGAACCCTTTAAAGAGTTTTTCAGTCGCAAGGCCGCCATTGCAGTGCTTGGCTGCATCGTGCTCTACAAACTCGGCGATGCCTTTGCAGGAAGCCTGTCAACAGCCTTCCTTATTCGCGGCGCCGGATTTTCCGCAGCCGAGGTGGGCGCAGTAAACAAAGGCATGGGCCTTCTTGCCACCCTGATTGGCGGACTTGCCGGGGGGCTGCTTATTGCTCGGCTTGGGCTCTGGCGGTCGTTGTTGTTATTTGGATTTCTTCAGGCCGTTACCAACCTGGGCTTTTGGTGGCTCGCGGTGCAACAGCCCCCAAGCCTGCTTGAGATGACCCTGGTCATTCTGCTTGAAAACCTGGCAGGTGGCATGGGAACCGCCGCCTTTGTCGCTCTTCTCATGAGTCTCTGCGATCAACGCTTCACAGCCACTCAGTTTGCATTGCTTTCGGCCTTGGCCTCGGTGGGACGGGTCTGGGTGGGGCCTATTGCAGGGCACGCGGCAACTGACTACGGATGGCCAAGTTTTTTTCTGGGCTCCTTCGTGGCCGCGCTACCAGGCCTCTGGCTTGTCTGGCGGCTACGCCTTGAGCTTCGACTTTAATGCCTGTGTAACGGCTGATGGGTTGGCCTTGCCCTGTGATTTTTTCATCACCTGACCCACCATGGCGTTTAAGGCCTTGTCCTTGCCCGCCTTAAACTCCTCCACCATCTTGGGATTTGCCGCAATCACTTCCTCCACCCAGCCGTCAATTTGGCCGGTGTCTTGAACCTGATGAAGGCCTTGCGATTCTATTAGGCCATCCACGGTCTGCTGGGGGTCTTGCCACAGCTGGCCAAACAAATCGCGGGCCATCTTCGACGAAATCGTTCCGTCCTCCAGGCGCTGAAGCAGTGAAGCCAAACGCAAGGGCGTCACAGGCGCCTGGGCGTAGCCAAGGCCTTCGGATCGATTCAAGAAGGTTGAAAGGTCGGCGGCCATCCAGTTCACGACAAGCTTGGCTGCCTTGTCTGCCGAGAGCGAACAGAGGCTTGAAAGGGCGGCAAGGGTCTGCTCAAAATAAAGAAGCGCGTCGCGGCCGGATGTGATGAGGCCCGCATCCTGAACCGACAGGCTGAACTGCTCCACAAGCTTTGAGCGTGCCTGCTCGGGAAGAACGGGCATGGACTGCCGAACCTGGTCGATGGTCTTCTCATCAATAAAAAGCGTGGGCAGGTCGGGGTCTGGGAAATACCGATAGTCGTGGGCATCTTCTTTGGAGCGCATCGGCCGGGTCTCATCGCGATCGGGGTCAAACAGCCGAGTCTCTTGACGAACCTGCCCTCCTGACTCAATCAGCTCAATCTGGCGTGCGGCCTCGTATTCAATCGCCCGCTCAAGGAAACGAAAGGAGTTGATATTTTTAATTTCACAGCGGGTGCCAAAGGCCTGGCTGCCCTTGGGCCTGACCGAAACATTGGCATCGCACCGAAACGAACCTTCTTGCAAATTGCCATCGCAAATGTCCATCCAGGTAACCAGGCCGTGAAGGGCCCGGGCGTAGGCGGCCGCCTCTTGGGCCGAACGCATAACGGGCTCGGTGACAATTTCAAGCAAGGGTGTGCCTGCGCGGTTTAGGTCAATGCCCGAGGTCTGGGGCGCAAGCCCTGCCAGGCCCTCGTGAATTGACTTGCCCGCATCCTCCTCCAGGTGGGCGCGGGTTAACTGCACGGTCCTTTCAGAGCCGTCAGGAAGGCTAAAGGACAGGCTCCCACCTTCAACCACAGGCAGTTCAAACTGGCTAATCTGGTAGCCCTTGGGGAGGTCAGGGTAGAAATAATTTTTGCGGGCAAAAACAGAGCGGCGTGCAATCTTGCCGCCAACGGCAAGCCCGAAACGAATGGCGCAGTCAATAGCGCCCAGGTTGGGAGTCGGCAGAACCCCGGGAAGGGCAAGGTCGATGGGGTGCGCCTGCGTGTTGGGCTGCGCCCCAAAGGTCGTGGGGGCAGGTGAGAACATCTTGCTTTGAGTTTTAAGCTGCGTATGGGTCTCAAGACCGACAACAATCTCCCAGGTGGTCATGGCTGGGCTCCCGAGAGCTTTGGCGTCTGGTCATGAAAGTCGGTCGCCCTCTGAAAATGATCGGTAAGGGCAAGCATCTTGGCCTCTTCAAACCGCGGGCCAATCAGCTGCAAGCCCACGGGAAGACGACGACCGCCTTCGATGGATTCAAAGCCGCAGGGCATGGACATGGCCGGCAGCCCCGAGAGGCTCGCCCCAAGGGTGAAGATATCGGACAGATACTCCGCGAGCAGGGGGTTGTCTTTTGCCGCCTCAAGCGCAGGACTCTCGCCCAGTCGCCAGGCGGTTACAGGCGAGACTGGTCCGACAATAAAATCGCAACGCTCAAAGGCACGGTCAAAGTCCATGGCCACAAGCCGTCGGACCTTCTGGGCCTGCAGGTAGTAGGCATCGTAATAACCGTGCGAGAGCACATAACTGCCGAGAAGAATGCGGCGGCGAACCTCTGGCCCGAAGGCTTCGGTGCGGCTTAGGCAATAAAGCGAATCAAGATCAGTGGCCTTTTCGGACCGATGGCCATAACGAACCCCATCAAACCGCGACAAATTACTTGAGGCCTCGGCTGGGGCAATCACGTAATAGGCGGGCAGCGAAAGCTCCGTGCGTGGCAGATCCACCTCCAGCGTCTCGGCCCCCAGACCCCGCAAGACCTTTAAGGCGGCTTCAATGGCCTTGGCCACGGCAGGCGAGGTCTGGTTCGAAAAATACTGGCTTGGCATACCCAGGCGCAGGCCTCGCAAGGGCTGCTCTGCGCTGGCGTCCTGCGTCATGGGCCTGCCCAAAAGCCTGGCGAAGTCCTCCGAAGGCTGATTCAGGCTGGTGGAGTCTTTCGGGTCAAAGCCCGCCATGGCCGAGAGCATCCAGGCGCAGTCCTGCGCTGTTCGCGCCATGGGCCCGGCCTGATCAAGGCTTGATGCATAGGCTACAAGCCCCCAACGCGAGACCCGTCCGTAGGTTGGTTTAATGCCAGTAATGCCACACATGGCGGCGGGCTGACGAATCGAGCCCCCGGTATCGGTTCCCGTTGCAGCCGGTGCAAGCCCCGCGGCAATGGCCACGGCCGAGCCACCTGAAGACCCGCCTGGAATGCGATCGGTGTCCCAAGGGTTGCATGCCGGCCTGTAGGCGGAATGCTCATTGGCCGATCCCATAGCAAACTCGTCGCAGTTGGCCTTGCCCAGGCAGACCATGCCCACAGACTGAAGCTGATCAACCGCCTGGGCATTAAACGGGCTTTGGTAGTTTTCAAGAATTTTTGAGCCCGCCGTTGTAGGCCAGCCCTTGGTGACCAGAACGTCTTTGTGAATGACTGGAAGCCCCAGAAGCGGCGAACGTTGCTCGGGCGGGGTTTTCTCAAGCAGGCTCTGGCACTGTCGGGCTTGGCTAAGCGTGAGCTCGGGAATGACCGAAAGGCACGCCCCGAGGCTCTCATTTTTAAGGGCGGCCAGGTAATCCTGGGCAAGCTCTTCGACCGACACCATTCCAGAGTCCAAAGCCCGCCTTAGCTCCGATAGGGGCGAAAAACGAAATTCCATGGCGGGCAGGCTTATTCCACAACCCTGGGAACAATAAAGAACCCTTGGGCCACCTGGGGAGCATTGCGCATGAGTTCCTCACGGCTAGGCAGGTCTTGCGCAAGGTCTTGCCTTAGACGCAGAACCATGTCGTGTGGGTTAGCCATCGGCTCGAGCCCTTCGGTCGGTGCCTGACGAAGGGTGTCGGCCCATTTCACCATGGCATCGATCGCAGGCAGAATCCGGTCGTGGTCCTCCGCGGTCACCGATAAGCGGCTAAGCCGGGCAAGTTTGTCAAACTGGTCTTTAGAGAGCGACACGTCAGAAAACTACTCCAGATGGTGGATAATCTGTGATTATCGTCATTTTCTTCATTTAGCCATCTGGATTCGGAACCTTCTATGTTTGGATCTCTACGCGGATTCTTCTCCCAAGATTTGGCAATCGACCTTGGAACGGCCAACACCCTAATATACGCCCGCGGAAAGGGCATCGTCCTTAACGAGCCCTCTGTTGTGGCCATTCGTCACGACGGCGGGCCCGGAGGGAAAAAAACCATCGAGGCCGTCGGTACCAAGGCTAAGCAGATGCTCGGTAAAGTACCTGGAAGTATCGAAGCCGTAAGGCCCATGAAAGACGGGGTCATCGCCGACTTCACCGTGACCGAGCAAATGCTCAAACTCTTTATCAAAATGGTCCACGAAAAGAGGCTTTTTTCACCAAGTCCGCGCGTCATCATTTGCGTGCCCTGCGGCTCCACCCAGGTTGAGCGTCGGGCCATTCGAGAATCGGCCTTGTCGGCAGGTGCAAGCCAGGTCTACCTCATTGAGGAGCCCATGGCAGCAGCCATTGGGGCAGGTCTCCCCATTGCCGAGCCTTGTGGTTCCATGGTGGTAGACATTGGCGGGGGCACCAGTGAAATTGGCGTGGTCTCGCTTGGAGGTCTTGTCTATTCCAACTCCATTCGCGTTGGTGGAGACAAGTTCGATGAGGCCATCGTAAATTACATCCGCCGCAACTACGGCATGCTCATCGGTGACCAGACGGCAGAGGCCATAAAAAAAGAAATTGGCTCTGCCTTCCCGGGGAGTTCAGTAAGCGAAATGGAAGTGCGCGGCCGAAACCTCAGCGAGGGTATTCCGCGCAGCTTCACCATCTCAAGCAACGAAATTCTTGAGGCGCTAACCGATCCCATTAGCCAAATTGTTGTTGCCATTAAGAATGCCCTTGAAAATACGCCACCCGAGCTTGCGGCCGACATTGCCGAGCGTGGTGTTGTTATTACAGGGGGCGGGGCCTTGCTTCGCGACCTTGACCGCCTGTTCACCGAAGAAACCGGCCTGCCCGTCTACGTGGCAGAAGATCCGCTGTCTTGCGTGGTACGAGGCTGCGGAGAGGCCATTGAACGAATCGACGAGTTAAGCAGCGTTTTATCGACAGAGTAATCGGAGCCACGCGCATTGGCTCTATCCCAAAGCCCTCCCGCCTTTTTCAGGCAAGGTCTCTCGGCCCGAATTAAACTGGCCATCGCTTTAACCGCTGCTGTTGCGGTGATGCAGCTCGACCGTCGCTTTGAAATTGCCTCGCCGCTGCGTCTAGGCGTAAGCGTTATTTTGTATCCAGTAAGCGAGGCGCTTCTCATGCCGCGCGACTTTGCCTACTGGGCTGGCGAGAGGCTTCAATCGGTATCGCATCTCGCAAATGAAGTGGAGCGGCTTCGCGATCAGCAGACGAGTAACGCCCAGAGCCTTCTGCTTGCAAATCAACTTCGTAGTGACAACGACAACTTACGAAACCTACTGAATCTAAAGTCGAGCGCCTTTCCTGAAAGCAAGGCCGGTGAAATCCGGGCAAGCCTCAAAGACGGTCTAGCCCGAAAGGTTCTTATTAATCTTGGCCACGATCAAGGACTCTCGGTGGGTGACCCTGTCATCAACAGTGATGGTGTCGTCGGGCAGGTCAGTCGGGTATTCCCACTTACAGCCGAAATTCGACTGCTCTCCGATGAGCAGCTCTTCGTCCCCATTTTTCTACCGCGCAGTGGCGTGCGGGGTATTACGCAAGGCGGCGGACAGGCCGATGAGTTTCGAGTGCGCTATGTGAATCTGGCCGCTGAGCTTGAAGAGGGCGACACGATTGTGACCTCGGGTCTCGATGGGCTCTACCCAGCGGGGCTTGCGGTGGGACGCGTCTCGGTGGTCGTGCCTGCAGCCCAGGGTCAGTTCCCAACTATCATCGCAATCCCTACGGCATCGGTGGCCCGTTATAAAGAAGTGCTTGTTATTCTTCGCAATGGAGGTGCGGGGCCAGCGCCGGTAGCGTCGAGCGCGCCACCAGCCCCCCTTGCCAGTGGCTCCAGCCCGGCGTCATCAGCAAAACCCTCAACCCCAGAGGCTGCAATTCAAAGACCATGAGACCTCCAACCATCATTGGCCGAGCCCCGAGCCTTCGCTTTATTACGGGCACCATGGCTGCGGCCCTGGTCTTTAACTTCCTGCCCTGGGCGCCGAACTGGCCAGTACCCGACATGCTTGCCATCGTGCTGGTCTTCTGGAATATTTTTCTACCAAGTCGTATTGGCCTCGCACCTGCCTGGCTGCTGGGGCTGGTCATGGATGTGCATCAGGGGGTTCTTTTGGGTCAGCATGCGCTTGCCTATTCCATACTTAGTTATGGCGCCATTACCCTGCACCGACGCATCCCCGATTTCCAAGCCTGGGGGCAGGTAGCCCACCTCTATCCTCTTTTCCTTGTCTCACTTGCCAGCGTCTTTGCCGTGCGCTGGATGGTAGAGGGCCTTGGGCCCGACAGTAGCCTGTTCATCCAGCCTGCGGCAGAGGCCTTGTTATGGGTCTTTATTAGCCGCATGATTCAACTTGTCTTGCAACGAAAATCTCGACCAGGTCGAATGCGGGCACGAAAGCCTGTAAGTCCGGTGAAGACTTAATTAAATCGCAATGGAGTTCAGCAACCAGTCCAACTCAGACTTTCGACAAAGGGCCTCGTTTGCGGCACTGGCCATCACAATTGGGCTCGGGGCTTTGGCCATGCGTTTTGGGCAGATCCAAGTCTGGCAACACGAGGACCATGCGGCAAAAGCTGAAGAGAATCGCGTTGCTCTTTTGCCCATCCAGCCGCCTCGTGGACGCATCTTTGACAGACATGGCGAGACGCTTGCCCGCAACGATGCTGGCTTCTCTCTTGAAATTGAGCCTTTTCAGGCAAAGAACTTAAATCGAACGATTGAGGAAATTGGCAAAGTCATTGAGCTTAAACCGGCCGAAATAAGCCGCTTTAAACGTGCGGCGGCCGAGGCAAGGCGGTTCGACAGCATTCCCTTAAAAACCAAACTCACCGACGAAGAGGTGGCCCGACTCGTAACCCGAGTCACCGAAATACCCGGGGTCAACATTCAACAACGGACTATTCGAAGCTATCCTTACGGTGACTCCTCGTCCCATCTGCTCGGTCATATTGGCCGCATCTCGCGCACTGACCGCGAGAGACTCACCGAGGCGAACCTTCTCGAGGACTATTTCGGTCTTAGTCACATCGGCAAGCTGGGCATTGAAAAAAGCTACGAGAGTGACCTTAAAGGCGTTCCTGGTTTTCAGAAAATTGAAGTCACCGCAAGTGGTCGACTGGTGCGCGAGCTTGACCTCAAGCCCCCCATACCGGGTCAAAACCTTCAGCTTTCGATCGACCAGGGTCTCCAGAAAATGGTGGAGGACGCCTTCATTGGCAGGCGTGGTGCGCTTGTGGCCATGTCGCCCACCACGGGCGAGCTCTTTGCCATGGTCTCTATGCCGAACTTCAACCCCAATGCCTTTGTTGACGGTATTGATCCCGACCTCTGGAACCAGCTTAATCAGTCACCCGATGTGCCTTTGTTGAATCGGGCCTTGCGGGGTATTTATCCCCCAGGATCAACCTATAAGCCCTTTATGGCGGTAGCGGCCCTTGCCTCAGGAGCACGCACGGCAGACGAGGCCATTCAAGATCCAGGCTATTTCATGCTCGGTAATCACCGGTTTCGCGACTACAACCCCAAGGGCAACGGACGAGTCGATCTGAAAAAATCCATCGTGGTCTCAAGTGACACCTACTATTACAAGCTCGCCCATGACATGGGGGTCGATGCGATTTACAAGTTCATTTCGCCTTTCGGCTTTGGCCGCACTACTGGCATCGACATTGAAGGCGAGACGGCAGGCATCCTGCCCTCATCGGACTGGAAGCTCAAGCGATTCGGAAAAGAATGGCTCACGGGCGAGACACCGTCCATTGGAATAGGCCAGGGCTACAACGCCTTTACAGTGCTTCAGCTGGTTCGCGCAACCGCGGCGCTTGCCAATGGGGGAAAGCTGCTACGGCCCCGTCTTGTGCGATCGGTTGAGAACTCCCAGACCGGTGAGCAGGTGGAGCTGCCGGCCATTGTTGATCGCAGGCTTGATGTCGAACAGCAATGGCTCGACACCGTGCACGAGGCCCTTGTCGAAGTAAACCGATCGGGTACGGGCGCGCGCGTCATGGCCGGTGTTCCATACAGCGTTGCGGGGAAGACCGGTACCGCACAGGTTTTCAGTGTGAAACAGGGCGAGGTCTACGAGGAGGAAAAGGTCTCCGAGAGACTACGAGATCACTCCCTCTACATTGCCTATGCCCCGGCCGAGAATCCAAAAGTGGCCGTGGCCGTTGTGGTCGAGAACGGAGGCTTCGGGGCATCGGCAGCTGCACCCCTGGCCCGCAAGGTTTTCGATTACCTTTTGATCACACGGAAGAAAGAGGGGCGTGAGCTGCCATGAATGACCGCCGCGCTGACGACGGCTGGCGAGCCTTTTCGCTCTGGTTAAGGGGGCGCTTCTTTGCCATGGACCAGCCTCTGTTTTTTATCTTCATCGGCCTGGCGGGACTTAGTCTGCTTGCCGTTTACAGCGCGAGTCATGAGGAACCCGAACGTTTCTTCAACCATCTACGCAACCTTATTGTTGCTGGGTTCATCATGCTCATGCTTGCGCAGATTCCATCCACATGGCTGCAGAAAGTTGCCATACCGCTTTATGGGCTCGGCCTGGTTCTACTTCTTGCTGTTGCCCTTTTTGGTGACACCTCAAAGGGCGCTACACGCTGGCTCGACCTTGGCATTGCCCGCATTCAGCCTTCCGAAATTATGAAAATCGCCATGCCTCTCATGCTGGCATGGGTTGTCCAACAACGCGAGGGGCTGAAAACGATCGCAGACTGGCTGATTGTTGTGGGTCTTCTTGTCATACCCGTTCTATTTATTCTGGATCAGCCCGACCTAGGGACCGCCATTCTTGTCGCGGCCTCAGGTGTCTTTGTCCTCTATCTTGCGGGCATGTCTTGGCGGCTCATTGCCATCGTAGTGGGAGGCGTTGGCATTGTTTTAATTGTCTTAGTGATTTTTGGTGACACCCTTTGCGCTGCAGGTGTCGACTGGCCCGGGATGAGGGAGTATCAGAAGCAACGTGTCTGCACGCTGCTGGACCCCCATCGTGACCCACTTGGAAAAGGCTTTCACATTCTTCAGTCCATGACTGCCGTTGGATCCGGCGGTCTGTGGGGCAAGGGTTGGTTAAAAGGCAGTCAGGCCCAGCTTGACTTCATTCCGGAACGAGACACCGATTTTATTTTTGCTGGTTTTGCTGAAGAGTTCGGCTTTCTTGGTGCCGCGATTCTGGTGGTCCTTTACCTTGCCCTTATTCTTCGCGGACTCTGGATTTCACTTGGGGCACCCACCCCCTTCGGCCGGCTTTTATCGGCAAGCCTTGCCTTAACCATCTTTACTTACGCCTTTGTAAACCTTGGAATGGTAACGGGCCTTCTTCCCGTGGTCGGTGTACCCCTTCCCTTCATGTCCTACGGAGGCACAGCTCTTATTACATTGGGCGTTGGACTCGGCCTCATTATGAGTGTCGCTCGCGACCGGTCTCAGGTTACTCAAGGCTTCAGTCTTCAGGGTTAGGCCGATGGCATTGGCATCCGATGCAACTGAAATTGCCAACCTCATACTCAGCGGCTTTCATCGCCACTACGGCCTTTTTCGTTACAACGCGCAACAGGCAAAGACCGCCTTTGAGGCCGGACGCTATGGGGCCATACGCGAACTCGCCAAAGAGCGAATTGCCTTCTACGACGAACGGGTCAAGGAGACAACCGATGCCCTAATGGCGAAGTCCTCTTCTATTGCTCTGGATGAGGGTACCTGGGCAGAGGTTAAAAAAGCCTACATCATGCTGCTTACCGACCATAAGCAGCCCGAACTTGCCGAATCATTTTTTAATTCCATCACCACGCGAATCCTGCGCCGCGCCAACTACGGAGGTGAGAACCTTTTCGTAAGACCCGCCGTTGCGACCGACTACCTTGACTCCGACCCTCCGTCCTACCGTGTCTATTACCCGCGATCCGAAGGCCTGCAAAAGTGCCTTACCCAAATGGCCATCGACTTTGGCCTTGCCTGCGGCTGGAACGATGTCCAACGCGATCTGCGACGTATCATTCGGGCCGCAGCCCTTGTCTTTCCAAGGCCTTTTCAGACTGCAACCGATTTTCAGGTGCATGTTCTAAGGTCACTTTTTTTTCGAAACAAGGGCGCCTACATCATTGGGCGCATCATGAATGACGGAACGCCAAGAGGCTTTGCTGTTCCAATTCTTCGAAATTCGCAAGGGGCGCTTTACCTCGACACCATTCTCTTTGACCCCGACCAAATTTCTGTTTTGTTTTCCTTTTCTCGGGCTTACTTTATGGTGGACATGGAGGTGCCCTCGGCCTACGTGCAGTTTTTGAAAAGCATCATGCCGCATAAGCCCGCCAGCGAGCTCTACACCATGCTCGGGCTGCAAAAGCAAGGCAAGACACTCTTTTATCGAGACTTTTTGCATCACCTGCGTCACTCCAATGACAAGTTCTGTCTTGCCGAGGGCATTAAAGGGCTTGTGATGCTTGTCTTTACCCTGCCGTCCTTCCCCTATGTCTTTAAAATTATTAAAGACAAGCGTTCAAAAGACGTGTCACGCGAGCTTATTGCCTCGAAGTACCAGTTGGTGAAACTTCATGATCGAGCGGGCCGTATGGCTGACACCTGGGAGTACTCAAGCGTTGAGTTCCCCCTAGACCGATTCGATGCCGACCTTCTCAAGGAAATTCGCGAATTTGCCCCAAGCATGCTTGAGGAAAACAATGGACGACTTGTTATTCGTCATTTGTATATTGAGCGTCGAATGGTTCCTCTGAACATCTTTCTTGAACATGCCACAGAGGCGCAGGTTGACCATGCCATTAAAGAGTACGGCGATGCGATTCGCCAGCTTGTTGCCGCCAATATTTTCCCAGGCGACATGCTCTACAAAAACTTTGGTATGACACGGCATGGGCGTGTTGTGTTTTATGACTACGATGAAATTCAATACCTAACGGAATGCAATTTCCGAAAAATTCCCGAGCCTCGAACCCCTGAAGACGAAATGGCCAGTGAGCCCTGGTACACGGTAGGCCCAAACGATGTCTTCCCGGAAGAGTTCTCTCAATTTCTACTCGGGCAGCTAAGGCTTCGAGTTCCGTTTAACAAGTATCATCGAGAGTTACTTGATGCTCAGTATTGGAAATCCCAACAAGAAAAAATAGCCCGCGGCTTTCTGGAAGATGTCTTTCCCTATCCCGATCATGTTCGGTTCTGTAACCGCCCCGAGCTTGACCAGCCTGCGGTTTGCATCGACCGCCGGCCTGGCTAAGACTCCCCGACCCGCTTGGGCTTAGCTTTCTGACGAACACCTCTAAACGGCCACCCTATGTCAGGACCCCTTGAGTTTGACACCATCATTGTTGGCGCTGGAAGCGCAGGCTGCCTTTTGGCAAACCGGCTCTCGGCTCAGCGTGGTCAGCGTATCTTGCTGGTCGAGGCCGGAGGCGAAGATGACTGGTTCTGGATAAAAATTCCCGTCGGTTATTTATTCACCATTGCCAATCCACGCACCGACTGGTGCTTTAAGACTCAGCCCGAGCCAGGCCTTGCGGGCCGCTCGGTTCACTATGCACGGGGCCGAGGTCTTGGGGGCTCTTCGTCCATCAACGCCATGATTTACATGCGTGGGCAGTCGTATGACTTCGACCAATGGGCGCAGCTTACCGGTGATGAGCGCTGGCGATGGAATGGCGAGAACGGCCAGACCTTATCCATATACAAGGCGCTTGAGAATTACTTTGGTGGCGCCAACGACTGGCATGGTGAGACCGGTGAGATTCGTGTCGAGACGCCACGCGTTAAATGGAAAATTCTTGATGCCTGGCAACAGGCCGCCGCCCAGCAGGGCATCCCTAGCATCGATGAGTTCAACCGCGGAGATAACGAGGGCTGCGCCTATTTTCATGTTAACCAGCGGCGTGGCAGACGTTGGTCGATGGCCGATGCCTTCCTTCATCCGGTGCGTCACCGAGAGAACCTTTCTGTTTTTACCAACACCCAAACACTTCAGGTCCTTTTTGAGGAAAACCGTGAACGACGTCCCTCCGATCAGTCGGCCTGGGCCAACGCGACTCTGCGTGCCCGTGGCGTCCGGCTTCTAAAAGAAGGGCAGATCATCGAGGCACGTGCGCGCAAAGAAGTGATTCTTTCAGCAGGTGCGATTGGCTCGCCGCACATTCTTCAGGCCTCCGGCATTGGTGACCCGAAGCATCTCGCAGAGTTTTATGTCCCGGTTCGGCAAGGTCTTCCTGGCGTAGGTCAGAACCTGCAGGACCATCTGCAAATTCGAACTATTTTCAAAATCAAGAACGCTCGCACGGTCAACAGTCTTTATGCCAATCCCTTGTCACGTATCGGCATGGCACTGCAGTACGGCCTTCTTCGACGCGGGCCCATGACCATGCCGCCCTCTACCCTGGGGGCCTTCACCAAAAGCGACCCCTCGCAGCCCTCGGCCAACCTGGAATGGCATGTACAGCCGCTTTCGCTTCCAAAATTTGGAGAGCCCCTGCATGAGTTCGATGCCATTACCCCATCGGTCTGCAACCTTCGGCCAAGTTCCCGGGGTCGGGTTCTCCTGCAGCACTCCGACCCCTTGCAGGCGCCATCCATTTACTGCAACTACCTGTCCACCCAGGACGATCTCGATATTGCTGTCAAGGGTATCGAGGCCACACGCGCCATCATGAAGGCCGATGCGCTCGCAGCCTATGCCCCAGAGGAACTCTTGCCAGGTCCTGCAAAGGTGTCGCAGCAAGACCTTGAACAGGCAGCGCGTGAGCTTGGAACCACCATCTTTCATCCGGTGGGCACCTGCGCCATGGGCCGAGTGAACAACGAGGGCGAATCCGAGAACCCGCTTACTGTGCTTGATACCAGCTTTCGTCTGCGTGGCGTGGCAGGCCTGCGTGTCGTCGATGCCTCGGCAATGCCCACCATCACCTCGGGCAACACCAATGCACCGGTCATGCTTATGGCAGAGCGGGCGGCGCGCGATATCCTGGCCTCACGCTAGCCATCGTCTTTTTTACCCGAAACCGTGCGCCATGAACGCCTCCGCAACAAACCCTTCGCAGGCGCCCTCAAAGACAGCCGGCCTTGGTCTTAGGTCGCACGAGAATGGCATCTGGAGTCTGGACTCCGGTTATTTTCGAGACTCCTTTGATGCCGTCCATCTCATTGAAGACAGAGGTGAGCTTGCAGTTATAGATGCGGGGACCCAGTTCTCGGTGCCCCGTATTCTTCAAGCAATTCAAGAGCTCGGGCTTACCCCCGACGATGTCCGCTACATACTTTTAACCCATGTGCATCTTGATCATGCAGGGGGTGCTGGGCTGCTCGCCAGTCACTGCAACCAAGCACAGGTTGTGGTTCATCCGCGAGGGGTTCGTCATCTGGTGAATCCGAGCAAGCTCTGGAAGGCGGTCTGCGAGGTCTACACCCAAGATGTTGCAGAGCGTGACTACGGTGGCATGGTTCCCATTGACCCTCTGCGCATTATTGAGGCTACTGAGGCCCTTTCCCTCAAGCTTGGCTCTCGCCAAATCAACTTCTGGGATGCACCCGGCCATGCCCTGCATCATGTCTTTATTCTCGATGAGGGGTCCAATGCCATCTTCACCGGCGACACCTTTGGCATCTCGTATCGCGAGCTCGACAGCCCCCAGGGCGCTTTTACGTTTGTAACCAGCTCCCCAAGCCAGTTCGATCCCCAAACGCACAAAGCATCCGTTAGACGTGTCATGCAGGCAAAGCCCAAGGCGGTCTACCTTACCCATTACTCCGAGCTTCGCCAGGTGCAGGCCGCAGGCGAGGCGTTGCTGCAACAAGTCGACAGCTACGCTGCCCTTGCAAGCCGGCACGGCCATCGCGGTCAAGGCCGAGCGCAGGCTATTGCAGCCGATCTTGAAGACCTGCTCTTTGATCAGTTAAAAGCCCATGGCAGTCTGCTGTCGCAAAAGGAGCTTAAGACGTTTCTGGCCCTCGATCTCAGGCTCAATACCGATGGGCTCATCTGCTGGCTCGATCGAATCAAGGCAGGCAGCTAGCCCAGGGGAAATAACCCGGCTAGGAACCCTATAATCGAGGTCCTCATGAACGATTCCACTAAAGCCCTGCAAGAGGCACTGCGCGCAACCCCAGAAACCGCCCTCGAGGGCACTGGGCTGGCTCAGGCCGCAATCAAGCCCAAGGGCCTTACCGAAGCGCCCGCCTTTGAAAGCCTCGGGCTGGCACTTGCCCAGCGTATTCTTATTATTGACGGGGCCATGGGCACCATGATTCAACAGGTCAGGCTCACCGAGGAGCATTACCGCGGCCAGGCCGGTGAGCACGCCGTCGCCTTAAACAAAGACCAACAGGCCGTGCTCGATCAGGCTGTTGCCAAGGGCATTGACCTTAAAGGTAACAACGAGCTTTTAAGTCTCAGCCAGCCGGAACTCATCAAGACCATCCATCGTCAGTACCTGGAAGCGGGTGCCGACATTATCGAGACCAATACCTTTGGTGCAACCTCGGTGGCCCAGGACGACTACCACTTGGCCGGACTGGTTCGTGACATGAACCTTGCCTCAGCCAGGCTTGCCTGCGAGGCACGCGATGCCTTTTCCAGCCCAGACAGGCCCAGATTCGTAGCCGGTGCCCTTGGGCCCACGCCACGAACCGCCTCCATTTCACCCGATGTCAACGACCCGGGTGCCCGCAACATTACTTTCGATGCGCTCGTAAGCAGCTACCTTGAGCAGGCCCAGGCCCTGCTCGATGGCGGCATCGACCTTTTCCTTGTTGAAACAATCTTCGACACGCTTAACGCCAAGGCCGCCCTGTATGCCCTTGAGCAGCTCTTTGAAACCACCGGCACGCGCTGGCCCGTCATGATCTCGGGTACGGTCACCGATGCATCGGGCCGTATTCTGTCAGGCCAGACCGTGGAGGCCTTCTGGAACAGTGTTCGCCATGCAAGGCCCATCACGGTTGGGCTTAACTGCGCTCTGGGTGCGGCCCTTATGCGGCCTTATGTGGAAGAAATCTCAAAACTTGCCGACACCGCCATCTGCATCTACCCTAATGCGGGCCTTCCCAACCCCATGGCTGAGACAGGCTTTGATGAGACACCGCCCATTACCTCGGGCTTTTTAAAAGACTTTGCCTCAAGCGGATGGGTCAATGTTGTGGGTGGCTGCTGCGGCACCACCCCCGACCATATTCGTGCCATTGCCCAGGCTGTCAATGCCTTTCGTCCCCGGCCCTTGGCCTTCAAAGAAAACTCTGTCACAAGGCTTTCGGGGCTTGAGCCCTTAAACATTGGCGAAAGCTCCTTGTTTGTGAATGTGGGTGAGCGCACCAATGTCACCGGCTCCAAGCAGTTTGCACGTCTTATTCTTAATGGTGACTTTGAAAAGGCCGTGGACGTTGCCAGGCAGCAGGTTGAAAACGGTGCCCAGGTTATTGACATCAACATGGACGAGGCCATGCTCGACTCCAAGGCCGCCATGACCCGGTTCTTAAACCTTATTGCCTCCGAGCCCGATATCTCTCGTGTGCCCATCATGATCGACTCTTCGAAATGGGAAGTCATCGAGGCCGGTCTCAAGTGTGTGCAAGGCAAGGCCATCGTGAACTCCATCTCGCTTAAAGAGGGTGAAGAGCCCTTTTTGTATCAGGCGCGCCAGTGCATGAAGTACGGGGCCTCGGCGGTCATCATGGCCTTTGATGAGCAGGGGCAGGCCGATACGCTTGAACGCCGTAAAACCATATGCCAACGCGCCTACACACTTTTACGAAACGAACTGAATTTTCCCGCTGACGATATTATCTTTGACCCCAATATTTTTGCCATCGCAACCGGCATCGACGAACACAACCGCTATGCCATCGACTTCCTTGAGGCCACGCGTTGGATTCGCAAGAACCTGCCTGCAGCCAAGGTCTCGGGTGGCGTCTCCAATGTCAGCTTCTCCTTCCGCGGCAACGACGCCGCACGCGAAGCAATTCACACCGTCTTTCTTTACCACGCCGTGAAAGCCGGTATGACCATGGGCATTGTCAATGCAGGGCAGCTTGGTGTTTACGAGAACCTCGACCCCGTGCTGCGCGAGCATGTTGAAGACATTGTTTTCGACAGGCGGCCTGATGCAACCGAGCGCATGATTGATCTCGCTGGTCAGCTACGCAGTGGCGAGCGCAAGGACGAAGAAAAGCTTGCATGGCGAGGCCTTGATGTAGAAAAAAGGCTCGAATATGCCCTGGTTCATGGTCTTACAGAATTTATTGTTGAAGACACCGAAGAGGCACGCCAGCTTATTCAAGGCCGCTCGGGGCGGCCCATTGAGGTCATTGAAGGCCCGTTGATGACCGGCATGAATGTTGTGGGTGATCTCTTCGCACAAGGCAAAATGTTTCTGCCCCAGGTGGTTAAATCCGCGCGAGTCATGAAGGCTGCTGTGGCGCACCTCGTGCCCTATATTGAGAAAGAGCAGGCTGCCAGTGGGCAGACCAAGGCCAAGGGCAAAATGATTCTCGCCACGGTCAAAGGCGACGTACACGACATTGGTAAAAACATCGTCTCGGTTGTCCTGCAATGCAATAACTTCGAGATTGTTAACCTGGGTGTGATGGTGCCCGCCGCGCACATTATTGCGGCTGCCAAGGAGCACAATGCCGACATCATTGGTCTCTCCGGCCTTATTACACCCTCGCTTGAAGAGATGGCCGTTGTTGCACGCGAAATGGAACACGATGAATGGTGTCGGTGCCGTCAGATCCCCCTGCTGATTGGTGGAGCAACCACATCACGCGTGCACACGGCGGTCAAAATTGCGCCCCACTACTCCGGCCCGGTAATCTGGGTTCCCGATGCCTCTCGCTCGGTGCCTGTTGCCCAGTCCCTTACCAGCACCGACGAGCAGAAGGCCACCTACCTCGGCAACCTTTTCAAAGACTACGCCAAGCTTCGAGAACGCCATGCCAACAAGCCCAGTTCGCGCATGCTCAGTCTAGAAGAGGCCCGGGCCAACGCCGCGAAGGTTAATTTCCTTCATCCCGCACCCCAGCCCAAGGTGACAGGCCGCCGCCTGCTTAAGGCCTTTCCTTTAGACGATCTTGTCGAGACCATCGACTGGACCCCCTTTTTTCAGACCTGGGATCTTGCCGGCCCCTTTCCCGCCATTCTTGACGATGCCATTGTGGGCGAGCAGGCTCGGCAGCTTTATGCCGACGGCAAGGCCATGCTGCGTCGGTTGATTGAATCCAGACAGCTCACGGCCAACGGCGCCTTTGGCCTCTGGCCCGCAAGGCGAACAGCGCCCGAGGACATCACAGTATTTTCCGGGCCCGACCTTAAAACAGCACTCTTCACCTGGGTCGGCCTTCGTCAGCAAACCGAAAAGCCCAGTAACGAGCCAAACAAATCGCTTGCCGACTACCTGCTGCCGATCACCGAACAGGGCGAGGACTACCTTGGCGCTTTCGCCGTGAGCATCCACGGTGCCGACAAGCTTGCCCAGAGGTACGAGGCCAAGGGCGATGACTACAACGCCATCTTGGTGAAGGCCCTGGCCGACCGGCTTGCGGAATCGTTTGCTGAAGAGCTTCATCGCAGGGTACGCACCGAGTTCTGGGGCTATGCAGCCTCCGAGGCCTTAAAGTATGAAGAGCTTATTGCAGAGCGTTATCAAGGCATTCGCCCCGCGCCTGGCTATCCATCCTGCCCCGATCACAGCGTGAAGCCCGAGCTGCTTGAGGCGCTTAACGCCAAGGACATTCCAATGACGCTTACTGAAAACCTGGCCATGCTG
>CAMDMC010000017.1 GCA_945901825.1 Bordetella parapertussis
GCCGACCTGGTCACGCTTTCAAGCACCACCCAAGAACTGCTGCGCGCCTTGCGGTTTTTTCTTAAACCCTTGCAGTGGGTGGGCATCTCGGTAACAACGCTCTCGCTTGCTATGGCCCTTGTCTTTCGATGGGTGGGTTTACTAAACGCCGAATGGCAGACGATACGAGAAGGGTTTATTTGCCGGGGATGCAGGCGGCCAAGACTAAAATCGGCCACACCGCTGCTAAGGCGGTCGCAGCTGCTCTCGCAGACCATGGGGGATGCGCTTGCTGCAAGGCTAAACAACACACGACGGTAACGTCGCGTCCAACGAACCCGCCATGAATCACTGGCTGTCAACAGTTACCACTCGGCCATCACCCACCCGCCATGACCTACCAGTTATCCGACTTTGATTTTGAATTGCCTGAAGAACTTATTGCCCAGGCGCCTGCCGAGGTGCGAAGCCAGAGCCGGCTGCTTGATGTGCACGGCGAGCAAGACCTTCGCAACCGACGATTCACCGACCTGGTTGATCTTCTGAACCCGCAAGACCTTCTGGTCTTCAACAATTCCAAAGTGATTGCGGCAAGGCTTTTTGCAAAAAAGCCCTCGGGTGGGCGGGTTGAGATTCTGGTTGAACGCATTGGGCCTGCGCCCAACCAGGCAAGCGCCCTGCTTCGCGTGAGCCGAAAGCCTGCGGCGGGAATGAGGCTGCAATTGGAAAATCATGAAGACGTCACCTGCCTAGGTCGCGACCCCGCCCACGACGACCGATTTCAGCTTGAATTCAGCCGCCCGGTGCTTGATGTGCTTGACGAGTGCGGGCAGCTGCCACTGCCGCCCTACATTGGTCACGCCCCAACCAAAGACGACCTGCAGCGTTATCAAACGGTGTATGCCCAACACCCCGGGTCAGTTGCCGCACCCACGGCAGGCCTGCATTTTGATGAGGCACTTTTTGCGGCACTTCAGGCCAAGGGCATTCAGCGCGCGGAAGTGACCTTGCACGTGGGAAGTGGAACGTTTGCCCCTGTGCGCGATAACGACTTATCGAAGCACCGCATGCATCACGAATGGTGTTCGCTGAACGAAGAGACGGCGCAGAAGATTTGTAAAACCAAGGCCCAGGGCGGACGCGTGGTGGCCGTGGGTACGACAAGCCTGCGAACGCTTGAGTCTGCGGGGCAGCGCGCCTCAGGCGCCGAAGGCCTCAAAGGCAGCCCAGGCATCGCGAACCTCGCAAGCCTCCCGGGCCAATGGGAGACCAACCTGTTCATTACACCGGGCTATCAATTCAAGGTGGTGGATGCGCTGGTGACCAACTTCCACCTACCCAAATCAACACTCTTAATGCTGGTTAGCGCCTTTGCGGGCTACCCCACCATTCGCAAGGCCTACAACCATGCCATTGCCAACCGGTATCGTTTTTTTAGCTATGGCGACGCCATGTTTCTAAGGCGCCTTCCCTAGTCTTACACCCCCGTCGCCCTGTCCGCGGCAAACTGCGCCCGCCAAGCCTCAAACCGGCCTTCGAAAATCGCCTCGCGCATCTCGCGCATGATCTGCAGATAAAACGCAAGGTTGTGAATGGTGGCAAGGCTTGCCCCCAACATCTCATCAATGCGCTGCAGGTGATGCAAATAGCTTCTTGAAAACCCAGGACGGTCATCGCCATGAGCGCTAGGTTTGCAGACCGGGCATACGCAATGCGGGTCGATGGGCAAGGGGTCGTCTTTAAACCGGGCATTGCGAATTTTTAAATCCCCCTTGCGGGTAAAGAGCCAGCCGTTGCGGCCGTTGCGGCTTGGCATCACGCAGTCAAACATATCGACACCATGGGCAACGCCATCCACCAGGTCTTCGGGGGTGCCCACACCCATTAAATAGCGGGGCTTGTCTTGCGGCAGGCGCGGGCCAATGTGGGCAAGGGTTCGCAGCATGTCGTCCTTGGGCTCGCCCACCGACAGGCCGCCAATGGCATACCCTTCAAAGCCAATCTCTAAAAGGCCTGCCAGCGACTCATCCCGCAGGTCTTCAAACATGCCGCCTTGAACAATTCCAAAAAGCGCGTTCGGAGAGCCTTCAAAAGCCTGACGGCTGCGAGCTGCCCAGCGCAAGGACAAGCGCATACTCTGGGCGGCTTCTTCATGGGTGGCCGGGTAAGGTGTGCATTCATCAAAGACCATGGCAATGTCCGAGTTCAAGACCCGTTGAATACGCATGGATTCCTCAGGCGACAGAAAGAGCTTGTCCCCGTTTATGGGCGACTGAAACGCCACGCCTTCTTCTGTAATTTTTCGTAAATCACCAAGCGACCAGACCTGAAAGCCACCGGAGTCGGTCAGCATGGGACGCGTCCAGTTCACAAAGCCATGCAGCCCCTGGTGGCCCTGAATCACCTCAAGCCCTGGCCGCAGCCAAAGATGAAAGGTGTTACCCAGAATAATCTGGGCTCCAAGCGCCTCGAGCATGGCGGGCGGCACGCCCTTTACAGCGCCGTAAGTACCCACTGGCATAAAAATGGGTGTCAGCACTTGGCCATGGGCAAGTGCAAGCCGACCGGCTCGGGCCTGGCCATCCTGGGCCTGCTTCTCGAAAAAAGGCCGATCAAGGCTAGCGGCGCGCGTGAGGCTGGGGGTTTGCGAATTCATTAGGCGTCAAGCCTACCTTATACTTACGGGTTATTGTTCTTGGAGATCCTACCCGTGCTTATTTCAAATGCTTACGCCCAGGCAGCTGGTGCAAGCCAAGACCCACTTATTGGGTTTCTTCCCCTTATTCTGATGTTTGTGGTGCTTTATTTCTTAATGATTCGCCCACAAATGAAACGCGCCAAAGAGCATCGCCAGTTGGTAGAAGGCCTGCAAAAGGGCGACGAAATTGTTTCTGCTGCGGGCATCGTGGGCAAGGTTACGGAAGTAGACGACGCCTACATTACCGTTGATGTGGGCTCGGGTGATAAGCAAATTAGCATGGTGATGCAGCGCCAGGCGGTTCAAACGCTGCTGCCCAAGGGCACCATTAAGACCATTAGCTAATTCATGAACCGCGTCGCCTGGTGGCGGCTGGCCCTTATGGGGCTGGCCGTTGCCTTTGGTCTTTTTTACACACTGCCCAATTTCTTTGGGGAGAAGCCTGCGGTTCAAATTTCCACTGCAAAGGCCACCCTGAAGGTCGAGGCCACAGTGGCCCAAAAGGTTGAGCAGGCCTTGCAGACGGCAGGCATCGAACATCAGGGCATTCGTTTTGAAGAGAACAACACTGGCAACACCGTGCGCGTGCGGTTCGCAGACACCGACACGCAGCTCAAAGCCAAAGACCTTATTGAATCCACCCTAAACCCTGGAAACCTTGCGGGTCGAAGACTGCCCGCAAGCCAGGCAGAGAACTCCGCCGCCCAACAGGCAGCCGAGCGCGTCGCTGTGGCGAGCCCCAGCAACTATGTGGTTGCCCTCAACCTTATTTCCGCCTCGCCCGATTGGCTCTCAAGCATTCGGGCGCTGCCCATGTACCTGGGCCTCGACCTTCGTGGTGGCGTGCATTTTCTTTTGGAAGTGGACATGGCCACGGCGCTTACCAAACGGCTCGATGCCCTGGTGGGTGAGACCCGTACTTTGTTGCGCGATAAACGTGTTCGTCACCAAGGCATTGCCCGCACGCGCGACACCCTTGAAATTAAATTCGCCAGTCCCGAGGTTCGCGAGCAAGGCCTCAAGCTGCTTGCCGAGCAGGTTATAGACCTTGACTGGCAGGCCCGCGACACGGGCTCAGACTTCTTCTTGGTAGGACGTTTAAAACCCACAACGGCCACCCGCATTCAAGAGTTCGCGCTCAAACAAAACATCACGACCCTTTCCAACCGTATCAATGAACTGGGCGTGGCTGAGCCCATTGTTCAGCAGCAAGGTGCCGCCCGCATTGTGGTGCAGCTGCCCGGTGTGCAAGACACGGCAAAGGCCAAAGACATTCTTGGCCGCACCGCCACGCTTGAAGTACGCATGGTGGAAGACTCGCCCGAGGCTGCCACCGCCTTGCTTGCTGGCCGCCCACCCGTAAGCGTGGATGTCTACCAAGAACGTGGTGGTGCGCCCCTAATGCTTAGGAAGGAAGTGGTGCTTACGGGTGAGAACCTAACCGATGCCCAGGCCGGCTTTGACTCCCAAAACCCACTTGAGCCCGCGGTGCACCTTACCCTTGACAGCAAAGGCGCACGTATTTTTCGCGATGTCACGCGCGAGAACATTGGCAATCGTATGGCCATTCTCCTCATTGAGAAGGGACAAGGCGAGGTTATTACCGCGCCCGTGATTCGCGGGGAGATTCCCGGAGGACGGGTTCAGATTAGCGGCCAGATGACCACGGTGGAGGCGGCAGAGACCGCGCTTTTGCTGCGTGCTGGCTCGCTTGCTGCACCCATGGAAATTATTGAAGAGCGTCTCATTGGACCAAGCCTGGGCGCTGACAACATTGCCAAAGGTTTTAATGCCACGGCCTGGGGTTTTGTGGCCATTTCTGTCTTCATGATGGGCTATTACGCCTTGTTTGGTGTGGTCTCGGTGCTCGCGCTTTCACTGAACCTGTTGTTGCTCTTTGCACTGCTGTCTATTTTGCAGGCCACGCTTACCCTTCCTGGCATCGCCGCTGTGGCGCTTACCCTTGGTATGGCCATTGATGCCAACGTACTCATTAACGAGCGGGTGCGCGAAGAAATTCGCGCAGGGGCCAACCCCCAAATGGCAATTTCAACGGGCTACGACAAGGCCTGGGCCACCATTCTCGACTCCAACATCACCACACTCATTGCCGGTATTGCCCTGCTTGTCTTTGGCTCGGGCCCTGTGCGCGGCTTTGCCGTAGTGCACGTACTTGGCATTCTTACCAGCATGTTCTCGGCGGTCTTCTTTAGCCGCGGGCTTATTAACCTTTGGTACGGCAGCCGCAAGCGCCTGGGCCGACTGGCCATTGGCTAGGAAAATAAGGGCGAGCAACGAGCGACTATGGAATTTTTTAGGTTAGAACGCACCATCCCTTTTATGCGCCATGCGGTGGTGCTTAACGTTATTTCGTTCTCGCTTTTTATTGCAGCCATTGCAGCCATTGCCCTGCGTGGGCTTGCCTTCTCCATTGAGTTCACGGGTGGCACGGTGCTTGAAGTGTCTTACAGCCAGACCGCACCGCTTGAAGAAGTACGCAGCACGGTGCAGGGCCTGGGCTATGCCGATGCCCAGGTGCAGAACTTTGGCTCCTCACGCGACCTTCTTATTCGTCTGCCACTGCGGGGCGAGAAAAGCAACGACCAGGCCCAGGAGGTATTCAAAGTTATTGCGGCTCAGGCTCAGCCAAGCAATGTTCCCGAGCTGCGCCGCGTGGAGTTTGTTGGGCCGCAGGTGGGTGCCGAACTTGCTACCGACGGCCTCATTGCCCTTTTGTTTGTCATTGTGGGCATCATGGTCTACCTGGCCATTCGCTTTGAATGGAAGTTTGCGGTGGCGGCCATTGTGGCCAACCTGCACGATGTGGTGATTATTCTTGGCTTTTTTGCCGCCTTTCAGTGGGAATTCTCACTCTCTGTGCTGGCAGCGGTGCTTGCGGTACTTGGCTACTCGGTGAACGAGTCGGTGGTGGTGGCCGACCGTATTCGTGAAAATTTCAAGCGCATGCGCAAGGCCAGCGTGCAAGAGGTGATTGACAACGCCATTACCCGCACCATGAGCCGCACCATCATTACCCACGGCACCACAGAGGCCATGGTGATCACCATGCTTATTTTTGGTGGCCCCGCCCTGTTCTTCTTTGCCGTGGCACTAACCATTGGCATTGTCTTTGGTATTTACTCCTCCATCTTCGTTATGTCGCCTATCACCATGTGGCTGGGCATTAAACGCGAAGACTTGGTGAAGCCGGTTAAGACCAAAGAAGACGAGGTTCTAAGCCCTTAAAGGCTGTGGCCCCAGTAGCCTGGGGGTCTCGGGCCCTATCAATGTCGCATCCTTGGATTGACAGAGCGTACCTAAAAGCGTACGCTTGTGAACATGGATATTGTTAAAGCAACCGAGGCACGGGCCAACCTCTACGGCCTTATTGATCAGGTCGAGGAAAGCCATGAACCTGTTCTTATTACAGGCAAACGCTCCAATGCCGTTCTGATTGCGGAAGACGACTGGAAGTCTGTGCAAGAAACGCTCTATCTACTAAGTCTACCCGGTATGCGCGAATCCCTAATTCAGGGTGTTAGTACACCCACCTCGAAACTCAAGAAATCTCTTTCTTGGTGATGTCCGGCTGGACACTGTTTTATACCAAAGAGGCCGAAAAGGATTCCAAGAAGCTCAAACAGGCCGGTCTTAAAGAGAGGGCGGAAAGCCTCCTGCGGGTTATTGAGCAAAATCCCTTTCAAAACCCACCGCCCTTTGAAAAACTTGTAGGTGATTTGCAGGGCCTTCACTCCCGACGCATTTCCATTCAGCACCGGCTGGTTTACCAGGTGCTAGGGGACGAACAAGCAGTGAAGGTACTGAGAATGTGGACGCACTATGAGTAAAAGATTTTTTACTGAGCATGACCAGTAACAACCCTGTCACCCAAAACATAAGTTGCCACAAGGCAACGCTCATCACCCAGGGCCAAAAGAGCAAACAACTCTTCCGACCTGTTGGTCGTTTTCTGAAAACGCCGCTCAATAAGAGGAATGGCAACGGGGTTTATAACCTGAAGGTCGGCCTCCTTCCCAACCTGAAAATTTCCAATCAATTGGTCGAGTCCAAGTGCTTCGGCACCCCCTAGAGTTGCAAGAAAGAAGGCGCCCTCCGGGCTTAATGTCTGACCGCGAAGTTTACAGACTTGGTAAGCGTTCAGCATAGTTTTAAACATACTCATGCTTGTTCCAGCGCCCAGGTCGGTGCCAAGGCCAACCTTGATGCCAGCCGAAACCGCTGCATCAAGATCGAAAAGACCCGAGCCTAAAAACAGGTTGGAACTTGGACAAAACGCAATTGAGGCACCGCGCAATGCCATAAGGGCCCGATCTGTGTCATTCAAATGAATGCAATGACCATAAATGGCACCGGGACCCAGCTGCTGAAAAGTCTCGTAGACCTGACAGTAGCTTCGAGAGTCTGGGTAAAGTGAGGCAACCCATCGGCACTCATCCAGGTTTTCGGCCAGATGCGACTGCAGGAACAAAGGCCCTGACGATACACTTCCTGCAAGGGATGCCTGAAACATCTCACCCACCCAACGCATCTGCTCATCGGTCGATGTTGGCGCAAAACGAGGTGTAAGGCTGTAGGAAAGTCGTTTGCGACCATGCCAGCGTTCAATTAAAGACTGGGTTGCCTCCAGGTCCCTGCCTTGAAGATCATGTTGAATAAGGGCCTCGGGGGCGTTGCGATTCATAAGCGCCTTACCAACCAGAAGACGCATTCCTAAATACTCGGCCTCGCTAAATAACGCCTCGCAAGAGGTCTGATGAACCGAGCCATAGACCGAGGCAGTGGTTACTCCATGCGAGAGCATATCGTTCAGAAAATAACGAGCAGTCTCTGCAGAAAACTCTGGGCTAATGAACCGCTCTTCCGCGGGGAAGGTGTAGCGTTCGAGCCAGTTCAGAAGGCTTTCCCCGTGGCTCGCAATGATATCGAGCTGCACAAAATGGGTGTGGGCATCAACAAACCCAGGAAAAATCCAATAAGGCCGATGATCAACTACCTGGCAATGGTCAGGCAGGTTAGGGACCATTAAGCGAGCCTCGCCGAACGACTCAATAAGACCCTCGTCATTAATAACCAAGAGACCGTCGTCGTGCCACTCGGGCTTGGGGTCCCGAAACGAGGAGCCCTTCAAATGGAAAAGGCGGCCCCGTAGTGCTCTCACGGAACCGCCCCAGACGAAGAAAAAACTGGATTCAAATGAGGCTACGAAAAAATTAAGCCTTCAATTCCTTAGGACTTCGGTAGCTTTGAGGTGACGCCTTCCACGTAGTAGTTCATGCCGCCCAGATCCTTATCGGACATCGCAGCCCCTGCAGCCAGACGCTGTTTACCATCCTGGTCAACAACAGGCCCGGCGAAGGCATGGAACTTACCCGTCTTCATTTCAGCCTCAATTTGAGCGACCTTGGATCTAACGGCAGCCGGTACGGCGCTGCTTATTGGGCCAAGCTTAATCATGCCCTCTTTGGTTCCGCCCCAGATGTTGTCGGGCTTCCAGTTGCCAGCCAGAACCTGATTCACCACCTTAATGTAGTAGTCGCCCCAATGGTGAGTACAGGCTGAGAGATGCGCCTTGGGACCGTACTTGGACATGTCGGAATGGTAGCCAAAGGCATAGATTCCCTTTTCTTCGGCCGCCTGAACCACAGCCGTGGAATCGGTATGGTGAGTAAGAATATCGGCCTTCGAATCAACCAGCGTCATGGCAGCCTGACGCTCTTTGCCTGGGTCGTACCAGCTGTTGACCCAGACCACGCGAACCTCAGCCTTAGGATTCACGCTGCGGGCACCGCGAATAAAAGCATTAATACCTTGCAGCACTTCAGGAATGGGGAAGGCCGCAACATAGCCAAGAATATTCGACTTGGTCATATGACCTGCAATGACGCCTGTGAGATAACGGCCCTCGTAGAAACGTGCGTTGTAGTTACCAAAGTTGGGGCCTGACTTATAGCCTGTGGCATGCATAAAAACCAGCTTCGGAAACTGCTTGGAGACTTTTTCCATGTAGTTCATGTAGCCAAAGCTTGCAGCAAAAATAATTTTATTTCCGCTATTGGCCATCTCACGAATAACACGCTCGGCATCGGCGCCCTCAGGAACTTTTTCCACGTAACTGGTCTTTACTTTGCCCGCAAGAGCCTTCTCCATTTCAAGGCGGCCAAGGTCATGCTGATAGGTCCAGCCGGCATCACCAATCGGACTGACATAAACAAACCCAATCTTCATGGGGTCGGCTGCAAGTGCGGGACCACCTATGGCTGTGGCAGAGGCGATGGTTGCAGAGGTCTTAAGAAAATGACGACGATCGATGGTCATAGCGGGCAGTCCTTATGGTTTGGAAAAAAGTTAATCGGGACGGAAAGGCAGGCCAAGCGAAGCCGGGGAGTTAAGCCGAATAAGCTTGGCATTACCAGAGATAAATACTAAAACAACAATGGTCACAAGGTAAGGCATTGCTGTAAGTAACTGAGACGGAATTTCGATTTGGAGACTGGAGGACTGAACAAACAACTGAACCACGAGAATACCCCCAAAAAGATGCGCCCCAAAAAAGAGCCGAAGAGGCCGCCAGGTGGCAAAGACCACCAAGGCCAGGGCAATCCAGCCTCGCCCAGCCACCATATGCTCTGTCCAAAACGGCGTGTAGAAGACCGACAGAAAGGCCCCCCCAAGACCTGCCATAGCACCCCCAAAAGCTATGGCAAGAAGTCGAATTCGTCTCACTGGTAGGCCTACGGCGTGGGCATTATGGGGCGACTCACCCACAGCCTTAAGTACAAGCCCTATACGGGAACGCGCAAGAATCCAGGCCACTGCCAGAAAGATAAGCCAGCTGATGTAGACGATGGGCTGGTGGGAGAAAAGTGCCTTGCCCAGGATGGGTAGGTCGGAGAGCCAAGGAATGACCCAAGGTGCCACCGGCGTTAAAACCTGGGACTCGTAAGCCTTGCCCGCGAAGGCTGCAAACCCGGTTCCAAAAATCGCCAAAGCCAGGCCTGTAGCCACCTGATTCGCAAGCAGTTGCAAGGTAAGAAAGGCAAAGACCATCGATAGGGCCACACCCGCGGCCATTCCAAAGAGCACCCCTAGCCATTCCGATCCGAAAGTAAACGCACCAACGAAAGCGGCAATGGCACCCACCGCCATAAGCCCTTCAGCGCCTAAATTCAGCATGCCGGACTTCTCGGTCACCAACTCCCCAAGGCCAGCCAAGGCAATGGGCGTAGCTGCAATGATGGTCGCAAACAAGACCGAGGCAAGAAGGTCGGTCATCTGGGACTGCTCGGCTGGGGGGCGGTCGCAGAACGCAGCACAATTCGGTACGTTACAAGCACGTCGGTTGCAAGAAGGTAGAACAAAAGCATGCCTTGAAAGACCCTGCTCATGGCGCTTGGCAAATTCAGGTACTGCTGTGCCTGCTCGCCTCCTACATAAAAAAGAGCCATGACCAAAGAGGCAAGAAAAATACCCAGGGCATTGAGCCTGCCCACAAAGGCCACAATGATGGCCGCAAAACCATAGCCAAGTGCCATCTTGTCGGTAAGTTGACCCATGGGGCCCGCCACCTCGGCCATGCCCGCAAGCCCGGCACCGGCACCGCCTGCAAGCATTCCCACGTAAATGGCCTGACGGTTGGAATAACCTGCATAAAGGCCAGCAAGGGGGGCCTGGCCCGAGGTGCGCATAGCAAAGCCCAATCGACTATGGTTCATAAAGATATGGGCCAGAATTAAAAGGCCCAGCATAAAAATAAACGCCAAATTAAGGCGTTGTCCTTCAATAAGGGTGGGCAAGAGACTTTCTGCATCAAACATTACGGTCTGCGGAAAATTAAAGCCCATCGGGTCCTTCCAAGGACCGAAGACGAGCCATGAGACAAAAAGTTGAGCCACATAGACGAGCATTAAAGAGACCAAGATCTCGTTGGCATTGAATCGACTTCGCAGAAATGCTGGGATGGCCGCCCAGGCCATACCCCCCAGAATACCGGCCACGATCATTGCAATAAGTGAGACGCCGGGTAAATCGCCCATGAACAAGGCAATGGCCGTTGCAAAAATAGCTCCAAAAATAAACTGTCCTTCAGCACCAATGTTCCAGACTCCCGCACGAAAACCCACTGCGAGTCCAATCGCACAAAGGGCAAGGGGTGTGGCTTTGAGTAGCAACTCCATAACCGCCCAGAAACTACTGACGGGGTTAAGAAAAAAAACGCGAAACCCCTCAACAGGATCTTTACCGAGCAAAGCAAAAATAATCAGACCACTGATTGAGGTAAGAATGACGGCAAGCAGGGGCGAGGCCCATGACCAGGCCGAGGAGGCGGTTGGTCTTCGCTCAAGCCGAATCACGTGAACGGCCTTTGCGTTTTTCGATCCGCGAGAAGTTCTGGGACAGAGGCCTGCAGGGGGTCCAACTGCCCATCACTCTGCCAGACACCTGCCATAAGAAGACCGAGATTCGTCGCAGACGTTTGTTCGATGGGCTGAGGACTTGATAGCCGGCCCTCAAAGGCAACCACCACCCGATCAGCCAAGGCGAAGATTTCATCAATGTCTTCACTAATGAGCAAAATGGCACAGCCCGAGTTACGAAGATTCTTCAAGCCCTCGCGCAACTCGGCGGCTGCGCCCACGTCAACCCCCCAGGTCGGCTGGGCACAAACAAGCACACACGGCTGCTGCAAAACCTCTCGACCGACAATAAACTTTTGTAAATTACCGCCCGATAACGAGCGTGCCGGTGACTGAGTGGACTGACACTTCACGCGAAAGCGACTGATAATTCTCTGGGCAAAGTCCTGTACCTCCGAATAACGGAGAAGACCGAAGCGCGATACAAACGGCTGTGTGTAGAGACCTGTTAGAAGTGCATTTTCCTCGAGAGAAAAGTCGGGGACGGCACCCGTTCCTAGCCGATCTTCAGGAATGACGCAAAGCCCTGCACGGCGACGCCGGGCGACGGGCCATTGGCCAGCGGGCTGGCCTTGAATCTGAATGGCCGAGGTCATGGGCATGGGCAGGCGCAGCTCTCCCGATAAGGCCTGAACCAACTCGCGTTGGCCATTACCTGAAACGCCTGCCAGCCCTAGAATTTCGCCAGGCCGCACCTGGAAACTAATATCGCGCAGGGACACACCATAGGGATCGCTACTTTCAGTGCTTAGGTTTCTCACAACCAGCCCATCGGCTTGGCTTGGCCTGGGCCTTGGCACCGAGTCGGTAGGGGCTGACTCGCGGGCTTGTCCAGTGACTATAGCCATGGCATTGGCCTTTCCGATCATCATCTCAGCCAGGCTGGACTCTGTCTCTTGGCTCGGATCGCAACGTCCAGTCACCCGCCCCTGCTGCAAAACCGTGGCACGATGACAGAGGCTTCGAATCTCTTGCAGCTTGTGGCTAATGTACAAAATGGCACAGCCCTCGGCCGACAGACGCCTTAGCATCGTAAAGAGTCGGTCGACCTCCTGTGGGGTGAGAACCGAGGTGGGCTCATCGAGAATAAGAAGCTTGGGTGCCTGTAGAAGGCAGCGCAGTATTTCAACCCTTTGGCGCTCGCCTACCGAGAGGTCGTGCACATGACGACCGGGGCTGACATCAATTCCGTAACTGGCCGACAGCTCAGTTAAGGACTGATGAATCTCATTAAGAGATCTCCCATCGTTTAGAAAAAGTTGTGTGTTTTCAGCAACCGTAAGCGACTCAAAAAGTGAAAAATGCTGAAAGACCATACCGATGCCCAGCCGCCTTGCCTCCATAGGGCTTGCGATTCGAACCCGACGACCCCTCCAGGTGATCTCCCCAGCGCTTGGCTGGACAACACCGTAGACCATCTTCATTAAGGTTGATTTGCCTGCGCCATTCTCACCAAGGACCGCGTGTATTTCCCCTGGCAAGACCGATAGGTCGACTCGATCGTTGGCCGTAAGGCCAGGGTAAACCTTGGTTAGTTGGTGAAGGGCAAGGACGGGGGACAGGCTCACTACCGATTATTTGCCTGGGCTAATGGCCTGGACCTTCTCACGCTCTTTAATGGGAACGGAAAATTGGTAATCGATATCCCATGGGAAGAAAATCCACTTCTGTTGTTTAAACTCTTTTACATAGGTATCTACAACAGGGCGGCCAGCAGGCTTGGCATAAAGTGTGGCGAAGTAGGCCTTCGGAAGCATTTTTCGTACATAGGCGGCGGTCTTTCCAGTGTCGACCAGGTCGTCGATGAGAAGAAACCCCTCCCCGTCGCCTTCGATCATCTTAAGCACCTGAAGACTTCCTTGCTGCTGCTCAGCTTCAATGGAGCTGCTTGTGCCGTAGCTGGTGATACAGACGGTATCAACAAGTCGTATGTCGAGTTCGCGCGCAATTAAGGCAGCCGGAACAAGCCCCCCCCTTGTTATGGCGATGATCCCTTTCCAGGGGCCCATGCCGTGCAAAATCTCGCAGAGGTAACGAGCGTCTCGGTGAAGCTCAGGCCAGGAAATGATGATGTCGTCGTTGTAGGGACGGGGGGGGCCCGCAGAATCTTCCTGGCTTGGGGTGGCGCTGCCATTGACCTGCAGGTTTGTTGAATCTTCCTTACCCATACGCGCCGTGCCTCCTTTATTATTTTGTTCCTAGCGGTTCTGACCTCGAAACGCCCAGCCTGTAAATTGATGCTCGATAATAGCGGTAAAGGCATAAAGAATAATACCCAGCACGGCAAGCACGAGAAGGCCAGCAAAAACAATGGGCACCTGAAAGCTTGCCTGGGCATCGAGCATTAATTTACCGATGCCTGCGTTGGCCCCCACAGTCTCCGAGACCACAGCACCCACGAAGGCCAGGGTAATTGCCACCTTCAAAGAACCAAAGAAATAAGGCAAAGACCGCGGAATTCCAACCTTGCGCATGATGTCAAGCTTGGAAGCCCCGAGTGCACGCAGAACATCCTCAAGCTCGGGCTCGGTTGTTGCAAGACCGGTGGCAACGTTGACCACAATAGGGAAAAAAGAAATTAAAAAGGCCGTGATAATCGCCGGAATTTCGCCCAGACCAAACCAGAGAATAAGCACCGGGACCACGGCTACCTTCGGGATGGAATTAAAGCCCACAAGAAGAGGGTAGACACCCGCATAGATGGCCTTATGCCAGCCAATGGCAATGCCAAGCAAAAGCCCGAAACCCGTAGCAAACGCAAAACCCAGTAGGGTCGTCCAGAGAGTGACCCAGGAGTTGCTGGCAATGGGGTCTCGGAATTCCCACAAGGCTTCAAAAATCAGACTGGGCGCGGGAAGAATGGTGAGGGGAACATTAAAAATTCGACAGGCCAACTCCCAAATGACAAAAAGCGCAACCGTAAAAAGCGTAGGCGACACCACCTTAATAAAAAACTCATTACGGTCCATTAGTGCTTACCTCCAATCATGCCTCTTAACTCATGCACAACATCTTGAAACGCTTGGGTGTAGGTGACCTCGAGATCACGGGGTCGAGGCAGCGTTACGGTGCAACGCTTAACAATTCGCCCTGGCCGGTTGGACATAACATAAACCGTATCGGCCAAAAACACCGCCTCCCGGAGGTCGTGGGTAACCAACATCACCGTCACCCCACGGGCTGCATGAATATCTCGCAAGGCACACCAGAGTTCTTCCCGAGTGAAGGCATCGAGGGCACCAAATGGCTCATCGAGCATAAGAATTTCAGGCTCGTGAATAAGCGCCCGACAGATGGATGCGCGCTGCTGCATACCCCCCGAGAGCTCCCATGGGAACTTGTCGGTAAAGCCAGTAAGGCCCACAGACTTAAGAAGGTCTTCAGCCTTTTGCTTGTACTGGGCCCTCTGGCTGCGAATGCGTTGGCGATGAGGAGGAACAATTTCAAGAGGCAATAAAACATTATCGACGCAGGTGCGCCAGGGAAGGAGGTTACTGTTCTGAAAGGCCATTCCCACAGACTTAAGGGGCTTGGTAACCTGCTCGCCTGCCACCGAAAGACTACCCTGCGAGCTAGGGTGAAGGCCACTGATGAGCTTCATCAGCGAACTCTTGCCACAACCCGATGGGCCAACCACAGCAATAAACTCCCCCTTCTGGATCTCCAGGCTAACACTCTCAATGGCTGGGACTGCGGTCGCACCTCGACCGTAGGTCATGGAGACATCGTCTAAAACCACGAGAGCCGACATATCAGAGTCCTTTCCTGTCGTCCATTACTTCACCAACCGAGCCTCTTTCGCAGGAAGAAACTCGGCGGTGAAAATATCGTCAGCCTTGGGCTTGTTGGTGTACTTAAAGGTAAGTCCAATCTGGTCAATTGAACGTGAAAGCCTCGCCATGTCCACTACACCAAGCCCATTTTTCTTGACATCGGGGGTCACATAGTTCCTTGAGATCGCAAGCTTAAGGCGCTCAAGCTCCACATCGCGTTTGGCAATTTGGTTGCGCTTCATCAGCGAGTCAATGGCCGTGTCGGGCGAGGCGATGGTGTCTTGAATACCTTTAAGGGTTGCACGAATGAAGCCAGCCAAGGCCTTCGGGTTGGACTTGGCAAATTCGGGGTTCGCAATAATGACGTTGCCGTAAAGGTCCAAACCATAGTCACGCATAAGCATGACAACAATGTCATCTCCTGCAACACCATTGGCCTTTAAGTTCATGTAGGACGAGAACCAGAACCCAGTAATGGCGTCGACTTTTCCCTGCGCGAGCATGGGCTCACGCACGGGGAAACCCAGGTTTTCAATCTTCACCTTACTGGCATCGATCTTGTTGGCATCCACAAAAATGGGCCATTGGGCATAGGCCCCGTCGGGTGCAGGAGCACCGAGCACTCGGCCCTCGAGGTCCTTGGGCTTGCTAATGCCTGTCTTCTTAAGAGTAATGATGGCAAATGCAGGTGTGTCATAGCCCATCATCACGGCCTTGATGGGGGCATTGGCGGGGTTGTCACGGTACTTGATGAGCGAGTTGATATCAGCAAAGGCTACCTGGTAGGCACCCGAGGCGACTCGGTTTATAGGCTCAACGGAGCCTGCGCCTGGGTCAATGGTGACATCAAGACCTTCTGCCTTGTAATAGCCCTTGTCAATTGCGACAAAATAGGGCGCGGCTGGCCCCTCAAAGCGCCAATCCAGTGCAAACTTGATTGCTGTTTGTGCATAGGCACTTGTCGATAAAAGTGCGGCACCAATTAAAGCTGCGAATACTCGCATGGTTATTCTCCTTTAAATAAAAGGGCTTGCGCCCGACACCTACGTAAACGAAAGGACGCCAGTCCGGCGTCCTGCAAACAACGACAAAACCCCAGCCCACCTAGTTGCAATAAACGAGCCATCGTGCCTCCACTCCTGCACCCTACTGGAATATGGGGTCTCCCCGCACTGGTGCATTCCCTAGCTCCCCCGATAGGTGGAGTAACTCCACGGCGAACAAAGCAGTGGCACATGGTAATGACCATGTGCATTGGCAATTCCGAAAACAAGCGGAACTTCCTGAAGAAAGGCGGGATCAGGCAGGTCAAGACCCTGTGCTTTGAAATAATGGGCGACCTGAAAAGTAAGCCGATAAATACCTGTCTGCAGTCTGTCTGCCTGAAGCAGAGGCTGGTCCGTTCGCCCATCGAGGTTGGTCGTGACGGTGCAGAGAACCTCCCAGGCGGCAGCCTGCGTACCCGCGGCCATGACGGTTTGACGCTCAAGGCAGACCTGCATTCCGGCAGCCGGTCGGCCGCTGTAGGTATCAAGAACATGCGTGCTAAGACGAGCCAATTTTCAGGGTCCTTATAACAATGAGGAAAAGAAACAGTGCTGGCCACTAGGCATGGGCTTGTTTCTTTAGAAGATGCTTCGCAAGATTCTTATAAAAGGCTTCAAAGGCCTCGGCCGCAAGCTCAATGTCCTCACTGGTTGTGGACTCCAAGGGGTTATGGCTTATACCTTGGTTCTCACCACGCACAAAAAGCATGGCCTGCGGCATAGACTCGTGCAGCTTCATGGCGTCGTGCCCTGCACCGCTGGGCAGGTGGAAAACAGGTAGGCCACAGTCGGCCACGGCCCTCTCCCAAAGGCCTTGCAGCAGTGGATCGGAGGGTGCGGCAGAGGCCTGAAGAACCTGCTCAATCTGCGTCTCAATGCCACGGCGCTTGGCAATGACTGCAAGCATGTTGAGAACATCGACACCCAGTGCGTCACGCTGCTCGTTCGTCGGAGCGCGAAGATCAAGTGAAAACTCGCAGACCCCAGCAATGACATTCATCGACCCATTCGGAACCTGCAGCTGCCCAACAGTGGCAACAAGGCCCGGGCTCTGGCCTGCCCGCTCTTCTGCATAGAGCATAAGTTCGGCAGCAGCCACGGCAGCATCCCGACGTTGACCCATAGGCGTGGTACCCGCATGGGCCGCCTGACCAGTCAGGCGAATGCGATACCGCAGGCTGCCATTGATGGAGGTCACTACACCCAGAGGCAGACCCTGTGATGCAAGAACAGGCCCCTGCTCGATGTGCACCTCAACAAAGCCAAGGTAATGAGATGGGTCCCGCTGCAGGTTTTTTATGGCGTTGATATCGGCCGCAAGTCCTGCCGCTTGCATGGCCTGACGCATAGAAATGCCTCGGGCATCGCATGCATCAAGCCATTCATTTTGAAAACTGCCTGTTAGGGCGCTTGATCCAAGAAAGGTCGCCGCGTAGCGAACGCCCTCTTCTTCTGCAAAGGCGACAAGCTCGATGCCAGGGCCCGTTAGGTCGCTCCGATTGTTTTGTTGCCTCACAAATTCAAGCGGAACCATGATGCCAAGACGGCCATCGTAGCGGCCACCATTTCGTACCGTATCGAAATGACTTCCGGTAAGAAGGTAAGGCGGGGACCCCCAACGACCAACCACATTGCCGACCGCGTCCTGATGGACCTGCTGAAAACCTGCGTCTTTAAAGGCCTGAATCAGCCAGCGGGTGACCTGTTGATGCGAGTCTGTGAGGTAACTTACCGTGAGACCTTGGGCGTCCTCTGAAAAAGCGGAAAGAGCCTGGCAGTGGTCCCAGATTTTTTCTCCACGAACGGGGGCGATTCCAAAGCGCTCGTTTAAACGCATCTCCGCAATACGATGAACCTGGTGGAGACATTCCTTGCGCTCTTGGTCAGGCGGATCTTTCAACCGTCGTTCGAGCGTGTTGATAATTTGGCCTCGAGTCAGGCCCAAGCCACGCGGGCCACGAACCGCCAGAATAAAAGGCCATCCAAACTTTTCTTTGTACCGCGCATTGAGTTGGGTGAGGGCTTCAAATTCTTCAGGACTGCACCGATCAAGCCCGACGGACTGCTGCTCCAGTTTAGAGTCGCGGGCAAGATCCGGGTCGATCTTAGCCTTACCTGTTAACTCGGGATGGGCGCGCACCAATGCCAATTGCGCATCAAGCGGGGCAGTGGTCACAACATCCCGACAGACCTGCCGAAAATGGGCAAGCGATTGAAAGGGCCTGGCAGCCAACGCACTTTCTACAATCCAGTCCGAATGCTCGTAAAGGCCTGCAAGCAGCGTGAGAGCAGTTTCATGCCCCGTTGCCTCATTAAGACAATCAAGGCTCAGACCCGATACCCCAGGTGTTGAACCCGGCGCATCCACTTCTTTCTGAGCCCCTCGGTCAGTGGAGAGGTGGGAGTCGTGAGTCGTCATCGTCATAGGTCAGACTTCAAAGGATGCACAGCCTTCCAGTGCCGCGCGATATCGATACGGCGAGCCACCCAGACCTTATCGTGGGACTCAATGTAATCCAGAAACTTCCTTAGCGCTGTGAACCGACCCGGCCGACCTATAAGTCGGCAGTGCAGCCCGATGCTCATCATGCGCGGTGTCTCTTTGCCCTCGGCATAAAGCGTGTCGAACGTGTCCTTCATGTATTGATAAAAAGGGTCGGAATGGGAGTAGCCCTGTGGAAGGCAAAAACGCATGTCGTTGCAGTCGAGGGTGTAGGGAACAACAAGAATGGACGTGCTCTTACCATCGGAGCGAGTCACAGGCGTGTAAAAAGGAAGGTCGTCGCCGTAGTGGTCGCTGTGGTATTCGAAGCCGCCCTCATCGGCCACCAGACGTTCAGTGTTTGGGCTGTCGCGGCCGGTATACCAGCCCAAGGGCCGCTGACCGCAGGCACGAGAAATGGCCTCAATACAAAGACGCATATGCTCGCGCTCGACAGACTCTTGCGCATTCTGGTAGTGAATCCAACGGTAACCATGGGCAGCAATTTCATGGCCCTTATCAACCAGGGCGCGGGCGAGCTCCGGGTATTTCTCAAGGGCAAGACCAATTCCAAAGACCGTCAAGGGCCAGCCTTTTTCCTCAAAGGCCTTAAGAATTCGCCAGACACCCACACGCGAGCCGTACTCGTAAATGCTTTCCATGGAAAGGTGCCGTGCGGGGTAGCTCTCGGGGTTAAAGAGTTCGGACAAAAACGTCTCCGAGCCAGAGTCTCCATTTAAAACAGTGCGCTCTCCACCCTCTTCGTAATTCAAAACAAACTGAACGGCAATGCGCGCGCCATTGGGCCATTGGGCGTGAGGAGGGTTGGGGCCGTAGCCTTTAAGGTCGCGCTGGCTCATTGACGAGTCTCGTACCAGGTCTTAACAAGGTTGCGTTCGGCCTCAGTAAATTGAGTTGCGTTATTTAGGGGCATCGCCCTAAGAACAACCACCTGCTGATAAACGGCAGAGGCGTGCTGCTCAATGGAGGCAAGGGAATCGAGGCGAATGTTTTTCATCTGCACCTGCGCACCATGGCACTGCAGGCAATGCTGCGCCATCACCCGCTGAATCGGGGCAATACCCTGGCCCTGCGGCCCCGAAGCGCCCAGGGGTAGAGCCGGAACGCTTAACGATGTGGCGGCAGACTGAGCAAGCTGACGCTTCTCAAGCTCTGCCACAGCCGAGTATCCAATTAGGCAGCCAACAATTGCCAAGCCGGCCAGACCAAAAGCCCAGGGATGACCGTGCCGACCAAGCTTGTAGCCGTGCATACGAACGAAGTAGTACCGAATTAAAGCGCCTGCCAACATAAGGCCCAGCAGAAACAAAAGGCGCTGATCACTGCTCGTTAAAAACGAATAGTGATTGGAGAGCATGGCAAGAAGAACAGGAAGCGTGAAATAGGTGTTGTGCACACTGCGCTGTTTTCCAATAAGGCCGGGTGTTGGATCGACCGTTTCACCAGCCTGCAAGGAGGCGACCATCTTGCGCTGACCTGGAATGATCCAGAGTAAAACATTGGCCGACATCACGGTTGCAATCATGGCGCCCGTAATTAAGAAGGCGGCAGGGCCAGAAAAAAACTCGGTTGACAGCCATGCACCCGCTGCGACGGCGGATGCAACAAAGAACGCGACAGCCTTGTCGCCTTTGCCTGGGGCACCCGCGTACCGACAAATAAGCTCATAGACCACCAAGAATCCGAGCAAAAGGCCAAGGGCTGCGGCAATGGCCTGACCGCTGCTAAGGTCGGCGACCGAAGGGTCAATAAGGTAGGCGGTGGGTGACCAAAGGTAGGACACCGAGAACAACAGGAATCCGGAGATCCAGGTGAAATAGCTTTCTATGTAAAACCAATGCAAAAAGCCCCCAACCCGAGGCGGCGCCGCCATGAACTTTCGTGCGTGGTAGAAGCCTCCCCCGTGAATCGCCCAAAGCTCGCCCGCCACCCGATCAGTATTAGGCTCCTGAGGCTTCTCAAGACTTGAGTCTAGAAACACGAAATAAAAGGAGGCACCAATCCACGCCATGGCAGTAATAACGTGCAGCCATCGAAGCAGCAGGTTGGCCCATTCAAGATAAAACGCTTCCATGAAGGTCTGGACTCTAGAAAGGACAACCTGCCTACCACTGCGGGCGCTGTAGACAGAAATATGGTCACGACAAAGGCTCTGGAGAACTAAACACCCGAGCCCGCCTCGCGGCGACCAGTGGTAAAAGTCTACCCCATTTCTTGCGCATCGTCGGGCCGGTGGCTAGGCCAGTGACTTGGTAAGAACCCTCATGGCGACCTTAAAGAAAGCAGCTGGGCCACGACAGAGGCTGCGATGACCGCTGGCTCCTTGCCTTTAATACTGGCCAGTCCGATGGGGCAGGTGACCGCCTGCAGCTCGGCCTGGGTAACCCCGCGCTCAAGAAGTCGACTCTGAAACCTTGCCCATTTTGTCTGGCTTCCAATAAGGCCAATGAATGGAAAGCAACCAGGCTCCTTTTGCCTGCGTAAGAGGCATTCCAAGACAATGTCCAGGTCTTCAGCATGGCTGTAACTCATAATCAAAATAAAGCTTTCAGGTTTTAGCCCTGGCACCTCTGCCTGTGGCGTGTCCACGGGCTCAGCGGGGTAGTCGTCGCGGCTATCGAACCAAGTAAGTTGAAAGGCAAGGGGTTCGAGAGCCCGGGCGATGGCCGAACCCACATGCCCCGCGCCAAAAAGAGCAACGGGCTGCAAGGGGCCTTGCAAGGAGGCGCGCCTCTGATTGACAGAGGCCTCCTCTTCAATCCATTCATAACAAAGCCAGACAACGCCTCCGCAGCATTGGCCAAGCGATGGCCCTAGAGCAAACCGCTGCTGCCAAATACGCTTGTGGTTGGGCGGGTCGTCTTGCGGGTCCAGGCAGACGTCGGCCTGCTCCGACACCGCTCCCCCTTCGAGCGAATGACGACCTGGGAACGAAGAGGCAGTGCTTCGATCCGCCAGCCATTGCCTGGCCTTGTGAATGGCCTGAAACTCAAGATGCCCGCCGCCGACGGAGCCCAGGGTTTTCTGCCCTGTTACCACCATTGAGGCGCCCCGCTCTCGGGGCACAGACCCCGACGTCTTTTCCACCCAGATAAGGACCTGGGGAAAGGAGCTCACGAGGCTACAAGCGCCGCAAGAATACGTTCGGGCGTCATGGGTGCGTCGAGGCAGAAAGCCGCTGACTGGCCCCTCTGTTGGCGGGCTCGGAAGACTGCATCACGCAAAGCCTCGAGCACACTAATGGCCAACATTAGAGGAGGCTCACCGACGGCCTTGGAGCGAAAGATGGTCTCCTCCCGATTGGGTTCATGCCAGAAGCTCACTTCAAAATGACTGGGGAGATCTCCGGCAGAAGGAATTTTATAGGTGGAGGCGGCCTGTGTTTTTAGGGCTCCTTGGGAATCCCAGACGAGCTCCTCAGAGGTGAGCCATCCCATGCCTTGGATGAACCCACCCTCAATCTGACCTTTGTCGAGCGCAGGGTTGAGGCTCTTACCCACATCATGAAGAATATCGACGCGCAGGACACGGCTCTCACCGGTGAGGGTATCAATAACAACCTCGCTGCAGGCGGCACCGTAGGCAAAGTAATAAAAGGGGCGTCCCTTAAGCTGGCTGCGGTCGTAATGAATTTTGGGTGTCGCATAAAAACCATCACTCCAGAGCTGAATACGCGCCATGTAGGCCCGCTTCACCAGCTCTTCGAACGATTCATCGGGGCGACGTATGGCATCAAGCCGCTGCCGAATTTCGCGCGCCGCCAACTGAGCTGCTTTGGCATTGAGGTCGGTCCCGCTTGAGGCTGCAGTAGGCGAGGCATTGGGTACTTTACTGGTGTCACTGGCAGTCACAACCACGCGGTGAAGATCAACGCCAAGCTCATCGGCCACCACCTGGGCCACCTTTGTGAACAAACCTTGGCCCATTTCAGTGCCACCATGGTTCACCTGAACGCTGCCGTCAGAGTAGACATTGACCAGCGCTCCCGCCTGATTCATAAAGGTGGCCGTAAACGAGATGCCAAACTTTACCGGGGTTAAGGCCAGACCCTTTTTAAGGGTTTGGGTTTGGCTTTGGCCGTTGAAGTCATCAATGGCCTGCCTACGCTGACTGTACTGGACGTTCTTGGCAAGCGTTTTCATTAAAGCCGGAGCAATATTGTCTTCCACCTGCATTCCGTAGTGGGTAAGACTGCGAGATCGGGACGGGCTGCTGTCTTCAGCCGAGTCGTAGACGTTTTGGCAACGAACCTCTAGCGGGTCTTTTTGAAGGTGTCGCGCGATCTCCCCCATGACGGTTTCAATAAGCACCATGCCCTGCGGCCCACCAAACCCACGAAAGGCTGTCATGCTTTGCAGGTTGGTCTTGCATCGGTAAGAGTCGACCTCAAGGTTTTCAAGGCAATAGGCGTTGTCAAGATGAAAAACAGCGCGGTCGGCAACAGGGCCACTAAGGTCTGTACTGAACCCGCAGTTACTTGCAATAACAAGCTTTAGTGCATTAAGTAAACCATTGGACTGAAATCCCACTTCGTAGTCGTAAAGAAACGGATGGCGCTTTCCGGTGAGTAGAAAATCGTCATCACGATCAAGCCGCATCTTCACCGCACGGCCCGTTGCACGGCTGGCAAGCGCTGCCCAGACGGCCACCTGCCCAGCCTGGGTTTCCTTACCGCCAAAGCCACCACCCATTCGCCGGCATTCCACGCGAACCTTGTGATTGGAGACACCCAAGGCGTGGGCAACCCAGTGCTGAACCTCCCCGGGGTGCTGGGTGCTTGAGTGAATAAATACCTGGCCCTGCTCCTGAGGAAGTGCATAGGCTGCCTGACTCTCAAGATAGAAATGCTCTTGGCCACCAAGCGCAAACCGGCCTTTAAGCTTGTGCGAAGAGCTCTGCAAGGCTTTTGCGACATCGCCACGCTTAAGGTGAACGGGAGGCAGTACAAAACTCTTGGCCTGAAGGGCTTGATCAATGGAGAGTATGGCTGGCAAGGGCGTGGACACGAGCCTAACGCGACGTGCTGCCGCGCGCGCAAGCCAGTGGCTCTCGGCAACGACCAGGCCCACCACCTGTCCTTTGTGCAAAAGCCTTTCTTCGGCAAAAATGGGTTCATCTTTTGACGGTGTCGCAAGATGGTTGGAAATGGACCACTGCTTTAAGGTCTGGGCCGTAAGAATTGCGTGCACACCCGGCATCGCAAGGGCCTCAGCCGTTTGTACTTCAATCAGTTCTGCATGGGCCTGGTCGGAGAGAATGGGCGCTGCATGCAGACTACCCTGCACCAAGGGAAGGTCATCGATATACGGGGCAAGCCCAGTAACATGACCCACTGCACTTTCGTGAACAACGGATGCCCCCATATGCGCCATCTTTAACGGCCCTTACCGAAGGGCTGTTGCTGTTGGTCTGGCTTCTGGCCAATAAACAGCTCAGGACCATGCCAGCCATCAAGGCTCTCCTCTTTACCCGAAGCCAAGGTCCGGCCTAGGCGCACCAGCAAATTCCCAAGCACCTGCCTTCGGTAATCCCCCGAGGCCCGCATATCGGAAATGGGCTGGAACTCGTCTTGAATAACCTTTGCCGCCCGATCAAAGCTTGCGGGCTCTATAAGGCTACCCAGTAGAGCAGCTTCGGCCTTAAAGGCGCGCGCAGGTACTGCAGCAACACCGCCTGCTCCCATTCGAATGGAATGAATGACGGCATCTTTCTCACAGAGCCAGACCACAAGGCAGACCGCAGAGATATCGTCCTCAAATCGTTTCGAGACCTTGTAGGCGCGAAGGTGTTCGTTTGCGCCGCGTCGGGGAATGCGAATGGCCTGAAGAATCTCATCGGGTTGCAGACGCGTCTTTTTGTATGCCAGATAGAAGTCGCTTAGCATCACGGTGCGACTGACGATGGTCTTTTCACCCAGACGGGAAAGAACAAGTTCTGCGTTAAGAGCCAAAAGCAAAGGCATGCAATCGCCAATGGGTGAGCCGTTGGCAATATTGCCCCCTAGCGTTGCCGAGTTGCGAATGGGCAGCCCCGCAAAGCGGTCTAGAAACGTCTTAATCTCGGGCCATTCCTCAGTCAGCACCTCAAAGACTTGGGTTAGCGTGCGCCCCGCCCCTATTTGCATGGTGTGGTCGTCGCAACTTAGATTAAGAAGCTCTGGCGTGGCTGTGATGTCAATGACTTGCTCAAAGCTCTGCAACTGCTTGGTGATCCACAGCCCAGCGTCCGTCGTGCCCGCCGCCAGGAGTGCGTTCGGGTTATGGCTACGAAGGGCCAACAGGTCTTTCAGTGTCTTAGGCCTGTGGTAGCCCTTTAGGCCTTTGAGTGCCTGCTCCTCGTTTTCTGCACGAACCAAAAGTTCTTGCACAAGAGCCTTCTCATCGATAAGAGCAACCGGGTACTGATGCATGGTCAGGGCTGCTTGAAGAATAGGGGCGTAGCCCGTGCATCGGCAGAGGTTTCCCGATAAGGCATCAACCGCCTGCCCGTGGGTAACCTGTTGGCCACGCGCGACCGTGGTCATGTAGAGCGCAAATAGGCTCATCACAAAACCGGGTGTGCAAAACCCGCATTGGCTTGCGTGGCAGTCAACCAGGGCCTGCTGAACAGGATGGAGCTGGCCCTGGTTGAGTCTAGGAAGGTCTTGCGCTGTATAAATTTTGGTAGCAAGTGCTGAGCCAGCAAGCCTTATACAGCTGTTCACGGCAGCCCAATGAATACTGGATCCATCGGAATTCAGTGAGGCTAAAACAACAGTACAGGCTCCGCAATCACCCGATGCACAACCCTCTTTGACCGAGACATCCCCACCAAAACGAATGGCATCAAGCAGCGTTTGAGAGGGACCAATCATTCCATTAGGCTAATTCAAACACCACGTCTTGTGCACCTTCCCAGAGGCATTTCATCCCTAGAGGCCGTAGGTTTTCCTTGCCCTGCGTGATCGTAAGGAAATGATTGCCTGCTAGCTGCCCAAGCTTACTTGCAAAGCAACAAGAGCCGTAAGCAAGAATAATTTCGGTTTCACTGAAACCACCTGGATAAAACAGGATGTCGCCCACAGAGGGATGGCTGGTGTGGTTTTCAAAGCTCACACCAAGCTCAAACTCGCCCAAAGGTACCCAGACACCCTCACCACTCCAGCGCACGTGAATCAGCTTTTGCTTGTAAGGAAGGAGTTTCATGAAGGCCTCAACCGTCTTGGGTGCATCAGGGTGGGTCTCGGCGAGGAATTTAAATCCACCTGAACGAAGGACAAGCTGGGTCATACAAAATCTCCTTGATTAAATTGTGCGAACTACACGCTCATTGCAAACCCGTTAAGAACTACTTCTGAAGAAATCGGTCAAGAGCATCCAACGACCCGGCCTGTCCCATACGTTCACGAAATCGTCGAGCCTGCTGCCGCATCGTCGTTGTTGCCGATTCCAGATGCTGCGAGAACTTCTCGGACTTCAGGTGTTTAATGTACTGGTCAACAACCTCTGAGGCTGGGGCATTCATGGGCGCAAGGCATTCTGCGTGCACCTGATTCGCCGCTTCAGTAATCTGCTCAATGTTCGGTGTGCGGTCGCAAAGATCGAACGACAAGTGAAGGCTATACGCGTTTTCCGTAATGCATCGATGCGGCACCCCCGCCCTTACAAACATAATATCGCCAGGGTTCATTACAAGTTCTTCGAGCAAAGGTCCCATTTGCTGCTCATTCAAAGGGGAGTTCCCCCTGTATCGGCGTTGTTGGGGTTTGTGCAAACGCCAACGCTTTTGGCCTTCTAGCTGAATCACCAGAACGTCATCGCTATCGCGATGTCCATAGTACGCTTCGTTATTTTTCTGAGAAAAGAAGGCCTCGCAGTTAGTCAACGCACAGGGAAGTTGTGCGTCGATTTGGGAACAGAGGGCGTGAATTTTAGGCTCTAGAATGTCAAGACCCTCAAGTACAACGGAGGCACCCTTGGCGATGGCCTCGTTCATTTTCTTCTTGTCGATAAAGCAGAGTTTTTTCTTCTGAACGAACTTCCACAAAAAGTCGTCATCAAAACTCATGGCCTTACCACCGATATTCACCTGAAGCCAGTCAGGCGACAGCAAGGGGTTGCCAAGAAGCTCCTTCAATCGGGATAAAGAAAAATAGCACGATGGGGTAACGGCAGCCACTTGCCGAGCAAAAGGACGGTCGGATTGACCGCGAGCGTCAAGAAAAAAGGACGTGAGGGTATCAAGCGATGCCATCTAAGGATTATGGCTGAAACCCCAAGGTCAATCGAGCAAGCACTTAGGCGGAAAACCGAACCCTGCACTTCGAACAAGGCCTTCGCCGGTGCATTCCACCTGAAACCATCGACAAAAAGGGCTCTTGTAGCGATAAGACGTGACTACGCCGCGTCCCCTTGCTAGTTACGATTGAATCTTAGAAGGACCAAGAACATCCTCGACTTGCTCCATCGTTGGCCCGCCCAATGTTTTTGAATATTCCAAGCCTGCTGACCGGGTATCTCGTTTTGGGGGGCATAGCCAGCGCACCCGTGTAGCAAGGACACTGAGCTAGAATAAAAGAATACAAAGTGACTGAAAGGGAAAACACTTTTATCTTACTCTATAAAAAAATAGACTTCATTAATCTTAATTCAATTGCAAAGGACTAACTGGGACCATTTTAAGAGAATTACTGAGCATGCCTGCAGTTTACCTTTCTCAATTCGCTCCCTTCTATTTCCGGCTATGAAAATATCAGAGAAAAAGATTTTCACCGAAGCTAGGGCTCTGTTTATCAAAGGAAGTCTAGCTTTGGAACAAGGCCATTTAAAAGAGGCTGAGGAAAAACTATTGGCATGCCTCAAACTCATTCCAGGTCGGGAGCCTACAAAAAACAATTTGGCTATTCTCTATTGCACTAGAGCAGACAATTATGCAGATAAGGGCGATACTCACAGAGCTCTTGAGGATTATAGTCGGGCATTAATTTATAACCCCAGGTATTTTTTAGCCCTTTCAAATAAAGGGAGGCTCTTAACAGAATACTTTGATCAATTTGATGAGGCGGTTTCTCTGCTTCATAACTGTATAGGAGTGGCTCCTGAGTATGTAGATGCCCACGTTAACTTAGGTATTGCCTATGCTCGCAAAGGCGAACTGCCAGCATCCATCAAGAGCTTTGAAGAGGCACTTCACCTAAACCCTGAATCCGTTGAGGCGCTCGTTAGTCTAGGTCAGGTTTTTCTCAAGATAGGCGCGCCCGAGAAAGCCATCAAAAGCTTCGAAAAGGCGCTTGAACTTAATTCCGAGAGCTCGGAGATATGGAGTTACCGATCAGACGCTCTAAACCAAGTTGGTCAGCATACGGAGGCAGTTAAAGGCTACGATCATGCAATTAGCCTACAACCGGATTTCGCAGAGGCTTGGATTAACCGCGGCATTGCCCTGCTCGACTTAAAGCGCTATGAAGATGCTTTGGCCAGCTACGAGGAGGCGATTAGACTGCGTCCTAGTTTTGCAGAGGCCTGGAATAACCACGGTAACGCACTTAGCCAAAGCATGCATTTCGAACAAGCCCTCAGAAGTTACGAGCGAGCTATCGAACTAAGGCCAGACTTTGCTGAAGCCTGGGGCAATCGGGGCAGTGCGCTACGAGACCTCCGTCGCCATGACGAGGCTCTGGCGAGCTATGACAAATCATTAGAGCTCAAGCCCGACTATGCCGACGCTATTTACAACAAGGGGCTTTTGCAACTTGCTCACAAAGACTTTTTAGGCGGTTTTGAGAGCTATTTACAACGCTGGGACTCGATGAACTATCCTGGCCGACCACTCGAGATAGGTCTTCCCAGGTGCAATCGAGCAAGAGGCGGAGAAAGAATACTGCTGTGGGCCGAACAAGGAATCGGTGATGAGATTTTCTATGCAGGGATGCTCGCTCAAGCGTTAGAAATGTTTTCGAATATCAGTCTAATCGCCGACAAAAGACTACACCCAACACTGAGCCGATCTTTTCCGATGGTCACTCTTCTTGAGAGACACCAACCCTTGACACCGGAGCCCCTCAACAAGATCGATTTTCAGGCTCCCATCGGAGACTTGGGCTACCTCTTAGGGATGAATTCGGAGGCCATCATATCAACCCGCAGGCCTTTTTTAGTGCCCGATAGAGCGAAGTCCTCCGAGATTAAATTGCTAGCTCCCTTCTTAAGCGGAAAGATTATTTGTGGCCTTGCCTGGAGAAGTCATAATAAGAGCTTCGGTGAGGAAAAAAGTATTGGTTTGGAGCAATTCGAACCAATACTCAATAGCAATCAATTCGAATTCATAAATTTGCAATACGGTGAAGTTGCTCCAGAACTTCAAAAAATGAAAACTCAATTTGGGATAGATATTCATCAAATAGACTCTGTCGATGTGTACAACGATATCGACGGTCTGCTGGCTTTGATCGACGCATGCGATCTAGTCATCACAACCAGCAATTTGACTGCGCATCTTGCTGGATCGATCGGAAAGAAAGGTTGTGTTCTCGTTCCGGTCTCAAAGGGAAGAATATGGTACTGGCATCTAGACGATCCTTATAGCTTTTGGTACCCAAGCCTCAAAGTCTTATATCAGGGTGACAGGTACGACTGGACTGATACTATTCACCAAGCCAAAACATGGATTGAACGGGATATATCTTGGAACCAATAGATATTGTGGTCGGTTTTGACCAGCGTGAGGCAGTGGCTTACCACGTTTTTTGTCAGTCGATACTTGAGCAGGCGAGCAGGCCAGTAAGATTTCTGCCGCTTGTACAGGGCTCTCTATTGGGATACCGAGAGCAACACTCTGATGGAAGCAATGCATTTACGTATTCACGCTTTCTGTGCCCTCACTTGATGAGATACGCAGGATATGTAATCTACGCTGATGGGGATATGGTGTGTAACACTGACATTGCTGAGCTTTGGAATTTGCGGGATCCAAGCAAAGCGGTTCAGGTCGTGAAACATGACTACCGCACCAAGGTAAATAAAAAATATTTCGGTAACAAGAACGAAGACTATCCAAGGAAAAATTGGTCAAGTGTCATTATTTGGAACTGCCAACATACCAAGAACAAGCTGCTAACCCCAGATTTTATTAGTAATAAAACAGGCTCATTTTTGCATCGATTTCAATGGTTAGAAGATAACGAGATAGGAGATATCCCTGCAGAGTGGAACTGGCTTGCGACTGAATACGAGCCTAGTTCGGAGGCAAAACTTATTCACTACACGCTCGGAACACCGTGTTTTGATGCCTACAAGAACTCCGAAATGGCAGACGCCTGGCAGTCGGTCTTTGATCGCACAACTGAGGGAACAGGTTGATAGGCCGGTCGATCAGCTTTTAATCGTCTCGCCTAGAGGCTCAATTCATTTTGAAGCTGAAACTCCCCTTCATAAGCCGAAATGCTCTATTAGCTGAAGGCTAAATTTATAGACATTTTTTTCCCAATTAGATTCGGATTCCTGAATTTTTTTCGTCGTCATACCAATAAAATCTGCCATCTCTTTTAATTTATATATTGATAACGGACTTAGAGATTCTAAATATGTGACTTCTGGAATGCGAATTTCCAAATCAATCAGGTTGTAAACCTCATCCTTTGAGAAGGGTGCATAGGTCATATATATCGGAAATACTCCACACAAGATTGCATCCATAACGGTCGCGGTTGCGACGTCCCATGTATAAATATATCTAGTTTGTTTAAACAAATTTGCGAGCTCTAGTTTGGTTTTAGGCCAATCCCGCGTCACCTCTTGCGTGCCATTTATAAGCGAACAGTTTGTGTACTTTGAACCCTTTCCTATATATGTTAGATCCACTTGCCGCCTGTAAAACTCTTCTGTTCCATTACAATTGAAGAATTCACTACCGTTGTAGTTGAATAAATGAAAATGTGGATTTCTATGATAATTGTAAGAGTGTGTAAGAATAAAATCCCGGTGAGATGAATTCATTGGCACCCCGCTCTTGATAAAGCCTTCTCTGTTGAGCATGTATCTAACTACATAATTTCCACCCAACGGATTTCCAGTGATTACTTCAGGGTAAATCATTACAGCGTCTTCTTTAAACCTAGTAAAAGCACTTGCACTGGAAAAGGCTATATTTATATATTCTACGCAGTAGTATGTTGGGTCGGTCGCCCAATACCATTGGGTGGCAGACCCATGGCCACTAAAAAATAAAATAGCAGCCTCATGCCCAACCTTATTCAAGGTGTGAGCAAGTTTATGAAGCAGAACACAACCTTGGGATTTTGGGTTGAACGGTCTGGCGGCAATAATAAATTTCAACTTAGTTCCCCAGTAGGGTTCACTTTTCTTTGAATAAAAGCCGTGATCGTTGGAAATCGGTAGATACAAACTCCAGACAAGCCCAGATGCTTGCACTGGGCAACAACACTAAAAGGATGCTGGCGGAACTGGATGATTTGGTTGGGGTGCAGGTTAAACTGCTCGGCTAGCTCTGCCACCCTTCCGTCACCATTTAAAGCCGCCAGGGCTACTTTGGCCCGAAACTCGGGCGAAAAAGTCCTTCGGGGTCGTCTCATCGAAATGCTCCTTGGCGCACAGCGCCTCAATGACCAACGACCCATTATCAATTATCGACCTGTCTCAAAAAAGCGGGTTGGCTCAGTCCAGACTGGAGGCTTACGAAGAACTCTCGCGTGACTTACGCTGTGACTTTAGCGGACCACAAAACCGTCGAGTGCACGAGAAAAATGCAGGTAAGAACGACCTAACTATACTTACCAAGTAAATCAACCCATTGGGAACCGATTGCTTGCATTGAGTATTGGGGAAGAACCTCTCTCTGCGCCTGAGCCACGGCCTGGGCAATACTAAAAAGCCTCGAGGGTGCTATGGGCAACGAGGTTGTGTCAAGGTCAAGAAAGTACTCGGAAAACTCCCGATAAGAGGGGAGTAAGCTAGCAGCCGTTGGAAGCCCTAAGGCAAGGGACGTAAGCAACCGATTTGAACTTGCTCCACATTTCTTCGGGTCGTTGACATCGGAAGGAATAATACAGAAGTCGGTAACCCGGGCCGCAGCAACCATGTTCTCTGCCGACCATTCGAACACACTGATAGAAACTTTGGCTCGTGTCGCAAACGTATAGCTTTGTAACAATTGGTAACCGATGGAGTTAGTCAAGGCAACCAGCTTGATTGAGAAATCGCCCACCAGGCCATCAAGCCACCTGAGGAGGTAGGACACGTTTGAAGGGTGTCCAAACCATAGTATGGTTTTTACGGTCTCCACTGCCTTAGGGGGGGAAAGTGAAACCTCGATTGGATCGGGTATCACTCGGATCTCACCAGAGAAGTCCCTCGAGAGCATGCCCTTCAGGTGTAATGAGGACACAACGCAATAGTCAACCTTGTCCAGCACTGGCCTATAGAAAGATTTTCCCATTTCTGAGGGGAAGCCCAGGTGATGGTCCGTGTAATCTAAAACGACCTTCGCTCCACATGCCTTAGCCCGATCTATCTGATCTAACCAATAGGGCGCTCTCGTTGTCAGATCATGAGCTCCGATTTTTCCTACTAATACGCAGTCGCAATTTGATGAGACCGTCTCTCCAACAGCCACTTGGTAACCGGCGTGTTCAAGGTGACCCGCCGCTGGGCCTAACCTCAATCGAGCAGAGGCAAGTGCTGATGCTTGAAGAGCCTTGGAGGACTGAAACGACGTTAGGAGATGGACTGTGTGCTTCGGCATGGCCTATTTCCTGATTCTGAGAGGTTCTTTGTTTGTTTTCTCTCTTGCCACACTGACTCTGCAAAACTCAATGTAGGAAATCCGACGAGAAACGCCTTCCGTAGAGGGTGATAAGGGGCAAACCTCTCGTGGCATTTTAAAACGAACCTTCCTACGATCTAGATCAATAAATTCAAGGTTCAGGCGCTTTGAAAAACTCTTGAAATAGTCGTGTGGTTCATACCTAAGAAACTGTATTGACCTTCCCGGGGATTAGCCGTTATAAGTTTATCGATTATGTGAACTGCATTCTCGCTAGCGCAGGGGTTAACGAACCCTGTGTCGAGTGTTACTGGACTTCGAGTCTGGATCAATTACCCCCGAAACGCTGCGCGTGCCCAGCGCCAGATCCGTCAAGGGCAAACAGTTCTGGCCAAAGCAGGCAGCCAATAAAAAAACCCCCGCCTTGTGAGCGGGGGTTTTTGTTTTTCTAAATCCTAAGCAGCGTTGCCGCTGCGGTGGGATTAGAACGAGTGACCAACCCCGATATACATACGCTTGCTATCGGTGGCGCCGACAGCATTCGTTGAAGTGCGGTCGAAGTTGGTGTAGGCGCCATAGACCGTCGTGCGCTTCGATAAGGCGCTAGCGATGGCAAGGGTGTACTCCTTACGGTCTGACGCAGTGAGAGAGCTCGCAGCAGCATTGTCGGTGTCAAAATTCTTGTAAACACCGCGCAGGTCAAGGGAACCGCTCAAAGGAACCTTGACGGACACCACGGTCTCTTTGTTCTCGGTTTGATTAATCAACGTCGCTTTTGCATAGTGAAGCGATGCGGATGCCATGCCGAAGTCGTAGCTAACACCAACACCGGTGCGGGTTGCGTCGTCATTTGTGGCCGAGACTGTACCCTTGGCGGCTTGCTTGGCGTAGCCTGCACGGAAACCAATTGCACCAATTTTGCCCTCGGCGTAGATGCTGTTTACTGACCCGATGGTGGAATTGTCAACGGAACTTGAAGATTTTTGACCATCTTCCATGGAGTGCGCGACTTCAAGGAAAATGCCGCCCATGGTGGGTGTGCGGTAAGCGACGGTTGACTTACGATCCGTACCGATTTCCACACCATCTGCTGTTCCCTGACCAGCTGAAATACCGCTGGCAAGTCCAACGTTTCCAGTCACGTTAAGGTCAGTGTTTTCTCCGCCCTGATGATCGAATTGACCGAGACGAACCATTCCAAAGCCGCCGGATAGCATGATTTCGGCACCACGATTAAAGAGCTCACCGGTGCCACTACCCGTAGATGCACCAAGAGTGCTGGCACCCAGGCGGCCATTAACGACATCAAGAGTGGACTCCAATCGGAAGCCAGCCTTGAGGCCGCCGCCAAGATCTTCCGAGCCGCTGAAAACGAGACGACTAGAACCAAAAACACCGGTACCTGCCAGGGCTTTTGCTTCGTTGTTCGTTTCGGTGGAGGCGTCGCCGTCTAGAGTAAGGCTTTGATAACCAGCTTCCACGTAGCCGCCGATCGTAACCTGCGCCATTGCGGGAACAGCCAGGGCTCCGGCCACAGCAGCAGCAATAAGATGCTTTTTCATTCAGTATTCTCCTAAGGCCTTGAATACGAAATGAGCACCGAATAGCGCTTGCCGCGTCCTTCGCTGAATTAACGAGGC